>NZ_JBQFNZ010000003.1:0-359635 GCF_056532945.1 Ruegeria sp. H7
GGGGAGGTGCGGAGGGGGCAGCGCCCCCTCCGCTCGGTCGGACCAGCAACAGCCGATTGGAAACCGATTACCCGTGCATCCCCAACCCATTGGCGATTTTCCAGATCCGCCAGTGATCATGCGGCATATGGCTCTGCACCAACCCGAAAGGTCGGAACGCATCATGCACCGCATTCGAGAACGCAGGCACGCCCCCCACATTCGGGCTTTCCCCGACACCCTTGGCACCAATCGGATGATGCGGTGAGGGCGTCACCGTGTGATCAGTGGTGTAGTTCGGCGTCTCCCACGCAGTGGGCAGGAAGAAATCCATCAGCGTACCGGTCTTCACATTGCCCATCTCATCATAGGCGATCTCCTGCCCCATCGCGATGGCCAGCGCCTCGGTCACGCCGCCATGGACCTGACCTTCGATGATCATCGGATTGATCCGGGTCCCGCAATCATCCAGCGCATAGAACTGCCGGACCTCCCATTCTCCGGTATCCACGTCGATCTCCATGACGCAGACATAGGCCCCGAACGGGTAGGTCATGTTCGGCGGATCATAATAGCTGACCGCTTCCAGACCGGGCTCCAGCCCCGGAATGGCCTGATTATAGGCGGCGAAGGCGATCTCTTTCATGGTCTTGAACCGCTCGGGCGCGCCTTTGACGGTGAACCGGTCCACGTCCCATTCCAGATCATCGTCATGAACCTCAAGCAGATAGGCCGCGATCATTTGTGCCTTGGCACGGATCTTGCGCGACGCAATCGCCGTGGCCGCGCCCGCCACAGGGGTCGAGCGTGAGCCATAAGTCCCCAGCCCGTAAGGCGCAGTGTCGGTGTCGCCTTCCTCCAGCGTGATATCATCGGCGGGCAGGCCGATCTCGCTGGCGATGATCTGGGCAAAAGTCGTGGCATGGCCCTGCCCCTGACTGATCGCACCGATACGCGCGATGGCCGAGCCGGTCGGGTGGATGCGGATTTCACATGAATCGAACATGCCCATCCCAAGGATATCGCAGTTCTTCACCGGCCCGGCCCCGACGATTTCAGTGAAATGCGTCAGGCCGATCCCCAGCAGTTTGCGGGTTTTGCCAGCCTTGAAGTCTTCGATCCGCTGCGCCTGTTCCTCCCGCAGACCCTCATAATCCACCGCTTTCAGCGCCTTGTCCCAGGCTGTGTGATAATCACCCGAGTCATATTCCCAGCCCAGCGCCGACTGATACGGAAACTGATCCGCCCTGATAAAGTTGATCCGGCGCAGTTCGGCCGCGTCCATGTTCAGCTTGATGGCCAGAACCTCGATCATCCGCTCGATGAAATAGGCAGCCTCGGTCACCCGGAAGGAACAGCGATAGGCCACCCCGCCCGGCGCCTTGTTGGTATACACACCATCAACGGCCAGATAGGCGGTTGGAATGTCATAAGACCCGGTGCAGATGTTCATGAACCCCGCCGGGAACTTGGTCGGGTCCGCACAGGCGTCAAAGCCGCCATGGTCCGCCGTGGTATGACACCAGAGCCCGGTGATCTTGCCTTCCTTGGTAGCCGCGATCTTGCCCTGCATCCAGTAGTCGCGGGCAAAGGCGGTGGACATCAGGTTCTCCATCCGGTCTTCCACCCATTTCACCGGCTTGCCGGTGACAATCGAGGCGACAACCGAGCAGACATAGCCCGCATAGGCCCCCACCTTGTTGCCAAACCCGCCGCCAATATCGGGGCTGATCACCCGGATGTTGTGCTCGGCCAGACCCGAGATCAGCGACACAACCGTGCGGATCGCGTGCGGGGCCTGAAACGTGCCATAAAGCGTCAGCTTGCCCGTCACCTTGTCCATCGACGCCACACAGCCGCAGGTTTCCAGCGGGCAGGGGTGGGTGCGGTGGTAATAGACCATTTCTTCGGCCACTACGTCAGCCTCATCCAGAACAGCCTCGGTCGCGTCCTTGTCACCCTGTTCCCAGGTGAAGATATGGTTGTGATGTTTGCGTGGGCCGTGCGCGCCTTCGGTTTGACCTTCAAGGTCCTCACGCAGGACGACGTCGGATTTCAACGACTCGAACGGGTCAGTGATAACAGGCAGCTCTTCATATTCGACCTCGACCAGTTCCACCGCGTCCGCCGCGATATAGCGGTCTTCGGCGACGACATAGGCAACCTCCTGGCCCTGGAACAGAACCTTGCCATCGGCCAGCACCATCTGCTTGTCGCCAGCCAGCGTCGGCATCCAATGCAGACCCAGCGGCGCCAGATCTTCGGCAGTCAAAACCGCGACAACGCCGGGCACGGCCAAAGCCGCCTCTTTGTTCACACTGACGACACGGGCATGGGCGTAGGGCGAGCGTACAAAGTCGCCGAACAGCATCCCGTCCAACTTGATGTCATCGACATAATTGCCTTTGCCTTGGGTGAACCGCACATCCTCGACGCGCTTTCGGGCGCAGCCCATGCCTTTGAGGTTGGCGGCGCGTTCTTCGGGGGTCAGGGTCTGGTCGGTCATTCCGCAGCCTCCACTTTGGTTTGCCCTATCGCTTCGCTACTTGAGGGCTTTTGCGCATTGAGCAAATCAGCCGAGGCCGAGATCGCCTTGACGATATTCTGGTATCCAGTGCAGCGGCACAGGTTCCCCGCCATACCAAAGCGAATTTCATCCTCGGTCGGGTTCGGGTTTTCCTGCAGCAAGCGATGCGCGCGGGTGATCATCCCCGGCGTGCAGAAGCCGCATTGTAGCCCGTGATGTTCGCGGAACATCTCTTGCAACACCCCAAGGCTACCATCGTCATTGGTCAGCCCCTCGACCGTGGTGATATCGGCCCCGTTCACCTGTGCCACAAAGGTGGTGCAGGATTTGACGGATTTCCCATCGATATCGACGGTGCAGGCTCCGCAATGGCTTGTTTCGCAACCGATATGAGGGCCGGTGATTTTCAGATCTTCCCGCAGGAAGTGAATGAGCAACGTGCGCGGCTCGGCCAGACCTTCGACCTGTTTGCCGTTCACGGTGAGTTTGACGTGCATTTTCGACATGTGTTCCCCTCCTCACCCCGCGCGGCGTTGCGCACGGTCGATGGCGCGGCGCAGCATCACGGCGGCCACGTGTTTCTTGAATTCGACAGGGCCGCGGTTGTCGGCCACCGGGTCGATCGCGTCGAGCATCGCCGCCACGCAGCCCTCAACATCGCCGCCTGCCAGAGCGGCGCTCGCGGCCTCGGACCAGACCGGCGTGTCAGCCAGATTGGTCATCGCAACCGAAGCCGTTCCGTTGCCCACCATCACCGCAGCAGCAGCCGTCGCGTAATCGCCGATCTTGCGCTTTTGCTTTTCATAAGCCTGACCAACGCCTGCACCCGGCACCGGGATCGAGATGCGGGTCAGGATTTCTTCGTCTTCACGCGCGGTGAAATACGCGGCCTCGTAGAACTCCCGCGCAGCGACGCTGCGGGCACCATCGGGGCCGGACAGATCGAATGTCGCGTTCAAACACTGCATCAGCCCCGGCATGTCATTGCCCGGATCGCCATTGGCCACGTTGCCGCCAACAGTCCCCATGTAACGCACCTGAGGGTCAGCGATCTGCAGCGCCGCTTCGCGGATCAGCGGAATGGCTGCGGCCAGCCCGTCATGGGTGATCAACTCATGCTGCGTGACCATCGCGCCAAGGGTCACGGTCTCGGCGCCGACCTCAATACCCTTGAGCTCGTCAATGGCCTGAAGGTCGACCAGATGACCCATTTCGGCCATGCGCAGTTTCATCATCGGGATCAGGCTGTGCCCGCCCGCGATCACACGCGCCTCATCTCCGTGTTCCTGCAATATGCCGATGGCCGAGGCGATGTCGCCTGGCCGGTGATACTCAAAACCGGCTGGTATCATGTTTTTCCTCCCTGGGTCCAAGCGGTATGCCGTGGGGGACCTGAGGAAAGAAAAGAGGAGAGGGCGCTAGTGCCGCCAGTCACGTGAAACGGGGCGCGCGGCTTGTTTCACGAGTTGCGAATAGGCTGCACGAGTTGCGATCAAAGGCCCAGCGCGTCGCGGATCGCCGTCAGGCGGGATCGGCTGACCGGCACCTTGCTCAGCGCATCGACCCCGTCGAAGTAGCAGGTGCCATTGTCTTTGTGCCGCTCAAAGCTTGAGACATGTTTGGGGTTCACCAGATAGCTGCGATGCGCGCGCAAGAAGCCATCGGGTTTCAGGCGCGATTCAGCCTCGGTGATCGACCAGGGGCAAAACAGTTTCTCGGCCCCCATGTAGAGCACGGTGTAATGCCCCTCGGCCCGGATCGCGGCCACGCTGGCAGGTTCGGTAAAGAAGGTCTGCCCTTCACGCTCGAACGGAACACCGGCGCGCAAGGCGGTAGGTTGAGGATCTTGCGTGGGTTCTGACGCTGACGGTGCGATTTCTGGCTGCGGTCCAATGAAGGTGATCCCGGTCAGCAGAAAGGCCCCGCAGATCAGAAACACCGAAACCGTGACCCCCATCGCCAGCACCTGATTGTTCAGTGCAGGCCCGGCCCTGCCTGCATTGTCGCTGGCGATGAAATCGGTCAACCCCGCCGCCACGAAATGCATCGTGAAGACGGCCAGACCGAAACACACCGTCCCCAGCAGGATGTTGCGCTGGGTCCGGTTGTCATAGGCCACCCAGATTGCCAGCACCGACAGAACCACCGAGGCCACGGTGGAAATCGCCACGTCCCAGACCGTGTAGACCGGGCGGCACAGTTCCATCCCTGCCATGCCGACATAATGCATCACCACGATGCCAAGGCCGACAATGACCCCGGCTGAAACCATGGTCTGCATCGTTCGAGGCCGGAAATGCAGCAACAGCAACGCAAGTCCCACCATCAGGATCGCCACAAGGGCCGAAATCAGCGTAATGAGCGCGTCATAGTAAAAGAGGATCGGCAGTTGCAGGCCCAGCATGGCGACAAAATGCATCGACCAGATGCCGCCGCCCAAAATGACCGCCGCCAGCGCCACCACGAACTTGCGCCTTTGGTCATCCAGCTTTGAGGCCCCGTGCGTCAGGTAAAGCCCGGTGAACCCGGCCATCAGCGCCACGGCCAGTGACGCCGCTACAAGCCACGGGTTATGCGAGTAGTCCAGCATTTCGGTCAGTACGCCCTCCCCGACGTAAGGGCGACGTTAGCAAACCGAACTGTCCGGGACAATTGCCCAGCAATCGCGGGGATCAGGCCTGTTTTTCGACCTTTTCCTCAACCGGCTCGGCGTCCAGTTCGATGACGTCTGCACCCTCGGGCTCGGTCGCTTCCATCTCATCTGGCTCGTCAGTTTTGTCTTCCAACGCGCCGACGATCAGTGGCAGCATGTGAACGCCTGTGGCGCTGGCGATCTCGGGCGTTTGCGGGGTCTGCCAGCTGAGCGTGTCGAAGCTGCCGCAATTCTGGCAGACCGGCGCCCACTCCGGCTGAATGTCATGGCAGTTGGTGCAGACCCATTGCGGCCCGCGCGGCGCGTTCAGCGCCTTGGCCAGCCAGCCCTGCACCACCGCATCCGTTGCACCCTCGCCCCGCTCAATCGCGGCCATCAGGGTGTACCCACGCGCATCCGCCTGCTTTTCGACCACATCGCCCAGCGCGCGACGCGCTTCGGGGAAGTCTTCGGCCACGATATTCAGCTCGGCCAGGATCAGTCGGGTTTCCATGTTTTCCGGGTGAATCCGTGTCAGGGCGGTAAAGCGCTTGATCCGCTGGTCTGGTGTTTCATCCGGCGCAATTTCGGCAAAGGCATGGGCCAGATCGGGATGCGGCTGCACCTCCCACGCTTTCTTCAGGATCTTGGTCGCGGCTTTGGGTTTGCCCTTTTCGATATAGGCGCGTGCGGCCATTGCCGCTGCAGGGACCAGATCGGGCGACAGGCGGTTGGCCTCAATCGCGCGTTCCTGCTGATCAACTGTCGCGTCCTCGTCCAGAATATCCTTGGCCTCGGACAGGGCCAGAACCGCATCGCGCCGTTTGAACACATCGCGCGGCAGATACCCGGCCTTCAGCTTCGAGGTCAGCGTCGACCGTGCGCCGGCCCAATCCTGTGCCTTGGTTTGCAGGCCCAGCAGAACGTCCTGTGTTTCCTCGTGACGCGGTTTGATCGCCAGCGCCTTTTCCGCCAGCTTGCGCGCGGTTTCATCGTCGCCTTCAGCCAGTTTCTGTTTCATGATCCCCCGCACACCGACAAAACGCGTGGCATTGTTGGTCACCAGCTTCTTGTAGGTCTCGGATGCCTTTTTGGTGTCGCCGGTCATCTCGGCCGCCTGCGCCACCAGCAGGTTGGTCAGTTCAGGCTTGTTCAGCAGTTTCTCGGCCTTGCTTGCCTTGGTCATCGCCGTGCGCCCTTCGCCCGAGGCCAGTGCCATCAGACCATCCGCCAAAGCCTCATAACCACGCTTTTCCCGGCTGCGGTCGAAATAACGCGACAGGGCGGTTTCGTCGCCATTGAGGAATTTCAGCGTCGCGATCAGCAGGCTGAGCAGTTTGAAGAACAGCCAAACCGCAACGACCAGCACACCCAGCGCGATCACGGATTGCAGCGGCCCCAAAGTGTATTCCGTACCCGCAACAGTGATCTGCACCCCGCCGCTGGTTTGCATCAAAGCCTGCGCCCCCAAGGCCAGTAGGCCAATAATCGCAACGAAAACAAGGATTTTAAACAATGACCACAGCATGGCAGGTCCCTCAGTTCGAGTTCAGGCTGGACGCGAGCGTATTCGCGGCATCTACGGCAGAGACACGGGTCTGAGCCGCCTGCTCCCACTCGGCCATCGCGGTCTGCGCCGCTTCGGGCAAAGATTTCAATTCCGACAGTGCGCCGCTCAGATCGCCAGAGGCCAGAGCGGCCTGCGCACGCGACAGAACGGCATCGGGGTCATCCCCGTCCTGAGGGGTCACCGACCGCGCCCCTGTCTGACGCTGCAAAAAGGCGACAAGGCCAGTGCCTTTGTCCGCATCCCGCGCATCGGCCAATGCCGTGCGCGCCGCGGGCGCGAATGAGGCGCGGAGCGCTGGCAGCGTCTCGACCCCCTTGTCGGCGGGGCCGGACAAAGCATCCGGCACGGTCACACCGCCTGCTTGCAGTTCGGTCACCAGATCAGAATATGGCGCACCCGTATCCAACTGACCATGCAGGCGCGACAGGATCGCGGCATTGGTCGCCGCAAGTGCTTCGGCCGAGGCTTTGGCCTCAAGCGCCTGGGCATCGGCCACCATCTTCTCAACCTCGGCCCGCTGTGCGGCCAGCGAGTCCTGTAGCTTCTTCAACTCAGCCTCAAAAGCGGCATTCGCCTCGGGCGAGGTGTTTTCGGCAATCGGGTTTTTTTCAAGCTCGGTCAATCGATCGGCCAAAGGCGCGATCTGACCGCTCAGCGCCGCGACACTGGACTTCATCGCGGTCAGGTCGGCATCAACCGGATCCAGCTTTTGCGACAGGGCCTGCACCTGATCTGACAGGCCAGAGACATCCGGCGCATCCGACAGCGATTTTGTCAGGGCCGCGATCTGATCCGATTGATCAGCCAGTTTCGATTCCAGCGCGGCAATTGATTGCGCAGTGTCCGACCCGCCCGACGAGAACAGCCCGCCCTGCCCGGCCACAAAACCAAGTCCGGCAGCAATCACGCCGCCCAGCAGCGCCGGAACAAAACCGCCGCGTTTTTCGGGGGCCGGTTCGGCAGGCTTTTCTTGTGCCTGCGCGGGTTCAGCCGTATCCGCCGAAATTTCGGCTTCGGCTTCGGCTTCGGCTTCGGCTTCGGCTTCGGCTTCGGCTTCGGCTTCGGCTTCGGCTTCGGCTTCGGCTTCGGCTTCGGCTTCGGAAGTCAGGTCTTCGCTGGCGTCGTTCTGGTCAACAGCCGCGTCATCAGATTCGACAGTTGGATCGACAGTTGCGCCTTCGGCTACGTCGTCCGATTTCGGGGTTTCCACCGGTTCCTGATCGGATTTCTTTTTGCCCGCCACCGTCACATTCCCCTTATCGATTCTAAAATCACCAGAACTACAGACTGGTTCAAGTTAATCTGCACCCGGCTCGCCCTCAACCCGCATCGCATGTTTCACAAGCTTTTTAACGGCTTTGCGCATTTTTACGGGCGTCGGCTCTTTGGCGATCTTCAGGCGCGTGTAGCCCAAGGATTTAAGGGGTTCCGCCGTTGCCTGGCTGATCGCGGCCAGCCAAAGGGGCGCGGTTCCGGCCCAGATGTCGGCAAATTGTCGCGCGGTCCGGGGTGAGAATATCGGCGCGATGATCGGTTGATCTGCGTTGCAAACCGCCAAAGCCTCGGCGCTCAGCGGTCGTAGATGTTGCTGGTAAACCGCCTGTTCCCGCGTTGTGACACCCAGTTCCGTCAAACGCTCGGCCACGTTTCCACGGCTGTGTTCGCCGCGCAGATGCAATAGCGGGCTGTGCGGCCGGATCTGTAGCAGGGCCGCCACCAGTTCCTCGGCGGTGCCGCCAACCATCTGCGCCGCCCAGCCTGCGCCCTTGGCGGTGCCGGTCGTGGTCGGACCCACACAAAAAGCGGGCAGATCGCGGCTCACCCCCATCGATGCCGCCGCGTTCACCGCATTGGCTGACGAGAAGATAAGCCCCTGCACGTCGGATGTTGAAACCTGCACCGGCAGCGGTTTGATTTCCAGAATGGGGGAATGGATGACGGTCACCCGTGATCTGGTGCGGGTCGGCAGCTGCGCCACAAACCTCTCCGAGGCAGCGCGCGGGCGTGTCATCAACAAATACAACGATCGGCGCCTTTGGCCTTGGGATTGTTTGCATCCGCGCGGGGTGATACCCCGCATGCCAATCATGATGCAACGGATCGTGCCAATGGTGCAAACACTTACCGTCCTTGGGTTGGAAAGCAGCTGCGACGATACTGCCGCCGCCGTGGTGCGCCAGACAGAGGGCGCGCGGGCCGAGATTCTGTCCTCGGTCGTGCATGGCCAGACCGAGCTGCACAGCGCCTATGGCGGCGTCGTGCCCGAGATCGCGGCGCGGGCCCATGCCGAGAAGCTGGACACCTGTGTGGTGCAGGCGCTTACGGCTGCGGGATTGGGTCTGGGCGACATGGACGCTATTGTCGTAACCGCCGGGCCGGGCCTGATCGGCGGGGTCATGTCTGGCGTGATGTGCGCAAAGGGGATCAGCGCCGCGACCGGACTGCCGCTGATCGGCGTCAATCACCTGGCCGGGCATGCGCTGACCCCGCGCCTGACCGATGGCGTATCATTCCCCTATCTGATGCTGCTGGTCTCGGGCGGTCATTGCCAATACCTGATCGCCCATGGCCCTGAGGCTTTCACCCGCCTTGGCGGCACCATCGACGACGCTCCGGGTGAGGCATTCGATAAAACCGCCCGTTTGCTGGGCCTGCCGCAGCCCGGTGGTCCTTCGGTCGAGGCCGAGGCGCGCTCGGGCGATCCCAAGCGGTTCCGATTCCCGCGCCCCTTGTTGGATCGGCCCGGATGTGACCTGTCTTTCTCGGGGCTCAAAACGGCGCTGATGCGGATGCGCGATCAGATCGTGGCGGAAAAAGGCGGGCTGACCCGACAGGACCGCGCTGATCTGTGCGCCGGGTTCCAACAGGCGGTTGTGGATACGCTGGCCGAGAAAACCCGTCGCGCGATTGGTCTGTATCTGGAACAAACCCCTGCCGATCCTGTGATCGCAGTGGCCGGGGGCGTGGCCGCAAATTCCGCCATTCGAGCCGCGTTAGAGACGGTATCTGCCGAGCAGGGGGTTTCATTCACCGCCCCGCCGCTGGCCTTGTGCACCGACAACGCGGCCATGATCGCCTATGCCGGGCTTGAACGCTTTCGCACCGGCGCGCGGGATGGTCTGGACCTGACCGCACATCCACGCTGGCCCTTGGATCAAACCAGCCCGGCGATGCTGGGCAGCGGTAAGAAAGGGGCCAAGGCATGAGCGTTGCGGTACTGGGCTCTGGTGCATTCGGAACCGCCCTTGCGATTTCTTTGGCAGGCAACGGGCCTGTCACCTTGTGGTCGCGCGACGCAGCACAAGCCCGCGCCATGCAGGACACGTCCGAGAACGCACAACGCCTGCCCGGTGTGCCTTTGCCGCCCCAGATCACGGTGACGGCGCAGATCGATCAGGCGTGCCAATCGGATTTGCTGTTGGTCTCGGTGCCTATGCAGCAGTTGCGCGCGGCCTTGACCCAGCACCGAACGGCACTGGCGGGCAAAACCCTGGTCGCCTGCTGCAAGGGGATTGAACTGTCCACTGGTCTTGGCCCGGTGGCGGTGATCCGTGAAACCGTCCCGGATGCCCAACCAGCACTGCTGACCGGGCCCAGTTTTGCCGATGACATCGCGCGCGGCCTGCCTACGGCGCTGACATTGGCCTGCGCAGACGCCTCTACGGGCGAAGACCTGCAAGCCCGGCTGACCACCGCAAACCTGCGCCTTTACCGCACCACCGACACCACCGGGGCCGAGTTGGGCGGCGCGTTGAAAAACGTCATGGCCATCGGCTGCGGCGCTGCTATCGGGGCAGGGTTGGGAGACAGCGCACGGGCTGCCCTGATCACCCGCGGTTTTGCCGAGATGCAGCGCTTTGCCGCCCAGCGCGGGGCGCAACCGGATACGTTGATGGGGCTGTCCGGGTTGGGCGATCTGGTGCTGACCTGTTCATCTGAACTGTCGCGAAACTATCGTTTTGGCCTGTGTTTGGGTCTGGATCAGCCGTTCGACAAGACCACAACCGTCGAAGGTGTCGCCACGGCCCGCGCCATGGCCAAGATCGCCAAGGCCGAGGGGCTGGACATGCCAATCAGCACAACGGTGGCGGAACTCAGCGACGGTGCCTACAGTGTAGCTCAGGCGATTCAGTCCCTGCTGGGTCGGCCGCTTAAGGAGGAATAGAATGCTCATCGCCCTGATCGCCAAAGACAAAGCTGGCGCGCTGCAAACCCGTCTGGACAACCGCGCGGCCCACCTGGCCTATATCGAGGAAACCGGCGTCGTCTCGCAAGCCGGGCCACTGTTGGAGCAAGAGGACATGATCGGATCTCTGGTCATTCTGGATGTCGAGGACATGGCCGAGGCCAAAACCTGGGCTGAAAACGATCCCTATGCTTTGGCGGGGCTGTTCGAGTCGGTCGAGTTGATCCCCTGGAAAAGGGTGATCGGCTGATGGCGTATTGGCTGTTCAAATCCGAACCCTCGACCTGGAGCTGGGATCAGCAGGTCGCCAAGGGTAATGTGGGCGAAGAATGGGATGGCGTACGCAACTATCAGGCACGCAATTTCATGCGGCAGATGGCCGTGGGGGATCGCGGCTTTTTCTATCATTCGCAAAAGGACAAGGCGATTGTCGGTATCGTCGAGGTCTGCGCCGCAGCCCATCCCGACAGCACCACCGATGACGAACGCTGGGAATGCGTTGACATCAAGGCGGTGCGCCCGTTCGCCGAGCCCGTGACGCTGGATCAGATCAAAGCGGATGAGCGGTTGGCCGAGATGGTGCTGGTCAAAAACTCACGCCTGTCCGTGCAGCCTGTCAGCGATGCGGAATGGGTTACAATCTGTGCTCTGGGCGAAACCCAAGCGGATTGAACGTAAAAAAGGGAAGGCCCTGCACGGCGCAGAACCTTCCCTACCCCACGTGCTCCCTACTCACCACACGTGTATCGAAAATCTGGTTCTGACCGTCCTGGTCACTGGATTGACCATAGCCCGATCCGCGACCGCGTTTCAAACGGCAAGTCCTTAGAATCCAATTCAAATGCAAAACGCCCGCCTTGGGGACAGGCGGGCGTTCGTAATCGTATTGTCCGGGGATCAACCGTAAACGGATTCTTTCCCGAAATGCTTGGTCAGCATGTAATAGACGACCGCGCGGTATTTGTTGCGCTCGGACATGCCATAGGTCTCCATGGCCTTGTTGATCGCTTCCATCAGCTCGGGACCGTCGGACAGGCCCAGTTTCTTGATCAGGAAGTTGTTCTTGACGGTCTCAAGTTCACCTTCCTGGCTGGCCGCCACTGTCGACGCATCCGCGTCATAGATCGCCGGACCGCAACCGATGGTGACCTTTGTCAGCAGGTCCATATCGGGGTCCATCCCACATTTGCCTTTCAGATCTTCAGCGTATTTGGCGATCAAATCGTCGCGTTTGCCCATGTCCCATTCTCCTTAATCCGTTGTCACGGCACTTTTCACCGATGCCCGAGAGACTAGCCTTGCAATGAGATTTCCCAAAAGGGAAAAATCACAAGGTTTCCCCCTAGGCCGAACTTTGCGGAACGCCGCGAATTGATTTTCGTGAATTTTTTATTTAACCTTTTTGTTAATTACGAATCCCGGAGGTCCTGATGCCCGTTTCCCTACCCAATGAAACCACCGCATATCGATCCGCTCGTAACGCGCTTCTGTCCGCCGAGCGGGACCTGAGAGCAAAGGTTGAAGAGGTCGCGGCCTTGCGCCGTGCTCTGCCTGTCGGGGGCAAGATCCCAAACGATTACGCGTTCCGAGAACTTACCGGCGAGGCCGCACCGATGTCGTCGCTGTTTAGCGACAAGGATACGCTGATCATCTATTCGCTGATGTACGGACCGGATGCGGAACGCCCTTGCCCGATGTGCTCGGCCTTTCTGGATGGGTTGAACTCTCAGATCCATCATCTGGCGCAAAAGGCATCGGTTGCGGTGGTGGCGCAGAACACGCCCGAACAACTGTTGTCCCTCAAAGACAAGATGGGTTGGAATGCGCTCCCGTTATATTCCGCGCTTGGGACGCGGTACCAGAGCGACTATCTGGCCGAGACCGACGGGGGTGACCAGCTTCCCATCCTGAATGTCTTTCAGCGCCTTTCGGACGGCATTCACCATTTCTGGAGTTCCGAGCTGTTCTTTGAACCCAGCGATTGGCATCCCCGGCATGTGGATGCGGCATGGCCATTGTGGAATGTTCTGGATTTCACACCGCAGGGCCGCGAAGATTTCATGCCCTCCCTACGCTGAAACGGCGCGCTCGGCTATCGGCAATAGCCCCAGCCGGGCCCCTGAAGGTGAAAATGATCGGCATGCAAGCGGTTGAAATCAGGGCCCAGCACCACGCGAAACCAATCACATGCGCCGCGCCCGATCTGACGCAGAAAATCGGCCTCGGGGCCGGGTTCGGTCCAGTCGTCCAACAGGTTCAGCGCCCGTCCGTCGGCCAGGGTAACACCTATGATGTCGATCGAATCCGCCGTGGCATGGCTGCTCCACCCGCTGTTTTCACCTTGGGCGGTGCGCATGCGGCGGCAGTTATAGCTGCCCAGATGGCGCAGGGACCGGACTGTGGTGCCCAGAATCTCCTGCGCGGCCGGCTGGACCACGTGATGTTCCCACATCGCCAGACGCAGGGCGGTGGTGCAGCGTGTCTCAACAAGCGCGACCTTGGCTGAGGTCAGTTGCGACAACGCGCCCCGACCGGCAATGCCGCAATTCTGATCAACGACCAGATCCTCCATCGGTTCAAACGCCGCGCCCGCGTCGGACAGGGCCGCCCGGCACTGCGCCTCATCCGGCAGCGCCCGGCTCAATTGGTATCTGGTAACTGGTGTGACCCGGGCTTTCACGGCCAGATCCCGCATCGGATTCCAATGCGATGGAACAGGCGATTGCGGATGGGACAGCAACAGATACCCGCCCGAACCAACAAGAAATAGAAATACGATGATCGAAAAGAAAGACGCCGCCAGATACGAAATCCGGCGGCGTCCTTTGCGTTTGCTCATACCCGATCCGCGATCAGTAGCGGTAATGCTCGGGCTTATAGGGGCCTTCCGGCGCAACACCGATATAGGCCGCTTGTTCATTATCCATCTTGGTCAGTTTCACACCGATCCGGTCCAGATGCAGGCGCGCGACTTTCTCATCCAGATGCTTGGGCAGGATGTAGACCTTGTTTTCGTACTGGTCGCCTTTGGTGAACAGCTCGATCTGGGCCAGAACCTGGTTGGTGAAAGACGCCGACATCACGAAAGACGGGTGACCGGTGGCGTTGCCGAGGTTCAGCAGACGGCCTTCGGACAGCAGGATGATGCGATTGCCCGAGGGCATCTCGATCATGTCCACCTGTTCCTTGATGTTGGTCCATTTGTGGTTCTTCAGGCTGGCCACCTGAATTTCATTGTCGAAGTGACCGATATTACCGACGATGGCCATGTCCTTCATCGCGCGCATATGCTCGATGCGGATCACGTCCTTGTTGCCGGTGGTGGTGATGAAGATATCCGCGCTTCCGACTTCGTCTTCCAGCAGAGTGACCTCAAATCCGTCCATCGCAGCCTGCAGCGCGCAGATCGGATCAACTTCGGTCACTTTCACACGAGCACCCGCGCCACGCAGCGAGGCAGCCGAGCCTTTGCCCACGTCGCCATAACCGCACACAACAGCAACCTTACCGGCCATCATGGTGTCGGTGGCGCGGCGGATGCCATCGACCAGCGATTCCTTACAGCCATATTTGTTGTCAAACTTCGACTTGGTGACGCTGTCATTCACGTTGATCGCCGGGAACGGCAGGTGGCCGTCTTTCACCAGCTGGTACAGACGGTTCACGCCAGTGGTGGTTTCCTCGGAGACACCCTGAATCTGGTCGCGCATCTTGGTGAACCAGCCGGGGCTTGCCGCCATACGCTTGGCGATCTGCTTCTTGATCACCTCTTCCTCTTCCGAACCGGGAACGGGGATGATGTCCTCACCCGCTTCGGCGCGTGCGCCCAGCAGGATATACAGCGTGGCGTCGCCGCCATCGTCCAGGATCATGTTGGGGCCGTCCTCGAACAGGAAGGATTTGTCCAGATAATCCCAATGTTCTTCCAGCGTCTGGCCTTTGATGGCAAAGACCGGAATGCCCGCCTCGGCAATCGCTGCCGCCGCATGGTCCTGGGTCGAGAAGATGTTGCAGGACGCCCAGCGCACATCCGCGCCCAGCGCCACCAGCGTTTCGATCAGAACGGCTGTCTGGATGGTCATGTGCAGCGAACCGACGATACGCGCGCCCGACAAAGGCTTGCTGTCGCCATATTCCGCACGCAAGGACATCAGCCCCGGCATTTCGGTTTCGGCGATATCCAGTTCCTTGCGGCCAAACCCGGCCAGCGAAATGTCTTTAACGATATAGTCCCCGGCCATCTGGCGCTCCATTTTTCCGGTCAATCACACTTGGCTGCCCCTAACATCCCTTGGGGCAGGTGGCAATGTGGATGTCCGAAAACGGAGTGTTACGCCACTTTTATCAGCTTGGCGTGCCGTCAACTTTGACTTTCGGGATCGCTTCGAAAAAATCGGTGCCAACGGCGACAATACAGGAAATGCCGTTCGCCTGGGTCACCAAAACGGTATAACTGCCCGTTTCTTTTGAGGTCCAAACCTCCATGACCGACTGCGCGCCGCGTGTTTTCTGCAAACCGCCAAAAGCCAGCTCTTCCGAGTAACTGTCCTGCAGCTTGGCAATCACATGCTCGCGCTCTGCACAGGTGCGGGCAAAGGCGGGCGGGGCCGTGGCGGCCATGCCAAAAGTCAGGGCAATTGCAAATAAACGCTTGAACATAACTTGCTCCTTTCACTTCGCGTTGCATTTGTGAGAGGCGCACACCGGGAGAAGCGTGTGCCCCCCTCGGTTTTTATGTCGGGATCGAGTGGTGATGTTTCAAAGCACGAACGCTCAAGAAAACGTTGGCAGCAAGTGATCCTGACAGGTACATCATAGCAGAAAAATACGATTTTAATGTGTCCCACTTCACAAGGCATGGCAGAATGGCAACACAACCCCGAGCATGGCAGAGGATGCTGTCAGGCCGCAGGCTGGACCTGCTGGACCCGACCCCGGTGGATATCGAGATCGAAGATATCGCGCATGGTCTGGCCTTTGTGGCGCGTTGGAACGGGCAGACAAACGGCGATTTTGCCTATTCCGTGGCCGAACATTCCCTGCTGGTCGAAGAGATTTTTGGCCGTATCGCCCCCAAAGCGCCCGCGAAATGGCGACTTGCTGCCCTGTTACACGACGCGCCGGAATATGTGATCGGCGACATGATCTCACCCGTCAAATCCGCCGTCGGCCCGGACTATGGTGCGCTGGATGATCGGTTGGCAGCAGCCATCCACATCCGGTTCGGGTTGCCTGCTGAGGTACCGAAGACGGTAAAGCGACAGATCAAGAAAGCCGACAAGATCAGCGCCTGGATGGAGGCCACCCAGATCGCAGGGTTTTCCGAGGCTGAGGCGACGAAGTTCTTCGGTCGTCCGGATCGGGCGGTGATGGAGGGGCTGACGATCACGCTAAGACCGCCGGTTGAGGTAAGAGAAGCGTATGTGGCACGGCATAGCGCGTTGCTTGAGAGATAGCAGGAAGTTTCGAGATGAATAGGCTGTGTTTCACAGTGATTTTATTGTGCTGCCTTGCACTTACGGCATCTGCATCTCCAGAAGACGATGCGAAATATATCGCTAGCCAACGGTTTCTAGAAGAAGAACTTCGCACGATGAGAACCAATGCTTCAAAGTATTATGTTAGGTACCTCGATAGTCTGTTGAGAAACCACAACATAAGAGTAAGAGATGCCGAGCGCCTCGAAATCCTTGTTCCTAATGAAATCACAGATGTTGCCATCGACGAGCAGCTTGACGATTTTGCGAAATCATATCTTAAGACATTCGATGCACAGCAATTAACCGAGATCAAATCCTTTTACCAAACCGGTGTCTGGCAAAAACTAAGAAGACTTAGTTACAAGGAGTGTAAGGCAGAGGCGGCAGACAGAATTGTTATTTCTCCTCTGGCTTGGGGATATGAAGAAACTAAAATCCGCCATTTTCTTTCACCTCAAGAGTTCAGGGATTTTCGATACTTCTTCGAAAGCGAAACCGGAAAGACCTTCGGCGCGAGTTCTGAGCACCAAGATTCTTGTAGTGATGGACTTATGACGACGGGCGTGTTTTCTCTACGAAGCGGTGAGGCGGCAATAAGAACAGAGTTTGTACTCAGCGCGCTCAAAACAAAGGGGCTTTTCTGGTTCTCCAACCCAATAGCTCGCAAGGATTTTATTGCAAAACTCGAGAGCGAGATAAAACACTAGTTGATCAAAAAGCGCGCTCAAGAGACAATAATCACCTACGACTACACGCCGCCAAATTCCACTACTATGTCCTGCATGCATTCTCAGACGTCGCGCCGTCTCGAACAAGCTGTGCCCATATCAGGTAGTCAAACACTTCGTTATTTTCCCCTTCTGGCCCGGCTATTGTCCTATTTGTGTAACAAAGAACCGGCGAAATCTTGCCACGAGCTGACAGACCTCTTTTCACAACACATCTGATCCCCCTAAAACTCACGTGTCTTCGAATGGACAGTGAAGATTCTTGAGCACCGGCACACGCAAAACAGACACGACTTGGCCGCGCTTGTCCGGCGCAGCCCGAACCGCAATTGCGGTGGGACTTTTGAGTCTGGTCTCTGCCTGCGCCCATGGTCCAAGCGATGAACAGCTCGATCCGGAACGTCAGTCAATGGCGCTGCGCGAGGTCTCGCAAAAGCAGTCTCGGGGGCAGAGGGTGTGGTGCGTGCCCTATGCGCGCGACCTCAGCGGTATCGAAATTCGCGGCAACGCCAAGGACTGGTGGGGCAAGGCGCGCAGTGGTTTCGCGCGGGGCAATGAACCGGTTGTCGGTTCGGTCATGTCGTTTCGGGCAACCCGCGGGATGCCGCTGGGCCACGTGGCAGTTGTGTCCGATGTTGTGACCGAGCGGGAAGTCATCGTGAACCACGCCAACTGGCACCGCAACAAGGTGTCGTTGAAGATGGGCGTGAGGGATGTGTCCAAAAACAACGACTGGACGCTGGTTCGGGTCGAAAGCCTTCCGGGTCAGTATGGCAGTTTGTACCCGGTGAACGGGTTCATCTATCCGAAGTCTGGCGAGTAGTCTTAAAGACTACCCTTTGAACAGACCAGTCAAAGCTCTGCTTTTTACCGAGGGCTACGCTTCGCCAAAATCCGCTGCAACGTCCGGCGGTGCATGTTCAGCCGCCGTGCGGTTTCCGAGACATTCCGGTCGCACAGCTCATAGACCCGCTGGATATGCTCCCACCGCACGCGGTCGGCGCTCATGGGGTTTTCCGGCGGCGGGGGCAGTTCATCACCCTTGGCCAGCAGCGCGTTGGTGATGTCGGTGGCGTCGGCGGGCTTTGACAGGTAATCCGTCGCGCCGATCTTCACAGCCGCCACGGCGGTTGCAATCGCACCATAGCCGGTCAGTACAACAACCCGGCTGTCGGGGCGTTTTTCACGCAGAACCTCGACCACATCCAGACCATTGCCATCCTCGAGCCGCAGATCGACAACTGCATAGGCGGGCGGACGGGCGGTAGAGATCGCGCGACCTGCGGCGACGGAACCGGCAGTTTCAACCTCGAACCCGCGCTTTTCCATGGCCTTGGCCAGACGTCTCAGAAACGGCTCGTCATCATCCACCAGAAGCAGGGATTTGTCAGGGCCGATATCAAGCTGAGAACTGTCTGCCATTCTTAGGTCTTTCCGCTATGTCATGCCGTTGGCTTGAACAAGAGTAATAGCAGCGCGGGAACAAAGGTCAAACAACCTTGTCAGGACGCGCCTTGATCGAGGAAACAGCCAACCTTGTCGGCCATCTGCTGGGCGGTGTCGTCGCGCTTGAAGAACTCCAGAAACCCATCCTCGGGCGTCACCAGATAGGTGAATGTCGAATGATCGACCAGATAGTATTCATCGCTTTTGTCATGGGCCTTGTAATAGGTCTTGTAGGCCTGACTGGCGGCCTTGACCTGTTCGGGCGATCCCGTCAGCGCGATGGTTTTGCCACCCAGGTTGAAGGCATAGTCGCCGACCACCTCGGGCGTGTCCCGATCCGGATCGATCGAGATGAACAGGGGCGTCGTGGAATACCCGCGCCCGGCCAGAATATCGACCGCCTCTGCGTTGCGGGACATATCGAACGGGCAGACATCGGGGCAGAAGGTATAGCCGAAATAAACCAGCGTCGGTTCGGTGATCACATCTGCGTCAGTTACCGTCTCGCCCTTGCCGTTAATCAGCTCGAACGGCCCGCCAATGGCCGCTGTACCCCCGGCGATCTGACTGGACCGGCATTGCGCGAACTTGTCGTCCGAGCCCGACCCTTGCGTCAAAAGCCACATGGCCCCAAGGCCAATAGCCAGAACAACGGTTGCGAGAACAGCATACAGGCGGGTCATGGCGATTATCCGTGCGCAAGGGGTTGTTGATCGTTTCGGCCGGGACACCTATCAAGATGATCAGCCGATGCAACAGGACATAATCGACCGATGGCAGATTCCAACCAGACGTTTTGGCGCGGCCAGGAGCGCAGCAGCTGGATCCGGCTGCGCACGCTGATCCTGTTGCGCTGGGTGGCCATCGTGGGGCAGATCACCGCGATCACCGTGGCCCAGCAAACCTATCACGTGCAGCTTGAGGTTGGGCTGTGCTATCTGGCCATCGGTGTTTCGGTCATGGGCAATCTGACCGCGATTTTCCTGTTCCCGCAGAACAAGCGCCTGACCGAATTCGAAAACTTCCTGATGGTGCTGTTCGACCTGATGCAACTGGCGTTTCTGCTGTACCTGACCGGCGGTCTGAACAATCCGTTTGCCCTGCTGTTGCTGGGGCCCGTCACGATCTCGGCCAATGTCATGAGCACGCGGTCCACTTTGATCGTTGGTGGCGTTGCCATCATTCTGGCCACCCTGCTGGCCGAATTTCACCTGCCCCTGCGCACCGATATCGGGCTGATTCTGCGCATTCCGGATATTCTTCTGTTCGGCAACTGGGCCGCGATCCTGATCGCCATCGTGTTCATCGGCGCTTATTCGCACCGCGTCAGTTCCGAGGTGCAATCCATGTCCGAGGCGCTGTCGGCCACCCATATGGCCCTGGCGCGTGAGCAGAAGCTGACCGATCTGGGCGGTGTGGTTGCCGCTGCCGCACACGAATTAGGGACGCCTCTGGCCACGATCAAACTGACCAGTTCCGAGTTGATCGAAGAGCTGGATGACCGACCCGACCTGAAAGAAGACGCCGCGTTGATCCGCGAACAGGCCGACCGCTGCCGCGATATCCTGCGCGATATGGGCCGGGCCGGGAAGGATGACCTGCATCTGCGGCAGGCCCCGATCTCGACCGTGGTGCATGAGGCCGCGGAACCGCATATCGAGCGCGGCAAGATAGTTCACTTCGCCGAAGGCCCGGCACAGGATGGGGACGTGCAACAGCCCTCGATCCTGCGCAAACCCGAGATCATTCATGGCCTGCGCAACCTGATCCAGAACGCGGTGGATTTCTCGCGCGCCAATGTCTGGGTCGAGGCGCATTGGACCACGGATCAGATCACCGTCAGCATCATGGATGACGGTCGCGGCTACCCCTCGCACCTGATTGGGCGGATCGGGGATCCGTTCATGCGCCGTCGCCGGGCCGAGACCGATCAGCGCGCCCGCCCGGAATACGAAGGGATGGGGCTGGGCCTGTTCATCGCCAAGACCCTGCTGGAACGCAGCGGGGCCGAACTGGAATTTGCCAACGGATCGGACCCCTATCAGCACCTGTCCGACAATCCCGCCCATAAGGGTGCGATTGTGCGGGTATCCTGGCCGCGCAAGCTGATTGACGCGCAAAAGGGCGACACGCCGGTGCCTTCGGGCAGCAACCAGCACATCCAGGTCTGAATTAACAAACCGTTAACCAATCAGAGCCATAGTCTGATCCCAGCATTTGTTCCGACATGGGGTTTTCTATGGCTGACTGGATCATCCTGGCCACAATCAGCCTTGTATCGTGCTGTCTGGCCATTCAATGGCTGCTTCCGCGCCGCGCGCGCCGGGATGACAGCTATGGGATGTTTTCGAACGCCTCGCTGTTTGACGCGGTGTTTCTGTTCGACGGGGACCGGCTGATCAGCCATTCCGATATCGCGCTGGCAGGGTTCGAGCAGGTGGGAGATTGGGACGGGCTGCGCCGCTTGTTGCAGCGGGACTTCCCCAACTTTCCGGAAACGCCGGATATCGTGCGCGAGCAGGGAAATCTGGTGGTCTCTGCCATCGATTGCACGGTTGAACGAGAGGTTCTGTGCGAATGGATCGACGGAATTGTACGGGTGCAATTGCACGAACCTGCGAAATCATCCGAAAGCCAACTGCGCGATCCGAACGATCCGATCCGTCTGGCGATGGATCAGGCCCCCTATCCGGTCTGGCTTTGGGGCCACAAAAACCGGGTTACGTGGTGCAACGCCGCTTATATCGCGCTGGCCCGCAAGGCGCGCGGTCAGGACGTGGATCTGACTGCGCCACTGTTTCCGACCCAAAAGGGTGACCCAAGACCTGCCGGGAAAACCCGCATCCCGATTGATGTTGTCGGCAGCGACAGTCAGTTATGGTTCGACCTGACCCAGATCGAACATGACGAGGGCTGCCTGTGCTATGCCATGGACGTCAACGCGATTGTCGAGGCGG
This sequence comes from Ruegeria sp. H7, assembly GCF_056532945.1. Lineage (NCBI taxonomy): Bacteria > Pseudomonadati > Pseudomonadota > Alphaproteobacteria > Rhodobacterales > Roseobacteraceae > Ruegeria > Ruegeria sp. H7. Next base: position 21,506 of record NZ_JBQFNZ010000003.1, read on the forward strand.
AAACCGCCCAGCGCAAATTCGTGCAGACGATGACCAAGACCTTTGCTCAGCTGTCCATCGGTCTGGCCATCTTTGACCGCAACCGTCAGCTGGCCCTGTTCAACCCGGCCCTGATCGACCTGACCACCCTGCCCCCGGATTTCCTAAGCTGCCGTCCCAGCCTGTCCAGTTTCTTTGACCGGCTGCGGGATCAGCATATGATGCCGGAACCCAAAAATTACCGGTCTTGGCGCAAGCAGATGAACGATCTGCTCGAGGCGGCAGAGGATGGGAATTATCAGGAAACCTGGTCGCTGCCGTCCGGCTCGGTCTATTCCGTCAGCGGCCGTCCACACCCCGATGGGGCCGTCGCCTTTCTGTTCGAAGATATTACAGCCGAAATCACCCTGACCCGCCGGTTCCGTGCGGAAATGGACCTGATGCAATCGATTCTGGACAAGCTGGCAGATGCCATTGCCGTCTTTGCGGATGATGGCACGCTGGCGCTGACCAACTACGCCTATCAAAAGCTTTGGGGCGATGCCGAGGATGCAGGATTCCACAGCGACTCGGTCATGGATGTGACCCGCAAATGGCAGGAGCGTTGTGTTGCCACGCCCATTCTGGGCGAGATCCGGGATTTCGTTGAAATGCGCGACAACCGGGCCGAATGGTCGGCTGAGATTGGGATGCGCGACGGCACCAAACTGGATTGCACGGTGACCCCAATGCAGAACGGCGCGACCATTGTGCGCTTTGCCTGTGACGCCGCCGTGCTGGACCGAACTCCAATCCAGCAAATCAGCGCCTGAACCGGGTTGCAGCCGCGCGGGCGCGAGGCCATTGTGGCGCCATGACGATGCCGCCTGTTTCCCTTACCCTGACATCCCCGGACGACACCGCCGATTTTGCCACCCGATTGGGCAACACCCTCGGCCCCGGCGATATTGTGCTGCTTGAAGGGCCCATCGGCAGCGGTAAGACGCATTTCGCCCGCAGCCTGATCCAGTCGCTGATGCAGGTGCCCGAGGATGTGCCCTCACCCACATTCACTCTGATTCAGGCCTATGACACGCAGGCCGGTGAAGTCTGGCATTGCGATCTATACCGGCTGAGCATGGTCGAAGAGGTCGAAGAACTGGGCCTGATCGACGCGTTTGAAACTGCGATCTGCTTGGTTGAATGGCCCGATAAACTGGGCCCTCTGACGCCGCAATCCGCGTTAAGTCTTGTGTTCGAAACAGACCCTAACGCGGAAGAAACCCGCCACCTGACGCTTAAATGGTCCGACCCGAAATGGTCGCAAAAACTGGAGACGACCACATGACCAACCGGGCCATACTGACCGAGGCGCTGATCGCGCAGACTCCATGGGCCGAGGCCCACCGCGCGCCTCTGGCCGGGGATGCCTCGAACCGCAGCTATGAGCGTCTGACCGATCCCGCGACTGGCCGCACCGCCGTTCTGATGGATGCGCCGCCCGAAAAAGGCGAAGACGTCAACGCGTTTGTGCGGGTGGCAGAATACCTGCGCTCGGTCGGGTTGAACGCACCCGAGATTTACGCCGAAGACGCCGAGTTTGGCATTCTGCTGCTGGAGGATCTGGGCGATGACCTGTTCGCCCGCGTTCTGGACAAAGACCCCGGCAAGGAACGCAAATTGTATGAGGCCGCGACCGATGTGCTGCTTCACCTGCACAATGCGCCCTCGCTGTCTTTACCGTCCTACGACCCGGCGCTGATGACCGAGCTGTCATCGCTGTCTTTCACCAAATATGCCCAAGGTATTCAGGGACACCACGACACCGATGCGCTGGCTCGGTTCGAAAGCCGGTTTTCCGATATTCTGCACCGCGAAACGTCCGGAACAAAAGTGGTGGTTCTGCGCGACTACCACGCCGAGAACCTGATCTGGGTGCCGGATCGTGACGGGGTGCAGCGGGTCGGGTTGCTGGACTTCCAGCTCGCGATGCTGGGGCACCCCGCCTATGATCTGGTGTCCTTGCTGCAGGATGTCCGCCGGTCGGTTTCGGTGGGGACCGAGATGCAGATGATCAACCGCTATGTTGCGGCCTCGGGCATGAATGATCACGATTTCCGCACCGCTTACAGCGTTCTGGGCGCGCAACGGAATCTGCGTATTCTGGGGGGGTTTGCACGGCTGGCGACGGATTATGGAAAACCACATTATATTGACCTGATCCCTGCGACATGGTCGCATCTGATGCGCGATCTGGAACATCCTGCCCTGCTTTCCGTGGCGGATGTGGTGCGGGAGGCGCTGCCCGAGCCGACCCCTGAAAATCTGGCGAGGCTGAGGGCGGTATGACCAACGCTCCGACCGCGGTCATGATGTTTGCCGCCGGGTTTGGAACCCGCATGGGCGCGTTGACCAAAGACCGGCCCAAACCCCTGATCGAAGTAGCCGGGAAACCTCTGATCGATCACGCTTTGGACCATGTGGAAGGTTTAAATCCCGAACGCGTGGTCGCTAACCTGCACTATCATGCCGATCAGCTTGCGGCGCATCTGACGCCCAAGGGGGTGCTGCTATCGCGGGAAGAGCCCGAGATTCTGGAAACCGGTGGCGGGTTGCGTGCCGCCCTGCCCCTGCTGGCGTCAAACCCGGTCTTCACCTTGAACACCGACGCGATCTGGGCCGGGCCGAACCCGTTGACCTTGCTACAAAACGCGTGGGATTCGCAAAGGATGGATGCCCTGCTGATGTGCATTCCTGTTGCCCGCACGGTGGGTCACAGCGGCACCGGCGATTTCACCGCAGATGCCGAGGGCCGGATCACACGCGGGCCGGGCCTGGTTTATGGCGGCGCGCAGATCATCAAAACGGATCGCTTGGCTGAGTTTTCGGAACAGGCGTTCTCTCTCAACCTGCTTTGGAACCGGATGCAGGACCAAAATCGGCTGTTTGCAACCGAATACCCCGGTCGATGGTGCGATGTCGGACGACCCGAGGGGATTGCCCTGGCCGAAGGGTTGCTGGCCGATGTTTAAACCCAGCGCCCTGCCCCGCGTATTCGCCGTTCCGCCCGGCACCGACTTTCCCAAGGCGCTGGTCGACGGGCTGCACCAACGCAGCGATGGCCCGCCCGAGGCGCTGGCGCGGGTGCAACTGGTGGTCAATACCCGCCGCATGGCGCGCCGCGTGCGGGACCTGTTCGATCAGGGCCCGCCCTGCCTGCTGCCCCGGCTGTCTCTGGTCACCGATCTGGGGGAAAGCGTCGATCTGGCGCAAATCCCGCCCGCCATCCCGCCCCTGCGGCGGCGGTTGGAACTGACGCAGCTGATCTCGAAACTGTTAGAACAACAGCCCGATCTGGCCGCGCGCGCCTCACTGTTTGATCTGTCCGACAGTCTGGCGGCGCTGATTGATGAGATGCAGGGCGAAGGTGTCTCACCCGACGCGATCCGGCAATTGGATGTCAGCGACATGTCTGGCCATTGGGCGCGGGCACAGGCGTTTATCGGCATCGCCGATCATTTTGTCGATGCAGGCGATCAGGCGATGGATGCGCAGGCCCGCCAACGTCGTGTGGTCGAGAACCTGATTGCCCGCTGGCAGGGCGCGCCGCCTCAGCATCCCGTAATCCTGGCCGGATCGACCGGATCGCGCGGTACAACGCTGATGCTGATGCAGGCCGTTGCGCGCTTGCCGCAGGGCGCGTTGATCTTGCCGGGTTATGATTTTGACCAGCCGGATGCCGTTTGGGATCGTCTGGATGAGGCGCTGACCTCAGAGGATCATCCACAATACCGCTTCCGCAAGCTGATGCACGCGCTGGAACTGACCCCCGATCAGATCCAGCCCTGGACGGACAGGCAACCACCGTCACCTGCACGTAACCGATTGGTTTCGCTGGCTTTACGCCCTGCCCCGATCACCGACGCCTGGATGTCCGAAGGCCCGCAACTGGCGGATCTGGACCGTGCGACCAAAAACCTGACACTGATCGAGGCGGACTCGCCCCGGTCCGAGGCGTTGGCCATCGCCCTGCGCCTGCGACAAGCGGCGGAAACCGGCCAGACCGCCGCCCTGATCACGCCGGATCGGATGCTGACCCGACAAGTCAGCGCGGCGCTGGACCGTTGGAACATCCTGCCCGATGACAGCGCAGGCCTGCCCTTGCAACTGTCGCCTCCGGGCCGGTTCCTGCGCCATGTCGCGGGGTTGTTTGCCCGTCGGCTGGATGGTGAGGCTTTGCTGACCCTGCTGAAACACCCGCTTTGCCATGACGGAGCTGAGCGTGGCGCGCATCTGCTGCACACCCGCGATCTGGAACTGGATCTGCGCCGGAATGGCCCCCCGTTTCCCGATCACGCCAGCCTGACGGCCTCGGCCATTCGCACCGAAGCGCCTGCGGATTGGCTGAATTGGGTCGGAACGCATTTCTGCGATCAGCAAATCACCGGTGAACGCCCGCTGACCGACTGGGTTGATCGCGTGCGGACTTTGGCCGAAGCCATTTCAGCCGGCATCGCAGGCGAACAAGGCACGCTCTGGGACAAGAACGCGGGGCAAAAGGCGCTGGCCGTTCTGACCGCCCTGCAGGATGAGGCGCACCATGGCGGGCCCATGACCGCCCATGATTTCGCCGACTTGCTTGGTGCGCTTTTGGCCGGGGAAGAGGTCCGCGACCGCGACGCCCCGCATCCCAACATCATGATCTGGGGAACGCTTGAGGCCCGCGTGCAGGGGGCCGATCTGCTAATCCTCGGCGGTCTGAACGAAGGCAGCTGGCCCGAGGCCCCCGCGCCTGACCCCTGGCTGAACCGTCAGATGCGCGACAAGGCGGGGCTGTTGCTGCCAGAACGCCGGATCGGCCTTTCGGCGCATGATTTCCAGCAGGCCATCGGCGCGCCCGAGGTCTGCCTGACCCGCGCCACTCGTTCGGACGACGCAGAAACTGTGCCGTCGCGGTGGCTGAACCGCTTGACCAACCTGCTGCAGGGCTTGCCCGATCAGGGAGGCCGAGAGGCTCTTAAAGACATGCGCGCGCGGGGTCAAACATACCTGAGTTGGGCGAAAGCGCTGGAACAGGCCCCCCGGATCGATGCGGCGCACCGCCCGTCCCCACGCCCTCCGGTCTCGGCGCGGCCTCGGCGTCTGTCGGTGACCGAAATCAAGCGGCTGATCCGCGATCCCTATGCGATCTACGCCAAGCATGTGCTGCGCCTGAAACCGCTGGACCCGTTGGTGCAGGCCCCCGATGCCTTGTTGCGCGGGATCGTGATCCACGAAATCCTCGAACATTTTGTCAAGGACAGCGTGTTGGATACCGCCTTGCTGACCCGCGAGAATTTCCTGAAACGCGCACATGATCTGCTGGAAACCCATGTCGCCTGGCCGACCGCCCGCAAATTATGGCTGGCGCGGCTGGAACGGATTGCCGACGCTTTCCTGTCCGCCGAAACCGCGCGCCGGGGCGATGGCGGGCCGGTGGCCTTTGAGGCCGCGATGAAGCTGGTGCTTGCGCCGTTGGATTTCACCATTGTCGGGCGCGCCGATCGGATCGACCGCAACAGCCGGGGCGCGCTGCGGATTATCGATTACAAAACCGGCGCGCCACCGAGCGAAAGCCAGCAGGCCAAGTTCGACAAACAGCTGTTGATCGAGTCCGCCATGGCCGAGCAGGGTGCCATCGAAGGGATCGACCCCGTCAGCGTGGCCGAGGCGATCTTTATCGGCATGGGCGGCAGTTACAAAGAGGTCGCCGCACCGCTGAACAAGGAACCCGCAGACAAGGTGTTGGCTGAGTTGAAAGAGCTTGTTTCGGCCTATTTAGAGCCTGATCAGGGCTTTTCCTCTCGCCGGATGCTGCACAAGGACACCGACGTTGGCGACTATGACCATCTGGCCCGGTTCGGCGAATGGGATCGCACCGCCGAAACCCGCCCCGAGGACTTGACATGACCCCTCGCAACGACGCGACCGAGCGGCAGGTGCAGGCCGCGCGCCCCGATGCTTCGACCTGGCTGGCGGCCAATGCGGGGTCGGGCAAAACGCGGGTGTTGACCGACCGTGTGGCGCGTTTATTGCTGGACGGGGTGCAGCCCCAACACATCTTGTGTCTGACCTATACCAAGGCCGCCGCCAGCGAGATGCAGAACCGGCTGTTCAAGCGGCTGGGCGAATGGGCGATGCTGGGCGACGCATCGCTGTTGCAACAACTGACCGATTTGGGGGTCAAAGGTATCATCGATCCCAACCGGCTGGCGCAGGCACGCACGCTTTTTGCGCGCGCGATTGAAACGCCGGGCGGGCTGAAGATCCAGACCATCCACTCGTTCTGCGCCTCGCTGCTGCGCCGTTTCCCGTTGGAAGCCGGGGTCAGCCCTCAATTCGCCGAGATGGAAGACCGCGCCGCCGCCTTGTTGCGCGAAGAAATCATTGAGGATTTCGCCGAAGGCCCCCAAGCCGGGTTGATCGAGGATGTTGCACGCTTCGTCACCGATACAGATTTTGACAAGGTGACAGCAGCGGTTGCGCAACGGCGCAACCTGTTCGCACAGCCGTTACAACACACCGACCTGTTGCAGCGTTTTGGGCTGTCCGAAGGGTTCGACGAAGACCAGTTGCTGGCCCAGGTGTTTCTGGGTGGCGAGGTCGAGCTGATTCAATCCATGTTGCCCGCGCTGATCGAAAGCGGCGGCAACAACGCCAAGGCGGCGGCGAAACTCTCTGGCTTCACCGAGGCGCGGTTGACACATCTGCCCATGCTTGAGGCTGTGTTTCTGACCGGCAAAGGCGCAAAAGAACCCTTTACTGCCAAGATCAACGGCTTCCCGACCAAGGCCCTGCGCGAAGGCGCGCTGGCTGACCGGATGCCGCAACTCGAAGCGTTGATGTTGCGGGTCGAGGCCGCGCGCGAACAGCGCCTCGCACTGGTGGCCGCGCAGAAAACGGCCGTTCTGCATCGCTTTGCCGCCGCTTTCCTGCCGGAATACGAGCGGCGCAAGCAGCTGCGCGGTTGGCTGGATTTCGACGACCTGATCCTGCGCGCACGACAGGTTTTGAACGACCCGGCGGTGGCCGAATGGGTGCTGTACCGACTCGATGGTGGCATCGACCATATTCTGGTGGATGAGGCGCAGGATACCAGCCCGGATCAATGGGATGTGGTCGAGAAGCTGGCTCAGGAATTCACCAGCGGGGAGGGGGCCCGATCCGGAGTCGAACGCACGATTTTCGTGGTCGGGGACAAGAAACAGTCGATCTACTCGTTTCAGGGCGCGGACCCGCAAGCCTTTGATCGGATGCAGGCTGAGTTTGGGCGAAAGCTGACAGAATCAGGCTCTAAACTTTGGGATTCTACGCTGGAATACTCGTTCCGATCCTCCAGCGCGATCCTGTCGCTGGTCGATATTCTGTTCGAAAACCGCACCGATGCGGGGTTTCACAAGGACAGCCAACACCGCGCGTTCAAGGCGGATCTACCGGGGCGCGTCGATCTGTGGCCGGTGGTCGAAAAGGTCGAAGATGACGAGGATGGCGACTGGACCGACCCCGTTGACCGGCCCGGTTCGCGCCACCACACCGTCATTCTGGCCGAGCAGGTGGCAGGGTCGATCAAGCGCATGATCGAGCAGGGTGAGACGGTCCCCGAAGATGGCGAAACGCCCGGTACGTTTGTCCGCCGCAAAGTACGGCCGGGTGATTTCCTGATCCTGGTCCAGCGCCGCTCAGACCTGTTTGCCGAGATCATTCGCGCCTGCAAGGCCCAGGGCCTGCCCATTGCCGGGGCTGATCGCCTGAAAGTCGGCGCTGAGCTGGCGGTCAAGGACCTGGCCGCGCTGCTGAGTTTCCTTGCCACACCCGAGGACAGCTTGTCGCTGGCCACCGTCCTGAAATCACCGATGTTCGGATGGAGCGAACAGGCGTTGTTCGATCTGGCCCATCGGCGGAAAGAGAAATTCCTGTGGGCCGCGCTGCGCAACCCGGCCGAGGAATTTCCTGAAACGCTGGCCGTGCTCAACGACCTGCGCGGGCAGATCGATTTCCTGCGCCCTTATGACCTGATCGAACGCATTCTGACCCGCCATGACGGGCGGCGAAAGCTGTTGGGGCGGTTGGGGGCCGAGGCCGAGGATGGGATCAACGCGCTGCTATCGCAGGCTTTGGCTTATGAGCGCACGGATATTCCCAGCCTGACCGGGTTTCTGGTCTGGATGCAAACCGATGATCTGGAAATCAAACGGCAGATGAGCGGTGTCGGCGACATGATCCGGGTGATGACGGTGCATGGCTCAAAAGGGTTGGAAGCGCCCATCGTGATCCTGCCGGATACCGGAAAACGGCAGGCCCCCCGCGATGCCGAGATCATGGTCGCGGATGGAACACCGTTGTGGAAAGTGCCTGCGGATGTATCGCCCAAGCTGATCTCTCAGGCACGGGATGAGGCCCGAAGCCGTGAGGAAAATGAACGGCTACGCCTGCTCTATGTGGCTCTAACACGGGCTGAAAAGTGGTTGATCGTGGCGGCCGCGGGGGATGTCGGCAAGGATGGGACCAGCTGGTACCAGATGGTCGAGACCGCGATGGAGCGGGCAGGGGCGACCCAGCTTGAAGGTTCGCGCACCCGGCGATTGGCCCATGGGGATTGGGATGCCCTGCCATGCGTTGAACACCGTGCCGCGCCGGAAACGGCGTATGATCTGCCCGCGTTCTGCGCGCAAGCCGCCCCAGATGCACCGCAGATCGAGGAAACCATCAGCCCGTCGGAACTGGGCGGGGCAAAGGCGCTGCCCGGTGATGCCGGTCAGGATGAAGAGGCCGCGAAGCTGCGCGGCACTCGGCTGCATCTGTTGCTGGAGCACCTGCCCGGTACCGCACGGGACACCTGGGCACAGCTTTGCGCCCGGCTTCTGCCCGATATGCACGACGCGGATCGAACCGAATTGCTGAACGAAGCCGTGGCCGTAATGACGGCGGCCCCCCTCAGTCCCGTGTTCGCCCCGGATACGCTGGCCGAGGTGCCCGTGACCGCCGACCTGAACGGGCAGCGGATGCACGGTGTTATTGACCGGCTGATCGTGACGGAAACAGAGGTGCATGTGGTTGATTTCAAATCAAATGCCACCGTTCCGGATAGTGCCGAGTCCTGTCCCGAAGGCCTGCTGCGCCAGATGGGGGCCTATGCGCAGGCGCTGGCGCAGATCTATCCCGACAAGACCATTCGCACGGCGATCCTTTGGACCCGCACAGCGGATCTGATGTGGCTGCCACACGATCTTGTGACGGATGCACTGGCCCGCACCCAGATATCTTGACCTTACCCGAACCGGCACCTACGTTCTGTTCCCGAGTTTACCCCATTCAGGAGACAGAATATGTCGACCGTAGCCGTTACCGACGATACCTTTGATGCCGAAGTCAAGAACTCGGCCGTTCCCGTAGTTGTGGACTTTTGGGCCGAATGGTGCGGCCCCTGCAAGCAGATCGGCCCCGCGCTGGAAGAACTGGCTGCCGAATATGGCGACAAGGTGAAAATCGCCAAAGTGGACGTGGACAGCAACCCCAACGCCGCCGCCGCAATGGGCGTCCGTGGCATCCCGGCGCTGTTCATCTTCAAGGACGGTCAGGTCGTTTCGAACCGCGCGGGCGCGGCACCGAAGGCAGCGCTGCAAAGCTGGATCGAAGAATCCATCTGATCCGTTTTGGATTGATGAAAGATCAAAGGCGCCTGCAACCGGGCGCCTTTTTTATTGAGAAACCGGAGGGGGCAGATGGCCAAAACACGGGTATTGGTGGAATTCGGCATGGGCACATCGCTGCGCCGGATGGATTATACCGAAGCAGCGCTGCGCGCGATCAAGGATGCGTTGTGGCATAACTCAATCAACATGGCCGAGCTGTTCGGCTTTCCGAAAGAGGCGATGATCATCGATGTCGAGATCGGCGTGCAACAGCCCGATCAGGTGGATACCAGCAAGCTGGTCGCGGTATTTCCCTATGGCTCGCCCAGCGTCACCGTCACCAAGGGCGGTCTGGACATCGACAAGCCCGGCAGCACTGGTCGCACGGTCATCGCCAATGCCGCGCTTGCGGTTTCGTTCGACATGGAGGCGGTGCAATGAGCGAACAGCGCATCATTCTGGAAATGGGGATGGGCAATGACCTCTATGGTCAGGACTATACCAAGGCCGCGCGGCGTGCGGTGCAGGACGCGCTGCATCACTCCTCGATCACGCTGTTCTCGAATCTTGGCGTCGATCACGGCGAGATGCGGGTGCAGGTGACAATCGGCGTGCAAAACCCCGATCAGGTCGATTGTGCCCAGGTGGCGGCCGACCTTCCGCGCGGACAGGCCGAAGTACATGCAGTGCTGGGGGGACAGGACGTGGTAGATCAGGCGGCTGGCACCCGTCACATCGTGGCAACGGCTGCAATCGAGGCATTTGTGCCGTCTCAGGTCGGTAAATACGCTTTGAAATGACAAAGAAAAAGCCGCTCGGGGATCCGGGCGGCTGTTCCGATTTGACGATCCGGTCGAAGGATCAGAGCTTCGCGATATCCGCGCGAACCAGACCGATATCTTCCAGCTGTGTGTCGCTCAGTTCCGACAGAAGCTTGCGGGTCTTACGGCTCTCGTTCCATTCAACAACGGTTTCGAAAGCGTTGGTGAACGCGTCCACTACGTGCAGGATGGTAGCTGCTCCGAGCGGCGCATGAATATTTGCAGTGGTTGCCATGTGCGCAGTCCTTTGATGTGAAACAGCCGACCGGTTGTCGGTTGTGAGGCCCATGTAGGGTCTTCATCTGAGACTCACAATTGCTGGTTTGGCAGTCCTGATTTGCATTTATTGCATATCTTTTGGGCAGTTTCACAACGGGTTGCGCCGATCCCGCGCCCGGCCCATATATAACGCCGACAAGAACGGAGGCTTTCATGGCAGACAGCGAATTTCCCGGTTGGCATGGCACAACGATCATTGGCGTCAAAAAAGGCGGGCAGGTCGTCATTGCCGGGGACGGGCAAGTCAGCCTGGGTCAGACCGTGATCAAAGGCACCGCCCGCAAGGTGCGTCGCCTGACACCGGGCGGGTTCGAAGTGGTCGCCGGGTTTGCCGGTTCGACCGCCGATGCGTTTACGCTGCTGGAACGTCTGGAGGCCAAGCTTGAGGCCACGCCCGGCCAACTGGCCCGCGCCTCGGTCGAGCTGGCCAAGGACTGGCGCACCGACAAATACCTGCAAAAGCTAGAGGCTATGCTGATCGTCACCGACGGCAAGGACCTGCTGGTAATCACCGGGGCAGGGGACGTGCTGGAGCCCGAGCATAACGTGGCCGCAATTGGATCGGGCGGAAACTTCGCCTTGGCCGCAGCCCGCGCGATGATGGACAGCGACAAAGAGGCCGAGCAGGTGGCGCGTGAGGCGATGGCGATTGCCGCCGATATTTGCGTCTATACCAACGGCAATCTGACGGTTGAGACCATTTCAGGCTAACAGCGCCTTGATCTCTTTCCCTTTCCAGCGGCGGTGCATTCCGATCAGCCCGAAAATCGCGGCAATGACCACGATGTAATAGGGCACACGGATATCGATGCTCATCAACCCGCCGCCGATCAGGGACATGATGCCACCCGCCAGACAGAAAACGGCGGTGGTCACGCCCATGACCCAGCCCTGATCCGCCTCGCTGACGCTGGATGAGAACAGGCCCAGCAGGGTCGGATAGGCGACGCCGAACAGGAAATAGAACAGGAAAACCGGCACATAGCTGAGCACACCGCTGGGGCTGAAGGCAAATGCCAGCCCGCAGATCACCATGGCGATCAGTGATGTGTAGATGATCGAATGCTTGCTGAACCTCTCTTGCGCGGGTTTGACGAGGAAAGTGCTGGAGAACGCCAGCGCGACGCCGATCACCACCATGGCCATGCTGCCCCCGATCACGCCATAGCCAAAGCGGCTGGTCAGGAAATTGTCGACAAAGACATAGAAGGTCACATTGGCGATCATGAAGAATGAATAGACCGGCAGGATTTTCAGAACCATCGGATGACCGCGCACGGCAATCAGACTGTCGGTGATGTCGCGCGGGCGGAAGACAAAGGGTTCGCGGTCGGTGCGGGTGTCCTTGAAGAATGTCGTCACGAGGAAGATGGCGACCAGCACCAGAACGAAGGCCCCGTAGAATGGGGTTTTCAGGGTGGCATAACTGCCCAGCAGGGCGGAATCGGACAGGACGGCGCCGATAATCGGGCCGCCGACAAGGCCAAAGCTGACACCGGTCACGATATAGCCCATGTTGCGGTCGCGGTCGGCGGCATCGGTGCTGCCATCAATCATCGCCGCCTGCGCGATGGGTTGGTTGCCCGCCGTGAACCCGGTGATCGAGCGCCCGATGATCAGCATCAGCAGGCTGTTCATATACAGCGCCGCGATGGTCAGGGCGTAGCCGACAAGTGCTCCGCCCAGACAGACCAACAACGCATTCTTGCGCCCGATGGAATCCGAGACTTTCGAGACGTAAACGACCCCAAGAAACCAGGACAGAAAGAAACACCCGATCACGAGCCCATAGTAGAAATGCCTCCGGCCTTCGGGGGTGCTGTCCGGCAGGAAGCCGGATTTGGTTTCCATGATCAGGGAATTGATGATCGGAAAGACCAGCCCTTGCCCGATCAGGTCGACAAACACCACGAACAGCAAGGTGATCTTGGCAATCTTGGTCATAAAAACGCCCCCGGTTCCAATACCTTGGGGCGAGTGTAACAGACAGTTGTCCTGTTACCTAACCGAGTGTCAGAGGTCGGTTGGCCCGACCTCTGACCAGAGTGGTTACTTCAGCGCTGCAACGCCCAGCGGTACACCGGCAACCTCGCACCAGATGTAGACTTCGTTGTAGCCCGACACATCCATGGTCGGCGGTACGGCGTAGGATTGCTTGCCGGTCAGGTTCAGCAGCGCGCCCAGTTTGCTGTCGGGGGCGTAGGTGCCGTCTTTACCAAAGGCCACGCGCGGGTCGGGGCCACCATCCAGCGAGAAGTCGTCGCCCAGCTCAACGATGTAACGGTCGCCATCCTTGGCCAGTTTCACCGAACCGCTTGTGATGTGGTTCGAGCGGCCTTCGAAATTGCCTTTCTTTTTGGCGCCGCCGGCCAGGGCAGTGGTGGTGCCGGCCAGGGTCAGGGCCGCGCCGGTGGCTGCAGCCTTCACAAAAAGCGAACGACGAGTCATCATGATGAGGTATCTCCATAAGATTGACGCGGGCTGGCTTGCCCGTCGCGCATGGTTATGCCGCAGCCCATGCCGGTATGGCGATTCACATCACCACGAAAATCCGTGTGCTTTCTGTGAGTTGGCGTGATGTTTTCGTGATCGGCTTGTGTTTTCGCCCGGTATGATTAGGTTCCGCTGCGAAACAAACGGATAGAACGCATATGACCGACCTGACCCCGCGCGAGATCGTCTCGGAACTGGACCGCTTTATCATCGGGCAGAAAGACGCCAAACGCGCCGTGGCCGTGGCGCTGCGCAACCGCTGGCGGCGCAAGCAACTGTCCGACGATATCCGGGATGAGGTCTATCCAAAGAACATCCTGATGATCGGCCCCACCGGCGTCGGCAAGACCGAGATCAGCCGCCGTCTGGCCAAGCTGGCCCGCGCGCCCTTCATCAAGGTCGAGGCCACCAAGTTCACCGAGGTCGGTTATGTCGGTCGCGACGTCGAACAGATCGTGCGCGATCTGGCCGATGCGGCCATTGTCCAGACCCGCGAATATATGCGCGAGGATGTAAAGGCCCGTGCCCATGAGGCCGCCGAGGATCGCGTCATCACCGCCATTGCAGGCGAAGACGCCCGCGAGGGCACGCGTGAGATGTTCCGCAAGAAGCTGAAAGCGGGCGAGCTGGATGATACGGTGATCGAGCTGGAATTGTCCGATACCTCGAACCCGATGCCCATGCTGGACATTCCCGGCCAGCCAAGTGGCCAGATGGGGATGATGAATCTGGGTGACATTTTCGGCAAGGCCTTTGGCGGGCGCACTGTCAGAAAGCGCATGACCGTGGCCGAAAGCTATGACGCGCTGATCGGGGAAGAGGCAGACAAGCTGCTGGACGATGAAACCGTCACCAAGACTGCGCTGGACTCGGTCGAACAGAACGGCATCGTGTTTCTGGATGAAATCGACAAGGTCTGCGCCCGCTCGGACGCGCGCGGCGGCGACGTCAGCCGCGAGGGGGTGCAGCGCGACCTGCTGCCTCTGATCGAAGGCACCACAGTCAGCACCAAACATGGCCCGGTGAAAACCGACCATATCCTGTTCATCGCGTCAGGCGCGTTCCACATCGCCAAGCCGTCCGACCTGTTGCCGGAATTGCAGGGCCGTCTGCCGATCCGCGTCGAACTGCGCGCCCTGACCGAAGAGGATTTCGTTCGCATCCTGACCGAAACCGACAACGCACTGACCCGCCAATACACCGCCCTGATGGGCACCGAAGAGGTCACGGTCAGCTTTACCGAAGACGGGATCGCGGCACTGGCGCGGATTGCGGCGGATGTGAACCAAAGCGTCGAAAACATCGGCGCGCGGCGGCTTTACACGGTGATGGAGCGGGTGTTCGAGGAACTTTCGTTCAATGCACCGGATCAAGCCGGGGCCGAGATCACCGTGAACGCACAATTCGTGGAAGACAATCTGGGCGAGTTGACCAGATCCACCGACCTCAGCCGTTACGTTCTGTAACAGGTTCAGCCGAAACTTGCCGTCGCACAGGCCCCATGTTGCTGGACGTGGGGCCAGAATTCGATAGCTTAGCGCCAAACGTTCCGGGGGCAGGTCGTGTTGCGCTATTTCATCCTATTGTTTCTATCCCTGTCTCTGGGGGCCTGCGTCGACAGGACGATATCGGAAATCGTTCCGGCCGCGCTGTCGGTTGGCACGCCCAAGACCGTCTTTGCCAGCACGACCCGCGCGCGTGAACCTGACGGATCCTTTGGGTTCCGGCGCGGCGAGGCGCTGCAATTTCTTGAGACCACCGTGTCCATCCCGCCCACGCATACGCCCGGCAGCCTGAAATTCTCTTACGCCAACCCGAACCCGCAAAAGGAATTTGTACTGGCGGAAGTCGAGCAGCTGAACGGCGCCCAAGGGTTGCGGCAGCATCTGCAGGGTCAGGATGATGTGACGATCTTTGTCCACGGCTATAACTCGACCCAGACCGAGACCATTTTTCGCGCGGCTCAGCTGTCTCATGACATCGGCATTCCCGGAACGACGCTGGTCTATTCATGGCCCAGCCGGGCGACCGGCTATGGTTATGCATATGATCTGGACAGCATGTTGTTTGCCCGAGACGGATTGGAACAGACCATTCGAGAGTTGAAGTCCATGGGGGTCAAACGCGTGATCCTGCTGGCGCATTCCATGGGCAGCGCCTTGTCGATGGAGATGATGCGACAGGCCGAGCTTCAGGAACCCGGCTGGTCGAAACGCAACCTCGATGGGGTTGTCCTGATCTCACCCGATCTGGATGTGGATCTGTTCCGCTCGCAGATGAGCCGGATCGCGACCCCGCCTGACCCGTTCATCGTGATGGTATCGCAGAAGGACAAGATCCTGAATGTCTCGGCCCGGCTGCGCGGCACGGCCGAGGGCGAACGGCTGGGCAATATCAGTTCGATCGAGACTTTGCAGGAGTTTCCGATCAACGTGATCGACACGACCGCCTTTAACAGCGATGCGCAATCTTCGCATTTTGTGGCCGCGACCTCGCCGGCGCTGTTGGCCATTCTCAGTTCGCTGCGACGGGTCAGCAACACGTTCGGGCCGGACGAGAGGCCGGGCATCGATATTCTGGTTCCGCCCAGCGAGCGCAATCCAACAGGCGCGACCGAGATTGTTCTGACCGAATCCGGACAGGCCGAGGTGTCGACCCCGTGACGCGGTTCAGCCTGCGTCAGTTTCTTTTCGACAACGCATCCTGGCTTGGCACAGGATTATTGCTGACCTTCCTGTCCAGCTTTGGGCAGACTTTCTTCATTTCGATCTTCGCAGGGGAAATCCGGGCGGATTACGGGCTAAGCCACGGGGCCTGGGGCGGGCTTTATTCGCTGGGTACGCTGGTGGCGGCAGGCGTGATGGTCTGGGCCGGGGGGCTGACCGACATCTTCCGCGTGCGGGCACTGGGCCCGGTCGTTCTGGCAGGTCTGGCCTTGGCCGCGATGGCGATGGCGCTGAACAGCTGGATCGTTCTGTTGCCGCTGGTTGTCTTTTTCCTGCGCCTGTTCGGGCAGGGGATGAGCGTCCATCTGGCGCAGGTAGCGATGGCGCGTTGGTTCACTGCATCGCGGGGCAAAGCCCTGTCCATCGCCTCATTGGGTTATTCAATTGGCGAGTCACTGCTGCCTTTGACCTTTGTCGCAGCGATGGCGTTTCTGGACTGGCGCTGGCTTTGGGTCATTGCAGCGGGTCTGATCCTGCTGGGCATCCCGGTTCTGATCCGCTTGCTGCGTCAGGAACGAACGCCCCAAGCCCTTGCGGACGAGTACGCGGCAACTGGCATGCAGGGGCGTCACTGGACCCGACATGAGGCGCTGTTTCATCCGCTGTTCTGGTGCATGGCCCCGGCAATTCTGGGGCCGTCAGCGTTCATCACCGCCTTCTTCTTCCATCAGGTACATCTGGCCGAGGTCAAGGACTGGCCTCATATCCAGCTGGTTGCCTTGTTTCCGATATTCACGGGGGTTTCAATCCTGTCCATGTTTGCGGCAGGCTGGGCATTGGACAAATGGGGCACCGCGCGGATCATGCCGTTTTACCAGATCCCCATGGCCATCGGATTTGGTGTGTTAGCCTATTCGGACACCATCGGCAATGCTCTGATCGGATTGATCTTTCTGGGCATCACCGCAGGGGCACACAACACTCTGCCCAGCGCCTTCTGGGCCGAGTTCTACGGCACCCGGCATATCGGCGCGATCAAGGCATTGGCGACAGCGCTGATGGTTCTTGGGTCGGCCATCGGCCCGGTTCTGACCGGTGTGCTGATCGACCTCGGGGTTTCGCTCAGCGCGCAATTTCTGTGGGTCGCCGGATTTTTCCTGCTGGTCTGCGCGCTGATCTGGCTGGGCATTCACCGTGCCAAGGCCGATTTCTAGCGACTGCGCCGCAGATAGACGTAATACGCCCCATCCCCGCCATGGCTGATATGGGCGGGCGTCACCTGCATCACCGCCTGCGCCAGCGGAGGGATCGACAGCCAATGCGGCACCTGATTGCGCAGCACGCCACGTGGTGTGGGGATCGGACCGGGCTCATCGCGATCTTTGCCCTTGCCGGTGATCACCAGCACCAGCCGCTTTCCCTGTGCCTGCGCGGTCAGCACGAAGCGCACAAGCGCTGGATGCGCCGTATCGATCCGCATGCCATGCAGGTCCAGCTTGCCCTCGGGCTTCAACTTGCCGCGCTTCATGCGACCGAACGCCTTGGTGTCCATCTGCACCGGTGCAGACCGCAGCGTTTCCGTGATCGACGGCTTCAGCGTGTTCCCGGACGACTTGCCCTGATGGCTCTGACCCAGTTCAAACGCCTCGATCCGCGGTTTCGGCAGTTTCTTGGGCGTTGGTTTCGGCAAGGTCGTCGGGTGCACGGTCTGAGGGATCTCGGGGTGCAGCCGCTCAGCCTGCTTGGCGACCTTGCGCCACAGATCGATCTCTTCACTGGTCAGTTTGCGCCGGGTCATCAGAATTCATCCGGCAACAGGGCGTAGGCGCGTTGGATCGGCAGCAGTACAACCATGCGGCCGGGATCCTTCAACCGCCCAGCCGCCTGACCTGCATCATCCCCGGTTCCAAAGAAAATATCCGCCCGCTGCGCGCCTTTGATCGCCGCGCCGGTGTCCTGCGCGATCATCAATCGACGCAGCGGGTTCTTCCCGTCTTTTTCCACCCAGACAGGGGCACCCAGCGGCGTATAGGCCGGATCGGCGGCGATACTGCGCATGGTGGTGATGGATCGGTTCATGGCCCCCAGCGGCCCTAGTTCGGGCGCAACGCGGCTGACTTCGCGGAAGAACACATAAGATGGGTTGTGAAACAGCAGTTCCGCCCCGGCTTCGGGGTTCTTGCGCACCCAGGCGCGGATCATCTGAGCGCTGACCTCATGCGAGCCCAAAATACCGCGCCGAACCAATTCCACGCCAATCGACCGGTAGGGATGACCATTCGCGCCGCCGTATCCAACACGCAATGCCCCACCATCCGGCAACCGAACCCGCCCCGAGCCCTGAATTTGCAGAAAGAACAGCTCGACCGGATCATCGACCCAGGCGATCTCAAGCCCGCGCCCCTGCATCACATCGCCGGTCAGGATGTCCCTGCGGCTCAGCCACGGACCTTCGGCCCGCGCTTCGGGCGGCATCTTGTAGATCGGGTATTTGAACCGGTCGGAGCGGGTTTTCGACCCGTCCAGTTCGGGTTCAAAATACCCGGTGAACAGTGCGTCTTCACCGTCTTCGACCAGAACCGGGCGAAAGAACAGCTCAAAGAACGCCCGCGCGGCATCGGCGTCGTAGGTCCGGGCCACGCCACATAACGCGCGCCAATCGGGGTCTTTCAGATCGCCGCAGGTGTTGAGAAAAACGGAAAGGGCCGCGCCGTGGTCATCCTCGGCCCAGCCCTGCAGATCGTCAAACGACAGGATAGATCGCGTCGCCTCGGCTCCGGCGGCGCTGGCGGTGGTCATGACGCCCACCAGTAAAAGCGACCGGAGCGTGGCAATCATGCGTCCGTGGCAACAAGCAGCCAGTTCGGATCGTCCTTGCCCATCACACGGGCAAAGGTCCAGCTGTCCTTTTGGCGTTTCACGGTGTTCGGGTTGCCTTCGATAATGTCACCCCCGCGATCGCGCACGACCGAGGTCAGCTCACCAACGAATTTCATGGTGATCTCGGCCTCATTGGTGTCCTTGTCGAAGGACACATCCGCAAGCGTGGTTTCGCGCACACCGATGAACTCGGCCTCGATGGTCAGGCCCTGATCTTCGCGGGCCGCGACAACCGAGACGAAGGTGTCAAACACATCTTCCGCCAGGAAGGGCTGGATTTCGTCCAGATTGCCCTTTTCGAACCCCATTACGATCATCTCATAAGCACCGCGCGCGCCCTGAACAAACTCGCTGACGGAAAAGCTGGGCTCGACCCGCTTCATCGCGGCCAGGGTCTGCGCCTGTTCGCTGTCTTCGGGGACGTGGTCGGTGATGTCATGATCGGGGCCGCCTTCGATCACCTCGAAATCACGACGGGATGCGCCCGTATCGGGCTGATGCGGAACAGGAGGTTTCTCGAAACCTTCACGCGAACCCAATACGCTTTTCAAGCGCAGGATCAGGAAAATGGCAATTCCGGCCAGGACCAGCAACTGGATCATGGGTTCGTTCATTTCATCCTCTTTTCAGAACCGAGACTTTGTGTACGCGGCCTCCTGCCACTATGTAGGTGACAGTTGGTGGCAAGTCCACAGCCCGGCCATATGGAAAGGATAACGCAAATGTATCTGTTCTTGGCATTTTTGTTGGTTCCGATCATCGAAATCGCCCTGTTTATTCAAGTGGGTGGTCTGATCGGCCTATGGCCAACGCTGGGAATTGTGGTCCTGACAGCGGTTTTGGGCACTGTTTTGGTGCGGACACAAGGTCGCATGGCGCTGGGACAATTGCAGCAATCCTTTGCCAAGCTGGACGACCCGACCGAGCCTTTGGCCCATGGGGCCATGATCCTGTTATCCGGCGCATTGCTGCTGACACCCGGATTTTTCACCGATGCCATTGGTTTTGCCCTGCTTATTCCGGGCGTTCGGGTGGCCGTGTTCCGGTATCTGAAGTCCAAAGTCAAAGTCACCCAGTTCCAGATGGGCACGGGTGCCGGGTTTCAGGCCGGGCGCAGCCCGTTCGATCAGGGCGACGTGATTGACGGAGAATTTACCGAGGTGCGCCCCCGGAAAGAGCCCTCGAAGCCTTCAAAATGGGTCGAAGGCCCGCCCCAGCATTGAGGTACCGCCCTCAAGTTGCTAAGCAGTGTCGAATTTCATTTTTGGAGTAGATCCATGGCCGAAGAAAACGCTGCAGAAAACACTGCGGCCCAAGCTGCCCCGCAGGTTCAGATGCGTGTTCTGGGACAGTTCATCCGTGATATGTCCTTTGAAAACGTCATGGCGCAAAAAGGCGTGTCGGGTGACGTACAGCCCGAGATTCAGGTTCAGGTGAACCTGGACGCGAAGAAGCGCCCGACCGAGCATCAGTACGAGGTTTCGGTCAAGCTGAAACTGACCTCGAAAGCCAAGGGCATGGACGATGTCCTGTTCCTGTGCGAACTGGACTATTGCGGCCTGTTCCACGTGGAAGGCGTGCCAGAGGATCAGATCCATCCGTTCCTGATGATCGAATGCCCGCGGATGCTGTTCCCGTTCCTGCGCCGCATCGTCAGCGACATCACCCGCGACGGTGGCTTCCCGCCGGTGAACCTGGACAATATCGATTTCGTGGCACTCTACCGCAACGAATTGATGCGTCGTCAGGCCGCTCAGGCCGAAAAGACCGACGCCTAAGGGTTTGACCCGTGCCTGACCGGTTCAGGCGCGGGTCCACAGGGCGCTGTCGCCCAGTTTTTCAACAAAAGCCTCATGCGCTGCGCGTTCCTCATCGGTGATCCGAGGCGGCAGGGCCGTTGCGCGTGGCGACGGACGCCAGTCATCCGCACCACCTGCACCTGATGCAGCCGAGGTGGACAGGCCGAAATCAGGTTGCCGACCGCCGATCAGTTCCAGATAGACCTCGGCCAGAATTTCCGAGTCCAGCAACGCCCCGTGCAAAACTCGATTGGTATTGTCGATGTTGAACCGGCGGCACAGCGCGTCCAATGACGCGGGTGAACCCGGAAACCGTTTGCGCGCTATGGCCAGCGTATCCAGCGCCTGATCCATGGGAATCTGCGGCAGATTCATCCATCTGAGTTCCGCATTCAGGAATTTCATATCGAAGGATGCGTTGTGGATCACCAGTTTTGAATCCCTGATGAAATCCAGGAAGCCTTGCCCGATCTTGGCAAAAACGGGCTTGTCTTTCAGCGTCACCTCACCCTTTTCGGGCGGGCGCGGGGTGTCCAGCAGATCGGGGCCAATTCCATGCACACCAAATGCCTCTTCGGGCATCGACCGTTCGGGGTTGATATAGACGTGATAGGTCTCACCCGTGGCCACATGGTTCCACAGCTCGACCGCGCCGATCTCGACAATCCGGTCGCCGCTTTCGGGATCAAAGCCTGTGGTTTCGGTATCGAGTACAATCTCACGCATCTGCCATCCCCGCCCGTATCTGCCTGACCACATCCTGCACCTGCGCGCGGGCGTGGTCCAGAGTGTCGGTCACGATCACATAATCCGACCGGGCGCATTTTTCGTCATTTGGCATTTGTTTGGCTCTGATCTGCTCAAACTGCGCCTCGGTCATCGTGCCGCGCGCCATGACGCGGCGCTTTTGTTCTTCGGCCGGGATCGAAACACAGGCGACCGCGTCCATTGCCGCATTGCCGCCGGTTTCAAACAGCAGGGGGATGTCGAACACCAGAATGTCTGCCGTCGCGCTTTCGCGAAAGGCCGCCCGGTCCCCCGCGACCAGAGGATGGACAATGGCCTCAATGGCTTTCAGCGCAGACCCGTCCTGTGAAATGATCTGTTTCAACGCGTCCCGGCTGACCGATCCGTCGATGATGGCGTCAGGATAGGCCGCACCCATCGGGGCAACCGCCGCACCACCCGGCGCATAAAGCCGATGCACCGCCGCATCCGCATCCCACAGCGCGCAGCCTTCATCGACGAACATCTGCGCAGTGGTGCTTTTCCCCATGCCAATCGAGCCAGTCAGGCCAAGCGCAAAGCTCATGCCAATGCCGCCGCGCGAGTATCGGTGTCAACCTCGGGGCGGACACCGAACCAACGCTCGAACCCAGGAACCGCCTGATGCAGCAACATGCCAAGGCCATCGACCGTGGTGCACCCGGCGTCTTCTGCTGTTTTCAGAAGGTTGGTCTTTAGCGGCGCGTAAACCAGATCGGTCACCACCGCTCCGGGCTGCAACCCGTCCAGCGGCACGCGCAATTCCGGCTGACCCTGCATGCCCAGCGAGGTTGTGTTGACCACAAGCTCCGCATTTTCCACGACATTTCCGGCCTGAACCCAATCGACCACGGTGACGCGTTGGCCGAACTCCTCTTTCAGATGGTCCGCCCGCGCGCGGGTGCGGTTGGTCAGCAGAATCTCGGGCACGCCAGCTTCGGCCAAGGCCTGCAGAACTGCGCGCGCCGCCCCCCCGGCCCCAAACACCACGGCTGGCCCGTCCTGAGCGTTCCAGTCCGGCGCGCCGCTGCGCAGGTTCTCCATGAACCCGTACCCATCGGTGTTGTCGGCATGGATCGAGCCATCCTCGCGAAACACCAGCGTATTGGCTGCCCCGATCACCGTTGCCCGGTCAGAGACATGATCGGCGATCCGCAGTGCGGCTTCTTTATGGGGCACGGTCACATTCGCGCCCACAAACCCGGCCTTGGGCAGGGTCCGCAGTACGGTTTCAAGATCCGCAGGGGCCACATCCATCGGAATGTAATGCCCCGGCAACCCATAGGTTTTCAGCCAATGCCCATGCAGCTTGGGCGACCGGGAATGCCCGATCGGATGCCCGATCACCCCGGCCAGAGGTACCCGATAGTCCGTCATTGATCGATCACCCCTTTGACAGCCAGATAGTTGAGCAGTTCCAACAAGGGCATACCCAAAACGTTAAAATAGTCGCCGTCAATGGTTGCAAACAGGCGCACACCTTCTTCTTCCAGCTTGTACCCCCCGACCGCGTGGCGAATGCTGTCCCAGTTCCGGTCGATGTAATCACGCAAATAGGCATCGGAACTCATCCGCATCCGCAGGCGGACCTGTCCTATATGTCGCCAGATCGGCTCACCATCCTGATAGATCACAGCTGCCGACAACAGCATATGCCGCTTGCCACGCATCGCCTTGAGCTGCGCAAACGCGTCCTCGGGCGTTTTCGGTTTCGACAGCAACTGGCCCTCGAAATCCAGCACCTGATCGCAACCCAGCACCATCGCGCCGGGGGACTTGTCGCTGATCTTGCGCGCCTTCATCTCGGCCAGCGCATCTGCGATGTCGCGGGGCGAGGCCTCTTCAGCCAGCAGTGCGCGCTTTATGGTATCCTCATCCACGCGCGCCACCTGCACGGTGAAAGGCACGCCTGCATTTTCCAGCAGCTGCGCGCGAATGCTTGAGCCCGAGGCCAGGATGATGGGGACAGACATGTGGACAACCCCGTGTGCAAATCGTTGAGCGTTCTTGGACGCTTTGTATGGTTTTCCGATTGACACGCAAGCCCGGGAAATCTGCTCGAAACTTCCCCGAGTCGCCCGAACGCTGTCCATCCGGGACAAGGATAACTCGGAACCAAGGGATAACTGAATCCCCCATAGATATTCAGGCAGTTATCCCCAGAGGGTGCAAGATGATCTATTGATAAGTATCTGTTATTTAATATCTATTTCTGAAACTCACAGAATCGGCCTGCATCTCGTCAAAACTGTCCACCTGGGGAAAACCAAGGGGTAAAAAAGTAATCCACGGAAATTACGCACCCTACAAAACCATCTTCCTTTCTTCTTTCATATTTTTTTATTAGGGAGAGTTCCGAGCAACGACCGGAGCCGGAATGACTGATCTGCTTTTCACGATCTACCCATGGGTGAAGGCACTGCATATCATGGCCGTGATCTCATGGATGGCTGGCCTGTTCTATTTGCCCCGATTGTTCGTCTATCACGTTGAAAAGGCGCAGGCCGTCGACGGCGCGCAGGAGATCTTCTTTGAAATGGAAGAAAAGCTGCTGCGCGTGATCATGCGTCCCGCGATGATCGTCGCCTGGGTGTGCGGCCTGATCATGGTGTTCACGCCGGGCATCGTCGGATGGGATTTTGCCTGGCCCTGGCTGAAAGGGGCAGCGGTGATCGGGATGACCTGGTTCCATCACTGGCTGATGGCCCGGCGCAAGGACTTCTTTGAGGGGCGAAATACGCTCACAGGGCGGCAGTATCGCATGATGAACGAGGTTCCGACCGTTTTGATGGTAATCATCGTCCTGGCGGTCGTTCTGAAGTTCTAGGCACTTTACGTTTTCAGAAAGAAAGAAGAGTCGAAACGCGCGTTCGAGCGTAGCGAGAGGCAGCGTGTTTCGATGACGATGAAATTTAAAGTGGTTTCAGGCGCTGTTTGACTCCGGTCGCAGGCGCGCTTATGTAGGGGTCAACACGCCCGTCCGGGCGGCGTATCTTCCGTACTGAAATTCCACTTCGTGCCGCGCTGTCAGCGGTGAAGGTATATATCATGTCCTCTGAATCCCTGAATCTGGCCGACTTGAAGGCCAAAAGCCCCAAAGACCTTCTGGCGATGGCCGAAGAGCTGGAAATCGAAAACGCCTCGACCATGCGCAAGGGCGAGATGATGTTCCAGATCCTGCGCGAACGCGCGGATGAGGGCTGGACCGTTGGCGGCGATGGTGTGCTTGAGGTTCTGCAGGACGGCTTCGGCTTCTTGCGCTCGCCCGAGGCGAACTATCTGCCGGGTCCCGATGACATCTATGTCTCGCCCGACATGATCCGTCTGCATTCGCTGCGCACCGGCGACACTGTTGAAGGCGAAATCAAAGCGCCGGATGATAGCGAGCGGTATTTCGCGCTGACCAAGGTCACAAAGATCAACTTTGAAGACCCTGAGAAGGCCAAGCACAAAATCCTGTTCGACAACCTGACGCCGCTCTACCCAGATGAGCGGCTGAAGATGGAGATCGAAGATCCAACCATCAAGGACAAGTCGGCCCGTGTGATCGATCTGGTCTCGCCCATCGGTAAAGGCCAGCGGTCGCTGATCGTGGCGCCGCCGCGGACCGGTAAGACGGTGATTCTGCAGAACATCGCCCATTCGATCGAACAGAACCACCCGGAGTGTTATCTGATCGTCCTGCTGATCGACGAACGCCCCGAAGAGGTGACGGACATGCAGCGCTCGGTGAAGGGTGAGGTTGTGTCTTCGACCTTCGACGAACCGGCGACGCGTCACGTGGCCGTGTCCGAAATGGTGATCGAAAAAGCCAAGCGTCTGGTCGAACATAAACGAGATGTTGTAATTCTTCTCGACTCGATCACAAGACTTGGTAGGGCGTTCAACACCGTGGTCCCGTCCTCGGGTAAGGTTCTGACCGGCGGTGTGGACGCAAACGCTCTGCAACGCCCGAAACGCTTCTTTGGTGCGGCCCGGAACATCGAAGAGGGTGGCTCGCTAACCATCATCGCCACGGCGCTGATCGACACCGGCAGCCGGATGGACGAGGTGATCTTTGAAGAATTCAAAGGCACCGGTAACTCGGAAATCGTTCTGGATCGCAAGATCGCCGACAAACGCGTGTTCCCGGCGATCGATATTCTCAAATCCGGCACCCGGAAAGAGGACCTGTTGGTCGACAAGGGCGATCTGGCCAAGACGTTTGTTCTGCGCCGCATCCTCAACCCGATGGGCACGACCGACGCCATCGAGTTCCTGTTGTCCAAGTTGAAACAGACCAAGACAAACGGCGAGTTCTTCGATTCGATGAACACCTGACACAGGTCTTAACCCACGCGAGGCCTTCGAATGGATACGATATTCGCCTTGGCCAGCGCGCAAGGCAAAGCAGGGGTGGCGGTCATCCGCCTCTCTGGCCCTGTCGCCCGTACCGCTGCGGAAAAGATAGCCGGTGGCCCTCTTCCGCCGCGGGGTATGAACCTGCGCACCCTGCGGGACGCAGATGGCGCGCGTCTGGATGATGGGCTGATCCTGACCTTTCGGGCCCCGGCCAGCTTTACCGGTGAAGACGTCGCCGAGTTGCAAATCCACGGCAGTACCGCCGCCGTCAATGCTGTGATGCGATGCCTGTCTGAGACTGACGGGTTGCGTCTGGCCGAACCCGGAGAATTCACCCGTCGCGCCCTTGAAAACGGCAAGATGGACCTGACTCAGGTCGAGGGTCTGGCAGACCTGATCGACGCCGAAACCGAAGCGCAACGCAAACAGGCACAGACGATTCTGGCCGGAGAGTTGGGTAATCTGGCCGAACGCTGGCGGCGCGATCTGATCCGGGCTGCATCCCTGTTGGAGGCTGTGATTGATTTCGCCGATGAAGAGGTTCCCACCGATGTGACCCCGGAAGTCCGGCAGTTGATCTTAGGCGTGAGCACAGAGTTGCAACGCGAAGCAGACAGTGTTCGGATCGCAGAACGCATACGAACCGGGTTCGAAGTTGCCATTGTAGGCCTGCCCAATGCAGGCAAGTCCACTCTGTTGAACGCTTTGGCCGGGCGCGAGGCTGCAATCACGTCGGAATATGCGGGTACAACGCGGGATGTGATCGAAGTGCGCATGGATCTGGCCGGGCTGCCGGTCACTCTGTTGGATACAGCCGGGTTGCGCGACACCGAAGATCATGTCGAAAACCTGGGTATTGCGCTGGCGAAGAAGCGCGCGGAAGCAGCTGACTTGCGTGTTTTCCTCACCGACGATCCATCAGAGCTTGGCGTCGAAATGCGGTCCGGTGACATTCAGGTCAGGCCGAAAGCGGATCTTCAGCAAGGTGGTACGCTCGGTGTCTCGGGTAAAACCGGGCAAGGGATAGATGAGCTGATTTCCAACATATCGTGTGTTCTTGGTGAACGAACCACTAGCCATGGTATAGCTACCCGCGAACGGCACAGGATTGCGCTGATCAACGCCAAAGAGGCGTTGACCGTTACCATGTCGGTTCTGGAATCAGGCCCGGACCTGTATGATATTGCAGCAGAAGAACTGCGCACCGCGATCCGCGCGCTTGAGGTTTTGGTCGGCAGAATTGGGGTCGAAGATTTGTTGGACGAAATCTTCTCAAGCTTCTGTCTTGGAAAATAAGGAGTGTTTCACGTGAAACATTCGGACTTCGATGTTGTAGTCATAGGCGCCGGCCATGCGGGAACCGAAGCCGCTCACGCCGCGGCCCGTATGGGAGCGGCGACAGCACTGGTCACGTTGTCCGCATCCGACATCGGGGTCATGTCCTGCAACCCGGCCATTGGTGGGCTGGGGAAGGGCCATCTTGTGCGCGAAATCGACGCGCTGGATGGCGTTATGGGTCGGGTCGCGGATCAGGCGGGTATCCAGTTTCGTCTTTTGAACCGCCGCAAAGGCCCGGCGGTGCAGGGGCCCAGAACCCAAGCCGACCGCGCGCTGTACCGCGCGGCGATGCAGAAAGAGACGGAAGGCCAGAGCAATCTGTCAGTCATTGTTGGTGAAGTGATCGATTTTCTGATGGATGGGGAGCGCGTGGCCGGAGTGAAACTCGGCGACGGTTCAGAGGTCAAAGCGCGCGCTGTCATCCTTACATCCGGTACCTTCCTGCGCGGCGTTATTCATATCGGTGACGTGTCCAAGCCCGGAGGCCGCATGGGCGACCGACCCTCTGTCAAACTGGCAGAGCGGCTGGACAGCTACAACCTGCCGACCGGACGCCTGAAAACAGGTACACCACCTCGGCTGGACGGGCGAACCATCGACTGGACCGGGTTAGAGCGGCAGGACGGGGATGATGAACCGACCCTGTTTTCGTTCTTGTCGACTTCGGTTGTCGCGCCCCAAATCTCCTGCGGGATCACACATACAAACGCGCGGACCCATGAGATTATTGAAAAAAACCTAAGTAAATCGGCGATGTATGGCGGTCATATCGACGGTGTTGGGCCTCGGTATTGCCCGTCAATTGAAGATAAGATTGTTCGGTTCGCGGATAAGGACTCGCATCAGATCTTCCTGGAACCGGAAGGCGTGAATGATCATACAATATACCCCAACGGGATCTCAACCTCGCTGCCGCAAGACGTGCAGCTGGACTATGTCCGGTCGATCAAAGGGTTGGAACAGGCCGAGATCCTTCAGCCTGGATATGCGATTGAATATGATTACGTCGATCCGCGTGTGTTGACCGCAAGATTGTCTCTGCCGGATGTTCCCGGACTATATCTTGCGGGTCAGATCAATGGCACCACAGGATATGAGGAGGCGGCAGCCCAAGGCATGGTCGCGGGCCTCAACGCGGCATTGGACGTACAGGGCAAAGATCCGCTGCATTTCACGCGGGCCGATAGCTATATCGGCGTCATGATTGATGATCTGACAACCCGAGGGGTGGCTGAGCCGTACCGTATGTTCACCTCACGCGCCGAGTTTCGGTTGTCTCTGCGGGCGGACAATGCGGACCAACGCTTGACCCCGCTGGGGGTGCAGACTGGATGTGTTGGTCAGGAACGCCGTGTCCATTTTGAAGCCAAAATGGACAAGTTGGATGCCGCCAAATCGCTGCTGACCCAGCAGACATACACCCCAAAACAGGTCCGAGAGGCTGGAATCAACGTCAATCAGGACGGAAATCGCCGGGATGGGATGGCGATTCTGGCGTTTCCTGACGTCTCTTTTGAAGATATGTTGCCGCTCATTCCTCAGTTGACCTCGGTGGAACCTGATATTCGGCTGCAG
This sequence comes from Ruegeria sp. H7, assembly GCF_056532945.1. Classification (NCBI taxonomy): domain Bacteria; kingdom Pseudomonadati; phylum Pseudomonadota; class Alphaproteobacteria; order Rhodobacterales; family Roseobacteraceae; genus Ruegeria; species Ruegeria sp. H7. The sequence continues at coordinate 50,092 of NZ_JBQFNZ010000003.1, forward strand.
ATTGCGCGGGATGCGCTGTATGCGAATTACATCGCACGACAGCAGCGCGACGTCGAAGCCATGAAGCGTGATGAGTCCTATGTTATTCCGCGCGAATTCGATTTCTTTTCGCTCGATGGGTTGTCATCAGAGATGAAACAGAAACTCTCGCAAGCCAAACCAGCAAATATCGCCCAAGCCAGCAGGGTTGAAGGCGTGACTCCGGCGGCTTTGACACTGGTGCTGGCCAAGTTGCGTCGGGACGAAAAAGCGCGAAAAGCATGACTCTGGACCATTCAAAACTCGATGCGCTCGATGTTTCACGTGAAACATTCGAGCGGCTGAGCCTCTATGTTGACCTGGTGAAGCGCTGGAATCCAAGGATCAACCTGGTATCGCGTAACAGCATGAATGACATCTGGAATCGGCACATTCTGGATTCAGTACAGGTGTTCCGGTGCGCTGATCCCTTTGAAGCCTGGGCTGATCTGGGTAGCGGTGGCGGTTTTCCCGGGATGGTCTGTGCGATCATTGCTGTGGAAGAGGCGCCGAACACCCATTTTCGTTTTGTCGAAAGCGATCAAAGGAAATCTGCTTTTCTGCGGAATGTCGCGCGGGAATGCGGGGTTTCCTGCCAGGTGATCTCCAAAAGGATCGAAGCGATTGATCCATTGGGCGCTGACATCCTATCAGCCCGGGCCCTGGCAGACTTGAATACGCTTTTGTCATTTTGTGACAGGCATTTAAGCGAGTTCGGCACGGCCTTGTTGCCGAAAGGCGCGAACTGGAAAAAAGAACTGGTCGAGGCACAGGAAGAATGGAAATTCGAAGCCGAGCCGATTACAAGTTTAACAGAACCCCAGGCTGTCATCCTTAAGATCAAAGGAGTATCACGTGGTTGATCTGTCTCGTCCTTCCGGGCCCCGGATAATTGCGGTTGCCAATCAGAAGGGCGGAGTTGGAAAGACAACCACGGCGATCAATCTGGCAGCAGGGTTGGCCGAGGCCGGATGCCGCGTTTTGGTGGTTGACTTGGATCCTCAGGGTAATGCTTCAACCGGGCTGGGTGTCGAAGATCGGGATTGGACCACCTACGACCTCATTCTTGACGATGCGCCCTTGGAAGCGGTTGTGCAGGAGACCGAGATTGATGGGCTGTTTGTCGTTCCGGCCACTGTTGACCTGAGTTCTGCCGATATCGAACTGATTTCCAACGAAAAACGCAGCTATCTGTTGCATGATGCGCTGCGTCAGACCTCGATCGACAGTTTTGAGCTTGATTTTGTTCTGATCGACTGCCCCCCATCCCTGAATTTGTTGACTGTGAACGCCATGGTTGCCGCCCATTCGGTGCTGGTTCCATTGCAAAGCGAATTCTTCGCGCTGGAAGGTCTTTCGCAGCTTATGCTGACGATCAGAGAGGTTCGGCAAACCGCGAATCCGGACCTGAGAATCGAAGGTGTTGTGTTGACCATGTATGACAACCGCAACAACTTGTCCCGTCAGGTCGAAAAAGATGCGCGTGACAATCTGGGTGAGATGGTTTTTAAAACCAAGATACCGCGGAATGTCCGGGTCAGTGAGGCCCCGTCTTATGCGTTGCCTGTTTTGCAATATGATTCAGGTTCGCTTGGGGCGATGGCGTATCGGCATCTGGCCCGCGAAGTCATGCACAAGAACAATAAAGTCGCCGCTTAAGCGGCAGTGAGGAGGGCGACGTGAGCGCCAAGAAAGCAAAACCAAGGGGGCTGGGACGCGGGTTGTCTGCCCTGATGGCGGATGTAACTCAGGAAGCTGATGGTCTCGCACCGACTCAGCCGCGTCGACCTGACCTGACGGTTCCGATTGAAAAGCTGCAAGCCAACCCAAATCAGCCGCGCCGGACGTTTTCGCCAGAGCAGTTGGATGAGCTCGCGGCCTCGGTCAAGGAAAAGGGCATCATCCAGCCCCTGATCGTGCGGTCCATCGGCGAAGGCGCCTATGAAATCGTCGCGGGCGAGCGTCGTTGGCGCGCAGCGCAAATGGCGCAACTGCATGATATTCCAGTCATAGTTCGGGATTTCGACGATACCGAGGTTCTGGAAGTTGCAATCATTGAAAACATTCAGCGGGCCGATCTGAACGCGGTGGAAGAAGCCGCCGGATATAAACAGTTGATGGACCGGTTTGGTCACACGCAGGAAAAACTGGCCGAGGCCTTGGGCAAAAGCCGCAGCCATATTGCAAACCTTCTGCGTCTTTTGTCCCTGCCGTTGGACGTGCAGACATTGGTGATCGAAGGCAAACTGTCCGCAGGGCATGCGCGGGCGCTGATCACGGCCGAGAATCCGTCGGAACTTGCCAAACAGGTTGTTAAGGAAGGTCTGTCCGTCCGCGCCACCGAGGCTTTGGTGAAGAAGCAACAGCAGGGTGATACTGACCGCCCCGCGCCGAAGTCGCGAAACCTGAATGCGGGCAAGGATGCGGATACGCGGGCGCTGGAGAAGGATCTTTCGGCTATTCTGGCGATGAAAGTGTCGATCAATCACAAGCCGGGAACCGAGACCGGGCAGGTTGTTCTGACCTATGAGAATCTGGATCAGCTGGACGATTTGTGTGCCAAACTCAGCCGCTAGGCCGGGTCCAGATAAAGACCATGACGCCGCCCAGAACGACGGCTTGAATGATCAGGACATGGGGCGGCGCGGATAGCACGACCGAGAGGCCGAACACGGCGGCGACCGACAAGGTGGCCGCCTTTTTTGCGGCTGGACGAATGGCACCGGATCGCTGCCAGTCCAGGATCATTGGCCCGAACAGCCTATGCGTGATCAGCCAGTTATGAAGGCGGGAGGAGGATCGGGCGAAAAAAAACGCAGCCAGCAACAGAAAAGGCACCGTAGGCAGCAACGGCAGAACGACTCCGACCATTGCAAGCGCAACGCAAACAAGTCCCAGCCCGGCCCAGAGAAACTGCATTCGCTACTCCAAAAGCTCTCGGATCACGGCATTCAAAACCGCGCGCCCATCTGCTGTTGCACTAAGCCGCCCGTTCTGATGGCAGATCATGCCAATATCGGTCAGGTGATCCAGTGCGTCCGAGGGCAGGGGTAGGCCAGATAACCGACTGTATCGATCAATATCTAGTCCTTCAGCTACGCGCATACCCATCATAAGGTATTCTTTGGCTTGATCCGTCGGGGATAACGTTGTGCGCTCTTTTTCCCCGTTGCCTTGTGTGGCCGCTTTCAGCCAGCGGTCCGGGTTCAGGTAGGTCTCGGTTGCGTGTTTCTGGCCGTTCAACGTGACCCGCCCATGGGCACCGGGACCGATCCCCACGTAATCGCCATAGCGCCAATAGATCAGATTGTGCCGGGATTCCGCACCGGGGCGGGCATGGTTGGAGACCTCATAGGCAGGCAGGCCGTGGGCGTCGCAGATGTCCTGCGTGGCCAAGTACATATCGGCGGCGCTGTCATCTTCGGGCAGGCCGCGCAGTTTGCCGACGGCGTAACGGTCGCCAAAGGCGGTGCCGTCCTCGATGGTCAGTTGGTACAGCGACAGGTGGTCGACAGCCATCGACAATGCATCAGACAGTTCCGCGCGCCACGCGTCCAGCGTCTGGTGTTGGCGGGCATAGATTAGATCGAAACTGACCCGGTCAAAGCAATTGCGCGCGATGTCATAGGCGGCGCGGGCCTCGGCCACGGTATGGATGCGGCCCAACCGGCGCAGGTCGTCGTCATTCAGCGCCTGCACGCCCATCGAGATGCGGTTCACACCCGCGTCGCGATAAGCGGCGAACCGGCCAGCCTCGACCGAGCCGGGATTGGCCTCAAGCGTGATTTCCATATCGTTCGACGGGCGCCACAGGGCGCGGGCCGTATCTATTACCGCCGCGACCGTTTCGGGGTCCATCAGGGAAGGCGTGCCGCCGCCAAAGAAAATCGTATCAAGGACACGATCCGGGGTTTCGGCGGCGCTGCGGTGCAACTCGCCCAGATACGCAACAAGCCATTGTTTTTGATCAATATTTCTGGAAACGTGACTGTTGAAGTCGCAATAGGGGCATTTGGCCTCGCAAAAGGGCCAATGCACATACAGGCCAAAGCCCCCGTTGCGCCAATCATCCGCCAAAGCAGCCTTTCACGAACATCTCCACCGCGCGGCCGCGATGGCTGATCTTGTTCTTTTCCCAGCGATCCATTTCGGCAAAGGTAATGTCATGGCCCTCGGGGACAAACATCGGATCATAGCCGAACCCGTCCTTGCCACGGATTGGCCAGGTCAGATGGCCGGGGGCGATGCCTTCGAACACCTCATCATGCCCGTCGGGCCAGGCAAGAACCAGCGTGCAGCGGAATTGCGCGGTGCGCGGATGAGGGGCGTTTTTCGCCTCGAGTTCGTTATGGGCGCGGGTCATCGCCATCAGGAAATCGCGGCCCTCGCCGGTTTCGGCCCAATCGGCGGTGTAAACGCCCGGCGCACCGTCCAGCGCGTCGATGGTGATCCCGGAATCGTCCGACAGGGCAGGCAGGCCGGTGGCCTTTGCCGCGGCATGAGCTTTGATCCGGGCGTTGCCGACAAAGGTATCCTCGGTCTCTTCCGGTTCCGGCAGGTTCATCTCGCCTGCGCCCACGACGGTCACACCAAAGGGCTCAAGCAGATGCGCCATCTCCTCAAGCTTGCCTGTGTTATGGGTGGCGACCAGAAGCCTGTCGCCGTCGAACTTGCGGGTCATGCGGTGGCGGCTTTCTGTGCGGCGGCCAGTTCACCGACGCCTTTTTCGGCCAAATCCATCAGCTGATCCATCTGCGCGCGACTGAAGACCGAGCCTTCGGCGCTCATCTGCACTTCGATCAGTTTGCCCGAGCCGGTCATGATGAAGTTTCCATCGACGCCCGCTTCGCTGTCCTCGGGGTAGTCCAGATCCAGAACCGGCTGACCAGCGTAAATCCCGCAGGACACGGCGGCAACAGGGTCCACCAGCGGATCGGAAATCACATCGCCCGCCTTCATCAGCTTGTTCACCGCCAGACGCAGCGCCACCCAACCGCCGGTGATCGAGGCGCAACGGGTGCCGCCATCGGCCTGGATCACATCACAGTCTATTGTGATCTGACGTTCACCCAAGGCAACCCGATCCACACCGGCACGCAGGGCGCGGCCGATCAGGCGCTGGATTTCCACGGTGCGCCCGCCTTGCTTGCCGCTTGCCGCCTCACGCCGCATCCTTGTGTTGGTCGCGCGGGGCAGCATTCCGTATTCGGCAGTAACCCAGCCCAGACCCGAGCCCTTGATGAACGGCGGCACGCGATCCTCGATGGTGGCGGTGCACAGTATATGGGTATCGCCCATCTTGATCAGGCAGGAACCTTCGGCATGTTTGGTAAAGCCGGTCTCGATTGAAACCGCGCGCATTTCGTTTAGATCACGTCCTGAGGGTCGCATGGAAAATCCTTTGTTTGCTGGGTTGGGGATAACGCCCCGCAGCGTTACGATGCAACCCCGATTGACCTTTCATTTGCCTGCGATTTAATGACGGCCCAGCAGGGGAACGCAGATGAGCGAAGCAAGCAGAATTCTGGACGAGATGAATGACCGGTCGCGTGAGGTGTTCCGGCTGATCGTCGAAAGCTATCTGGACAGTGGTGAACCCGTTGGAAGCCGCACCCTGACCCGTACGCTGTCCGAGAAAGTCAGCGCCGCGACCGTGCGTAACGTGATGCAGGATCTTGAGTTTCTGGGCCTGCTCGACAGCCCCCATGTCAGCGCGGGCCGCGTACCGACGCAGATGGGCTTGCGGATGTTTGTTGATGGGCTGCTGGAGGTCGGCGATCTCGGCGCCGATGATCGGCAGAAACTGGATGAGACTTTAGGCTCTAACGCGGGCGATGTGGGCGGAATGCTGGACCGAGTGGGGTCGGCCTTGTCACACGTGACACATGGGGCCTCGCTGGTTCTGACCCCCAAACATGAGACCGAGATCAAACATATCGAGTTTGTCTCACTGGCGCATGATCGCGCGCTGGTGGTTCTGGTGTTCTCGGACGGGCATGTGGAAAACCGCCTGTTCACGCCACCACCCGGACAGACGCCCAGTTCGATGCGCGAGGCGGCGAATTTCCTGAATGCGCTGATCGAGGGGCGCACGCTGAGCGAAGTTCGCCGTCAGATGCAAAGCCAGATCGACGCGCGCAAACAGGAAATCGACGTGCTGGCGCGTGAGATGGTCGAAAGCGGCATGGCCGCCTGGGATGGGGACGGGGGCGACTCGGCCCGTTTGATCGTGCGGGGGCGGGCGAATCTGCTGGGTGACTCGGGCGAGGCCGAGGAGCTGGACCGTATCCGCACCCTGTTTGACGATCTGGAACGCAAACGTGACATCGCGGAATTTCTGGAATTGACCGAAGAAGGCGACGGTGTGCGCATTTTTATCGGCTCCGAGAACAAACTTTTCTCACTTTCGGGTTCCTCTTTGGTGGTGTCTCCATATATGAACGCTGATCGAAAGATTATCGGTGCGGTTGGGGTCATCGGGCCCACGCGTCTGAACTATGGACGGATCGTGCCGATCGTGGATTATACGGCGCAACTGGTCGGCAAGCTGATATCCGACCGGAGCTAGAGGGTAAGAGATGGCAGAGCCCAAGAACGAAGATTTTCTGGACGATATCGCAACCGCCGAGGCGGAAGAGTTGGCCGAAGAGCTGATGGATATCAGCGAAGAGGCGCTGGAGATCGACGCGCTGCGTGCCGAGCGGGACGATTACAAGGACAAGTTCATGCGCGCGCTGGCGGATGCCGAGAATGCGCGCAAGCGTGGCGACAAGGCGCGCCGCGATGCGGAACAGTATGGCGGATCGAAACTGGCACGCGACATGCTGCCGGTTTACGACAACATGAAACGCGCGCTTGAGGCGGCAACGGATGAGCAGAAAGAAGTGGCTGCCGGTTTGCTGGAAGGTGTTGAGCTGACCATGCGGGCGCTGAAGGATGTGTTCCAGAAGCACGGGATCGAGGTGATCACGCCCGAAGTTGGCGACCGTTTCGATCCGAATGTGCATGAGGCGATGTTTGAGGCTCCGGTGCCGGGGACCCGCGCGGGCGATATCATTCAGGTTTCTGCCGAAGGGTTCATGCTGCATGACCGGTTGCTGCGTCCGGCGCAGGTTGGGGTGTCGTCGACACCTGCGAGCTGATTGGCCTCTGCGAGGCCAAGCCTCCGGCGGAGGTATTTTTGAACAGAAGAAGGGGCGGTCAGGATTTGGCCGCCTCTTTCAGTTTGTAGATCAGGTCGAGGGCCTCGCGCGGGGTAAGCTCGTCCGGCAGAATATCCGCCAGCATGTCGGTGACAGGGGAAGCCTTGGGGGCTGGCGGCGGCGGGGGCGGCGCGGCGGAGAACAGGGGCAGGTCATCGATCAGGGCTTTTTGCTTGCCGCCTTCGCGTTCGGTTTTTTCCAGCTGGTCCAGTACGATACGCGCCCGGTCCACCACCGATGCGGGCAGGCCTGCAAGCTGGGCGACCTGTACGCCGTAGGACCGGTCGGCGGCGCCTTTGTGGACCTCGTGCAGGAAGATCACCTCGCCTTCCCACTCCTTGACCGCCACGGTGGCGTTGTCGACGCCTTCGAGTTTACCGGCCAGCGCGGTGAGTTCGTGGTAGTGGGTCGCAAAGAGCGCGCGGCATTGGTTGGCCGCGTGAAGATGTTCCAATGTGGCCCAGGCGATCGACAACCCGTCATAAGTGGCGGTGCCGCGGCCAATCTCGTCGAGGATCACCAGCGCGCGGTCGTCGGCCTGGTTCAGGATGGCGGCGGTTTCTACCATTTCCACCATGAAGGTCGAGCGGCCCCGTGCCAGATCGTCGGATGCGCCGACACGGCTGAACAACTGGCTGACGAGGCCGATATGGGCCTTCTCTGCCGGGACGTAGCTGCCCATTTGCGCCAATAAGGCGATCAGGGCGTTCTGGCGCAGGAAGGTTGATTTACCCGCCATGTTGGGGCCGGTCAGCAGCCAGATGGCGGCACCCTTGTCGGCGCTGAGGTCGCAGTCATTGGCGATGAAGGCATCGCCACCTTGCTGGCGCAGGGCGTGTTCGACAACCGGGTGGCGACCGCCCTGAACGTCGAAGGCGCGCGAGGTGTCGACCTGCGGGCAGCACCAGTTTTCGCCGCGTGCCAGATCGGCCAGCGCGGTGGTCAGATCGAGTTCGGCCAGCCCTCGGGCGGCTTGATTCAGATGCGCAGCTTTGGCCAGAATCTCACCAGAAATCCTTTGATAGAGCCTTTTTTCAATCTCCAGCGCCAGATTACCCGCATTCAGGATGCGGGTTTCGATCTCGGACAGTTCAACGGTGGTGAACCGCACCTGATTGGCGGTGGTCTGGCGGTGGATATAGGTCTCGGAGAACGGCGGGTTCAGCATCTTTTCGGCATGGGTTGCCGTGGTTTCGATGAAATAGCCAAGCACGTTGTTGTGTTTGATCTTCAGCGATGTGATGCCGGTATGTTCCGCGTATTTCTGCTGAAACCCTGCAATGACGGATCGGCCTTCGTCGCGCAGGGTGCGGGCCTCGTCCAACTCGCTGTCGAAACCGGGGGCGATGAAGCCACCGTCGCGGGCCAGCAGGGGCGGTTCGGCGACAAGGGCGTCGTCCAGCAGGGTCAGCAGGTCGTCGAAACCGGTCAGGTTCTGCACGGCGGTGGCCAGAAGGACGGGTAGGTCTTGCGGGGCGCAGAGTTCGGCGATGGTCGCCGCCTGCGCCAGACCGTTGCGGATGGCGGCGAGATCGCGGGGGCCACCGCGTTCCAGCGAAAGCCGCGACAGGGCGCGGTCCAGATCGGGGGTTTTGCGCAACGCCTCGCGCAGGTCCGAGGCGGTCAGGCTGTCTTCGGTGGCGAAGCTCACCGCGTCCAGACGGGCGTGGATGACGTCGAGATTGCGCGAGGGGCTGGAGAGGCGCTGTTCCAGCAGCCGCGCGCCGCCCGGTGTGACTGTGCGGTCGACCACCGACAGCAGCGATCCGGCGCGTCCGCCGGACAAAGATCGGGTCAGTTCCAGATTGCGCCGGGTGGCGGCGTCGATCTGGACCACTCGGTCTTCAGATTCTTTCAGAGGCGTTTGCAGCAGGGGCAGTTTGCCCTTTTGCGTGATCTCCAGATAGTCGATCAGCGCGCCCATTGCCGAAATCTCGGCGCGTCCAAACGTGCCGAACGCGTCCAAAGCGCCCACGTGAAACAACCCGCAGATGCGTTTTTCTGCCGCGGTGCTGTCGAAACTGGCGCGCCCGATGGGAGTGAGTGAAATGCCCAGATCGCGGACGGATTCCTGCAGAGGCTGTTCCGACCCGTCTGCCACGATCAACTCGGACGGGGCAAGCCGGGCCAGTTCGGGGCTGAGGCGTATGGACGTCAAAGGCATCACGTGAAACGCACCGGTGGAAATGTCGGCCCAGGCCAAAGCGGCCTCATCCCGGACCTCGGCATAAGCGGCCAGAAAGTTGTGGCGGCGGGCCTCAAGCAGCGCGTCCTCTGTCAGAGTGCCGGGTGTCACCAGACGTACGACATCGCGCTTTACCACCGATTTAGAGCCTCTTTTCTTCGCCTCGGCCGGGCTTTCCATCTGTTCGCAGACGGCCACGCGGAACCCTTTGCGGATCAGGGTCAGCAAATAGCCCTCGGCGGCATGAACCGGCACGCCGCACATCGGAATGTCGGTGCCGTTATGCTTGCCGCGTTTGGTCAGGGCGATATCCAACGCCTCGGCGGCATTCACCGCATCCTCGAAAAACATCTCGTAGAAATCGCCCATGCGATAAAACAGCAGGGCATCGGCATGGGCCTCTTTGATCTCGAGATATTGCGCCATCATCGGCGTGACTGTGGACAAAAGCGGCCCCCTTCTGGCGTATTCCGGGCGCGACCTTACAAACGCGGCCCCCGCGACGAAAGGTGAAAACGTATTCCCGTTGAGGCGCAGCCCCGCCTGCGCTATGAGGCATCAGCCCCGAAGTCATGGAACCGACGTTTAAAATGCCCAAAGCGAAGATCACCAAAGAAGAGGCGCTGGCCTTTCACCTGGACCCCACCCCCGGCAAGTGGGAGGTGCAAGCCACCGTCCCCATGACCACCCAGCGCGATCTGTCGCTGGCCTACAGCCCCGGCGTGGCGGTTCCCTGCGAAGCCATCGCCGAAGCGCCCGAGACGGCGTATGACTATACCAACAAGGGCAATCTGGTGGCCGTGATCTCGAACGGGACCGCCGTATTGGGCCTGGGTAATCTTGGCGCGCTGGGCTCGAAACCGGTGATGGAGGGGAAATCCGTCCTGTTTAAACGGTTTGCTGACGTGAACTCGATCGATATCGAACTGGACACCGAGGACCCGGATGAGTTCTGCCGCGCGGTCAAGCTGATGGGGCCGACCTTTGGTGGTATCAACCTGGAAGACATCAAGGCGCCGGAATGTTTCATCATCGAGCAGCGCCTGAAGGAAGAGATGGACATCCCCGTCTTCCACGACGACCAGCATGGCACGGCGGTGATCTGTGCGGCGGGTCTGCTGAACGCGCTGCATATCTCGGGCAAGAAGATCGAGGATGTGAAGATCGTTCTGAACGGGGCAGGCGCTGCGGGGATTGCCTGTATCGAACTGCTCAAGGCGATGGGTGCAAAGCATGAAAATTGCATCGTCTGTGACACCAAGGGCGTGATTTATCAGGGCCGGACCGAGGGCATGAACCAGTGGAAATCGGCCCACGCGATCACCACCGAGTTGCGCACGCTGGAAGAGGCCATGAAGGGCGCGGACGTGTTCCTGGGCGTGTCGGTCAAAGGTGCGGTGACGCAGGATATGGTCGCCAGCATGGCCGACAACCCGGTGATTTTCGCCATGGCCAACCCGGATCCCGAGATTACGCCGGAAGAAGCGCACGAGGTCCGCGTCGATGCCATCGTCGCCACCGGGCGCAGCGACTACCCGAACCAGGTGAACAACGTTCTGGGCTTCCCCTACCTGTTCCGTGGCGCGTTGGACATCCATGCCCGCGCCATCAATGACGAGATGAAGATCGCCTGTGCCCATGCGCTGGCCCGTCTGGCGCGCGAGGATGTGCCGGATGAAGTCGCCATGGCCTATGGTAAATCGCTGACCTTTGGCCGCGATTACATCATCCCGACGCCGTTCGATCCGCGCCTGATCCACCGTATCCCGCCTGCGGTCGCCAAGGCCGGGATGGATACCGGCGTGGCGCGGCGTCCGATCATCGACATGGACGCCTATGAGCTGAGCCTGAAATCCCGCATGGACCCGACGGCCAGCATTCTGCGCGGGTTGAACGCCCGCGCCCGTCAGGCGCAAAGCCGAATGATCTTTGCCGAGGGCGACGATCCCCGCGTGCTGCGCGCGGCGGTGATGTATCAGCGCTCGGGCTTTGGCAAGGCGTTGGTTGTCGGTCGGCCCGACGAGGTGAAAACCAAGCTGGAAGAGGCAGGTCTGGGCGACGCCGTGCGTGAGCTTGATGTGGTCAACGCTGCGAACACCACGCATCTCGAGACCTATAAGGATTTCCTTTACAAGCGTTTGCAGCGCAAAGGGTTCGATCGCAAAGACATCCACCGCCTTGCGGCCCGCGACCGGCACGTGTTCTCATCGCTGATGCTGGCACATGGGCATGGGGACGGGTTGGTCACCGGTGCCACGCGCAAATCGGCCCATGTGATGGACCGGATCAACCATGTATTCGACGCCGATGCCGCCCATGGCGCGGCGGGCGTGACTGCGTTGCTGCATAAGGGCCGCATCGTGCTGATCGGCGATACGCTGGTGCATGAATGGCCGGACGAAAACGATCTGGCCAACATCGCAGAACGCTCGGCCGCTGTGGCGCGTCATATGGGGCTGGAGCCGCGTGTGGCCTTCGTCAGCTTCTCGACCTTCGGCTATCCGGTATCGGAACGGGCCGAGAAAATGCATGTCGCGCCCGAAGTTCTGGACCGTCGCGGCGTCGATTTCGAATACGAAGGCGAGATGACCGTCGATGTGGCGCTGAACCTCGATCAGCAAGAGGCGTACCCCTTCTCGCGCCTGACCGGCCCGGCAAATATCCTAATCGTGCCTGCACGCCATTCGGCCAGCATCTCGACCAAGCTGATGCAGGAAATGGGCGGCGCCACCGTGATCGGCCCGATCCTGTCCGGTGTCGACAAGCCGATCCAGATCTGCTCGACCGTGTCGACGGCGAATGACATTCTGAACATGGCCATTCTGGCCTCTTGCGATATTGGATAAGCCATGACGATCTGGAACCTCGGCTCGATCAATGCGGATATGGTCTATGCCCTGCCGCATCTGCCTGCGCCGGGGGAGACGCTGGCGGCCAGCGGGCTGGAGCGTTTTCTGGGCGGCAAGGGGGCCAATATGTCGGTCGCGGCAGCGCGGGCCGGGTCACGGGTCAGCCATATTGGCGCGGTCGGGGCCGACGGGCGCTGGGCGAAGGATCGGCTGACCGAATATGGCGTCGACACAAGGTTCATTGCCGAAGTCGATGTGCCCACCGGTCATGCCATCGTGGCCGTGGATGCGCAGGGTGAGAACCTGATCGTCCTCTTCCCCGGCTCCAACCACGCGCTGGAGGTGTCGCAGGTCGGGCAGGCGCTGGCATCTGCAAATACCGGGGACCTTCTGGTTCTGCAGAACGAAACCAACGCGCAGGTCGAAGCTGCCCGGATGGGGCACGAGCTGGGCCTGACCGTCTGCTACGCGGCAGCGCCGTTTCAGGCCCAGGCCGTACAGGACGTTCTGCCTTATCTGGATTTTCTGATCCTGAATGAGGTTGAGGCCGAACAGTTGCGGCAGGAAACCGGGCTGGACGCCGCGCAACTGCCGGTGCGCCATGTCATCGTCACCCTTGGCGCAAATGGCGCGCGGTATCTGCAACAGGGCTGTGATCCGGTCGATTTCGCGGCCCACAAGGTTCAGGCGGTCGATACGACCGGTGCGGGGGACACGTTCACGGGTTATGTTCTGGCCGGGATGGACCGGGGAATGCCGATGGAACAGGCGATCCTGCAAGCAAACCGTGCCGCGGCCCTGATGGTCACGCGGCACGGTACGGCGGATGTTATTCCTGATCTGCGCGAAGTGCGCGACGCGTCTTTCGATTAAGACCCGGCAAAGGGCGCGTCTGTGCCCCAAAGCTGTTTCACACGCGCATCCCGACCGCAGGCATTGCGATAGGCCTTATAGGCGTTCTTCTGACGTTTCGGACCAAAGCGGGTGAGAACCAGTTTTTCGCCTTTGTAATAGTCCTGATGGTAGGCCTCGGCCGGGTAAAAGGTAGATTCCTGCAAGATTGGCGTCACCACCGTCTGACCCAATGCGGCCTGCGCCTGTGCCTTAGCTTTTTCCGCCTGTGCCTTTTCGCCTGAGTTAGAGACGAAAATCGCGGTGCGATAGCTGTCACCCCGGTCGCAGAACTGGCCACCCGCATCGGTGGGATCGACCGAGCGGAAGAACATGTTCAAAAGCGTTTCACGGGAAACCCGGGCAGGATCGAAGGTGATCTGAACCGCTTCGTAATGGCCTGTACCGCCTTTTGAGACCTGATCGTAGGTTGGGTTGGCCGATTTGCCACCGGTATATCCCGACACCGCGCCCACAACGCCGGGAACGGATTCGAAATCGGATTCGACGCACCAGAAACACCCGCCCGCAACGGTCAGTGTCTCGGTGCCTGCCGCCTGAGCGGGCAGGACTCGCAACATCGCGGCCAGAGCTAAAAACGTCAGCAACAGGGCAGGTTTCACAAAATCGAGGTAGGCAGTTCGGGTCATGGCAGGTCTCCTTCCGAGACTGAAAGTGGCCCGAGAACCGACCCGTTGCAATTGCCTGACATCGATTGTCACGCGCTGGTGAGACGAGTTTATCCGTCGCCTAACCAACCTGTCTCGCCAGATCCTGAAACGCTGCAAACTGTTCTGCGATCGCCTGTGCGGCGGTGTCCAGCAGGCGCGCGCCATCCTCGGGCGTGGCCAGCGCGGAATGGGATCCGACGCGGCCATCCGGGAACGCGGCCCGGTGCTCATTGGGCGGGCCGTGACGGTCGCCGCTATGGGCGCGGATGTATTCAGGGCTGAGTTTCACGGGGGGATCGGCGGCCAATCCCGCTGGCAGAGCCCCCAACAGGCTTTGCGTGATCGCGATCTCGGACGGGGTGGCGTGCATCCCCTCCCACGCGCCATAAAGGTTCTGGCGCAGGGCGTTGACGCTGGGCGGCTCCCACCAGCTGACAATTTGAATCCGATCTGCGGGCAGGGCGTCAGCGATGCGGTTCAACGGTGCCAGATTGGCGCCGTGACCATTCACAACAAAAACACCGGTAAACCCTTGCGCCAGCAGGCCCGAGATGACCTCGCTCGCCATGGTTTGAAAAATCGGCTCCGACAGGGAGACCGTACCGGGAAAGGCCGTGTTGAACGGGGCCGGGGTGTAGGCCAGCGCCGGAGCCACGATGGCGTCGCACCGCTTGGCTGCGGCCAGCGCTATCGCTTCGGCGCAGATCGTGTCGGTTCCGATCCGGCCCATCGGCCCATGCTGCTCGGTCGATCCTACGGGCAGCAGGATTGCGGCCCCGGCCTCGATCCGGGCCTCGACCTCATACCATGTCATATGATCCAGTTTCATGGTGACAGCCTGACTATCGCTTTTCCTTTTGGCAACACGCCGATACGCTGAGCGCATGGAACAGCCACGTACCATTGAAACCCAGAAGCCGCCGCTTGATCATGTGATCGGGCTGGCCGTCAAAACCCATCGTATGCTTGCAGGTCTGACGCTGGCCGAGTTGTCGGGTCAGTCCGGGGTCTCGACCGCGATGATATCCAAGATCGAGCGCGGACAGGTCTCGGCCTCGCTTGGAACGCTGGATGCGCTGGCAAACGGGATCGGTGTCCCCCTGATCAATTTCTTTGCCGCAACGGTCGAACGGTCCGACGTGTCCTTTGTTGCGGCGGGCGAGGGTGTGACGGTGCAGCGGCTGGGCAGTGGTTACGGTCATAGCTACAAGCTGATCGGCCGCGCCGAGGCCAAGCATGTCAGTTTCGAAAGCTTCAGCGTAACGCTGGACTCGCCTCTGGGGCCACGACCGTCATATCAACATCAGGGGATCGAGTTCATCCACGTCACCGATGGTGAGATGGTCTATGGCTGCGGGGATGAGACCTATCATATGCGCCCCGGCGACTCCTTAAGCTTTGATTCAAACGCAGCGCATGGGCCGGTTGAGCTGAAGACGGACAAGGTCAGTTTCATAACCGTTGTGGCCAAGGCCGTGCCCAGCGGAAATTGAAAACGCCCGGCGGTTGGCCGGGCGCTGGTCAGGTCAGAGACCCCATTTCTCTCGATTCGCTTCGAAGAAACCCTGCGCCTTCTTCACCTCGATCCAGTTGTTGACGTAGTTGATCCAGACCTGATCGTCCTGCGGCAGGATCATGGCGATGGGCGAAGGCGAACGGGGGCCCGCATTCTTCACGCGGACAACCGGGAATTTGTCTTCAAGGGTCGAGCCTTCGATGTTCGATGTGATGAACACGTCCGCACGTCCGGCGATAACCTCCTGAAAGCCACGGGCCGGCGCTTCGACAACCTTGATTTCCGCATTCGGGAACCATTCACGCACGCGCTTTTCAAAGGTGGTGCCCAAAGTGGTGGCAACCGTCACGTCGGGTTGGTTGATCGAGTCGTAGCCGTCGAATTTGTCGGCCTTGTCCTTGGTGGTGTAGGGAAACAACTCGACCGCGATATAGCTGTCCGAAAACCCGGCAACCTTCATGCGCGGCGGCGAGATCGAAGCCGAGCCGGTCAGGTGGTACTTGCCCGCAACCACGCCATTGACCAGGGTTTTCCAGTCGGTCGGCACATATTCGACCTCGACCCCCAGATCGGTGGCCAGTTCGTTCATGATGTCGATGTCATAGCCCTTGTAGCTGTTCGTCGCCGGATCGCGCAGGGACATCGGGTTCCAGTCGCCGGTTGTGCCGACTTTCAGAACGCCCGAATCCAGCACTTCGTTCAGGGCCGATTGTGCATGTGCCGCGCCCGACAATACCAGTCCAAGCGCTGCGGCTGCCGCAGCTTTCCAAATCGTGTTCATTTATTTCTCCCGTTGGTGGCGGTTGGGTCTTGCTGCCATATTGTTCCTTGATTTAAGCGCGAAGGGGAAGATAACCTCAAGAAAATATTCCACTGTGAATAAAATAAGGGCAGGTCAGCCAATGCCAGACGCCGCCATCGAGCTTGTTGATGTGAACAAGTGGTTCGATACGTTTCACGTTCTCAAGGACATCAATCTGACGGTCAACAGCGGCGAAAAGGTGGTGATCTGCGGACCTTCGGGGTCGGGCAAATCCACTGTTGTGCGCTGTATCAATCAGTTGGAGAAGCACCAGAAAGGCACCATCCGCATCGATGGGGTCGAACTGAAGGACGATGCCAAATCCGTGGCCACGATCCGGTCCGAGGTCGGCATGGTGTTTCAGCAGTTCAACCTGTTCCCGCATCTGACCGTTCTGGAAAACCTGACGCTGGGCCCGATCAAGGCGCGCGGCCTCAGCCGGAAAGACGCCGAAGACCGCGCGCGCCATTACCTTGAGCGGGTGCATATCCCAGATCAGGCCGACAAACGCCCGATCCAACTGTCTGGCGGCCAGCAACAGCGCGTGGCGATTGCCCGGTCCCTGTGCATGGAGCCCAGGGTACTGCTGTTTGACGAGCCGACCTCGGCCCTTGATCCCGAAATGATCGCCGAGGTGCTCGATGTGATGGTCGAACTGGCGAATGAAGGCATGACCATGGTTGTTGTCACCCACGAGATGGGATTTGCCCGCAAGGTTGCCGACAACATGATCTTCATGGATGCGGGTGAGATCGTGGAACAGGGCAAGCCGGAACATTTCTTCACCAATCCCACATCGGATCGGTGCCGGAAGTTCCTGAGCCAGATTTTGCAGCATTAGGTGGGCATGATGAAAAAGCTTCTGATGATCGTGCCGCTCTTGTTGCTGACCGGTTGTTCCTCGTCCCAGACCTGGGGCTGGTACGTGATCGACCCCACGACGGATACGGGCTGGACCAATGTGAAATTCCTGATTTCGGGCATGGGGGCGACGATCCAGATCTCTCTGATCGCCGCCGTTCTGTCGATTGTGATCGGTCTGCTGGTCGCCTTGCCCGGTTTGTCCGAAAAACGCGGCTGGCGGTTGCTGAACAGGGTCTATGTCGAGTTCATCCGCGCGATTCCGCTGCTGCCCATGCTGTTTTGGGTGTTCTACGGCCTGCCGATTGTGTTCCAGTCGATGGGCATGAATATCCCAATCGATCCGTTCTGGGGTGCAATCATCACGCTGGCGATTTCCGACAGCGCCTTCACGGCTGAAATTTACCGCGCGGGCATTCAATCCATCGCACGCGGGCAGCGCGAAGCTGCGCAGACCATCGGGCTGAACTATGTGCAAACCATGCGCTACGTGATCCTGCCGCAGGCGATCCGACGCATTCTGCCCCCCTTGGCAAACCAGTTCATCTACATCGTCAAGATGAGCGCCTTTGCCAGCGTCATCGGCATGCAGGAGCTGACCCGCCGCGCGAACGAGCTGGTGGTGACGGAATACCGCCCGCTGGAAATCTACACATTGCTGATTTTCGAATACCTGATCCTGGTTCTGATCATCAGCGCCGGTGTGCGCTGGCTGGAACGCCGCATGGGCGCGGATGAACGCGGTTAAGACGGAGATAATAAATGGGCTGGAAAGACTTCATGGCCGAGACCGAGGCCAATATCGGCACCTTCTCGAAAGAAGTGCCCGAAACCGTGCGCGGTTTTGGCATCATGGGAAAGGCCGCCAAGACCGATGGTGCGCTAAGCGAAAAGACCAAGGAATTTGTCGCGCTGGGCATTGCCGTTGCCACAAAATGCGACAGCTGCATCGGGTTTCACGTGAAATCGCTCGTCCGCCTGGGTGCCACGCGCGAGGAGCTGTGCGAGGCGCTCGCCATGGCAACCTATATGGGTGGAGGCCCATCCTTCGGATACAGTGCAAAGGCCCTGAAAGCCTTTGATGTGTTTTCGGAGTAGCCCCCATGCGTCCTGATCTGGCCGGAGCCGAGGGTTTTATCCGAAACTGCTGGTACGTTGCAGGGCGCAGCGGGGATTTCAGTCGCGATCTCAGCCCCGTGCGGATGCTGAACGAAGAGATCGTGATCTACCGCGACACCAAAGGCGCGGCCATTGCGCTGGAAGATGCCTGTCCGCACCGCAAACTGCCCCTGTCGCGCGGAACGATCGAGGGCGATCATGTTGTTTGCGGCTATCACGGGCTGACCTTCGATTGCAGCGGCGAATGTGTGATCGCGCCAACGCAGTTGGACAACCCCCCGCGCCGCGCCGCTGTGCATTCCTACCCGGCCGAGGATCGCTGGGGGTTCCTGTGGCTATGGATGGGCGACCCGGCGCAGGCCAATCCGGATGACATCATCGACATCCCGAATTTCGACAACCCAAGCTGGGGCAAAACCCAGACCGGCGCGATGGAGATGGCGTGCCATTACCTGTACATCATCGACAACCTGCTGGACCCCAGCCATGTGGCCTGGGTGCATCTGACCTCATTTGCCGGGGCCGGAACCGACAATCGGCCCCTTGATCTGGAAGAGACCGAAAGCGGCGTCATCGTCTCACGCTGGATCGCGGACGAACCTGCACCGCCATACTATGCGCCGATCCTGCCCTTTGGCCCAACCTGCGACCGCAAGCAGCATTACGAATGCCGCCTGCCGTCCACCGCGATCAACATGTCCATCTATACGCCGGTGGGGGAAGGCGGGGCGGATCGTCCCATCTCGGACAATGCGTTCATCAATATCTCTTACAACTTCATCACGCCGGTGGATCACGAAAGCGCACGCTATTTCTGGTTCCAGCATCGCAACATGCATGCCGATGACGCGGCTATGTCCCAGCGGATGTTCGACGGCGCGGTTATGGCGTTCAACGAGGACAAAGAGGTGCTGGAATACGTCCAGACCGGTATGGCGCAGCGCAAATCCGGCTATATCAACCTTGGGCTGGATGCGGGCGCGATGCGGTTCCGGTCGCGGGTGGCGAAGATGATCGCGTCCGAATCAGTGGGCTGACAACCGGCCATTTGCGCCCTGACCGACCCGCTGTTCGGGCGCGTCAAAAACGGCTCTGATACAGGGGTATTCGTCCAGAACTGCCTGCCCGCCGGGGATCAGCTCGGGCCTGAAAATACCATTGTCCCAAATCGCCATGCCATCCACGGCAATCGTCGGGTCCAGCACGTTCAGCGAAATCTCACCCGGTGCGTAATGCCCGCAGGTGTGAAAATGCAACAGGCGGGGGTTGCCAAAGGCCGATCCGCTCCACCGTTCGAAATTCTCGAAAGCAGGCGCGGTGTAGGCGCATCCCGGATGAATGCCTGCATGCCACGAGTGCATGGTCATCGGGTCCAGATCAAACATCTGCCCGACCTTCTGATAATGCATCTGTGCGCAGTGCACGTCCATGTCATGACCGGAAAATCCGGTCAAACGCCCGCCGTCGAAGTGAACCGCCAATGGCTCCCTCAGGTCGCAGCCATAAGGCTGATAGAATTTCGACCCGGTCCCCACAAGAAATCCATCCTGCATCACAATGCCGGAAAAGCCCTGGGCCGGGACGGGCGCAAAAACGGACATCGGAAAGCGCGCCACGCTGACATCCGTGGCGCCTTGCTTAGGATATGCGGCCCCCGGCCCGCTGAAATCCGTGCCCAAGGGGCAGGTGACGTGGATGCGCTCGGCCCCGGCCATAACAGCGTTCACCGCGTTTTTCAGCGCAACAAACCCGGTATAGTTCGCCCGGCCAAAGCCCGAGGCCAGCATCTGCGCGTCCAACGCATATGACATTATGGGCTGAATGCCCGACAAGCCCGTATCAAACCTGATCTGGTCGCCGGTGCGGGACAGGAACAGCGTTCGATCCGCAGCCTTCATATCGGCAATCAATTGGTCGGACAGTTTGACCTCAATCGGGTCAAAAGGCACTGTTTGTACCGATGTGTCGATCTGCAGGGTGCGGGCGCAGTCCAGAATGGCCTGTCCGATCTCTTCATCGTAGTAGGCGTTTCCGGGGTCTTCGCACAGAACAAGCAGGCGATCGCCCCGGGACAGGCCACCGCATCGCAGCAACAGGTTTTCAGCGCCTGAATACAAATCAGACCGGTGCATTCCGTCTGCCCCTTACCAAGAATGATCCCAAGACTCGCTGGTCTGTTCACGATTTTGTTATAATCAAAAATCTCTTGCCAGTAAAAACTTTTACTGACACTCCCAAAAACACCGGCAATTAACCGCAGGAGAACCCCAGATGAGCGCCTGGATCGACATGATCTCCGATGAACAAGCCGAAGGTCGCCTGAAAGAGCTGTTGGACAAGGCGCGGACCCCGCACGGCACTGTCGACACCGTGATGCGGGTGCATTCGCTGCGGCCCGAGACGATGAACGGGCACGTCACGCTGTATCGGTCGGTCCTGCATTCACAGGACAACAAGCTGCCGTTCTGGTTTCTTGAGGTGGTGGCCAGCTATACCTCGATCCTGAACGACTGTACCTATTCGCTGACGCATCACTTCATGAATGTGCGCAATCTGCTGAAGGATCAGCCGCGCAGCGACCGGATCTTTGTCGCGCTCAAGGCGCATCGGCCCGAAGATGAGTTCGACGGCAAGGAACTGGCCTTGCTGCGCTATGCGGCCAAGCTGACCACGGATGTGGGAAAGATGGTGAAATCGGATTTCGAGGCGCTGAAAATCGCCGGGTGCGAGGATGGCGAAATCCTCGAGGTCAATCAGGTCTGCGCGTATTTCAACTATTCCAACCGGTTGCTGAACGGGCTGGGGGCCACGACCGAGAATGACGTGATCGGGTATTACAAAGGCGACGACTAGCCTGGGGGTGGGCTGACCTCAGCCCAGCAACTGCCCCAGTTTCATCGCAACGCCCATATTGCCCGAAATCTTGAGTTTCCCCATCGCGACGCCGGTCATCGGGTTCAGCTTGCCGGTCAGCAGTTTGCCCAGATTGTCTTTGGAAATCCGGATCGTGCAATCGGTGTCGCGATCCTGAGTGCTGGCGGTATTGTCGGCCAGAACGATCACCCCATCGTCGCCGCAATCGAATTTGAGCGAGCCGTCAAAGCTTTTGCCGTTCAGGCCTTTCTGAATTCCGTCGGCGATGTCTTG
This sequence comes from Ruegeria sp. H7, assembly GCF_056532945.1. Lineage (NCBI taxonomy): Bacteria > Pseudomonadati > Pseudomonadota > Alphaproteobacteria > Rhodobacterales > Roseobacteraceae > Ruegeria > Ruegeria sp. H7. The sequence goes on from NZ_JBQFNZ010000003.1 coordinate 71,353, forward strand.
CAGCATGATCTGTCCTTCTCTTGATTGACGCTTGCGTAATAATAAAGAGATGAATTTGGCAAGGTTGACCAAGCTGGAAGCGTAAGAGCTTCTTGTATTTTGAGTCGCTGAATCGAGAGCGTACGTTGTCGAATATCCGGTATGCGGCGAAGCTTCTAGCCCAACATGTTGTAATACCACATAGAAAAAGACTCGACTCGCGGGCTCGGACTCGCAATCATAAAGGGGCACCTAGTGGAATAGGTGCCCCAAGACTGCCGCAAACGGGCATTCTGTCTGGTATAGACACTGCGATTCTCAACGATATCGCGAGTCCCGTCAAGCATGTTGCGGCGTCCTAGCAGGTTCCGGCACTTCCGTCGGGGCCGCGGCAACATAGTGGAGACACGAGAATGTATTACGTTCTTTATAAAGACTCTGCCGGGTACTGGCGATGGACGCTGAAAGCTTCCAACCACGAACCCATTGCTGTTTCGTCTGAGAGTTATGTGCGCAAAGCGGATGCTGAGCACGGCATTAATCTTACGAAATCAGCATACAATGCTCCTGTTCACGAACAACAGGCGGCGTAAGAAATAGGGGTGGGCAGCAAGCGCTGCCCATTTCTTTAGCTTGTTCTACGATCCCGCGCCGCCAGCAGTTTCAGGCGCAGCGCGTTCAACTGGATAAAGCCCGCCGCATCGGTCTGGTCATAGGCACCGGCGTCTTCCTCAAAGGTCACATGTGCCTCGGAATAGAGCGAATGATCCGACCAGCGGCCCACGGTCGAGGCCAGACCTTTGTACAGCTTCACCCGCACGGTTCCGGTGACATGTTCTTGCGATTTGTCGATGGCGGCCTGCAGCATCTCGCGCTCGGGGCTGTACCAAAAACCGTTATAGATCAGTTCCGCATATTGCGGCATCAGCTGGTCTTTCAGGTGCATCGCGCCGCGGTCCATGGTGATGGATTCGATGCCGCGATGCGCCTCCAGCAGGATGGTGCCGCCGGGGGTTTCGTAGATACCGCGCGACTTCATGCCGACAAAACGGCCTTCGACGAGGTCCAGACGACCAATGCCGTGCTTGCCGCCATATTCGTTCAGCTTGGTCAGGATGGTCGCGGGGCTCATCGCCTCGCCATTGATGCTGACCGCGTCGCCTTTTTCAAAGCCGATCTCGATGAACTCGGGCTGATCGGGTGCGTCCTCGGGGTGGACGGTGCGCTGATAGACGTAATCGGGCGCCATATCGGCGGGGTCTTCCAGAACTTTCCCTTCCGACGAGGTGTGCAGCAGGTTGGCATCGACCGAGAACGGAGCCTCACCGCGTTTGTCCTTGGCAATCGGGATCTGGTTCTGTTCAGCAAATTCCAGCAGCTTGGTGCGGCTGGTCAGATCCCACTCGCGCCACGGCGCGATCACCTTGATGTCGGGGTTCAGCGCATAAGCCGCCAGTTCGAACCGCACCTGATCGTTGCCCTTGCCGGTTGCACCGTGTGCAACTGCATCGGCCCCGGTGGCTTGCGCAATCTCGACCAGACGTTTCGAGATCAGCGGCCGCGCGATCGAGGTGCCCAGCAGATACAGGCCTTCGTACTGCGCATTGGCGCGGAACATCGGGAAGACGAAATCGCGGACGAATTCCTCGCGGATATCCTCGATATAGATGTTCTCGGGCTTGATCCCCAGCAGCTCGGCCTTTTGGCGGGCGGGTTCCAGTTCCTCGCCCTGACCCAGATCGGCGGTGAAGGTGACGACCTCACAGCCATATTCGGTCTGCAACCATTTCAGGATGATCGAGGTATCAAGGCCACCGGAATAGGCCAGAACAACTTTCTTGGGCGCGGACATCTGACTTCCCCTTATTCGTAAGACGATTGGCCCCTAACGGGTTTTGAACGCGGGGGCAAGTTATGTGCGTTGACCACGTCCGGGAATTAGGGTGAAACGAGGCGATAGAGAACAAGAATTGGTTGAGAGGCGCGGTTTTCGGATGTTGGGCTGGAAGATATTTGTGCATTCGGTGCGGATGGTTTTGGGCAATTTCAGGCAGGCCTTGCAGATCGGTCTCGTTCCTGTTGCACTCTGGTTTGGCGGTGCAATTGTCGTGTTTGTCGCGGCGAGTATTTTGCAAAGGATGATGTCCCCCGGGGGACCGGAAAACGATCTGTTCTCATCAGGGAATGCAACGATCTTCCTAGTCCTGATCGTGATCTGGATTGGCATGCTGATTACGGCATGCTGGATCGTTGTCGAATGGCACCGATTTGTATTGCTGGCCGAATACCCGACGGGATGGATTCCGCAGTTCCGGGTTGATCGCGTGTTGTCCTATGTCGGCCACGGGTTTTTGTTGGGTCTTGCCGCCGTTATCCTGTTGATACCAGTCGCGATTGCCTCTGGCATTGCCTCATCAATGTCTCAGTCGTCGGGCATTGTTGTGCTGGGTCTTGGGGCGCTGGGCGTAATCGTCTGCCTGTACCGGCTGGTCGTGTTGCTGCCAGCTGCCGCGATTGGTCAGCCCCTGACGTTCAAACAGGCATGGGACGCAACCCGAGGTACCGAGGGCGCGATCTTTGTTTTGCTGATCGTGTCCGGGCTTATTCAGGGTGCGGTGAACCTCATCACAGCGCCATTGATGGGTGTTTCGATTGTCGGAGCGCTGGTTGTTTTTGCAGTCACGTTGATCCTCTACCTTGTCAATGTCAGCATCCTGACCACGATGTACGGTGTTTTCGTCGAAAAGCGCGAGCTTTCCTGACCCGCGTACACATATGTATTCCTTGCCCTTTTAGTCGGGATGGGTCAGTGAAACGGTCATGAGTGATTTCATGACCCGCGCCCGCGCTGCCGAACAGGCGATGCGCACTGTTTTCCCTGCAACGCCGTTGCAGCGGAATGCGCATCTGTCTGACCGTTATGGCGCCGATATCTGGCTCAAGCGCGAAGACCTCAGCCCGGTGCGGTCTTACAAGATTCGCGGCGCGTTCAATGCCATGCGCAAGCAGCAGGGGCAGGACCTGTTCGTCTGCGCCAGCGCAGGCAATCACGCGCAGGGCGTGGCCTTCATGTGCAAGCATCTGGACGTCAAAGGCGTGATCTTCATGCCGGTGACAACCCCGCAGCAGAAGATCCAGAAGACTCGCATCTTTGGCGGGGACAATATCGAGATTCATCTGACCGGCGACTATTTCGATGACACTCTGGCCGCCGCGCAGGCCTGGTGCGCGCAAAAGGGCGGGCATTTCCTGTCGCCCTTTGATGATGAAGACGTGATCGAAGGGCAGGCCTCATTGGCGGTCGAGATCGAGCAACAGCTTGGTGATGTACCCGATCATCTGCTGTTGCCGGTGGGCGGCGGCGGTATGTCGGCGGGCGTAGCAACGTGGTTCGGCGATCGCACGCATTGCCTGTTTGTCGAGCCTGCGGGCGGGGCGTGCCTGCGCGCGGCTTTGGCGGCAGGGCATCCGGTGTCACTGGATCAGGTGGATACGTTCGTCGACGGGGCCGCCGTTGGCCGGATCGGCGCGAAACCCTTTGACCTGCTGCGCTCTCGCCATTTGTCGGATGTTCTGGTGATGTCCGAGGATCGCATATGCGCCACCATGATCGAAATGCTGAATGTCGAAGGCATCGTTCTGGAACCCGCCGGGGCGCTGGCGGTTGAGGCGGTGGGCGATGTGCAAAGCTTTGTCCGGGGCAAGACGGTGGTCTGCGTTACCTCAGGTGGTAATTTCGACTTTGAACGCCTGCCCGAGGTCAAGGAGCGGGCTCAGCGCTATTCCGGGGTCAAAAAATACTTCATCCTGCGCCTGCCGCAGCGCCCCGGCGCGTTGAAAGAGTTCCTGAACATCCTCGGCCCCGAGGATGACATCGCCCGATTCGAATACATGAAGAAATCGGCCCGCAACTTCGGCTCGGTCCTGATCGGGATCGAAACCCGCAAGCCCGAGAATTTCATGCGCCTGTTTGCGCATCTGGATGAGGCCGGGTTCACCTATACCGACATCACCGAGGATGAGACCCTGGCGCAGTTTGTGATCTAGGTCAGGTTCCGGGCCAGATCCGCCTGAAACACCAATTTGGATGCGTCATAGACGGACAGGATTTCGGACAGATCCACCTCGGCCGCATGACCGGCTGCGGCGCGCCGCTCACCATCCTGACAGAGTCTTGAGAACTGGTCGAACCCAAGGCTCAGCGCGCTGCCTTTCAGGAAATGCAGGTTCTGTTCCAGCTCAAGCCGCTGGGTATCGGCGTGCAGGCGGGCGATGACCTCTTGCACCTCATCCAGAAAGATCTGGATAACCTCGTCAAACTCATCCGCGCCGACCTCGTCCCGCAACTGTCTGACTCGGGGCCAGTGGATCATTGTCATCCTCCTGCATCGGATTGGGCTGACCCTTGGTAACTCGGTACGGGTAAATGTCGGGTTAAACTCCGAGGGGCCCGAGGGCCTTCACCTGATGTTAAACCCCCGGGCGATACGGTCACCCTGTCCCGGTCAGAGGAACAGCATGGGGTTGCAGAGTGCCAGCGGCAAATCTTGAGGAAACCAGATCGGATCTGGATTTCGGCGCGATCCGAAAGGTGCTGGTTGTGGATGACAGCCGCCTGCAACGTCGGATTCTGGTTGCCTCGCTCAAGAAATGGGGCTTCGAGGTGCTTGAGGCCGACACTGGCGAAGCCGCTATCGAGTTATGCGCCCGGTCCGTGCCCGATCTTGTGCTCAGCGATTGGGTCATGCCGGGGATGAGCGGGCTGGAGTTCTGCCGCGCCTTCCGCGCGCTTGAGGCCGAGCATTACAGCTATTTCATCCTGTTGACCTCAAAAAGCGAAAAGCAGGAGGTCGCGCGCGGCCTTGATGCCGGGGCCGATGATTTCCTGATCAAACCGCTTGAGGCCGATGAACTGCGCGCCCGTATATCGGCAGGGGCGCGAATTCTGGATATGCAGCGCGAATTGTCCGAAAAGAACCGGCTGATCGAATCCGCCTTGGACGAGTTGAAGCTGGCACATGACGCTATCGACAAGGACCTGATGCAGGCCCGCAAGATTCAGGAATCGCTGGTGCCTGAACTGACGCAGACATTCGGCAAATCCCGCGTCAGTCTGTTGTCGAAACCCTGCGGTCATATTGGTGGTGATCTGGTGGGCATGTTCTCACCCGGTCCAAACCGGCTGGGTTTCTACAGCATTGACGTGTCGGGCCATGGCATCACCTCGGCCATGATGACGGCGCGGCTGGGTGGCTATCTGTCCAGCAAGCATTTCGATCAGAACGTGGCGATGGAGCGTCGTTTCGATAAATTCTACGCCCTGTTGCCGCCGGATGAGGTGGCCGGGATGCTGAATATGCGGTTGATGGCGGATGCCGGTATCGAGGAGTACTTCACGATGGTTTACGCCATCGTCGATCTGCGCAACGGGCATATGAAGCTGGTACAGGCCGGGCACCCTCACCCGTTGGTTTTGCGCAAGGATGGCAGCACCGAGTTTCTGGGCGAAGGGGGGCTGCCAATCGGGTTGATCTCGGACGTGTCGTTTCAACAGATCGAAACCCAACTGCATCCGGGGGATCGGCTATTGCTGTATTCCGATGGGTTCACCGAATGCCATCTGGCAGAGGGCGGATTGCTGGAAGAGGAGGGTTTGCGCGACATGGCCCTCGACTGCGCCACCGGGCGCGGTGGGTCCGAATTTCTGGACGATATGTTCTGGCGCCTGACACAGCTCATGTCGCCCGAGGACGGTATGGGTGATGACGTGTCGGCGGTGTATTTCGAATATAACGGCCCCTAAAGGCGGCCAAGATGCAGGTTGGCAAAGTGGCGATCACCGTCATTGCCCAGCAGTTCCACCGCATCCGCGGTGTCCATCCAAAGCGCCTCGTGAATATCTTCGGTCGGCGGACCCATGCGGCGGACCGGGCGGGCACGATAGATCAGGCAGACCTTCTCGGCCCACAGGTCATATTCCGGCATATAGGTGAACCGGCGAAACGCCCCCACGCGTTCCGGTTTGGCGATGCGCCAACCTGTTTCCTCATAAACCTCGCGGTGCAGCGCGGTAACAGGCGATTCGCCTGGGTCGATCCCGCCGCCGGGCAGTTGCAGATCCGGGCCCGGTTCGGTCTGGCAGGTCAGCAGCAGGCTTCTGCCGCGCGGCAGCAAAGCGTAAACACCAACCCTTTGGGTGTATCTGCGCCCGGGTTCGGGGGTTTCGCCAAACCGTCTGATCATGTATGGCCCCTTACAACCCAATCTCTGCGACCTATATGGTGCCGGTATGCCAACCCTTGGCGTGTAAGGAAACCCCATGTCTCTTGGAACAAAAATCGCGTGGGACGATACCGTCCTGCCCTTTCAACTCGATGTATCGGATATGCGCGGGCGCGTGGCCCGTCTGGATGGCGTGCTGGACGGCATCCTGAAGCAGCATGACTACCCCGAACAGGTTGAGGCTTTGGTGGCCGAGATGGCCCTGCTGACCGCGTTGATCGGCCAGACCGTTTCGTTGCGCTGGAAACTGTCCTTGCAGGTGCAATCCAAGGGCGCGGTGCGGATGATCGCCACGGACTACTACGCGCCGAAGGTCGAGGGCGAACCGGCCCGCATCCGGGCCTATGCCAGTTTCGACCGGGATCGCCTGACAGATTCCGCCCCCTTCGATCAGGTGGGCGAGGGGTATTTTGCGATCATGATCGATCAGGGCGAAGGCACCCAGCCCTATCAGGGCATCACCCCGCTGGCCGGAGGCTCGATCAGCGCCTGCGCTGAAGCGTATTTTGCCCAGTCAGAACAGTTGCCGACCCGCTTCTCGCTCAGCTTCGGCAAATCGACCGAGCCGGGTGTGGGCGAACATTGGCGCGCGGGCGGTATCATGTTGCAGCACATGCCCAAAGCCTCGCCCTTTGCGGCCTCGGGCGAGGGTACCGGCGAGATCCTGACCGCAAATGATCTGGTTGATGGCGAAGAGGGCGAAAACTGGGGCCGTGTCAACATCCTGCTGGATACGGTCGAAGATCTTGAGATGATCGGTCCCTCGGTCGCGCCCACCGACCTTTTGGTTCGCCTGTTCCACGAGGAAGGCCCCCGTGTCTATGACGCGCAGGCGGTGCAGTTTGGCTGTACCTGCTCCGAGGAACGTGTGCGCCAAAGCCTGTCGATCTATTCGGCCAAGGACATCGAAAAGATGACCACGCCCGAAGGGCAGGTGACAGCCGATTGTCAGTTCTGCGGGGCCCACTATGTGCTCGATCCCGCAACGGTTGGATTTGATGCAGAAGACGCCAGCGGTGCATGACCTTACCGCCCGCATTGCTGCGGCCTTGCGTCGTCCGGGTTACGGGTCCAGCGACTTTGACCTGAACCCGGAAACCGTGCTTCCGCCCGGGCGCAAATTGCGTCCGGCGGGGGTGTTGGTGCCGATCCTGCTGACCGGCGATGAGCCGCATCTGATCCTGACCAAACGATCATCTGCCCTGAAACACCATCCCGGTCAGATCGCCTTTCCGGGTGGCAAGCAGGATGAAGGGGATGTGGACATCACCGCCGCAGCCTTGCGCGAGGCGCGCGAGGAAATCGGCCTGCCGCCCGATCTGCCCGAAGTGATCGGGTTTTTGCCTGACCATGAAACCGTGACTTCGTTTTCGATGACCCCGGTGGTTGCCATCGTCCGGCAGGGGTTTGACCCCGTGCCCGAACCCGGCGAAGTCGACGAGGTTTTCTCGGTTCCGCTTGCACATGTGCTGGACCCTGCGAATTATGTGATCGAGTCGCGCAGATGGCGGGGTCAACGGCGCAGATACTATGCCGTGCCTTATGGCCCCTATTACATCTGGGGCGCGACCGCCCGCATATTGCGCGGGTTGGCGGCACGGGTGAGTGAATGAAGCAGATCAGCGCGGCCTGGGTTTCGGACCCAGCAACTCAGAGGGTTTGCGCGGCCCTGACCGAAGGCGGGGCGCAAGCCCTGTTTGTCGGGGGCTGCGTGCGCAATGCCCTGCTGGGCGCGCCGGTCTCGGATATCGACATTGCGACCGATGCGCTGCCGAACCGGGTGGTTGAGCTGGCACAAGCCGCAGGCCTCAAGGCGATTCCGACCGGGATTGACCATGGTACAGTCACCGTGGTCTGCGATCACATCCCGCATGAGATCACCACCTTTCGCCGCGATGTTGAAACCGATGGTCGCCGGGCCGTTGTCGCCTTTTCCGAGAAGGTCGAGGAAGACGCAGCGCGGCGCGATTTCACCATGAATGCGATCTATGCCCGGCCAGATGGCACCGTGTTAGACCCGCTTTTGGGCCTGCCCGATCTTGAGGCACGCCGCGTGCGCTTTATCGGAACCGCCCAAAACCGTATCCGCGAGGATTATCTGCGTTCTCTGCGGTACTTCCGGTTTCACGCCTGGTACGGCGATGCCGAGGCCGGGTTCGATGCGGATGCCTTGGCGGCGATTGCGGGCAATCTGGACGGGCTGTCCACCCTGTCCCGCGAACGCGTCGGGGCCGAGTTGCTGAAACTGCTGGCTGCGCCCGATCCGGCCCCGTCAGTTGCCGCGATGCGCAGCACCGGCGTTCTGGCGCGTCTGTTGCCCGGCGCGAATGACCGCGCGCTTGCGCCCTTGGTGGCGATTGAACAGGCCGCAGGGGCCGAACCCGAGCCAGTGCGCCGCCTTGCCGCCATCGCCACGCCCGAGGATGCCGCGACCCTGCGCCTCAGCCGGTCTCAATTGCAACGGCTGACCCGAATGCGGGACGAAGCTCAGGCACCGACCAGCGTGGCCGAACTGGGCTATCGATACGGAGATGAGGGCGGCCTGCACGAGACCCTGTTGCGCTGCGCGTTTCTGGAAGAACCATGGTCCGACGACCTGAGGACCCAGTTGCACAGCGGCGCAGCCGCACGCTTTCCGATCAAGGCGGCAGATCTGATCCCCGATTTCACCGGCCCCGCGCTGGGCCAAAAACTGGCAGAGCTTGAGGCGCGCTGGATCGCGTCGGGCTTCACCCTGACCCGCGAGGATTTGCTGACCGGCTGACGGGAAGTCTCAAAAGGGGATGACAAACCAACAGCTTTGTGGTTACGTGCGCCTGACACATGGATGGAGGAATGCGAATGTATTACGGGATCTGGTTCGGCTAAAGCCGGGACACTTGCCCCGTAAAGGGTGGTGTTCAGGCGCCATTCTTCTTCGCACGTCTTTTGTTTTGCTCAATCGGAGCACGCTTCCATGTTTCGCTACTTCGAAAACCTTGTTGACCCTTTTGTCGCCTATCATGAGACCGACACGCCGCCGACGCGGCTGTGGCCCTTCATGCTGGAATACTCGCGGCCATTCTTCCGCGTGTTCGTATGGGCAACGCTGCTGTCCATTGTTGTCGCTGGGGTCGAGGTCGGCCTGATCTACTACATGGGACGCGTTGTGGACTTGCTTGGCGGGTCTCCGGCCAATGTATGGAAAGAACACGGGACAGAATTGCTGTTGATGGCTGCGTTTATCCTTTTGTTGCGGCCAATTTTGCACATTCTGGACGTGCTTGTGATCAACAACGCGATCCTGCCTCAGTATGGCACTCTGTTTCGCTGGCGGGCCCACAAGCACGTTCTGCGCCAGTCGGTTAGCTGGTTTGAAAACGACTTTGCCGGGCGCATCGCCAACCGGATCATGCAGACCCCGCCCGCCGCTGGCGAGGTGGTGTTTCAGGTTTTCGACGCGATTTCTTTCTCGCTGGCCTATCTGGTCGGGGCTGCAATCCTGCTTATGGCCGCAGACACGCGGCTGTTGTTGCCGCTGCTGATCTGGTTTGCGCTTTATGTCGTGCTGGTCAACTGGGCGGTTCGGCGCGTCGGTCCGGCGTCACAGGCCGCATCGGATGCGCGTTCAACCGTGACGGGCCGCGTGGTGGACAGCTATACAAACATTCACTCGGTCAAGATGTTCGCGCATGCCGATCAAGAGTTGGGCTACGCGAAGGAAGCGATTTCCGAAACGCGTCGCACCGTTCAGGTCGAGATGCGGATTTTCACCATCATGGACGCCATTCTGGTCGTTCTGAATGGCTTCCTGATTGTGGGCGTAGTCGGCTGGGCCATCGTTCTGTGGATGCAAGGCCAAGCCTCAGTTGGTGTTGTGGCAGCGGCAACCGCTCTGACCCTGCGTTTGAACGCCATGACCGGTTGGATCATGTGGGCGCTGACCAGCCTGTTCCGCCAGCTTGGTGTCGTGGCCGAGGGGTTGGAGACAATTGCGCAGCCGATCCAATTGCTGGATGCACCTGATGCAAAGCCATTACAGCTGGGCAAAGGTGAGATCGAAATTCGCGACCTGTCGCATCATTATGGCCGTGAAACCGGTGGTCTGGATCACATCAACCTGACCATCCATCCGGGTGAAAAGATCGGCCTGATCGGGCGGTCCGGTGTGGGGAAATCGACCCTAGTTAAGCTGCTTTTGCGGTTTTACGACGTTGAACGCGGTGCGATTTTGATCGACGGCCAGAACATCGCGGGTGTCACACAGGACAGCTTGCGCAGTCATATCGGGATGGTCCAGCAGGACAGCGCATTGCTGCATCGATCGGTGCGCGACAACATCCTCTATGGTCGTCCCGACGCGACCGAAGAACAGATGGTTGCCGCAGCAAAACAGGCCGAAGCGCATGAGTTCATTCTGGACCTGCAAGACCCGCAGGGCCGCACCGGCTATGACGCCCATGTGGGCGAGCGGGGCGTTAAGCTGTCCGGCGGTCAACGGCAACGGGTAACTCTGGCACGGGTGATTCTGAAGGACGCGCCGATCCTGTTGTTGGACGAGGCGACTTCTGCCCTAGATTCCGAGGTCGAAGCGTCGATTCAGGAAACCCTCTACGGCATGATGCAAGGTAAAACCGTGATCGCCATTGCCCACAGGCTCAGCACCATTGCGCAGATGGACCGCATTCTGGTGATGGATGCCGGTCGCATCGTCGAAGAGGGCGCGCATTCCGATCTTTTGGCGCAGGGTGGCCTTTACGCGCAGTTCTGGGCGCGGCAATCTGGCGGCTTCATGAACCCGGAGGCCGCGGAATGAGGGTTGCTGACCTCATAATCCCGTTCAAAAACATCGAAACGCCCCCACCGCAGACGTTGGGGGCGTTCATTCGCTGGAGCCTGTCCGGCGCCTGGCCCATGCTGTTTGTCGCGGCCTTCTTCTCGGCCACCGCTGGCGCGATGGAGGCGGTCACGGCCTGGATTCTGGGCGAGGTGATCGATGTCGCAACCTCCAGCGGCCCCGAAAACTTTCTGACCGCCGAGAACATGTGGATGATCTTCGCAGCGGTGGTCTTTTTCATGCTGCTGCGTCCGATCCTGTTTGGCCTCTCGTCGGTGTCGAACAACTATATCGTCATGCCCAATATCCCACCTTTGGTTCTGGCCAAGCTGAACCGCTGGACGCTGGGCCAGTCGGTGACCTATTTCGACGATGATTTCGCCGGGCGGATCGCCCAGAAGCAGATGCAAACGTCCAACGCCATGGCCTCGGTCGTCTCGGAAACGATCAGCGCGATTGTGTTTGCGTTGGCTTCATTGGTCGGTTCTTTGCTTTTGTTAGGGTCTATTCATCCGCTGGTGATGCTGCCCTTCGCCGGCTGGTTGGCGGTCTATTTTCTGCTGGTTCGCTGGTACTTGCCGCGCATTCGCAAGCTGTCGGGGGCTCGGGCCGGGGCACGGGCGATGGTGTCGGGACAGGTCGTTGACACGATCACCAACATCAAAACGGTCAAGCTGTTCGCCCATTCCGCGTTCGAGGATCAGGCCGCGCGTGATTCGATGGTGGAACTGCGCGAGCGGTCGCTGGATTTCGGCAAACTCTCTGCCAGTTTCCGTTTCATCCTGATGACATTGGCTGGCGTTTTGCCCGTGCTACTGCTGGGCGCGACCCTGTGGCTGTGGCAGTTCGGCATGGCAACCGCTGGCGATATCGTGGCCGCAGGTGCTGTTTCGATCCGGATCGCGCAGATGACCGGTTGGGTCAGTTTTACGCTGATGGGCCTTTACGCAAATGTCGGTGAGATCGAGAACGGGATGAAGACACTGGCCAAGCGCGACCGGGTCGAGGATGCCGCGCAGGCCACGGACTTGGTGGTGACCGAAGGTGGCATCGCCTTTGACGCGGTCAGCTTTGCCTATGGCCGCGATATCGGCGGTGTGGCCGACCTGAATCTGACCGTCAAACCGGGTGAGAAACTGGGCATCGTCGGCGCGTCCGGGGCAGGGAAATCGACGCTCGTGTCGCTTCTGCTCAGGCTCTATGACGGGGAAAACGGCGCTATTCGCATCGACGGGCAGGACGTGTCGCAGGTGACGCAGGACAGTCTGCGCCGTCAGATCGGCATGGTCACGCAGGAAACCGCGATGTTCAACCGTTCGGCCCGTGAGAATATCCTCTATGGTCGCCCGGATGCGTCCGAGGCGGACATGATCGAAGCCGCCGAAAAGGCCGAGGCGCATGAGTTCATTCTGAGCCTTGAAGATGCGCAGGGTCGCAAAGGATACGATGCGCATCTGGGCGAGCGTGGTGTGAAGCTATCCGGTGGTCAGCGGCAGCGGATCGCCTTAGCCCGCGCCATCCTGAAAGACGCGCCAATTCTGGTGCTGGACGAGGCGACATCGGCACTGGATTCCGAAGTTGAGGCTTCGATCCAAACCGCGTTGCATCGGGTCATGCAGGGCAAAACCGTTCTGGCGATCGCGCACCGCCTGTCAACTCTCAGCGAGATGGACCGGATCGTTGTTCTGGATCACGGGCGGATCGTTGAAACCGGCACGCATGAGGCGCTTTTGGATCAGGGCGGGCTGTATGCGCGGTTCTGGCATCGCCAGTCGGGCGGGTTCATTCAGGCTGAAGCTGCGGAATAGGGGCCTTTGCGGTTCTTGAACCAAACAGCATCGAAATGCGCGTTCGACCGAAGGGAGAGGCAGCGTATTGCGATCCAAAGTAAACGCAAAGTGCCCTAGGGGGTTTTGTTGCGGGCAAACCGCCGTTATCAGCCACGTCATGACGCAGACCTTCACCATAATCCGCCTGGGGCATCAGGGCGACGGTATCGCCGATGGCCCCGTCTATGCTCCGCGAACCTTACCCGGTGAGGTGGTGAGCGGTACTCTGCACGGTCAGGTTCTGACCGATATCCGGGTGGACAGCCCATCCGATCAGCGCGTGAAGGCCCCATGTCGGCATTACAAGGCCTGCGGTGGGTGCCAATTGCAGCATGCCTCAGACGCGTTCGTGGCCGACTGGAAGGTTGCGGTGGTGCGCAACGCGCTGGCCGCGCAGGGGCTCGATGCCCCGATGCGGCCCATTCACACGTCGCCCGATCGGTCCCGTCGTCGGGCGACGATTGCCGTACGGCGGACGAAAAAGGGCGCGCTGGCCGGATTTCACGGACGGGCGTCGGACACGATCACCGATATCCCGGATTGTCACCTGCTGGACCCCGCATTGATCGCCGCCATTCCGGCGGCCGAGGCTTTGGCCCTGTTGGGTGGCAGCCGCAAGGGTGTGCTGGCTGTGACGCTGACCCTGTCCGAGGGCGGGCTGGATGCGGCGGTCAAAGGCGGTAAACCGCTGGACGGCCCGCTGGAGCTGGCTCTGGCGCAAGAAACCGAGAAACACGGGCTGGCAAGGCTCAGCTGGGATGGCGAGGTGATCGCGATGCGGCAGGCCCCGTCGCAGCGGTTCGGATCGGCCGCAGTCACGCCCCCGCCCGGGGCGTTTTTGCAGGCGACAAAGGACGGAGAGCAGGCTCTAACACAGGCTGTTTTGGAGGCAACTCAAGGGGCAAAGCGGGTCGTCGACCTGTTTGCAGGCAGCGGCACATTCTCACTGCCACTGGCGCAGATGGCCGAGGTTCATGCGGTCGAGGGCGAGGCCGAGATGACGCAAGCCTTGGATCAGGGCTGGCGCAGCACGACCGGTCTGAAACGCATCACGGTCGAGGCGCGCGACCTGTTTCGCCGCCCCTTGATGCCGGATGAACTAAAGCCGTTCGACGCCGTTGTTCTTGACCCACCCCGCGCCGGGGCCGAGGCACAGGTGGCAGAACTGGCGCAGGCACGCCCAGCGGTCATTGCCTATGTCTCATGCAATCCGGTCACCTTTGCGCGCGATGCCAAAGCGCTTGTCGATGCGGGCTATACCCTTGAATGGGTGCAGGTCGTTGACCAATTTCGGTGGTCGTCACATACGGAACTGGCCGCGCGGTTCGTGCTGAACCCCGCATCCTAAGGAGACAGGCAAGGCATGGGGTCCAAACAGCGTTTGCTGAACATTATCGAGGCACCGGCTTTTGGTCGGTTCATCACCGGCGTCATCATCTTCAATGCGATTCTGTTGGGGATGGAAACCTCGCCCGTGCTGATGGAAGCTGCAGGCCCGCTGATCGTGACGCTCGACAAGTTGTGCCTAGCGATCTTTGTCGCCGAAATTGCGATGAAGCTGATCGCCACCGGGCGTAACTTCTTCAAAAGCGGCTGGAACCTGTTTGATTTTCTGATCGTGGGCGTTGCCCTTGTCCCCAGTGCGGGTGGCCTGTCCGTGTTGCGGGCGCTGCGAATCCTGCGGGTTCTGCGCGTGATCTCGGTCGCGCCGCGACTGCGCCGGGTGGTCGAAGGGTTCATCTCGGCCCTGCCGGGCATGGCCAGCGTATTCCTGCTGATGGCGATCCTGTTCTATATCGGCGCGGTGATCTCGACCAAGCTGTTCTCGTATTCCTTCCCGGACTGGTTCGGCGATCTGGGTCTGTCGGCCTATACGCTGTTCCAAATCATGACACTGGAAAGCTGGTCCATGGGCATCGTGCGCCCGGTGATGGAGGTTTATCCCTACGCCTGGCTGTTCTTTGTGCCCTTCATCATGGTCACCACTTTTGCTGTGGTGAACCTGCTGGTCGGTCTGATCGTGAATTCGATGCAGGATGCGCACCATGCCGAGGATGAGGTGAAAACCGACGCCTACCGGGATGAGGTGCTGGAACGGCTGGAAGCCATTGAACAACGACTTATTCAGCAATCAAACATCAAAAAGTGATTTCAGTTTTTTGATTTTTTGGCATAATACGCAAAAAAAGAGCAGCAGGCAGTGAAACATGGATCGTCGAGCATTTGGATTGGGGGCGATGGCAACGCTGAGCCTTTCGGCTTGTGCCTCAGCCAGCCCCAGATTTCTGACCTATAACGGACCCGAGGTGACGTCTCTTGTGGTGAACAAGGGCGCGCGCAAGCTTTATCTTTTGCATAACGAGCAGGTCTTGCGTGACTATGACGTTGATCTGGGTTTTGCGCCCCGGGGCACCAAGACCAAGCGTGGCGATGGTCGCACGCCCGAAGGCACCTATCTGATCGACCGCCGCAACCCGCGTAGCCGGTATCACCTGTCTTTGGGGATTTCCTATCCCAACTCGGAAGACATCGCGCAGGCCAAGGCCGCAGGTGTCGATCCGGGCGGCGACATTTTCATTCACGGCCAGCCCAACCTGCGGTCAGAACTGCGGCGCGCGAAAAAGACGCCGGATTGGACAGCGGGCTGTATCGCGGTCAAGAATGACGAGATGGAAGAGATCTACGCGATGGTTGGCCGGGGTACGCTGATCACTCTGCGCCCCTGATCGGTCGCCAATCGCCGAATCCGAATTGCACGAAGTCGCGCTGATAGGTTTCTGCTGCCAGCGTCTGCATTTTGGCATCGCAGATTTCGTCCAGGCCATAGGGTTCTTCCGGAGTACCATTTTTGGGCATCGGCGGGTTTGCGTGGCCCAATCCGCGCGCCAGATCAGGCAGGGCTGGGTTCAGGTCGTCTTCGCGCAGGATCAGGTCGGGCAGGGCGAATTTCGAAACCCCTGCCAGCGCTTCTGATTGGGTGCACCAAGTTGCATCCACCCGGATCGGCGTCTGCCCGGCAAGGTTATGGCGCAGGAAGGTCAGGAAGGCGGAAAACGCCTCATAATGCTGGTCCATTGAATAGTTGTGCGCGCGGATTTGACCGGGGATTGGCAGTTTGAAGCGGTTGCGCAACTGTTTGCGGATGTCCTCGTAACACTCTGGTCCGGTGTTCAGGATATGTCGACAAAAGGCCGTATGCGCGCGCGCCAGCGGGTGGCGCAGCACGGTGAATTTACGGTGTCCGGGCGTGGCGCGCATCCAGTCTTGCACCTCCTGCCGCGAGGGGCTTGTTATCAGGCCATCTGTGCCAACATTGTCCAGCGTGGCCATCCACTGATGAATGACCGGATCGATTCCGCCGTGCACCGGCATATAAAGCAGCCGAGATTTTGGCGCGATCACATACCCTTCAACCGCCGGTCCGCGTTTTGGTTCGAAATACGGGCTGCGGTGCATGGACAGCAGGTCAAGCCCGGACAGGTCGCTCTGCATCTGGTCCGGATTTGTGACCTTGGACAGCGCCGGGATCGGGTTTTGCGGTTTCAGCAGGTCGTCCAACTGGCTTAGGCGCGCCGGAATGCCCAGCCAGTCGGCCAGCCCGTTCAGAAGGTCCAACCGGGTCAGATCGTCATAATCGATGTAAAATGCGCTTTGGCCGGTGCGTTGCAGGTGGGTGTGGACCTGACGCAGGAAGCCTTGGCACTGATCCAGATAGTCCGAGAACTCTGGCCCATCAAACTCGACCTGTGCCTCAAGCCGCCGTTTGATGTTCTTCAATTGCCATTGCTTGGTTTTGCGCACGATCTTCAGCGACAGGTAACTGTCCAGAGGGTTACGCGTCAGAATGATCTTGGCGCAGCGCGGGTCGTTCAGGACCGGGTCCAGCACCCTTGGGTCGTGTTCCTGAAAATAGCGAAAACCGTTCAGATCGCCTGTATCTGCGCGCATGGCCTCGATAAGCCGCGTCGGATTTTCGTCGCGCTCTTCCAGCGAGATGCCCAGCACGTCCTGCGCTTTGACGCGGCCAATGAAATGGGGATTGAACGCCTCGCCATGGCAGGTGATTCCGTTCAGTGCGTTCAGGTTCGACTCCAGCAGGTTCGAACCGGTTCGCATCGCAGCCAATACGATGAAATAGTCAAACTTACGCGTCATCGGCGATCACTGCACCAGATAGGGTTTGCGATATGGCTTGGTCTGCGTGCCGAAAACGTCGTCGGCAGGGAAATCCCCCATCAATTGCGGGTGCATGCCCTGGTTCTTCAGGTTTTGCAGGAATTGACCAAAGCCGGACAGATCGACCATGGTCGGCGCTTCCGTCAGGTGACTGGCACCTTGGGTGCCGATCTCATCAATGATTGTCTGCAAAGGCTCCATCGGGGCCTCGATGAAATCCGCCAGGGTCCAGCTGCGGACGTTCGCCTTGGTCCAGACCGAGGTCAGAACCTCAAGCTGTTTGCTTTCGATCCGTTGCAGGCGCGCAGCCTCGCATCGGATATCCGCGAAGTTCATGTTCGAGCGGAAGAGCGGAATGGCCCATGCCCCGGTAATGACCGAGACCTGGGCGTTCTTGTCGCGGGCCATGAACCAGTTGATGGCCTGCGTGTCATTTGGGCCGAACTGAAAACACTGACGCTCACCCCGCGTGTTCCAGATCAGGTTCGACAGAAAGGCGGTCGGGTTGTAGTCCCGAAGGGTGGCGCAATCGCTCAGCGCGCCGTTGGTGATTGTCTGGCCTTGGGCGAACTCGGCCCGATCGGGTCCGAACAACCGCCCGTGCACCCGTGCCCCGGTGACCGAGGTCAGCCAGGTTTCAAAATCCTCGAACAATTCGCCAAAGCCCTGAAACATGGAATAAGGCGATGAGGTCAGGCCGTTTTCACTGCCATGCCTGGGGAAGCGGCCCTGCATGTAAAGACCGTCGCGGCCATGGGTGCGCCGCTCGACCGCTTTGGAAAACACCCGGTCGATCTTGCCGGGGTTCGGCTCGGCCGGTTTCATCGCGCCGGTCTGATCGGTCAGAAAGGCCTGATACAACCGATCCGCCCGCCACCAGATTTTGCGCGCAACAAAGCAATCCGACCGGCGCAGCAACTGTAGGTGATCGTCGTAGAAGATATGCGGCCGGCCTTGATAGTCGAACTTGGACAAGGTTAGCGAGCGGCTTTCGATATGTGTCGAATACAGCCGCGCCAGCGTCTGGAAATAGCTTTCATCGGGTATCCAGACCTGCCGGAAATAGCGGTCATAGGTCTTGCGTTTCGGGTCCTGCAAGATCGCGGACAGGGTTTGGCGGGTCAGACACCACCATTGGCTGCCCATATGGGGAACCAGTCCCTCGGGGATACTGCGGCGCAGGCCCAAGCGGCGTTGCAGCTTGACATAGGCATCAAACAATTTGCGCTGCTTACGCCATGAAAACGGAAAGCGCAGCGTGAAGCGTTCGTGATCCAGCCCGCCAATGGTCCAACTGACATCGGCGGTGGTGGCGCTTTCGATGAAATCGACGCGGGGCCGGTCGGACAGGTAGTCAACCAGCTCCTGCACCGGGCGCAGCGGCAGGCAGGCCCCTGAGGACAGGAACACATGCCGCACGTCCGGAAACCGCTCCAACATCAGTTCGGATGCGGCCTGCGATCCGGCAACGATGCCCCAACCGCCCCAGTCGCATTTGTGACGCTCGGAAAACACGATCAGCGGATCATCCGCGCAAGAGGCGACGAATTTCGAGAACACATCGCCCGGCACCTTACGATCCACATGGATCACCACCGGGCATCCCGCTGCCGTCCAATGCCGGGCGACCTGTTCGGCGCGGTCCAATGCGGTATGCACCAGCATGACGATGCCCAAAGAACTCATGCCCAGTTTCCTTTTGACATGAGGCCCAGAATCTCAAGCTGTCGCCAGTTGATATAGGTTTCGGACCAGTCGCACCAGAAGACGGGCTTTTCGTCCAGACCATCGACATAGGCTTTGTATTCGCCCGACCCGCGATAATGCTGACCGCGCTGCAACTCCTCACGCGCCTTGTCGCCCAGCGTGTCGATCAGTTTGGCATGTAGCAACGCGCCACTGGCTTTTTCACCGCCCCATTCGTCATAGACCTGGTTCAAGCCGCGCGGCAGCAGCGAATGGGTCGAGCTGACATAGACATAGCGCCGGTCCCATTTCACCAGAGGGATCTTGTTCAGCGCAGGCGCCTTTGACGGGTTGTCGCGAAAGAACACGCGCGCGCGGGGGCCGCCTTGAATCCACAGGTTCTTATACTCGGGGTTCTTGGTGATCATGTAATTGCCGGCATCAAACCAGCGCGCGATTTCGAACGGGTCCTGCCCTTCGTGATAAGGCTCTGCGTCCACCGGCCCCTGCGGATACATATCAATCAGCATGGTCCCGAAACTGCGCACCGCGCATCCATCCAGCCAATCGGTCAGCGCCCGGATGGGCCGTGTGTCGCAGAAGGGATAGATGAAGAACTCATCGGGATCGACGGTCAGTACCCAGTGTTTATGGGCGTATTTGCGCAGCAAGTAATTCGACCAGTCCAGCCCGAACCCCGCGCGTTTATAGCTGGTCTTTGTTCGCCAGACCGAGACATCGGGTTGTGATTTCAGGAACTCGCAAGTGCCGTCATCGCTGTCATTGTCCACAAACAAAAAATGGTCGATACCCAGTTTGCGGTAGTAGTCCAGAAAAAAGGGCAGGCGTATCTTTTCGTTGCGCACCACGCTCATCAGCAGAATATCTTCGCGGCGAATGGCGGCGGTGTTGTTGCTGACGGGCCCAAGCTCGCGCCGTCGTCTGACGCCGCGCAGGATACGGCGTTTGCGCCGCAACCTCATCCGATACGAGTCCCACAGGCTCACGTGATTATCCAACCTTTGTTTTGCCGCGAGCGTCCTCCGCCCCCCTCAACGTGCAAAAAGGGTCGGGTTAATGCCGATTTATGCCACCTATGCATCTTGCAGGGCAATGGATTTAGAACCGGTTAGCGGTGAACATGGTTTTTATGCACATGTTTTCGCCCATTACGTCCATCCTCCGGCATTCATTAACCCAAGTTGCTGCAATTGTTCCCACCCTGCATAGCGCGTCGATTGAGCGGTCCAAAGGGTCGGGCGATTGATAATCCCATCATAATATGGCCCGAATTGGTCAGGGTCATGAAAATGCTGGCGGCGCTGCTTCTCGATCCGCGACTTCTCGACGATCTCGGGCAGGAATTTCGTGTGGAGCAAGATACCGGAAGGTGCCGAGCCTCCGGGTCCGTCATAGGCTGCGTTCAAGTGCCGGGGCAGGGCCGAGTGGCAGGAATTCACATAGGCGTAGCGGCGGCACCAGCGTATCAGCGGGATCTTGTTCAGGGTCGGAGATCGCTGTCGCGTCGTGGCAAAGAACATGCGTTCACGCGCACCACCCTGAACCCACAGATTGCCCGCCGGGCTTTGACGCTGGGCCCGATATGGCCCGGCATCGAACCAACTCAGCACTGCTGTCGGATCGCTGTCGGGGTCATAGCTTTGATCCCCCAACGGGCCGTCGGGATACAAGTCCAGCATCAGCGCGCCAAACGCCCCGCGCCCTGTCTGGTCCAGCCATTTTGTCAGATCGCGCAGCGAGCGTGTGTCGTGATGGGCATAGATCAACAACTCATCCGCATCCACCATCAGACACCAATGGCGATGGCCATGGCGCATTTGCAGCAATGTCAGCCAGTCCAACCCATAGCGCGAAGCCCGATAACTTGCATGGGTTTGCCATAGCGAGACATCGGGCTGATCCAGCAGCAATTCAGCCGAGCCATCGTCGCTGCCATTGTCCACGATCAGAAAGTGATCGACCCCGAGGCTGCGATAATGGTGCAGAAACCAGGGCAGGCGCGTGATTTCGTTGCGCAGCGTGGTGAAGGCCAGAATGCTGCCGCGCGTGATCTTGTCGGTCTGATCGTTCACGCTGTTCAGTTGATGTCGGCTGCGCCATGCGCGCATTAGCAGACGGCGGCGTTTCCAGCGCAGACGGTACATCTGGGCCCATCCGATTTGGGGCAGGGGCTGTACCGATGCGCTGGTCAATCGGGCCTCATTGCTCGTAATGGCCGTTCTGATGCCAGCGCCATGCGTCGGCAATCATCGTCTCTAACGTTGACCTTTTGGGCTTCCACCCCAACTCGGCCTCGGCGCGGACAGAGCCGGAAACCAGCTTGGTGCAATCGCCTTCGCGACGCGCCCCGACCGTATAGGGCACCGCGCGGTTGGTAACGGCCTTGGAATGTTCGATGACTTGCAGAACCGAAAAGCCCGAGCCGGTGCCAAGGTTGAAGACCCGGCTGCCTTTGCCCTCTTCCAGCCAGTTCAAACCCAGCACATGCGCGTCAACCAGATCGCAGACATGGACATAGTCGCGGATACAGGTGCCGTCCGGCGTGTCGTAATCGGTGCCAAATACAGTCAGCCCGTCCCGTTTGCCGTCAATTGCGTCCAGCATCAGCGGCACCAGATGGGTTTCAGGGCGGTGAAACTCACCCACTTCGCCATCCGGGTCCGCGCCCGCGACGTTGAAATAGCGGAAGATTACGTGGCGCAGCCCATGCGCGGCCTCGAAATCGTGCAGGATATCTTCGATCGCGCGCTTGGACGCGCCATAGGCGTTCAGCGGGTGCTGCGAGGTTGTCTCATCCAGCACCACATTGTCATGCTCACCATAAGTGGCGCAGGTCGATGAGAACACAAAGTCCAGACACCCTGCCGCAACCGCGGCCTCGATCAGCGTCAGCGAGCCGGTCACGTTGTTGGACCAGTATTTACCGGGCTCTTTCATCGCCTCGCCCACCTGGCTGAGCGCGGCGAAATGCATCACCGCCACTGGCTGGTGTTTCGCGAAAACCTCGTCCAGACGGGCGCGATCCAGAAGGTCGCCCTGTTCGAACGGGCCGAATTTGACCGCATCCTGCCAGCCGGTGATCAGGTTGTCATAGGTGACGGGCACATACCCGGCCTGTGACAACGCCTTGCAGGCATGGGATCCGATATAGCCAGCGCCACCGGTTACAAGAACAGTTTTCATATGCGATCCGTAAGGTCAGAGTTGGAGGTTCCTACGCCATGGCAGGTGCGAAGGTCATGGGGAAAAGAGGTCACTCCAGACCCATAGCGGCCATCATCTCTTCGATCTTCGGTACGTCCTGCGGGTTGTTCAGCTCCCAGAACTGGCGACCTTTGGCTTCGACCTCGACGCACAGAACCTTGCGCCCGTTTTCCATGAAGCGCAGCTGTTCCAGACCTTCCAGCTGTTCCAGCGGTCCGGTTGGCCAGCCGGGATAGGCGGCCAAAGCATCGGGCCGATAGGCATAGACGCCGACGTGATGAAAGACCGGGGTGGGTGCGTCGTCTTCATAGGTTTCGGCTGTGAACGGCACGACTTCTTTCGAGAAATACATCGCGCTGTTGTCGCGCGCGAAAACGGCTGTGGTGCCGCCGACACGCCCATGTTTGCGGTCGTTCAGCAAACTGTTCAGCGCATCGCCGTCACAGCGCAGAACCGGGGTGGCCACACCCGCATCAGGTGCCGCGCGCAGGCCCGAGATCAGATCCTCGACAAACCAATGTGGCGTCAAAGGTGCATCGCCTTGCAGGTTCACGACGATCTCATAGCCACCGCCCAGTGCGGCATGCGCTTCGGCGCAGCGTTCGGTGCCGTTCTGGCATGCTTCGGAAGTCATGACGACTTCGGCCCCGAAGGCCTCGGCGGCCTCGCGGATACGGTCGTCATCGGTGGCAACAACCACCTTGTCGACGCCCGAGACGGAACAGGCCGCGCGCCAGGACCGTTCGATCAGTGTCATCGCCTTACCGGTCGCGCCGGTCAACGGAACCAGAGGCTTGCCGGGATACCGGGTCGAGGCATAGCGGGCGGGGATGGCGATCAGAACAGACATCAGGCTTCCTTCAACTCAACACCCGGAGCGTAGGCGATAAAGAACGGATTTGCATAGCCGTCCTTGCCGTAGGTCAGCGGGGAATGGTCGTCAAAGCGAACCACCTGACCGCCCGCGCCCGCCAGCACCGCGTGACCGGCGGCGGTATCCCACTCCATCGTGCGCCCGACACGGGGGTAAAGATCAGCCTCACCCGTTGCCACCAGACAGAATTTCAGCGACGAGCCCGCGCTTTTGCTGTCCTGCACCTGATATTTGTTGATGTAATCCTCGGTCGCCTGATCCCGGTGCGATTTGGACGCAACGATCAAAAGCGCCGAATTGTCTGGTTCAGAGACTGATATTGCGGTCAGGTCGCCGGGCTGGTCCTTATCCAGCGCACCGGTTTCCTCGACCGATTGGCCATCGGCCTGCGTGTAGAACATGCGCCCCTTGGCTGGCGCGTAAACAACGCCCCGCGTCGGAACCCCGTTTTCGACCAGGGCAATATTGACCGTGAAATCCCCACGCCGGTTGATGAATTCCTTGGTGCCATCCAGCGGATCGACGATCAGGAAAGTGTCACCTTTCTCGGAATGCGAGGCGGCTTGCTCCTCGGTCACCAGCAGAATATCGGGAAACGCTGCGCGCAGCCCGGCCGAGATCAGGGCATCTGCGGCCTCATCCGCTTCGGTCACGGGGCTGGCGTCAGATTTGACCTTTACGTCGAAATCATCCGAGTTGTAGATCTCCATGATCTTGTCGCCTGCTTCCAGGGCCAGACGTCGGATGACGGGGATAAGCGCGTCGTAGGTCACAAAAAAGCTCCGTTTACGTGGTTTGTTGATCCAAATCTCTGACGGACTTATGATGTGCCGGTTACCGAACGGCAAGGTATTCGTGCCAGATTGACGGCAGCAAAACGGGAAAGACCCTTCGAGTGTTTTATTTTAGGCGTAACCAAACGCTGCTGAGCGGTGCGTTCACCACAGCCGAACTGGTGTTCCACGCCGTGGTGCGCAGCGTGCGCGCGCGGCATTCCAACGCGGTTATTGCGATCCTGATCAACATTTTGCAGGTCGTTCTGATGGCTTCGGTGTTTTACCTGATCATGTCCTTCATGGGTACACGCGTCGCCAAAATCCGGGGCGAATTTGTCCTGTATGTTTTGTCAGGTGTTTTCCTGTTCATGACGCATATTCAATCGGTTGGCAGCATTTCGAAACTTGGCGGCAAGAACAGTCCGATGATGCTGCACTCGCCCATGAACCCGATGGTCATGATCCTGGCCGCCGCGTTCGGCACGCTTTACAAGCAATTGATGTCAGTTCTGGTGATCCTGTTCGTCTACAGCCTGGCGGTCGCGCCGCTTGAGGTTCAGGATCCCGGCGGCGCGTTTGGGATGTTCATTCTGTCCTGGTTCACCGGCTGTTCGGTTGGTTTGGTGTTTATGGCCTTAACCCCATGGTTTCCGACGGCCGCCGGGATGCTCAGCAACATTTACCGCCGTCTGAACATGGTGTTTTCCGGTAAGATGTTCATTGCCAACGCATTGGGCGGAAGCGTTCTGTTGATGTTTGCGTGGAACCCTCTGTTTCACCTGATCGATCAGTGTCGGGGCTTCGTGTTTCGCAACTATTTCCCCCGCAACACCAGTTGGGAATACGCGTTGTGGGTTGGAATAGCGCTGCTGATGATCGGTTTGCTGGGCGAGTTTTTTTCCCGCAAGCACATGTCCCAAAGCTGGAACGCCCGCCGTTAGGTTGCCATGCGCATCGTCAGGTTGATCCGTCCGCCTTTGGGCAACAACCGCGATGATCCGGGCCGGATGCGATCAACGCCGTGATAGGTCAGCCGGGCCGGGCCGCCCATGATGACGACGTCGCCCGAACTCAGCCAGATCGATTCCGTCTTGCCGCCGCGTGTCGTATTGCCGATCCGGAACAGCGCGTCGTCGCCCAGTGACACGGACAGAACGGGCCAGGAAAAATCAGCCTCATCTTTGTCCTGATGCAGCCCCATCTTTGCGTCCTCGTCATAGTAATTGATCAGGCAACAATCGGGCGCGCGATCCGGGCTGACCAGATCGCGCCAGATGGTCAGAACCGCCTCGGGTATGGCAGGCCATTTGGCGCCTTTGGGGTGGCGATCCTGATAGCGATAGCCCGATCTGTCGGTGACCCAACCCAGATCCCCGGCCGAGGTCATGCGCACGGACATCTCTTTCCCCGACGGCGTCACGGGCCGGAACAGCGGCGCGGCTTTCAGAATCGGGCGCAGCGCTTCGATCACCCGGGTCTGCTCGGCGCTGTCCAGATACCCTTTCCTGATGTCGAACCCCCGCAAAAGCAGCCGCGCCATCCCAGATTCCCCATTCCTTACTTAATCCTTGCCCAAAAAGGCCGCAGATTCGCGAAAAGCTGCGATTCAGAGTGCTTGCAGGCCTCTGGTCCGGCCCTTATATACGCCGGGACGCGCGTTGGTGTAGTGCTGTCGCGCACATCAGATCGGGGACAGGATGCCATAACGGGTCCGGCCCTCGGGACATCGCCTTGAAGAGAAAGGGATTGCAAAAATGGGAAAAGTCATCGGGATTGACCTCGGTACCACAAACTCGTGCGTGGCCATCATGGACGGCTCGCAGCCGAAGGTCATCGAAAACGCCGAAGGGGCGCGGACCACGCCCTCGATCGTCGCCTTCACCGAAGAAGAGCGTCTGGTCGGTCAGCCTGCGAAACGTCAGGCGGTCACCAACCCCGACAACACGATCTTTGGCGTCAAGCGCCTGATCGGTCGTCGTGTGGATGATGCAGAAGTCGAAAAAGACAAGAAAATGGTGCCCTACGCCATCGTCGATGGCGGCAATGGCGACGCGTGGGTCGAAGCCCGCGGTGAAAAATACTCCCCAAGCCAGATTTCGGCCTTCACTCTGGGCAAGATGAAGGAAACCGCCGAGAGCTATCTGGGTGAGGACGTCACGCAGGCGGTTATCACCGTTCCCGCCTATTTCAACGACGCACAGCGTCAGGCCACCAAAGACGCCGGCAAAATCGCCGGTCTCGAAGTGCTGCGGATCATCAACGAACCGACCGCGGCCGCGCTGGCCTATGGTCTGGACAAGGAAGACACCCAAACCATCGCGGTTTATGACCTTGGTGGTGGTACCTTCGACGTGACCATTCTGGAAATCGACGACGGGTTGTTCGAGGTCAAATCGACCAACGGTGACACCTTCCTGGGTGGTGAAGACTTTGACATGCGCATCGTCAACTACTTGGCGGATGAGTTCAAAAAGGAACACGGTGTCGATCTGAGCCAGGACAAGATGGCTCTGCAGCGTCTGAAAGAAGCCGCTGAAAAGGCCAAGATCGAACTGTCCTCGACCTCGCAGACCGAGATCAACCAGCCGTTCATCTCGATGGGTTCGAACGGTCAGCCGCTGCACATGGTCATGAAACTGACCCGTGCCAAGCTGGAATCGCTGGTGGGCGATCTGATCAAGAAATCGATGAAGCCCTGCGCCGCCGCGCTGAAAGACGCCGGCTTGTCGGCGGGCGACGTCGATGAGGTTGTTCTGGTCGGTGGTATGACCCGGATGCCGAAAGTGATCGAAGAGGTCACCAAATTCTTCGGCAAAGAGCCGCACAAGGGGGTGAACCCGGACGAAGTGGTCGCCATGGGCGCCGCCATTCAGGCCGGTGTTCTGCAGGGCGACGTCAAGGATGTTGTTCTGCTGGACGTGACCCCGCTGTCGCTGGGGATTGAAACTCTGGGCGGCGTGTTCACCCGTCTGATCGACCGCAACACGACCATCCCGACGAAAAAGTCTCAGGTCTTCTCGACCGCCGAAGACAACCAGAACGCCGTGACCATCCGTGTGTTCCAGGGTGAGCGTGAAATGGCCTCGGACAACAAGATCCTGGGTCAGTTCAACCTTGAAGACATCCCGCCCGCACCGCGCGGTATGCCGCAGATCGAGGTGACGTTTGACATCGACGCCAACGGCATTGTCTCGGTTTCGGCCAAGGACAAAGGCACCGGCAAAGAGCAGAAGATCACCATCCAGGCATCTGGCGGCCTGTCCGACGAGGACATCGAAAAGATGGTCAAGGACGCCGAAGAGAACGCGGAAGCCGACAAGGAACGCCGCGAGCTGGTCGATGCCAAGAACCAGGCGGAAAGCCTCATCCACTCGACCGAAAAGTCGATGGAAGAGCATGCCGACAAGGTTGACCCGACCACCATCGAAGCCATCGAGTTGGCAATTGCCGCGCTGAAGGACGAGCTGGAGACCGAAAATGCCGACAAGATCAAGTCGGGCATTCAGAACGTGACCGAAGCCGCCATGAAGCTGGGCGAAGCCATCTACAAGGCGCAAGCCGAAGAGGGCGAAGAAGAACCGGCAGCAGCAGATGCCGCGCCGGGCGATGATGACATTGTCGACGCCGAGTTCGAAGATCTGGACGACGACAAGCGTAACTAACGGGTAACCGGGCCAATGCGGGCCGGTCCGGTTGCCGGGCCGGCCCGATTACGTTGAGGCAGAAGGAAACACTGATGTCAAAACGCGACTACTACGATGTGCTCGGCGTGACCAAGGGCGCATCGGCGGACGAGATCAAAAAGGGTTTTCGCAAGAAAGCCAAAGAGTTGCATCCCGACCGCAACAAGGACAACCCGGATGCCGAGGCGCAGTTCAAGGAAGCCAACGAGGCTTATGACGTGCTGCGCGACGCCGACAAGAAAGCGGCCTATGACCGGTTTGGTCATGCCGCATTCGAAAACGGTATGGGCGGCGGCGGCCGTCCCGGCGGCGGCTTTGGTCAGGGTGATTTTTCCAGCGCGTTCTCGGACGTTTTCGACGATCTGTTCGGCGATTTCATGGGTGGGCAGCGGGGCGGTGGCGGCGGACGTCGGGCCGCGCGCGGCTCGGACCTGCGCTATAATCTGCGTGTGTCGTTGGAAGAGGCTTACGCGGGGCTGCAGAAAACCATCAACGTACCCGCCGCAGTGGCCTGTTCATCCTGCGAAGGAACGGGGGCCGAAGGCGGCGCAGAGCCCACCACCTGTCCGACCTGTTCCGGCATGGGCAAGGTTCGCGCGCAGCAGGGGTTCTTTACCGTTGAACGCACCTGCCCGACCTGTTCGGGATTGGGCCAGATCATCAAGAACCCATGCAAATCCTGCAATGGCGCGGGCCGTGTCGAAAAAGAACGCGCCCTGTCGGTGAACATCCCTGCCGGTGTTGAAACCGGTACCCGTATCCGCTTGGCCGGTGAAGGCGAAGCCGGAATGCGCGGTGGCCCTCCGGGTGATCTCTATATCTTTGTGGAGGTTTCGGATCACAAGCTGTTCGAACGCGACAGCGTGAACCTGTATTGCCGCGTGCCGGTCAGCATGGCCAAGGCTGCGCTGGGTGGGTCGATCGAAGTTCCAACCATCGACGGTGGCCGCGGTCGGGTGCAAATCCCGGCAGGCAGCCAGTCGGGCCGTCAGATGCGTCTGCGCGGCAAGGGCATGCCCGCCCTTCGCGGTGGCGGTGTTGGCGACATGTTCATCGAACTGGCCGTGGAAACTCCGGTCAACCTGACCAGCCGACAGAAAGAGCTTCTGCGTGAGTTTGATGATCTGGGGGAAGATAACCACCCGGAATCCAAAAGCTTTTTCTCGTCCGTCAAGTCCTTTTGGGACGGGATGAAGGGTTAAGGCGGACTGCCTCTATTAGGGCGGTCGTCCGCTATTGGGGGCTCTGCCCCCGCCGCCCGTACCGGGCGTCTCCCCCGAGATATTTGTGGCCAGATGAAGCAAGGGATCCTTTATTCATCTGGCCCAAAATACCTCGGAGCGCGAGGCAGAGCCTCGCATTTTCCTCCGCAATTCAAACGCCGCTTTGGTCTTAACCTCTTGCCCAAAGTGGCCTTATGACCTGTGGATTGACGCTTGATTTCCAGCGCCTGCCCTGAGATTGTCCGCATCAACCGTTGGGGTGCCCTGATCAAAGGGCTGAGAGGCGTGAATGCGTTAACCCATCGAACCTGATCCGGGCAATACCGGCGTAGGGAACGGTCTAACGCATACAGACGTTTTCCATGCCCGCGTTGCCCCCAAAATGATGGAGCGACGACGTGGCAGCAATTGCCCTGACCATAGCAGGATCCGACAGCGGCGGCGGCGCGGGGATTCAGGCCGATCTGAAGGCGATGTCGGCTTTGGGCGTTTATGGATCCAGCGTCATCACCGCAGTCACGGCGCAGAACACGCAGGCGGTTACGGCTGTGCACGGTATCCCGCCGGACGTGATCGCCGCGCAGGTCGAGGCGGTGCTGACCGATCTGAACGTTGGCGCGATCAAGATCGGCATGCTGGCAACGCCTGAAATCATCCAAACCGTAGCGCGGGCACTATCGGGGTTTGACGGCCCCATCGTTCTAGACCCGGTGATGATTGCGAAATCCGGCGACGCCTTGCTGGCGGACGCGGCTGTGCAGACCCTCCGTGACGTCCTGGTGCCCCGCGCGAGTGTTTTGACACCGAACCTGCCCGAGGCGGCTTGCCTGCTGGATCAGCAAGCTGCGGCGTCGCGAAGCGAGATGATCGAACAGGGCAAGGCGCTGTGCGCAATGGGAGCGCGGACGGTTCTGATGAAGGGTGGCCATGGCACAGGTGACATCTGCCACGATATGCTGATCGGTGAAACAGGTGTTGTGGCCGAGTTTCAGGCACCAAGGCAAAACACCAGAAACACGCATGGAACGGGTTGCACCCTGTCCTCGGCGATTGTGGCCGGTCTGGCGAAGGGTTTGGCGCTGCCCGAGGCGGTGGCCGAAGCGCATGACTATCTGCAAGGCGCGATTGCGCGGGCGGATGAGTTGAATGTCGGATCGGGGCACGGGCCGGTGCATCACTTTCACCGGGTTTGGCCCGCGTGACGCTCTGGTCTGTCATAGGGGCCGGGGTTGCCGGATTGGCCGTTGCCAGCGAGCTGGTCTCGCGCGGCGAACAGGTGCAGGTCTTTGACCCCGCTGGTCCGCCCGGTCCGCATGGGTGTTCGTGGTGGGCGGGCGGCATGCTGGCCCCTTGGTGCGAATACGAAAACGCCGAGGAACCCGTTTTGCGGTTGGGTCAGAAGGCCATCAATTGGTGGGCAGAGCGAACGCAGGTGCATCGCAATGGCACTCTGGTCGTGGCGAATGCCAGGGATCTGCCGGACTTGCGCCGCTTCGCGCGTCGGACCGAAGCGTTTACCGAATTGGATCATGCAAAATTAGCCGAATTAGAGCCTGATATGCATGGATTCGGACAGGGCTTGTTTTTTGAACGAGAGGCTCACCTTGATCCACGACAGGCGCTGCATGACCTGTACCGCAATCTCAAGGAACAGGGTGTCGAATTCCGCAACGATCACGCGCCTGCGCAGTTGGATAACCTCATCGACTGCCGCGGGCTGACGGCGCGGGATGTGTTGCAGGATCTGCGCGGCGTGAAGGGAGAGATGCTGGTCATGCGCTGCCCTGACGTGACCCTGACGCGTCCGGTGCGTCTGCTGCATCCGCGTATCCCGCTTTATATCGTGCCGCGTGGCGATGGCATCTACATGCTGGGTGCCACGATGATCGAAAGCGAAGACAGCAGCCGCATCACGGCGCGGTCGATGCTGGAACTGCTCAGCGCCGCCTATGCCCTGAACCCTGCATTTGGCGAGGCCGAGGTGCTGGAAATCGGTGTCGATCTGCGCCCCGCCTTCCCGGACAACCTGCCGCGCATTCGGCGTCTGGGCGGGACGATCTATGCCAACGGGCTCTACCGTCACGGCTATTTGCTGGCCCCGGCGCTGGCGCAGGGCGTGGCCGATCTGGCGTTGGACAACAAACAGTCGGAGATGGTCGATGAAGATCGTGCTTAACGGTGAACCCAAGAACGTGATGGCCGTCACTTTGGCCGAGTTGTTAGAGGAATGCGGTTTCTCGGGTCGCGTCGCGACGGCGGTGAATGAAGAATTTGTGCCTTCGGGCCTGCGCATTGCCCATGCTTTGAACGAAGGCGACCGGGTCGAAATCCTGTCGCCGATGCAGGGGGGGTGAGGATGCGCAGTTTCTATGGTATCGACTTGCCCAATCCGCTGATGCTGGGCACCGCGCAATATCCCAGCCCTGCGATTCTGGAACAGGCCTTCCGCGCAAGTGGTGCTGGCGTGGCCACGGTGTCTCTGCGGCGCGAATCCGGGGCGGGGCAGACATTCTGGCAGATGATCCGCGATCTGGGGGTGCGGGTGCTGCCCAACACCGCCGGGTGCCACACTGTAAAAGAGGCGGTGACAACCGCGCATATGGCGCGCGAAGTGTTCGAGACCCCTTGGATCAAGCTGGAACTGATCGGCCATACCGACAGCCTGCAACCGGACGTGTTCCAACTGGTCGAGGCGGCTCGGATCCTGGCTGAGGACGGGTTCCAGGTTTTTCCCTATACCACCGATGATCTGATCGTGGGCGAACGGTTGTTAGGGGCCGGGTGCGAGGTTCTGATGCCCTGGGGTGCTCCTATCGGTTCGGGGCGCGGTTTGAACAACGAATACGCATTGCGTGCGATGCGAGCGGAATTTCCCGATGTGCCGCTGGTTATCGATGCCGGGATTGGCCTGCCCAGCCATGCGGCCCATGCGATGGAACTGGGTTATGACGCCGTTCTTCTGAACACCGCAGTCGCGCGGGCCGGTGATCCGGTGCGAATGGCGCAAGCAATGGCGATGGCGGTTGAGGCCGGGCAACTGGCGCATCAGGCCGACCCGATCGAGGCGCGGGATATGGCCGAACCCTCAACCCCCGTCATAGGAAAGGCGTTCCTGTCATGACGCTGGACCGTTTCTATCCGATTTTCGATCACTCAGATTGGTTGCGGCGGATGCTGCCCTTGGGTGTGAAGTTGGTGCAGCTGCGCATCAAGGATCAACCGGACGCGGTTGTTCGGGCGCAGATCGTGACCTCTCGCGATCTCTGCCACGAGTATGGCGCGGTGCTGGTTGTCAATGACTATTGGCAAGCCGCCATCGATGCAGGCTGTGACTGGATCCATCTGGGGCAGGAGGATCTGGACGACGCTGATCTGAAAGCGATCCGCAAGGCTGGGCTGAAGCTGGGCGTCTCGACCCATGATGATGATGAGCTTGAGCGTGTGCTGACCATGGACCCCGACTATGTGGCGCTGGGCCCGGTCTATCCGACGATTCTGAAGAAGATGAAATGGGAACAGCAGGGCCTGCCCCGGGTCACCGAGTGGAAGGCGCGCGTGGGCGACATCCCTCTGGTCGGGATCGGCGGCATGAGCGTTGAGCGCGCGGAAGGTGTACTTGAGGCTGGGGCAGACATCGTTTCGGTCGTGACAGACATCACCCTGAACCCCGACTCCGAGGCGCGCGTGCGCCAATGGATCGAGGTCACCAGATGAACCGGTACGCCCGCCAGATGATCCTGCCCGAGGTCGGTGCCGAAGGGCAGGCCCGCCTGTCGCGCGCGCGGGTTCTGGTTGTGGGCGCGGGCGGGCTGGCGGCTCCGGTCCTGCCGTTGCTGGTTGGGGCGGGTGTCGGACATCTTACGATCATGGACGCGGATCATGTCGCCCTGTCGAACCTGCATCGACAGACGTTGTTTGCCGAGGCGGAATGCGGTCGCCCAAAGGCCGAGGTCGCGGCGGAACGCTGCCGTGCGCTGAATTCCGGGATAGTGGCTATTGGTCAAAAACAGGCTCTAACAAACAGCAAAGTAATGGATTTCATCGGGCAGGCCGATGTGATCCTCGATTGTGCAGACAGCTATGCCGCCAGCTACATTTTGTCGGATGCCTGTATGATCGCGGGCAAGCCGCTGATCAGCGCCTCGGTTCTGGGCCTGTCCGGCTATGTCGGCGGGTTTTGCGGCGGTGCACCCTCACTACGTGCGGTATTTCCGGATGCGCCGGACAGCGGGGCAAGCTGTGCCACGGCGGGCGTTCTGGGGCCCGTCGTGGGGGTGATCGGCGCGATGCAGGCGCAGATGGCGCTGGCGTTGATTTTGGGGATCGACCCCTCGCCGCTGGGTCAAATGGTGCAGCTCGATGCACGCAACCTGCGCAGCACCAGTTTCCGGTTCGACGCAGCGCCCGAGCCCGAGCGGGTCTTTCCCTTTCTGGCCGCCTCGCAACTGGACGCCAGTAACATGATCGTCGAATTGCGGGACACGGGCGAAGCCCCGGAACCGATCCACCCGTTGGCGCAACGCCTGAGTGTCGAAGATCTAAAAATAGAGCCTAACAAGGATAAAAGACTGGCTTTGTGCTGCGCGACCGGCCTGCGGGCCTGGCGCGCTGCAGAACAGATTGAACCGGATTGGCCGGGCGAGATTGTCCTCGTCGCGGCCTCAACCTCGTGAGTGAAAAGGAAACGCGAGATATGAAAAAGCTGATGACAGCCATCGCCCTGCTGGCCGCTGCGCCGGCCTGGGCCGAAGACAAGATGACCGTGCTGCTGGACTGGTTCATCAACCCCGACCATGGCCCGATCATCGTGGCGCAGGAAAACGGCTATTTCGCCGACGAAGGATTGCAGGTCGAGATCATTCCGCCCGCCGACCCCTCGGCCCCGCCGCGTCTGGTGGCCGCCGGTCAGGCGGAACTTGCCGTGTCTTATCAGCCGCAACTGCATCTTCAGATCCACGAGGGTCTGCCGCTGAAACGTGTTGGAACGCTGGTCGCGACCCCGTTGAGTTGCCTTCTGGTGCTGAAAGACGGTCCGATCAAATCGCCTGCGGACCTGAAGGGCAAGAAAATCGGGTATTCAGTTGCGGGCGTGGAAGAGGCTGTTCTGGGCACCGTGCTGGGCAAATACGACGTCACGCTGGACGACGTTGAACTGATCAACGTCAACTTCTCGCTCTCGCCCTCGCTGATGTCCGGGCAGGTGGATGCCGTCATCGGCGCCTATCGCAATTTCGAGCTGAACCAGATGGATATCGAAGGCCGTCCGGGCACCTGTTTCTATATCGAGGAAGAGGGCGTGCCGTCCTATGACGAGCTGATCTATGTCGCAAACCCCGAGACGATGGACAAAGACATGATCGCCCGGTTCCTGGCGGCCACCGAAAAGGCGACGCAGTTCATCGTCAACAACCCGGAAAAAAGCTGGGAGATCTTTGCCTCTACCTCGCCCGAGTTGCAGGATGAGCTGAACGCCCGTGCCTGGGTCGACACGCTGCCGCGTTTTGCGCTGCGTCCGGCTGGCTTTGACGCCGGTCGATATGCAAGGTTCGAGGCGTTTCTGAACGAAAGCGGCATGGTCGACAGTCTTACGCCGGTCAGCGACATCACCATCGACGTGACCGCGCAATGAGCGGATACGGCAACGCCTTCGCGCTGATGCGTGACGCGGCGCAAGGGCCGTGGCGGGACTATACCCGCCACGCCTTTGTCGAAGGGATGAAGGACGGGACGCTGCCGCGCGACGCGTTCCTGCATTACCTGCGTCAGGATTATGTGTTCCTGATCCATTTCAGCCGCGCCTGGGCGCTGGCGGTGGTCAAGTCCGAGACGCATGCGGAAATGCTGGCGGCAGCGGAAACCGTAAACGCCCTGGTCGGGGAAGAGATGCAGTTGCATATCGGGATATGTAAGGCGGCCGGGATTACTCAGGAGGCGTTGTTCGCGACGCCCGAACGGACCGAGAACCTTGCCTATACCCGCTTTGTGCTTGAGGCGGGGTATAGCGGGGATCTGCTGGATCTGCTTACCGCTTTGGCGCCCTGCGTTATGGGATATGGCGAGATTGGCACCCGGTTGGCGTCCGAGGCCACATCCGAGACATATCGCGATTGGATCAACACCTATGCCAGAGACGAGTACCAAGCCGGGTGCAAGGCGATTGGTGAGTTGATGGATTCGGCTCTGACACGGCGGATTGGACCGGATTTCAAGGCCTCACCCCGTTGGGACCGCCTGTGCCAGACCTTCCGCACCGCCACCGAGCTGGAGGTCAATTTCTGGCAGATGGGCCTGACCCCGTGACTCCCGCACCCGATCTGACCGTCAATGGGCGGGCGAATATTGGCGACGCGCCTTTGTTCGCGCCGCTGACCCTGACCCTTGCGGCGGGGCAGTGGACCTGCCTGCTGGGCGGATCGGGCGTTGGCAAAACCACGGTCCTGCGCCTGATTGCCGGTTTGGAAACCGGAGCGGCGTTCACCGGCGAAATCACCGCCAGCGACGCGCAACCAGTCCCGGACCGCGTGGCCTATATGGCGCAGGACGATTTGCTGCTGCCTTGGGCCACAGTGGCGCAGAATGTCTCGTTGGGTGCACGGCTGCGGGGTGAAAAACCCGACCTGGGGCGGCGCGACCGCCTTATCCGGCGGATGCGTCTGCAGGACCACATGGCCAAGAAACCTTGTGAATTGTCTGGCGGCCAGCGACAGCGCGTGGCTTTGGCCCGAACGCTGATGGAGGATCGGCCGATTGTGCTGTTGGATGAGCCATTCTCGGCCCTCGATGCCCGCACGCGCGCGGATATGCAGGATCTGGCGGCAGAGACGTTGCAGGGCCGGACCGTGCTGTTGGTCACCCATGATCCGGCCGAGGCCGCGCGGCTGGGTCAGTCCATCGTGGTGATGACGCAGCAGGGGCTGACTGCGTGTGAACCTCCGTGCGCGCCGGCGCCGCGCCATGTGGACGATCTTGAGACATTGGAAACCCAAGGGGCCCTGTTGCGCCTGTTGCGGGAGGCGGCATGAGATATCTTTCGGCCCTTGCGGCGGCTGTGTTCGCGGTGGTGGTTTGGCAGGGGATCGTCTGGATCACCGGCCTGCCGAAATTCATCCTGCCCGGCCCGGCGCTTGTGGCCGAGACATGGTGGCAGAACCGCTGGCTGATCGCCGAACACACATGGATCACCGCGGTCGAAGTGGTGATCGGTCTGGGTGTTGGTACGGTGCTGGGCGTCGTCACGGCGCTGCAATTGGCCAATTCGCGGGCGGCGCGGGTGCTGGTGCAACCGATGCTGGTGTTCACCCAAGCGCTGCCGGTCTTTGCGCTGGCCCCGCTGCTGACCCTGTGGCTGGGCTATGGGCTTTGGTCCAAGGTGGCGATGGCGGTGCTGATCATCTATTTCCCGATCACCTCGTCTTTCTTCGACGGTCTGATGCGGACGCCGCCCGGTTATCTGGACCTTGCGCGGACCATGCAGGCCAGCAAACGGGCGGTGCTGTGGCATATCCGTATTCCGGCGGCGTTGCCGTCCTTGGCCTCGGGGATGCGTCTGGCGGCGGTCTATGCGCCCATCGGGGCGGTGATCGGTGAATGGGTGGGGTCGTCGCAAGGGTTGGGCTATCTGATGCTGCTGGCCAATGGCCGCGCGAAGACGGACCTGATGTTTGCGGCGATGCTGACTTTGGGGGTCTTTTCCATCCTGCTGCACATGGGGGTTCGCCGGGCCACGACGCGGCTGGCGGGTGAGGTGCGTTAACCAATCAGAAACCGATTCTGCGTCAAGGTTAGCCCATGACACAGGACGCCTTTGCCGAAGCCCCCATGCTGTTCGACACGGACGAAGCACCAGCACAGCCACTGCCGAGTGGCAGGTTGCCGTCATACATCAAGGACCACCGCAAACGACTGCGTGAGCGGTTCATGTCGGGCGGGTCGGCAGCGATGCCGGATTATGAGTTGCTGGAACTGGTCCTGTTCCGCTCGATCCCCCGGCAGGACGTGAAACCCCTGGCGCGGCGGCTGATGGATACGTTCGGGGATTTCAATCGCGTGCTGACCGCGCCCGAAGAACGGCTGCGCCAGATCAAAGGTGTTGGCGAGACAGTGATCACCGACCTGAAAATCCTCGAAGCCTGCGCCCACCGGATGGCCCGCGCGCGGGTGATGCAGCGGCATGTGATTTCCGGATGGGATGCCCTGCTGGACTACTGCCACACCACCATGGCCCATCGCGAGATCGAACAGTTCCGGGTGTTCTATCTGGACCGCAAGAACGTGCTGATCGCGGATGAGGAGCAGGCCAAGGGGACGGTGGATCATGTACCTGTCTATCCGCGCGAGGTCGCGAAACGGGCGTTGGAGCTGAATGCCTCGGCCCTGATACTGGTGCATAATCACCCGTCCGGCGACCCGACTCCGTCTCAGTCGGATATCGACATGACCAACCGGATTCACGATGCCTGCACGGCGCTGGGTCTGACGTTGCATGATCATCTGATCATCGGAAAATCGACCGAGCTGAGTTTTCGGTCCGAGGGGTATTTGTAGGGGGCGTTGCCCCCTTTTGATCCTGCGGGTCAATTCACCCCCACCGTATTTTTTACGAGAAGAAGATGCGGGAGTTACTCGATCCAGATTTCGACACGCCGGTTGACCTTGCGGCCCCATTCAGTGTCATCGCAGGCCATGGGCATGGCCTCGCCAAAGCCTTCGACCGAGATGTCGATACTGTCGGGGATTTCGGTTTCAACCGCAGCCAGGACAGCGTTGCGAACGGTTTGAGCGCGGCGCAGGGCAATGCGGGCATTGGTGGCGGCGGCCCCGTCCCCATCGCTGAAGCCAACAAAGGCCAGCTTGCGCGCGTTCAGGGTGCCGGTCTCCAGCGCCTGTGCCAGATACAGGATGTTCGACCGCGATTGCGCATCTGGACGGGACGATCCGGGCTCGAACCGAACCGACAGGGACAGGCGGGCCATGGGGCGCAGGGCGTCGATCATGCGCTGGATTTCCTCCAGCCCGACCTCGGCCCCGCCCGAGACGATGGCGTTGGACAGACGATCCCCTTGCAATCCGATCCGCGTGGTTTCAGGCGCCTGATCCACATACCCGGCTTGCCGGATCGCCATCTGGGCGTCAGCGCTTTGGCTATAGGCCAGAAATTGCCGCGCGATCCGGGGCAGGCGGCGTTCCGGCAGATAGAGGAACATGGGCAGGGTCAGCGGGTAATCTTCGGTCTTGATGGCGTGGCGCGTTGCGGCCAGCCCGTGGCCGCATCCGCCCGTCAGGGGCAGGGCGCGGGCGGCATCAGCCGAGGCATGGCTGGTGATACCAATGGCGAATGAGTCCTTTGCCACCGCCTGCACCAGATCGCTGTTGCGCGCGTGGCGTATTGCGCCGGATGTCAGGTCTGTGCCCACGGGTGACAAAATCTGGTCCTCAACCGCCTGCGCCAGACCAGACCCGGCATCGGGCATATGCAATGCGATCGGCGCGTCGGGCCCGCCCAGATCGGACCAGTTAGTGACTTCACCCGTCAGCACGCGGGCCAGATCAGACGGGGAAATCTGCGCCGCGATGTTGTCTTTGGCCACCACCGGCACGATAGCATCCAGTGCAATAACGCGAGATCGCCGCGCGCGGGTCAGATCGCCCAGCCCGGCCTCTTGCGCCGCGTCAACTTCGCCGTCGCGGATTTCGCGCAGGGCCATGACGATGTCGGCGGTGTTTTGGGTCAGGTCGGCAAATCCCTGATCCGTATTGCCTACGCGGAAGAACAGACGGGCCAGCGGGGCCTGCCGGTCGGCTTGAAACAGCTCGTATGCAAAGGTGCGTTCATCCACGCGCTTTGGCGTAGCGGTCAGCCCTTCTTGCCGGGCAAAGCCGATGATCAGCGCGGGCAGAACTGTTTCGGCCATCACGGACGAGCCGGAAAATCGGACCTCGGCCACGAAATCGATCAGGTTCGGGCAAGCGGGGCCGTCGCAGGTGACGCCCGAGCCGTCGACCGTCAGCTCGCCGAACTGCGTGTCGACGCGGTAGAATTCGCCGTCGAAACCCAGCAAGTTGCCAGTGATTTCGACCTTGCCGTCATGCGAGGTGAGCGTGATGTCCTGTGCTGCCGCACCGGTTCCAAGGATTGCGGAAATCAGCGCGGCCACCGCCACACGGAAGAATGTCATAAGAGAGTCGAGCCTGCCTGCGGATTACTTTGCCGCAATTGTCAGGTCTGAGAGCAGATTATTCAACACCAGAAACTCACCGGTTTGCGTGCAGTCCGGCACGGCGAGGCTCAGGTCGCGGGACCGCAGGCGGTTGTCTGCCCGCAATTCGATGGATTGCACGTTCAAATCGCGGCCGCAGTTGGTTTCTGTGACCTCGGCCTCGACCGTCAGATCGATGGTTCCGGATTGTTGCGATTGGCCCGCCGGGAAAGAGTAGATCTCGATATTATTGGCATCGACAAGACCGGTGTGGCCCAGGCTTACGACGCTGCCCGCCCCAGCGGTTGTGCTGTCCGCCCAGACATGGCCGTCGCCGCCATAGTTTGCGCCAAATTCCAATGCGTGGATCTGCAGGGCTGCATCGCCTTGCCACTGCAGCGCGACGCGGTCGAATTGGTTGATGTCCGGCACATGGGTTGTGGCGACGGTACCGGATTGATCCGGGAACGAGATCAGGAAGATCGCGTATTCCGAAAGCGCCGGGATGGTCACGTTCAGCGCACCGTTTTCGTCGGTGATCTGAGTCACGGTCAGGCCGCTGTGATGAATATTCACCCGTGCGTTGCTTTGGCAGGGGGATTTGATGCTTAGCCGGGCCTGCGCACCGGGTACGGCAATGGCCCGCGCGGTCAGGTTGCAGTTTTGATGCGGTTCTCTGGCCTGCGGTTCAGCGCGCGTGGGTTCAACTGTGACGGTCTTTTGGCCGCTGTCGGCGTCATTGGGGGAGGCAGATGTCAGGACGATGCTGTCCAGCCCTGCCAGAACCGAATTCTGATTGGTCAAAGAGGCAGTATCCTGCGCCCCGTTCGGCTGCGCAGCACTTCCATTTTGCATCAGGTAACCAATCGCCAGGGCACAGGCTACTGTGCCGCACATGGTCACGTAATTCCGTACTACAAACAAGACACCCTCCCCAGTTGAAGGAGCGAGTCGGACATTCGCCCCGAATCGAGGCCAATTTGTGGCCGCGAGACGGACTCATTGTGATTGGTTAACGTTGACGTTAGGTCAGTCTGCCATGGCAATGTTTGAATTTCTTGCCAGACCCGCACGGGCAGGGATCATTGCGCTTTGGATTGCCCCAGGTCGCGGGATCGTTTTCGTCAAAGCCCGGCAACGCATCGCCCGAGGCGGCGGCTTCTGCCTTTGCCTCGGCCTGACCTGCGGCCTGATCGACCGCCTGCTGCGCCTGCGCCTGTTGCGCGGCCATCTGGGCCAGCATTTCCTTTTGCTCTTCCTCGGTCAGCGGGCGTACGCGAGACAGTTGCTGCGATACGGTTTCGCGTAAGGAGTCCAGCATGCCTTCGAACAGTTGGAAGCTTTCGGTCTTGTATTCGTTCAGCGGATCGCGCTGGGCATACCCGCGGAAACCCACGACTGAACGCAGATGCTCCAGCGTCAGCAGATGCTCGCGCCATTTGCTGTCGATGGTTTGCAGCAGGACCTGTTTTTCGATGTTGCGCATGTTCTCGGGGCCAAAGGCCACGGCCTTCTGCGCCATCATCTCATCGGCGGCCTTGATCAGACGCTCGCGGACCTGTTCGTCATCCACGCCTTCCTCGGCGGCCCAGTCCTGAACCGGCGCGTCAATGGTCAGCTTGTCCTTGATCGCCTCGTGCAGACCATCGGTATCCCACTGATCGGCATAGGATTTCGGCGGCATGTATTCGTCGATCAGATCGTCGATCACCTGCTCGCGCATGTCCGACACGATCTCGGACAGGTCGTCTGCGGACATGATCTCGCGCCGTTGGCTAAAGACCACTTTCCGCTGATCGTTCATCACATCGTCGAACTTCAACACGTTCTTGCGCATGTCAAAGTTACGGCCTTCGACCTTGGATTGCGCCCGTTCCAGCGACTTGTTCACCCAGGGGTGGACGATGGCCTCGCCTTCCTTCATGCCCAGCGTGGTCAGCACCTTGTCCAGCCGTTCCGAGCCGAAGATGCGCATCAGGTCGTCTTCGAGGCTCAGGTAGAACACAGTGCGGCCCGGGTCGCCCTGACGGCCCGAGCGGCCGCGAAGCTGGTTGTCGATACGGCGGCTTTCGTGCCGTTCCGAGGCCATGACGTAAAGGCCACCGGCCTCCAGCACCTTCTGTTTTTCTTCAGCATGACGCGCCTCTTCCGCAGCGCGCAGTTCGACGGGATCGGCCTCGGGGTTTTCGGCCAGTGCCTGCAGAACCTTCATTTCCACGTTGCCGCCCAGCTGAATATCGGTGCCCCGACCGGCCATGTTGGTGGCGATGGTCACCGCGCCATAGCGGCCAGCATCGGCAACGATCTGGGCCTCTTGTTCATGCTGGCGGGCGTTCAGGACGTTATGCTCGATGCCTTCTTTGGTCAGCATCTGGCTGAGCACTTCGGATTTCTCGATCGAGGTGGTGCCGATCAGCACCGGCTGACCCTTGGCGCTGGCCTCTTTCGCCTCCTGGATGATCGCGCCGTATTTCTCCATCGCGGTGCGATAGACCTGATCGTCCTCGTCCAGACGGGCAATCGGTTTATTGGTCGGCACTTCGACGACGCCCAGGCCGTAGATTTCAGCAAATTCTTCGGCCTCGGTCAGCGCCGTGCCGGTCATGCCGCCCAGCTTGTCATAAAGGCGGAAGTAGTTCTGGAAGGTCACACTGGCCAGCGTCACGTTTTCGGGCTGGATCTGGACGTTTTCCTTGGCCTCAATCGCCTGATGCAGACCTTCGGACAGGCGGCGGCCCGGCATCATTCGGCCGGTGAATTCGTCGATCAACACCACATTGCCGTCACGGACAATGTAATCCTTGTCGCGCTGGAACAGTTTATGCGCGCGCAGACCCTGGTTGACGTGATGCACCACCGTGGTGCTTTCCGGATCATACAGGGAATGGCCTTCGGGGATCAGTCCCGCGTCCAGCAATTGCTGTTCAAGGAATTCGTTGCCCTCATCGGTGAAGGTCACGTTGCGGGACTTTTCATCCAGCGAGAAATGATCGTCACTCAGCGACGGGATCAGCGCATCAATCGCGGTGTAAAGATCCGAGCGGTCCTGCGACGGGCCCGAGATGATCAGCGGTGTCCGCGCCTCATCGATCAGGATCGAGTCGACCTCGTCCACAATCGCGAAATTGTGGTGCTTCTGGTAAATCTCGGCCAGATCGGCCTTCATATTGTCGCGCAGATAGTCGAAACCCAGCTCATTATTGGTGGCATAGGTCACGTCACAGGCATAAGCGGCCTTTTTCTCGGCATCCGGTTGGCCGGACCAGATCACGCCGGTGGTCATACCCACGGCGGCGAACACCTTGCCCATCCACTCGGCATCCCGCTTGGCGAGGTATTCGTTGACGGTGACGACGTGCACACCCTTGCCGGTCAGCGCGTTCAGATAGGCGGGGAAGGTGGCGACCAGTGTTTTGCCCTCACCCGTTTTCATTTCCGAGATGTTGCCCTGATGCAGAAACGCACCGCCCATTAGCTGCACGTCAAAGGCGCGCAGACCCAGCGCGCGCTTGGCCCCTTCGCGCACATTGGCAAAGGCTTCGGGCAGCAGGTCATCCAGGCTTTCGCCATCCAGCGCGCGTTTGCGCAGCTCGGCGGTCTTTTCGATCAGCCCTTCGTCGGACAGGTTCTCGAACTCGGGCTCCAGCGCGTTGATCTTTTCGATCAGGGGGCGGGTCGCCTTGATCTTGCGGTCGTTCGGTGTTCCGAACACCTTTTTGGCGAGCGTTCCGAGTCCCAGCATGTTCACTCCAGCGGATCTGTTCTTGTCTTGGTTGCGACAGGCTTGCCCACCTTGCGCGCAACCCATAGATACGGGGGGTGAAAGGCGGCCCTGTCCAAGGCTTCAAAGCGATGTAAGCGGCAGGTTCTGAAGTGTCAACGCTGCGCCCTGTCGCGGCAAAGAAATAGGATTGATCCATGCCCAAAGGCCTCACTTTTCTGCCATCTCTGGCGCTTGCTGCCGTGATGGCCCTGCCGCTGGCCGCCGAAACCAAGCCTGATGCAGGCACCGTCGTCGCCCGTGTGAACGGGGATGAGATCACATTGGGTCACGTCATCGCCATGGCCACGAACCTTCCGGCGCAGTATCAGCAGGCTGAAGATGACGTGCTGTTCGACTTCATCCTGGAACAGCTGATCCAGCAGCAATTGCTGAGCCAGGAACAGGGCGACCTGTCCAAACTGAACGAAATCGCGCTTGAAAATGAGCGTCGCTCGTTGAAAGCGGTGCAGGCGGTCGAGGCCCTGACCGATGCCGCCGTCACGGATGAGGCCATTCGGGCCGCTTACGACGCCCAGTTTGCCGATTTTGCGGGCGAGGATGAGTTCGACGCCAGCCATATCCTGGTAGATACCGAGGAAGAGGCCAAGGTCATCAAATCGCAACTGGACGATGGTGCCGATTTTGCCGAGCTTGCGCGTGAACGGTCCACAGGCCCCTCGGGCCCCAATGGCGGTGCGCTGGGCTGGTTTGGCAAGGGCCAGATGGTGCCTGCATTTGAAGAGGCCGTGATTGGCTTGGAAAAAGGTCAGGTGTCGGATCCGGTTCAAACCCAGTTCGGCTGGCATGTCATCATTCTGAACGATACCCGCAAATCCGAAGCGCCCGAGCTGGACACGATCCGCGATCAACTGGCTCAGACCATCCAGCAAGAGGCGATCCAGGCCCGCATCGATGAACTGACCCAGCAGGCTCAGATCGAGCGTCCGGCGCTGGAAGGGGCAGGCCCCGAAACGCTGCGCCAGATCGAACTGCTGCAGGAGTAATCTGCCGTGGCCACGATCACCAAGGTTTCGCCGCTGGCCCCGGCCAGTTTCCCCGATCTGCCTGCGATTGACGGTGTGCGCTTTGCCACCGTCGCGGCAGGTGTGCGGTATCAGGGTCGCACGGATGTCATGCTGGCCGTGCTGGACCCCGGAACATCTGTGGCAGGCGTATTCACCAAATCCGCCACCCGCGCCGCTCCGGTGCTGGATTGTCAGGACAAGATCGGCGGGCCAAGTGACGGCCCGGCGGCTATCCTTGTGAA
Source organism: Ruegeria sp. H7 (assembly GCF_056532945.1). Classification (NCBI taxonomy): domain Bacteria; kingdom Pseudomonadati; phylum Pseudomonadota; class Alphaproteobacteria; order Rhodobacterales; family Roseobacteraceae; genus Ruegeria; species Ruegeria sp. H7. The sequence continues at coordinate 115,128 of NZ_JBQFNZ010000003.1, forward strand.
CTCGGGCAACGCCAACGCCTTCACCGGGCATTACGGCCAGACCTCGGTTTCCGAGGTGACGCAGGCCGTTGCGGATGCCACCGGCGTCCCGGTCAACCGCGTCTTTACCTCGTCCACCGGCGTGATCGGGGAACCCCTGCCGCATGAGCGTATCGTGACCCAGCTTGAGACGCTGAAGGCGGGCCTCAGCCGGCACGCCATCGAAGACGCCGCGAAGGCCATCATGACCACGGATACCTTCCCGAAAGGGGCGTCGGCGGAGGTCGAGATTGATGGCAAAACAGTCTCTATTGCGGGGATTGCGAAGGGTTCCGGCATGATTGCGCCGGATATGGCGACGATGCTGGTCTACGTCTTCACCGACGCACAGGTGGACCAATCGGCCCTGCAGGCGATGCTGGGCGCGCAGACGGATCGGACGTTCAACTGCATCACCGTTGACAGCGATACGTCGACCTCGGACAGCCTGCTGCTGTGTGCTACCGGGGCGTCGGGTGTCGATGCCACCACCAACGCGGCATTTGCCGAAGCGCTGGAACGCGTGATGCTGGATCTGGCGCAGCAAGTGGTGCGTGACGGTGAGGGGGCCACGAAATTCGTGGAAATTCGTGTGGCCGGGGCCGCCTCGGACGCAGACGCCAAGGTACACGGTCTGGCGATTGCCAACTCTCCGCTGGTGAAAACCGCCATCGCGGGCGAGGACCCGAACTGGGGCCGCATTGTCATGGCCATCGGCAAGTCCGGTGCAGCAGCGGATCGTGATCTGCTGAGCATTTCCTTCGGAGACATTCTGGTCGCCGAAAAGGGTTGGGTCAGTCCCGATTACCGCGAGGATGACGCCGCCGCCTATATGAAAGGTCGGGATCTGGTGATTGCCGTCGATCTGGGGCTGGGCGCGGGCAAATCCACCGTCTGGACCTGCGATCTGACCCACGGCTATATCGAGATCAACGCGGATTATCGCTCGTGAAACCGGAGCAATTCCAGCAAAAGTGGAGCCCGGTTTTGCGTCCGGGATTGCGACCATGAAAACTGTATTAGTGTCTGCCGTCGCCCTGATCGACATCGAGGGCCGCGTTCTGCTGGCCCAACGTCCCGAGGGCAAATCCATGGCAGGCCTCTGGGAATTCCCCGGCGGCAAAATCGAACCAGGCGAAACCCCCGAGTCCGCGCTGATCCGCGAGTTGGAAGAAGAGCTGGGCATCAATACCTGGACCTCATGCCTCGCGCCGCTGACCTTCGCCAGCCACAGCTATGACGATTTCCATCTGCTGATGCCTCTGTTTGCCTGCCGCAAATGGGAGGGGATTCCGCAGTCTAAGGAAGGGCAGGCTTTGAAATGGGTGCGTGGGAATGATCTTCGGAACTATCCGATGCCTGCAGCGGATGTACCCCTGATCCCGATTTTGCGGGATTGGTTGTAGTCGTCACTTAGTACCGCCTTGGGGTAAATTTTCTGGATTGCGGACTAAGCTGGCATTTGCGAAGGCCTATCGGTTTCGCTCCCTAATAGCTCGGATCGCTGCGCTACGGGCGCTCTCCCAGTGGTCTGACATGGTTGGTTTGGAGCGGATCAATTCAATTGATTGCCCATCGCCGTACCAGCGAAGTGCGCACATGACGGTGCCAACGTCGGCCTCGTCCTTGACCGCCACCAATAACCGATGCAGAAACTCACGCACCATTGCAGTGCTCTGAGAACGAAATTTGCTCGATCCAAACACATTGAGCACGCTTGCAGTCTTGACGGACATCTCAAGGTCAGTTTCGACCGACGATATCTCACGTTCGGCAATCTTGAGGAGCGTTGTAAGCGCCTGATCCGAAGGAATATCTTCCAAGAAACTGAACACGAGGGGTCGTATCACTTGATCATCAGCTAGCAAAATGATCCCGTCAAATCCACTGATGCAATAGGTGGAAACTATCTCTGACCATGTGGCCAAGGGGGCATTGGGAAAACACGGATGGTGCTTCCAGCCGTACCGCATGGTCAATTCTCTTAGCAAAACGCCGTTCTCAGGCGATGGCTTCTTCGCCAATCGAGTAATGTCTTCGACTTCTACGAGACCTTTCTTCGCTTTTGCCTTCAATGAATTCATCAAGTAACTTCTCCCGTATTTGAAATGGAAGAGTTACCTAGCGAGCTAAATACAATCAAGGAACGGTCGATTAGGGCTCAAAGCCGCCACTCCTAGGACACCAAGGCAATACCGTCCTCAGAGACAGGATGCTGGTGCCCGAGGATCCCCGGGCACCCTGTTGTTAGGTAGAAAGTGTTACATATTGGGGAAGTAATCCTCACACTCGCCATCACGATAGACATCCGCCGTACAGCAATGCAGACCGCCACCAAAGGCATATGCGTCGCGCAGCTCGACCTCGACCACTTCCATTCCCAGCTTGTCCATCTGTTCGGCCTGATAGACCTCGGATTTCTCGACACAGACGGTCTTCGGGTCCAGCACCAGCACGTTCATCGACAGCCAGGTCGAGGAATAGCACAAAGGCGGCGGCGTGTTGTGGGCCGGTTGGGCGGCGTCCACGATCTCCCACCCGTTTTTCTCGAACATGCCGCGCTGATCTTCGGGCAGGCGACGCTGCGGGTTATTCAGGATAAGGCCGGGGCGCAGCGGTGTGAAGGTGGCGTCGATATGGATCGGGTAGGGGTCGCCGGGGAAGTTCACCGTGTGGACCCGGTGATCGGGGAAGTGACGGCGCAGCCACTCGATCCCTTTCAGGTTCGTCGTAAACCCATGCTGAACCACCAGATCGCGGCCAAAACGTAGCACATCGGCGGCGTCGAACAGCGGCTCTTCCTCGGTGGTGACAAAGAATTTCTCGGCCGCCCATTGCAGGCGCTTTTCGACGCCGATTTTGTCGCTGAGGTAATCGGGATGGTAATCCGCATCGGTCAGGCGCGGCTTTGGCGCGGCCTCGTGGCGGAAGTTCGGGTCTTCGTCCCAGTATTGTTGCATTAGCGGGCGATAGTTCAGGTATTCGAACCAGCGGCAGCGATAGGACATCGTCGCTTCGAGGATTTCGTGTCCGACGGTCAGCAGCACATCGCGCGGGGGCATGCAGCCAAACTGGCTGTCGGTGTGAAAATCCGGTGTGGTAGCCGGTTGCGAATGATCAATCGACGTCGGGCGATCCACGCGAATACCGCGCTTGCGCAGTTGATCGGCGAAATTGTCCAGCAACTCGTTGGCCCGGTCGATGGTTTCCTGCGGGCGGCGGCCCCACTGGCCGCGCATGTCGCTGTCCTCGGGCACCTTGGCGTCCAGCGCGGGTTCCTCGGGCGGAATGTGGCAGTCATCCGCGCGGCCCACGATGACGTGGCGCAGGGTGTCCCATTCATTCCAGCTTTTGACTTCGGTTTTGTCGGGGGACCAGGCCATGGCTGTCTCCTGTTGTGGCGGAGATCAGGACGGGGCCCTCAATCTCCTGATTGAAAGTCCCGGCGTACAGGATATGGGGTTCGTCGCTGATTTACCTCTGGCGACGCCATCGCCAAAGAGCTTGACGGGCCACATAGCATTGCTTGCAGGCGTTGGGAAGAAGGGCGTTGCCAAGGTCACCCGGATTGGCGGCACGACCCCTGTTACAATTCGTAAGAATTGAGAAAACATCAGGAAAAAGTTGACGCTGATCGTGCAACTGTCCCTTATCGGGGCGCAGGTGTTCGGGCAACGACCCGGACCCGCCATTTCCGGCCCGGAGGAGGGGCCGGATGGGGAGGAGAGGAAGATTGGCTCAGACGCAGTCGGGCGCTGAGGGGATGCAGTCCCTTCCGGCGCTGTTACACCGCAATGTCACGCAGTTCGGGGATGCCCCGGCGTACCGCGAAAAGGAATTCGGGATCTGGCAATGCTGGACCTGGGCCGAGGCCGCGCGGGAAATCCGCGCCATCGCGCTGGGCTTTCTGGAGCTGGGTGTTGAAAAGGGCGACCATATCGCCGTCATAGGCCGCAACCGCCCGGCGCATTACTGGTCGATGGTCGCCGCACAGATGGTCGGCGCGGTGCCTGTGCCGCTGTATCAGGACTCGGTCGCCGAAGAGATGGCCTATGTGCTGGAACATTGCGGCGCGAAATACGTTGTCTGCGGCGATCAGGAGCAGGTCGACAAGGTCATCGAAATTCAGGAAAACGTGCATCAGGTCAAACACATCCTCTATACCGACAAGCGAGGGATGCGGAAATACGACCATTCCCAGATGAATGCGCTTGAGGACATCATGGCCGAGGGCAGCGCCGGTCACGCGCGGTTTGATGCGGAACTGGACAAGCGTATCTCCGCGATCACCTATGACGACACCTGCGTGATGCTTTATACCTCCGGCACCACCGGCAAGCCCAAGGGCGTGGTGTTGTCGAACCGGAACGTGATCGAAAGCGCCAAGAACTCGGCCGAATTCGATCACCTGACCCGGAACGAAGACATCCTGTCTTATCTGCCGATGGCCTGGGTGGGCGATTTCATCTTTTCCGTTGGTCAGGCCTATTGGTGCGGTTTCTGCGTGAACTGCCCCGAAAGCGCCGACACGATGATGACCGACCTGCGCGAGATCGGGCCAACCTATTTCTTTGCCCCGCCGCGCGTTTTTGAGACTCAGCTGACCAATGTGATGATCCGGATGGAGGATGCGGGCAAGCTGAAGCAGCGCATGTTCCGTCACTTCATGGCACATGCCAAGAAGGTTGGTGGCTTGCTGCTGGACGGCAAACCGGTGGGTTTTGGCGACCGGTTGAAATACGCGCTGGGCAATCTGCTGGTTTATGGACCGCTCAAGGACACGCTGGGCTATGGTCGTTTCCGCGTGGGCTATACCGCGGGCGAGGCGATCGGGCCGGAGATTTTCGACTTTTACCGCTCGCTTGGGATCAATCTAAAGCAGCTTTATGGCCAGACCGAAGCGACGGTGTTCATTACCGTGCAGCCGGATGGTGAAGTACGTGCGGATACGGTGGGCGTGCCTGCGCCGGATGTTGAGTTGAAAATCGACGACAGCGGCGAGATTCACTACCGCTCGCCCGGGGTTTTTGTTGAGTATTACAACAACCCGGATTCAACCGCCTCGACCAAGGATGCCGAAGGCTGGGTTGCGACCGGGGATGCGGGGTTCATCGAGGAAGGCAGCGGCCATCTTCGGATCATCGACCGCGCCAAGGACGTTGGCAAAATGGCTGACGGGTCGATGTTTGCGCCGAAATATGTCGAGAACAAGCTGAAATTCTATCCCGACATTCTTGAGGTCGTGCTGTTTGGCAACGGCAAGGATCGCTGCGTGGCGTTCATCAATATCGACCTGACGGCGGTGGGCAACTGGGCAGAGCGCAACAATGTGGCCTATGCGTCCTATCAGGAACTGGCGGGTCATCCCCGTGTGTTAGAGACGATCAAGGCCCATGTGGAAGCGGTGAACAAATCCGTTGCCGCCGATGAGATGCTGTCGGGCTGTCAGGTGCATCGCTTTGTGGTGCTGCACAAGGAACTGGACGCGGATGATGGTGAGATGACCCGGACGCGCAAGGTGCGGCGTCGGTTCGTGGAAGAGAAATTCCAGGACATCATCGATGCGCTTTATGACGGATCCCAGTCGGTCTCGACCACCACCGAGGTGACGTATGAGGACGGTCGCAAGGGCTCGATCAGCGCCACGCTGGAGATTGTCGACGCGCCGGTTGTGCCGGTCGCACAGCATAAGGTGGCGGCGGAATGAGGGCCGTTCGAGCGCCGCTCGACCTGCGGTCATCGCCCCGCCCGCCGTCCCGTTTTTTGTGTCAGGGAGTGACTGATGCTGGATAGTTCCGAAGGATATGTCACCGAAGACGGCCGCAAGATCGGCGGTGTGGTGATGGAGATGAAGAACATCACCCTGCGGTTCGGCGGTGTGGTGGCGATCAAGGATATCTCGTTCGACATTCGCGAGGGTGAAATCCGGGCCATCATCGGGCCGAACGGGGCGGGTAAATCCTCGATGCTGAACGTGATTTCGGGCTTTTATGTCCCGCAGGAAGGCGAGGTCTGGTTTCACGGCGCGAAACGCCCGCCGATGCGTCCCTATGAAGTGGCGCGGCAGGGGATCGCGCGGACGTTCCAGAACATCGCCCTGTTCGAAGGCATGAGCGTGCTGGACAACGTCATGACCGGGCGGCTGAACTATATGAAAACCAACATCCTTCAACAGGCACTGTGGAAGGGCAAGGCCGAGGCGGAAGAGACCGAAAACCGCGAGGCGGTCGAGAAGATCATCGATTTTCTGGAAATCCAGCACATCCGCAAGACACCCGTCGCGCGCCTGCCTTACGGTTTGAAAAAGCGCGTCGAACTGGCCCGCGCGCTGGCCGCAGAGCCCAAACTGCTGCTGCTGGACGAACCGATGGCGGGGATGAATGTCGAAGAGAAAGAGGACATGAGCCGCTTTATCCTCGACGTGAATGACGAGTTCGGCACCACCATCGCCCTGATCGAGCATGATATGGGCGTGGTGATGGACCTGAGCGACCGGGTGGTCGTGATGGATTACGGCAAGAAGATTGGCGACGGCACACCCGATGAGGTGCGCAACAATCAGGAAGTCATCGACGCTTATCTGGGGGTCAGCCATGACTGATATCCGGGCAGATATTTGGGGAGGCGAGCATGCCTGAACAACTCGTTTTTGCGATGGAGGTCATCCTCAACGGTCTGATGGCCGGGGTGCTTTATGCTCTGGTCGCGCTGGGCTTTGTGCTGATCTACAAGGCGTCGGGGATTTTCAATTATGCCCAAGGGGTAATGGCCCTGTTTGCGGCGATGACGCTGGTGGGGATCATGAACGGACAGGTGCCGTTTGCGCATCTGATCAACGCGATTTTCGGCACGCATATCCATTATTTCGGCTGGAACGTGCCCGCGCTGCTTGCGGTTATTCTGACCATGGCAGTGATGGTGTTGCTGGCCTGGGCGGTGCAACGGTTCGTCATGCGCCATCTAGTCGGGCAGGAACCGATCATCCTGTTCATGGCCACAATCGGTCTGGCCTATTTCCTCGAAGGTGTGGCCGACCTGATGTGGGGGTCCGAGATCAAGACGCTGGATGTGGGGCTGCCGCAGGGTATCAACCTGTGGATTGACGAGACCACCTTTAACATCTTCGACTACGGCTTTTTCATCGACAATCTGGATATTGTGGCAACGGTCATTGCCGCGCTGTTGGTGGCCGCGCTGGTTGCGTTCAGCCAGTACACCAAGCAAGGCCGGGCGATGCGCGCGGTGGCTGATGACCATCAGGCGGCGCTGTCGGTGGGGATTTCGCTGAACTTCATCTGGGTCATGGTCTGGTCGGTGGCCGGGTTCGTGGCGCTGGTCGCGGGGATCATGTGGGGCACCAAGTCGGGCGTGCAGTTCTCGCTGAGCCTGATCGCGCTCAAGGCGTTGCCGGTGCTGATGCTGGGCGGGTTCACCTCGATCCCCGGGGCCATCGTTGGCGGGCTGATCATCGGCGTGGGCGAGAAGCTGTTCGAGTTTGCGCTGGGCCCCGCATTGGGTGGCGCGACCGAGAACTGGTTTGCTTATGTGCTGGCGCTGATCTTCCTTGTCTTCCGGCCGCAGGGTCTGTTCGGCGAGAAGATCATTGAGAGGGTGTAGGCTGTGCAAAAGCTGATCGCCATCATCAACGTGATCGCATGGGCCGGCTTCTGGGCTTTTGGCTATATCGCCATCACCGCCGAAGGCCTGACGGACGCTCAGTTGGTGGTCGCGGCGATCCTGGCCTTTGCCGGGCTGGTCACGGGCATCATGGCCTACATGAAACTGGTGCGTTCGTCCGAGGCGAGCGGATACGCCAAGGGATCAAAACAACTGGACGCCGCGACCCGGAACCGGGCGCAGGAAGAATGGGGAAAGTAAGATATGTTCTATCGTGAGGCCGGAGATTTCAAAACCTCCTATGTCGCTGACAGCCAGACTTTCCCGATCAAGTTTGACCGGTATCGGTACTACGTCGTGCTGGCGGTGGCGTTCGGGATCATTCCGTTCATCATCAACGATTACTGGGCCAACGCCCTGCTGCTGCCGTTCCTGATCTATGCCATCGCGGCCATCGGGCTGAACATTCTGGTGGGCTATTGCGGGCAGGTGTCATTGGGCACCGGCGGGTTCATGGCTGTGGGGGCTTATGCCTGCTACAAGCTGATGACCGCCTTTCCCGATGTCAGCATGTTCGTCCATGTGCTGCTTGCGGGCGGGATCACCGCCATTGTCGGCGTGTTGTTCGGTCTGCCAAGCTTGCGGATCAAGGGGTTCTATCTGGCGGTGGCCACACTGGCGGCGCAGTTCTTTCTGGTGTGGCTGTTCAACCGGGTGCCGTGGTTCTACAACTACTCGGCCTCGGGCCAGATCAACGCGCCCGAGCGGGACGTGTTCGGGATCATCATCACCGGACCCAATGCTCCGGCCTGGGCCACCTATCTGTTCTGCCTGATCTTCCTGACTGTGTCCGCCATCATCGCCCGCAACCTGACGCGCGGCACCACGGGGCGCACCTGGATGGCGATCCGCGACATGGACATCGCGGCCGAGATCATCGGGGTGAACCCGCTCAAGGCCAAGATCAGCGCCTTTGCCGTCAGCTCTTTCTTTGTCGGCATCGCGGGTGCGCTGTTCTTTGCGGTCTATCTGGGCGCGGTCGAAGTGGGCGAAGTGTTCGGCATCCAGAAGTCATTCCTGGTGCTGTTCATGGTGATTATCGGCGGGTTAGGATCGATTTTCGGGTCCTTCGCCGGGGCGGCCTTCCTTGTGCTGCTGCCGGTGGTGCTGAAGGTGGTCGGCGTCGATGTGCTGGGCTGGCCCACCGATATCGTGGCGCACCTGAACCTCGTGATCGTGGGTGCGCTGATCATCATGTTCCTGATCCTTGAACCGCACGGGCTGGCACAGCTGTGGCGCGTGGCGAAAGAGAAACTCAGACTCTGGCCGTTCCCGCACTAAGGGGCTGGCCCAATCAAAAAGACGGGCGGAAAGCCCGAAACCAACATCGGATCAACCAAGGGAGGAGACACCCGATGAACAAGAAACTGGCAACCCTGGCGCTGGGCGCTGTGATGGCCGCAGGTCCGGTCATGGCCGACCTTGTGTTCCCGTCGCTCAGCTATCGGACCGGACCCTATGCGGCAGGCGGTATTCCGTTTGCGGATGGCTATGCCGACTATTTCACCCTGCTGAATGAGCGCGATGGTGGCATCGGAGGTGTCTCAGCCCGCGTGATCGAATGCGAAACCGGCTATAACACCGAAAAAGGCGTGGAATGCTATGAATCAACCAAGGGCGAAGGCGCGCTGGTCTATCAGCCGCTGTCGACCGGGATTACCTATCAGCTGATCCCCAAAGTGACCGCAGATGGCATTCCGCTGCACACGATGGGCTACGGTCGGACCTCGGCTGCGAACGGCAAGGTGTTCAGCCATGTGTTCAACTATCCGGCCAACTACTGGAACGGTGCGTCGGGCGCGATCAACTATCTGCTGGACGAGAATGGCGGCGACCTGAACGGCAAGAAAATCGCGCTGGTCTACCACAACTCGGCTTACGGCAAGGAACCGATCCGCACGCTGGAAACACTGGCCGAAAAGCATGGCTATGACCTGACCCTGCTGCCCGTGGATCATCCGGGGCAAGAGCAAAAGTCGCAGTGGCTGCAGATCCGCCGTGAAAAGCCCGATTATGTGATCATGTGGGGCTGGGGCGTGATGAACCAGGTTGCCGTGCAAGAAGCCGCCAATATCCGCTTCCCGATGGAAAACTTCATCGGTGTCTGGTGGTCTGGCGCTGAATTCGACGTGGAACCTGCGGGTGATAAAGCCACTGGCTACAAGGCGCTGACCTTCACCGGTCTCGGCATGGACTATCCGGTCTATGACGACCTGCAGAAATATGTCGTCGATGCGGGCAAAGCGGCAGGCGCAGGTGATCAGCTTGGTACGGTTCAGTACAACCGTGGTCTCTATGCTGCGATGCTGGCTGCCGAGGCGGTGAAGACTGCGCAGGACATGCACGGAACTGCTGAAATCGACGCGTCGATGATGCGCGATGGCATGGAGGCACTGGAAATCACCAGCGCCAAGATGGAAGGCTTGGGCATGTCGGGCTTCGGGCCTGAATTCTCGGTCAGCTGTGACAACCATGGTGGCCCCGGCCTGGTCGGCGTCGTGCAGTGGGATGCCGCCGCAGGAACCTGGAATTCGGTTCAGGACTTCAAGCCTACCGATGTCGAGGTGATCAACGCGCTGATCGAGGAAGACTCGGCCGCTTATGCCGCCGAAAACAACATCGAAGGGCGTTGCGAATAAGCGACCCCCTGTCCCGGTCCTGATCCGGGGCGCTGAAAATCCGGAGCGGCGGTTGCACTGCCGCTCCTCACGAACAGCCCCTTCGGGGGCAGGCACGAGGACACGCGCTGATGCTTGATGCGGCACACACCACCGAAGTGCAGGCAGAAACCCTGCTTGAGGTCAACAATATCGAGGTGATCTACAACCATGTGATCCTTGTGCTGAAAGGCGTCAGCCTGACCGTACCCAAGGGCGGTATCACGGCTTTGCTGGGTGGCAATGGTGCGGGTAAGACAACAACGCTGAAAGCTGTATCGAACCTGCTGCATTCGGAACGGGGCGAGGTCACCAAGGGCTCGATCAAATATCGCGGCCAAAGCGTGCATGAAAGCGACCCCGCCGATTTGGTGGAAAAAGGCGTCATCCAAGTGATGGAAGGCCGCCACTGTTTCGAACACCTGACGGTCGAGGAAAACCTGTTGACCGGGGCCTATACCCGTAAAGACGGCAATGCCGCGATCCAACAGGATCTGGAACTGGTCTATAGTTATTTCCCCCGTCTGAAAGAACGCCGCAAATCCCAGGCCGGTTATACCTCGGGTGGGGAACAGCAGATGGTGGCGATGGGCCGGGCGCTGATGTCACGACCCGAGACGATCCTGCTGGACGAACCCTCGATGGGTCTTGCGCCGCAGCTGGTCGAAGAGATTTTCGGCATCGTGAAGGATTTGAACGAGAAAGAGGGCGTGTCTTTCCTGCTGGCCGAACAGAACACCAATGTGGCGCTGCGCTTTGCGCACTACGGCTACATTCTGGAATCGGGCCGCGTGGTGATGGACGGGCCCGCCGCCGAGCTGCGCGAAAACCCGGATGTGAAAGAATTCTACCTTGGCATGTCGGAGGAAGGCCGCAAGAGCTTTCGCGACGTCCGCTCGTACCGTCGCCGCAAGCGGTGGTTGTGATCTGATGGAGGATATGGCGATGACCTATTTCGACACACTCGAAACGCGCTCAGCCGACGAACGCGCCTCGGATCAGGCCGCCGCTTTGCGCGCGCAGCTGGAACGGGCGAAATCTTCTCCGGGCTTTACGGCGCATCTGGCAGGAAAAGACACTAATAAGGTGGAATCTGCGGATGATCTGCCCAAGTTGCCAGTGCTGCGCAAATCGGACCTGACCCGCGCGCAAGCCAGTCGTCCGCCTTTTGGCGGCTTCACGGTGAAACCGGCGCGGCACTTTCATCACGTGTTCCAATCTCCCGGCCCGATTTACGAGCCGGGCAGCACCGATCACGATTGGTGGCGCATGGGGCGGTTCCTGAACGCAGTGGGTGTTGGGGCTGGCGATATCGTTCAGAACTGTTTCGGCTATCACCTGACACCTGCGGGCATGATCTTTGAAAACGGCGCACGCGCGGTTGGCGCTGCGGTTCTGCCCGCCGGAACCGGCCAGACCGAATTGCAGGTCACGGCGGCGCGCGATGTCGGATGCACCGCTTATGCCGGCACGCCGGACTATCTGAAGGTCATTCTGGACAAGGCGGACGCGATGGGCGTTGCGCTGAACTTCTCGAAGGCGGCCGTGGGCGGCGGTGCGCTGTTCCCGTCACTGCGGCAGGAATATGCGGATCGCGGGATTTCCTGCCTGCAATGCTATGCCACGGCTGATCTGGGCAATGTCGCTTATGAAAGCGCCGCGATGGAAGGAATGATCATCGACGAGCATGTCATCGTCGAGATCGTCACCCCCGGAACCGGCATTCCTGTGGCCATTGGTGAAGTGGGTGAGGTTGTCGTGACCTCGCTGAACCCCGACTACCCCCTGATCCGGTTTGCGACCGGAGACCTGTCGGCGCTGATGCCCGGCGTCTCGCCCTGCGGTCGGACCAATATGCGGATCAAGGGCTGGATGGGCCGTGCCGATCAGACCACCAAGATCAAGGGCATGTTCGTGCGGCCCGAACAGGTGGCGGCTCTGGTCGAAAAACACGACGAGATCGTCAAAGCTCGCGTGATCGCCGCGCGTCAGGGCGAGATGGACACCATGACCGTCCAGATCGAAAGCCCGGGCGGGGATGACACGGCCTATGCCAAATCGGTCGCCGAGGTGCTGAAACTGAAAGGCGCCATCGAGGTTGTCGCCCCCGGATCGCTGCCGAAAGACGGTTTGGTGATCGAGGATCAGCGGGTTTATGAATGACACCCGCGTAAGGCGAGGTTTTCTTCGCCTTACGTTTGACGAACTCATTTGGTGTTCAGAACGCTGGTTACCAATTCCGGATGGCCATTGTTCCTAAGCAATATCCCGGAATGTAGGCTGTAGGCGCCGAAAGTTCTCAAAGGGTGAATGCTCCACTGAAATTCCCTCTTTGGAATGCGACCGTTGATCAAAACTCCCTCTCCGTCGTACTTATATGATGCCCACATAATTTTTCGCGAATAGGCAATAGGATTGGACACATGGAAGCCGCTGGCCTTCATCCAACTGATCAGTTTGTTTGGGCTCGACAGGTGCTGGGCGACGGCGATCAAGCAATAGTCCAATTCTTCCAGAAATCTGATCTTTTGCCAGTTTAGGGTCGAATTTTCCAAAGTCTCATCCTCTGCTACCAAGCATGCTTTCGCGAATTCGGTGTCGACGATTGTTTCTGCCCGCACTGGAAAGCCCGCCAGCGCTAATATCGACATGGTCAGAAAAACTCGGCAGGGCATTGCATATCCAATCTTGGCGTAATGCCTCAGCCGAACAGAAGCGTTGTCCGGCAGCAAGTCTGGAATCCCTTATCACGTACAAGTCACGAATGGGGGATTGAGCAAACTCGGGAGCGGTAGTTAGCTGTATTGGTGCTGGCAATCCCGACGATTTTAGTCGAAAAGGACACTCAGAGCATTCTGAAGACGCCGGATGACCCAGATCGACTATTCTGAAAACGGATCGCGGAACCGCGGCGTACGCGGCACCCGGCTTTTGGCCGGGCTGGCCTATGTGGTTGCAGCGGCCTGCCTGTTGCCGATGGTGGCCGTTGTTCTGGCGGCGCTGACCGGCGGGACCGACACGATTGCGCATCTGGCCGAGACGGTGCTGCCCCGGTACACGGTGACCACGCTCATCCTGGTTGTTTTGGTCGCTGCGGGTACGTTCAGCATTGGCACCGGGGCCGCGTGGCTGGTCACGATGACCCGGTTTCCCGGCGTACGCTTGCTTGAGATTGCGCTGGTTCTGCCGCTGGCCTTTCCGGCATATGTGCTGGCCTATGCCTATACCTTTATTCTGGATCATCCGGGGATCGTGCAATCCACCCTGCGCGATGTAACGGGGTGGGGCCCGCGCGATTACTGGTTCCCCGAGATCCGCTCGACCGAGGGTGCGGCGGCGATGCTGATCCTTGTGCTGTATCCGTATGTCTACCTGCTGGCCCGCGCGGCCTTTTTGCAGCAAAGCGCAACCGCCTTTCTGGCGGCGCGTGCGTTGGGCAACAACCCATGGCTCGCGTTTCGGCGCGTGTCTCTGCCGATGGCGCGCCCGGCGATTGCGGGCGGCGTGCTGTTGGCGGTGATGGAGACCATCGCGGATTTTGGCACCGTGTCCTATTTCGGTGTCCAGACCTTTGCGACGGGTATCTATACCAGTTGGTTTTCGCTGGCCGATCGCGCGGGTGCCGCGCAACTGGCCTTATGCCTTTTGACCTTTGCTTTGGTCATGGCAGTGGCTGAACGCACGCAGCGGGGCAAGGCAAAATACTATCAGGCGGGCAAGCAGCACGCAGCGCAGCCCGCCGCACATCTGACCGGCTGGCGCGCTGTCGGTGCCTTTGTTCTATGCGCTGTCCCGGTGCTGTTCGGGTTTCTGCTGCCGGTGATCATTCTTGTTGAGATGGGAATGGAATCCGAGCAGAACCTGCTGTCGGAGCGTTATCTCGGGTTCATCCGCAACTCACTGATCCTTGCGGGGACCGCAGCGGTTGTCACCGTGTCTGCCGCCATCAGCGTCGGGTTTTTTCAGCGCCTTCGCCCCGGTCGCGCCTCGTCAGGTGCGGCTTATATCTCGCGTCTTGGTTACGCGGTTCCGGGTGGGGTGATCGCGGTTGGGCTGATCGTCCCCTTTGCTGCCTTCGACAACGCGCTCGATGCGTGGATGCGCCAGACGTTTGATATCTCAACCGGCCTGCTGGTCACCGGCTCGATCTGGTTGTTGGTTGCGGCCTACATGGTGCGGTTTCTGGCAGCAGCGCTGAGCGCGTATGAAGGCGGGCAGAGCACGGTTCACGCCAATATGGACGCCGCCGCGCGATCCCTGGGGCAAACGCCCTTGGGCACTCTGCGGCGGGTGCATCTGCCCATTCTGACGCCATCGCTGCTGACTGCATTGCTGATCGTCTTTGTCGATGTGATGAAGGAACTGCCCGCCACACTGATCATGCGGCCTTTCAACTTTGATACGCTGGCGGTGCAGGCGTACCGGCTGGCCTCGGACGAGCGGCTTGAGGGCGCGGCGGTGCCCTCATTGGTCATTCTGGCCGTCGGATTGCTGCCCGTGATCCTGATTTGCCGACAGGTCGGACGCCGGTAACACCTTTTGACGAATTGAAGCATAGCAGCGCAACAGGCTTGATTCGGGCGCGATTTCCGGCAAGGCTTGGGGTATGAACATGCAGCCTCCCAGCCGGTTTTCTGCAAACTCGGCCCAGATGCCCGTCGCGTTCGACCGGCGCGAGATGTCCCATATCCTGTCCGTATACGGCCGGATGGTCGCCGCCGGAGAATGGCGCGATTACGGAATTTCCAACCTGTGTGACATGGCGATTTTCTCGATTTTCCGGCGCACGGCGGAACATCCGATCTATCGCATCGAAAAGCACCCACGCCTGCGGCAGAAACAAGGGATGTATTCGGTTGTCGGTATGGACGGACGTATCCTGAAACGCGGCCATGATCTGCGCACGGTACTGAGGGTGCTGGAGCGTAAGCTGATCCGCTCGGTTTCGCCGGATTAGAGCCTTTTGTGGGCTGTCACAGGCCCGTCGCCTTGGGCCAGAATGCGGGCGATTGCCTGATCCATAGGCTCATAGGCCACTGCCATGTGATACGCGTTCGCATGCAACAGCATGTTCGGCCCTGAAACCCATGCCACATGACCCTTCCAGAACAGCAGGTCGCCGCGTTGGGGCGGTGTGCCATCAGGTAGCGCAGTGCCAACTGCCTGCTCCTGATCGCCACTGTCACCCGGACACGCGATACCGCAAGCCAGCAACCCGGCCTGAACCAGCCCGGAACAGTCGATCCCGAACCGGCTGTTGCCGCCCCACAGATAGGGCGTGCCCAGAAACAGCTCGGCCACGGCCACCGGGTCGGTTTGAATGTCCGAGATCGGCGCAGTGTGGACCGTTGGAATGTATCCCAACTCGGTTTCCAGAAACCTGTCCGTCTGCGACAGAGCATGCACGGTGCTGCCAAAGCTCAGCGAGGCCAGATCGCGGGTTTTCATATCCGCCTGTTCATAGGCATGGGTTGCGAGAGCAGTGATCCGGTGGGTCTGCGGCACCTCCGGCCCCAATTGGGCAGACCGGACCCAGCCGGGATAGCCATCTTTGTCGGCGGTGATCCGGCTCCACCCGTCTTGTTCTTCGGCGACCTGCACGGTGTCTCCGAACAGCAATTGCCGGTCACGCGCGCCGTCTGGACTGCGCAGCAGGTCAATGACGGGTCGGATGACGCGCAGGCGGGTCACAGGCCCAATATCTCCGGCAGTGCACCCAGCACGGCGCGCGGGCCTTGGCCCAAACCGCCTTTGCTGCGTCCGGGCGACTTGCTGGGCTGCCATGCATAGATGTCGAAATGCATATAAGCGCTGTTTTCGACAAAGCGGCGCAGGAAAAGGGCGGCGGTTATGGATCCCGCGAACCCACCCGAGGGCGCATTGTCCAGATCGGCGATCCCCGGCTCGATCATCGCCTCATACGGTGTATGGAACGGCATCCGCCAGACCGGATCGGCCGAGCGTTGCGCGGCCTGCGTCAGGGCCGCCGCCGCCTGATCGTCATCCGTATAGAACGGGGCCAGATCCGGGCCGACGGCCACGCGCGCGGCCCCTGTCAGGGTTGCCATCGAGATCACCAGATCCGGCTGCCCCTCATCCGCCAGCGCAAGCGCGTCGGCCAGCACCAACCGCCCCTCGGCATCGGTGTTGTTGATCTCGACCGTCAGACCCTTGCGCGAGGTCAGGATGTCACCGGGGCGGAAGGCGTTGCCTGCCACCGCATTTTCAACCGCCGGGATCAGCACCCGCAGTTGCAGCGGCAGATTCAGCTCCATGATCATCCGGGCCAGCCCCAGCACATTCGCCGCGCCGCCCATATCCTTCTTCATCAGACCCATGGAGGCACCGGGTTTCAGGTTCAGACCACCCGTATCGAAACACACACCCTTGCCGACCAGCGTCAGCTTGGGCCCTTTGTTGCCCCAGCCCATCTCGATCAGACGCGGGGCCTGATCCGCTGCGCGGCCAACTGCGTGGATCATCGGAAAATTCTGCTCCAGCAGCGCATCACCGGTGATGGTGCTGCATGTCGCCCCGAACTCCTGCGCCAGCGCTTCCGCCGCCTGTTGCAACTGGTCGGGTCCCATGTCCGAGGCCGGGGTGTTGACCAGATCGCGGGTCAGCGCCTCGGCATTGACCATCGCCTCAAGCCGCGCGGCATCTACAGTATCCGGCGCGACCAGACGCGCCTTGGCCGGAGATTGGCTGGCGTAGCGGTCAAACGCATAGCCGGTCAGCAGCCAGCCCAGACACTCCATCTCCAACTGATCGGGCGGGACATCGGACCCGAGGTGATACGTGCCTTCGGGCAGCGCCTCGGCAGCGGCGGCCAGAGGGAACCGTTTGCGGGCGCGTTTGGCCTGCGTTCCATAGCCCGCCAGCGCAAACCCGGCCCGGCCATCCTTGCCCGGCACCAAAAGCGCCTGACCTATTGCACCGGTGAACCCGTTCACCTCCACCCAATCACGAACATGATCCGGCTGGTCCTGAAGCCATCCGTCCAGATCGGATTGACCAAGCACATGCAGCGGAACAGAAACGTCAGAGGGCGGGGCAAAGCTTAGGGTCATGGGCGTCTCGGCTGATTGAATTTGCGCCCAGACTAGCCACCTGCGACCCGCCCGCAACCCCCGTCAGACGGAAAGGTCCTGCTGATCCCAAACGGCGGTCAACGACCGCTCACCCACGCGGATCAGCCGCCCCAGCGTTGCGCCAGCCGCCACCGCATCCCCGGCATCGACCGCGCCTGCCACGTCGCCCGCAACCCGCGCCAGTGCGGTCATCCCGACCTGATCGGCGATCGCCACCAGCGATTTCGAGCATTTGCGCAGGTTCTCCCAATCGCGCTGCCGCCAGAACCGTTCGCAATTCGACAGGCGCACGGCCAGTTCCTCGACCGTGCGGCACAGCACATCCAACGCGTTCTTGTCGCCCAGTTGCCGGTACAGCCCGCTGAGGCGATCCGGGTCCAGTCGCACGGTTTCCTTATGTTCAAGTGTGAGTATCTTATCCACCACATTCACCCTAGTTCAGTCGCCCCCACGGCGTAGGCCTGATGTTTGGCGGGAAATTCTTTGCAAATCCTTGCGCGGAGTTCGGATAATGGCTCGAATTTTCCTTGAATTCAGTTTACAGCGGCCTAAGCAATTGAAGACAGGAACACCGAAATGGATATAGCCAAACCTTTGCCAACCTATCTGGTGAAACGGTATCACGGCTGGAAGGCGACGACATATTCCGAAAATCAGGTCTGGTATCGGCGTCTGGCGGATGAGGGGCAGCGCCCCCGAGCCATGGTGATTTCCTGCTGCGACAGCCGGGTGCATGTGACTTCGATCTTCGGGGCGGATCAGGGTGAGTTCTTCATTCACCGCAATATCGCCAATCTTGTCCCGCCTTACGCGCCCGATGGCGACCATCATGGCACAAGCGCCGCCATCGAATACGCCGTGACGGCCCTGAAAGTGGCGCATCTGATCGTGTTGGGGCATTCGCAATGCGGCGGTGTGCAGGGCTGTATCGACATGTGCAAGGGGCAGGCCCCGCAACTTGAGGCCAAGGAAAGCTTTGTCGGCCGCTGGATGGACATCCTGAAGCCCAAATATGATCTGGTCGCAGATATCGAAGACAGCGCCGACCAGGCCCGCCAGTTCGAACGGCAGGCGGTTGTGGCGTCGCTGGAGAACCTGATGACCTTCCCATTTGTGGCGTCAGCGGTCGAAGACGACACGCTCAGCCTGCACGGGCTCTGGACGGATATCGGTGCGGGCGGGCTGGAGTGTTTCGATCCGCACCAGAAGAGATTCGTGCCGGTCTGACAGCGCCGAACCGCCAGCGCAGGCATCAGGTGCAGTTCAGGGTCTGGTTTTCAGTTGTATTCCGGTATGCTTAGGTCATTGATCGCAATCTCCGGAGCATATTATGAAATGGATTAAACGCATTGTTCTGAGCCTGATCGTGCTTGTTCTGGCGCTTGTGGGCATCTCTTACCTGCTGCCCGGCAAAGCCGAAGTGTCCCGCAGCATCACCATCGATGCTCCGCCCGAGGCGATCTTTCCTTATGTGAACTCCATGCAAGAGACCGAGCAATGGTCGCCCTGGCTGCACCGTGATCCCGAAACCCAGCTGTCCTATTCGGGGCCAGCGTCGGGTGTCGGCAATACTCTGAACTGGGCGTCGGACCACCCGCAGGTTGGTACCGGCTCGCAAGAAATTGTAGAGAGTGTTGAGAACCAGAGCGTCCAGACAGCGCTGGATTTCGGCCCGATGGGCACGGCTACGGCGTCGTTTACCCTGCAACCCGAAGGCGGGCAGACGCAGGTCACTTGGGGATTCACATCCGATCTGGGCCTGAACCCGATGACGCGCTGGATGGGGCTGATGATGGATGGCTGGGTCGGCGGAGATTATGAGCGCGGATTAACCAACCTGAAGGCACTGGTCGAGGGGCAGGGGTGACAGAACCAGCTTTGCGCGCGGCTTGCCCGTCAGAAACTGACCGCCCGCCACCAGAATCCGTTCAGTCAGCCGTGGCCCGCAAATCTGAGATCGCCGCCGCAAACGCCTGCGGGGCTTCCTGCGGCAGATTGTGGCCGACTCCGTCGATGATCCGGCGCTGGTATGGGCCGATAAAGTGGCGCTGATCGAGGTCTTCGTCAGACGGAGGCTCAACCCCATCGTCGCGCCCCAACAAAACAATACTGGGGACCGTGATGTCGGGTTGCCCGGTCAAAAGCTGCTCGATCTCGTTGTAATCGGGGTCACCCGAAACCCCGCCATAGCGGTGTTGGTAGGAATGCAGCACGATGTCCACGAAATCGGGGTTTTCGAATGATGCGGCGGTGGTTGCAAACGTCACTTCATCGAACGCCCAACTGGGCGACCAAAGGGACCATATGTGGCGGCACAGATCATACCGCTGCTGAATCAGACCCGTACGCCCGCGGTCGGTGTGGAAATAATACTGATACCAGTAGCGGGCTTCTTTCTCGGGCGATGCCGGTTTCCATGCGTTTGGAATGTCCTGAATGTTGTAGCCATCGCCGCAACTGACCAAACCACTGACGCGTTCCGGCCAAAGCGCGGCCACAATGCAGGCGGCCCGGCCACCCCAGTCATAGCCGCCAAGCGTTGCACGTTCGATCCTCAGCGCATCCATGAAGGCCAGCAAATCAGCGGCGATTGCTGCCTGTTGCCCTGAACGCATCGTGTCGGGGGACAGAAACCGCGTTCGACCGTAGCCGCGCAAGTACGGCACAAAACACCGAAACCCCTGTCCGGCGAGATCCGGTGCAACCGGATCGTAAGAGCGCACGTCATAGGGAAAGCCGTGCAGCAGAATGACCGGCTTACCATCGGTTGGACCGAACTCATGATAAGCAATTTCAAGCTTACCGGCCTCGACGAAATGCAGTTCTGACCAGGACATTGTGCCTCCTGTTTCGCGGCGGGCGCTGAGAAACCGATTTGGATGATTTGCTGAATATCAAACAAGGCAGGGCATGCAAGTTGCTGAAAGCAGGGGGAATAAGTGACCACCGAAAACTGGGTTTTCTCTGCTGCCCGGCAATAGCGTTTTGTCGCGAAGTGGTTACATAGGCCTGAATTCGCTCATACCGCACAAAAAAACCCCGCCACCGAAGTGGCAGGGTCTGTTTCAAAGTCCTTGATCCTTCAGTGGGCTCAGCCCTTCTTCAGAACCTCACGGCCCAGCAGTTCCGCGATCTGCACCGCGTTCAGCGCAGCACCCTTGCGTAGATTGTCCGAGACGCACCACAGGTTGATGCCGTTCTCGACGGTCGAGTCCTGACGGATGCGGCTGATGAATGTGGCGAAATCGCCAACACATTCGGCGGGCGAGACGTAACCGCCGGCTTCGCGCTTGTCGATCACCATGATGCCCGGCGCTTCGCGCAGGATGTCGCGGGCCTCGTCTTCGTCCAGGAATTCCTCGAACTCGATGTTTATGGCCTCGGAATGGCCGACGAAGACCGGAACGCGGACGCAGGTGGCCGTGACCTTGATCGATGGATCGACGATCTTTTTGGTCTCGACAACCATCTTCCACTCTTCTTTGGTCGAGCCGTCTTCCATGAAGACGTCGATCTGAGGGATGACGTTGAAAGCGATCTGCTTCTGGAACTTCTTCGGCTCAACCTCGTTGATCGGGTTGTAGACGGCTTTGGTCTGATCCCACAGCTCGTCCATACCCTCTTTGCCCGCACCGGACACCGACTGGTAGGTCGAGACGACAACGCGCTTGATCTTGGCGCGGTCATGCAGCGGCTTCAGCGCGACGACCATCTGCGCGGTCGAGCAGTTGGGGTTGGCGATGATGTTCTTGTTCTTGTAATCGTGGATCGCCTGCGGGTTGCACTCGGGCACGATCAGCGGAATGTCCGGGTCGTAGCGATAGAGCGACGAGTTATCGATCACCACGCAGCCCGCCGCAGCGGCCTTGGGCGCATAATCCTTGGTCGCGGCAGAGCCTACGGCAAACAGGGCGATGTCCCAGCCGGTGAAATCAAAGGTGTCCAGGTCTTTGGTCGTGAGTGTCTTGTCGCCAAAAGTCACCTCAGTGCCCAGCGAACGGCGGCTTGCCAGAGCGGCAAGTTCGTCCACGGGGAACTGGCGTTCCGCCAGGATGTTCAGCATTTCGCGGCCCACGTTACCCGTGGCGCCGACGACGACGACGCGATAGCCCATTTCATGTCTCCAAAGTTAAGGACGCGCGTTCATAGCCGCGTTGCAGCGAAGAAAAAAGGGCTTTCGCAGGGTATTTCACCGATTGACGCGGATTTGAGGCGGTTCGCTGCGCTTATTCCGCATCCAGCAGAGAGCGGTAGACCTTTACGATGGCTTCGGCCTCGCCTTCGATTCGAAAATTCTGTTCCACATGGGCGCGTGCGGCCTGTCCGGCGGTGGCCAGTTGGGCCGGGTCGGACAGCATCTGATCCAGCGCCTCGGCCAATGCCGGGGCGTTGTCTTTTTCAACCAGCCGTCCGGTCTCAGTGTCCTTGATCTGGGCACTGAACGCGCCCACACCATGGCAGGCGATGGCGGGCACGCCCGAGGCCATCGCCTCAAGCGGGGTCAGACCAAACCCTTCGTGGCGGGCGGGGGCGACGAACAGATCGAGGGCACGATAGGTCTCGACTATTTCCTCCCACGGGCGTTCGCCAAGAAAATGGACACGGTCGCACAAGCCAGCGGCTTGCAGCTTGGCTTCCTGCTCGGCCTGAAAGGCTTCGAATTCGCTGGTGGCGCGACCGGTGAAGATGATGTGGGCGTTGGGATGGTTGGGCAGAACGCTGAGCGCGGCGTCGACCAGCAGATCGACGCCTTTTTGTGGCCTGATGCGTCCGAAACAGCCGATCAGCGTACTGCTGGGCAGGCCCAGCTTGTCGCGCAGGGCTTGTTTGTCGGTCGCCGGGTGGAACAGTTCGGTGTTCACGCCATGCATGATCACCGTCGAAGGGTGCTGCAGGAACGAGGCTGCCTGCGGCGTTGTCGCGATCAAGGCATCCATTTGCGAGATCAGCTTCTTGGTAAACCCGGAATGATCCCGTTGCGCCGCAGAGGTGAACAGAAGTTTCAGATTGCGCCGCAGGACCTTGCGCAGAAACAGGCCCATCAGCATTTCCGTATTGCGCCGCGCGTGCCAGACCCGGCGAGTGCGGTTGGACAGGAACGGAACCTTGATCAGGCGGATATGCGGCAGGTCATCCGGCAGGCCGGGGCCGGTGGCGACGATCCCGATCATCTCTTTCTGGATCGGCAGCAGGCGGATGACCGTGGTTGTGACCCCGGACAGGCTGTGTTTCAGGTTGGGTGCGATCACCTCGATATCCTGCACGGGCCGTCCCTCCGGTTCTAAATCAATCCACGTTGTCCCGGCTGAATAGATAGATCACGCAGCCAATGGCAAGGGTCACGGCGAAAAAGCCGAAGATGGCCAGATAAGGCGCGGTGGCTCCGGCGGCGGTATTGGCCGCATGGATGCGACCGGTCACGAATTGCGCGATCCCAACCCCGCCGATGCCAAAGAGGTTCAGCAAGGTGACCCCGCGCCCCACCAGATGTGGCGGCACAAAAGCCCGGCCATGGGCCATGATCACCGGAAAGCTGGCCCCCAGAAACCCAATGACCGCCAGCAGCAGGACCGAGACCCATATCGCGCTGTCGATCCACAGGCACAGCATACCCAGCGCCGCTGCCCCCAGCGCATTACCGCCGAAGATCACCCATTTCCGCGTGCCCAGTATGCGATCCAGCGGCCCGTAGGCAAAGGTCCCGCCGATCATCGCCGATCCCATGATCAGAGTTGCGGTCCCGATCTGAGTGGTGCTGAGCCCGAAGACGTCGTTCAGATACGGCCCGGCCCACAATCCCCGCAGCGCGGCAGAGGGCGCATAGGCCACCAGCATCAGCGGCAGGATCAGCCACAAGGCGGGTTCCTTCAACAGGTCCAGAACTGATCCCCTATGCTCGGTCTCGACCTTGGCCGGGTCGCTAACGCTGACCCATATGCCAAGGGCGATCACGGCAGAGATCACCGCCAGCCCCAGCAGGGTGGCGCGCCAGCCCATCAGTTCGACCGCCAGCGCGGTGGGGTAAGAGGCGACCAGATTTCCCACCGACCCCACACCCAGCATCACCGCCGCAAGGGTTGCAAACCGGGCAGGCGGGTATTCGCGGGCAAAGATGAAGTAAGACGCCATCAGGACCGGAGAGCATCCGACCCCGATCAGCGCCATTGCAACGCTGATATGAAAGGCCGAGGATGCGGCGGCAAACACAGCCGCCCCGCCAGCACCGCCCACCAGCAGCAGAGCGGCGGCGGTCAGGCGCGGGCCGACCCGGTCCAGCGCCCAGCCCACGGGCAACTGCATGGCGGCAAAGACCAGAAACCAAAGGCCCGAGGCAAAGGCCAGATCCTCGGGCGTGGCACCGATATCCTTCTCAAGATCCAGGCTGAGCACGGCCAGAAACGCGCGGAAGAACTGGCTGAGGACGTAAGCCAGACACAGTACAACCAGCCCTGACTTCATGTAACATCCCCTTCACATCTTGGCACCAATCCTTGGCACGTCGTGGCAAAACGCACAAGCGCGTGTAGAATGTTGCAGAGGGCGGACTTCGATCACGTTTGAGCTAGCTTTTGGGTCAAGCCAATTTGAGGGGGACAATGAAAGACCTCCATTCTGCGTTTTATGAAAACCTTCCGCTGCTGCGGGATTTTAACCGGCTGGCAGACCCGTCGACCTTCGCACCCGTTCCCGATGACTGGATTCTGGGCGTCGCCGATATTGTCGATTCGACCGGAGAGATCGCGCGCGGGCGCTACAAGACGGTCAACATGGTCGGCGCGGCGGTAATCTCGGGCATGATCAACGCCATGGACGGCAAGCTGTTTCCCTATGTCTTTGGTGGCGACGGGGCCGGATTTGCGGTGCCACCCAGCGCAGCGGATACCGCGCGCACTACACTGTCTGACCTGCGGCGCTGGGCGGAGGAGGAATTCTCGATGCCCTTGCGCGCCGCCTTGGTGCCGGTGGCCGAGTTGCGCAAGGCGGGCAAGGATTTGCGCGTGGCACGCTACGCGCCCTCGAACGGGGTGGATTATGCCATGTTCACGGGCGGCGGACTGGCCTGGGCCGAGGCGCAGATGAAAGCAGGTGTGCATGAAGTACCTATGGCTGAGCCGGGCAGCCAACCGGATCTGACCGGCCTGTCCTGCCGCTGGTCCAACAGTCCGGCGCAGCATGGTCGCATCGTGTCGGTTGTGGTGCAGCCGACCGCAAGCGCCACCGAAAGCGACTTTGCCGATCTGGCGCAATCGGTTCTGCGCGCCTCGGACGGGTTGGCCCGTGCAGGCCATCCGGTGCCCGAGACGGGCCCGCCCATGACCTGGCCGCCCCCGGATGTGGGCTTGGATGCTCATGTGTCCCGCGCCGGGCGGAACCTGTTGGCGCAAAAGCTGATGCTGTTGGGTCAGAACCTGCTGATCGCGATGCTGTTCTGGACCGGCAAACGCATGGGCCAGTTCGAACCTGGGCATTACAGGCATATGGTCAGTCGCAACGCCGATTTCCGCAAATTCGATGACGGGCTGAAAATGACGCTGGATTGCGACCCGGCGACGTTGGCCCAGATCGAGCAGATGCTGGAAGAGGCGCGCGGGCGCGGCAAGATCAGATACGGCCTGCACGCGCAGGATGAGGCGATGATGACCTGCTTTGTCCCTGCAGCCACCCGTGACGACCATGTGCATTTTGTCGATGGTGCATCAGGTGGATATGCGCAGGCCGCAGCGGTCATGCGCGGCTAAGCGGTTATTCCGGCTTCCACTGTGCCGCCAGTGCACGGGCGGATTGCGCCAACAGCATCACGTCAATGCCCACGGCCAGAAACGCCGGATCCATCTCAAGATAGGCCGAGGTCGCCTCGTCATTCGTGCCCAAAATGCCCGGAGCCTTGCCGGCAGCCCTGATCCGTTTCATTGCGTCTGCGATCACCGCGCGAACCTCGGGCGCGGCGCTGTTGCCTTGGTGGCCCATATCCGTGGACAGATCGGCGGGGCCGATGAACACCCCGTCGATACCCTCGACCTGCAAAATCTCGTCCAGCGCCGCGATCCCGGCGCGGTTTTCCACCTGCACCAGCAGGCAGATTTCCTGATCGGCGGTTTGGATATAGTCTTTGACGGACCCATACATCGTCGCCCGCGCCGAGGTTGCCCCGACACCGCGCACCCCTTCGGGCGGATAGGTGCAGGCGCGGACAAGCGCGCGGGCCTGTTCAGCGCTTTCCACGATGGGCACAAGAATAGTCTGCGCGCCTGCATCCAGCACCATCTTGATCAGCCAGGTTTCCCCCACGGGCACACGCACCACCGGATGCGAGGGGCTGTTCGCCAAAGCCACCAACTGATCCCGGATCGAGCGGATGTCATTTGGCGCGTGTTCTCCATCGATGACCAGCCAATCGAAACCCGCGGTTCCCATGATCTCGGCGGTGATTGGTTCGGCAAAGCTCATCCAGCAGCCGATCTGCCGTTTGCCCTGTGTCAGAGCCTGTTTGAACGGGTTATGTGGGGCGGGCATTGGGAACACTCCTGTTTCAGGCTCTTGCGGTGTCAGTGAATTCCGCCAATTGGCCGGGGTCAAGTTCTACTTCTTTTCCCCGCGAATTAGCCGCCTCATCCCATTAAACAAAACAAAGCCAGATCGATTGGTATCACGAATTTCAACTGCAAAAACTTGCGCAATTTCTGGATTTAGGTGAGGATTCAGTATGACCGACGAACTTCCCCTAACGTCGCGATCTTTGCCCATTGCTTTGTTGCGGGCGCGGGAAAAGGTTATGGGACCCATTCGGAAATTGCTGGTGGACGCTGGTGTCACCGAACAGCAATGGCGGGTCCTGCGGGTGCTGAACGAAGAAGGCCCGCAAGAACCCACCCATATTGCCGAACGCGCCTGTCTTCTGTTGCCCAGCCTCACACGGATTCTGCAAAAGCTGGAACAGAAGAAGCTGATTGTTCGGCGCAGCCACCCTCAGGACCGACGTCGCCAGATCGTCGAGATCAGCGCCGACGGTATTCAGGTGATCCATGCCAATCTGGCCGTCAGCGTCGAACAGGCCGAGCGCATCCGCACCCAGCTTGGCCCGGACAAGCATGAAATGCTGCTGGATCTGTTGA
Organism: Ruegeria sp. H7; assembly: GCF_056532945.1. Taxonomy (NCBI): domain Bacteria; kingdom Pseudomonadati; phylum Pseudomonadota; class Alphaproteobacteria; order Rhodobacterales; family Roseobacteraceae; genus Ruegeria; species Ruegeria sp. H7. Next base: position 141,684 of record NZ_JBQFNZ010000003.1, read on the forward strand.
ACGAGCTGAAAGATCTGGAAAGCTAAGGGGCAAATTCGCGATTTGCATTAAAACCCCGCCGGAGATGGTAGGGGGAAATCTCCGGCGGGGTGGCCAGACCCGGACTGGAATTGTGCCTGGCCCGTGTTTCAGAAAGTGCAGAACCGAAAATGGCTCAGTACCGGGGTTTGGGGTCTAGGGGGTAGACCTTTGGCCCTTGCTCCTTCCGAAACAGTCGCGTCCAATTGCAGACTTGTGGGGTTGTCCGCAAGAGGTTTCTTCGAGTCAGTTTGGTCGTGCTGTTGTTCCGGTCTTCTATAGGACCGGATGTGTGTCTTTCCCTGTCTCGACGACAGGTGCCGTGCGACAAATGTCTTTTTTGCTTCGATACCACGTGTTCTAGTGCGAAAGCCGCGGTTTCCAAGCTATATTCTTCAATTCAGGCATGTGGTCCTGCAACACATGCCTTTGAACGATCTGTGCCGGGGGTCAAAAAGCATAGACGCTCTGGACTTGATCAAACCGGGTTGATCAGATTCAGGGAACATATCTGTGGTTGTGTGCCGGAATTGAGCAGTTCCATGCCGAAACAATCTAAAGGCGTTGGTAAAAACAGGCGTGTTTCCGCCGGTTGCCGATGGCGCGGTCTTAACTAAGATGCCTCTGAACACGCAATTAGGGGTCATCATGCAACACTATTTGTTTCCAGTTCCGGACACGCTCGGCCTGCCTGTTGTCGGGGAAAGGGACCTTTATCCGGTCGGTCGCATCTTTTGCGTCGGTCGAAACTATGCCGCCCATGCTGCCGAAATGGGGCATGAGGTTGATCGCGAGGCGCCTTTTTACTTCACCAAATCCGCCGCAAACGCCGTTTTGACGGATGCGACAGTGCCCTATCCGCCCGGCACCGGGAACTACCACCACGAGATGGAGCTTGCGGTTGCCATCGGCAAACCGGTGTTCAAGGCCACCCGCGTACAGGCGTGGGAGGCGGTTTACGCCTATGGCTGCGCGCTGGATATGACCCGTCGTGACCTGCAAATCCGCGAGCGCAACAAGCAACGACCTTGGGATCTGGGCAAAGACGTCGAAAACGGTGCGGTCTTTGCGCCGCTGACCCCGGCCGCCGCTTGGTCGCCCGACGATGACAAGCGCATCCACCTGAGCGTCAATTCCGAAGTCCGTCAGGACGCGACCCTGCAAGAGCTGATCTGGAAGATCGATGAGATCATCTGCCACCTGTCCGGTTTCTATCACCTGCGCCCCGGCGATCTGATCCTGACCGGTACACCTGCCGGTGTCGGGCCAGTGGTTGCAGGGGACAAGATCGAAGGCGGGATTGACGGGTTAGAGCCCATTCGCCTGACACTGACAGACGCAGAATAGACCCTATTTGGGGTCTTTCAGCCAATCCTGCGCAAACGCGACCCTATCCAGACCGGCAAAGCGGCGGACCCGATCCAGTTCCGCGTCCAATCGACGGGTGCGGGCGTCCGACCACCGGACCTTGCGCTCGGGCCACAAGGCTTTGACCCGCAAAACGCCCGCATCCCGATGGGCTTTCATGTCGATCCGCCCGATCAGCTTGTCGCCCTCAAGCAGGGGGAACACGTAGTAGCCATAGGTCCGTTTCGCCTCGGGCACAAAAACCTCGATCCGATAGTAGAAGCCAAACAACCGCTCGGCCCGGTTTCGGTCCCGCAGCATCGGGTCAAACGGGCTGAGCACCCGGATGCGGCCCGTGGGTTGGGGCAGGTCATACGAAGCGTCGATCAGGTCGGGTCGCGCGAACAGCTTGCGCGCGCGCCCGTCCACACAGGTGATCTCAATCTCTTCCAGGGCACCTGAATTCAGCCCTTTGGCGCACCAATCCTTCGCCTCTGCCGGGCTGACCGTGTCCCAGAATGCGGCCAACTCGCCCGAGGTTGCAAAGCCAAGCCGGTCCAATGCCGCGTTGCACAGCCAATCGACCGTCGCCCCTTCGTCACAAGGTCGCTGTCCGGGGCACAGATGTGTTTCGATCACCCGCTCGGTCAGGTCATAGCGTTTCTGGAATCCGTCGCGCCCCACAACGGTCAAAGCGCCAGAGCGCCACAGAAACTCAAGCGCGGTCTTGGACGGGTGCCAGTCCCACCAGCCGCCAGAGCCCTTCTTTTCGTCCTTCCCGACATCCGAAGACGAGACCGGCCCATGGTCGCGGATATGATCCAATACGGTCTGGAATTGCTGCTCGAACCCGTCACGACGCCAGTTTTTCCAGCGGGATTTCAACAGTTCTGCATCGCGCTGAAACCGCAGATGCCAATGGGGGTAGTAGTCCATCGGAATGACGGCGGCATCATGGGTCCAGTGTTCGAACAAGGCCCGATCCCGCTCGTACAGGCGTTTGAGGTTGCCGCTGCGATAGCTGGGCCTGCGCGAGAACAGGATCATGTCATGGGCGCGGGCGACGGTGTTAATGCTGTCCAGTTGTACAAAACCCAGCCGCTGGATCAGATCCAGCAACTCCGCGCCTTTTGCACCGCCCGCAGGTGGCTCGGCCAGCGCGTGGCGATCCATAAACAGCGCCCGCGCCGTCCGGTTGTCTAACCGTCGCAGCGCCATTGGGTCAGCGCCGCTTCAGCGTATCGCCATAGCTGATCTTGGGGGTCAGGGTCACACGGGTTTCGATCTCGGAATTCGGATCTTTAAGCCGTTCGGCAATGATCTCGGCCGCCTGGCGACCAATCTCCAACCGGCAGGCATCCATCGTCGCCAATTTCCGCGGCAGGCCCTGCAGCAATTCCACGTTGTTGAACCCGGCCAGACCGATTTGTCCGGGAATGTCGATGCCCTGCTCCAGCAGATACAACAGCCCGCCCGCACCGATCATGTCGTTGGAATAATACAGAAAATCTAACTCGGGTGAGCGTTCCAGCATGGTCTGCGTCATCTCACGGCCCTTGGCCAGAGCGGAGCCGCCGGAATAGAACTCACGATCCTCGATCTCGATCCCGTGCTTGCCCAGCACCTCGGTAAACCCTTCGAACCGCTTCCGTGCCCGGTGATCCAAAGGCATCTTGGTGCCCATGAACCCGATATGTTCATAGCCCGCTTTAAGGATCGCCTGCGCCATCTCACGACCCGCGCGACGGTGGGAAATGCCCACCATTGCGTCCACCGGCTTGCCGTCGGTATCCATGATCTCGACCACCGGAATACCGGCTGAATCCAGCATGGCCCGCGCCGCTTCGGTGTGTTCCAGCCCCGCAATGATCACGCCCGAAGGCCGCCACGAGAGCATCTCGTACAGCACCTTCTCTTCCTTTTCAGGCAAATAATCGGTGACGCCCACCACCGGCTGCAATTCGGTATCTTCCAGCACCTGATTGATGCCGGTCAGAACCTCGGGGAACACCATGTTCGACAGCGACGGGATGATCACCGCGACCAGATTGACCCGGCTGGACGCCAGCGCACCGGCGATCTTGTTGGGGACGTAGCCCAGTTCTTTGGCCGCAGCCAGAACGCGGGTGCGGGTGGCGTCGGACACGTCGCCCCGGTTACGCAGGACCCGGCTGACGGTCATCTCGGAGACCCCCGAAGCCTCGGATACATCGCGAAGGGTAAGCGGGCGTTTAGTTTCAGTATTCACGAGAGGGCACCTGCGTTGTTGTTTTGCCCGATGGTAGCGTGAACAGGGCGCAGTTTACAACTGTTCTACGAACCCGCCGTAAACCCGCCGTAAACCCCATGACAAGCCGAAAAAACACAGGTACAGAGACCCTTGCGCGGCCCCGTGGCTCAACTGGATAGAGCAGCCCCCTCCTAAGGGGCAGGTTGCAGGTTCGAATCCTGCCGGGGTCGCCAAAACTGCCTGAAAAATATGGCTTATTTGCAAGGCGTTGCGCAGAAGCGTGCAGAAACGCCCGTTTCGTTTTCCACCGAATTCTCCGAAAACGACCGAAATCTCGTACAAAACCTGTACAAAATTCGCACGTCTGTGCGGCTTTTGGGGTCATCCGATGAGCTGGCGGGTAGCGAATGCGTGTGCGGAGCGGAAGTTCGGGAGTGCGACGCGCAAGCAGATCATCATGTTCTTGGCAGACAAGGCGTCTGATGATGGTTCTGGCATCTGGTGTTCCAAAGGGACGATCCAGAGGCATACAGAGCTTGGCGAGACCACCGTCAAGCGCACGATCCGGGACTTCCTGAAGGAAGGCATCCTGGTCGAGACCGGGGCGCGCGGCTGCAAGAACGGATTCACGGTCGTTTACCGGATCGATCTGGCCCGGATCGAGGCGCTGGAACTGACTGCCGAGCCCGATATCGAGACGGGGGCCACAGTGGACCCCGTCCAGACTGGACCCGGAACGGGGGCCACAGTGGCCGGGGTACCGGGGCCACCACGGCCCCCAAACCATCCTAAAACCATCCATAAACCTCCTACGCGCGAGCGCGTGGTGGCGGAGGATGAAGAGGCAGAGAAAGTGCTGGCTGCCTATCCGCCCGACCGTATGCGAGGGAAGGCTGAGTGTCTCGGGCGGATCAGGGAGGCCATGGATGCCGGAACAGAGGTCCAGGACCTGTTGCAGGCCGTAAAGGCCTACGCGACCGAGAGCGCTGGCTTCACCCGCTCCAAGGTCTGTTTCTCGGACAACTGGTTCAAGTCGAGACGCTGGCGCGTCTATGTCGAAGACATCGCCAAGGGCCGAGAAGAGACGAAGGCGATGGAAGCCGAGATGCTGACGGGCTTGGCCAACTGGGTGACGGACTGCCATCCGCTGTGTCGCCACATCACACCCGGCCAGGTCGATGCGCTACTGGCCGCCGAGCTGGTGACACAAGATCAAATCCAGGCGGCGGGCCTCAGATCATGAGCATCAATGATCGGACCGAAGCGCAAACAGCAAGGCGACCCATGTCATACGGCTGCGCCGATGACACGGGACCTTGCGAGGGGCGGCAAGCCTCCCCTTCGAACCCCACCGGCGTGGGCAAAGCCCCCGCCAAAGAGCCGCTGACCGAGACCTTTGTCTTCCGCTGCACCGCGTCCGAGAAGGCCCAGCTGCGCGCCAAGGCCGAGGCCGCTGGCCTGCCCGCGTCGACGCTCCTGCGCGAGGCACTGGGCCTGACCGAGGCGCGCCGCCGCAAGCCAGTGCCGCGCGTCGATCCGGCGCTTGTGCTCGCCATTGGGCGCATTGGCGGCAACCTCAACCAGATCGCCCGCTGGCTGAACCACACCATGAAGGTCGGGCGCACGGACCTAGATACGTTGACCGTCGCCCGCCGCCTGGTGGTGATCGAACGCCAGCTCGCCGCGCTCCTCGATGAGGCGCGGCGGTGCTGATCAAGTTCTTCCCCAACGGCAAAGGCGCGGGTGCGGGACCGGTCGGGTACCTCGTGGCCGAGCGGGTGCTGGCCTATGATGGCAATCGCGACCTGGTCCGCGATGCCGATGGCCAGCCATTCACCGTCATCCGCGACCCGCTGCCCGAGGTCCTGCGCGGCAACACGGAACGCACCGAGACCCTGATTGATGCCAGCCGCCACCAGTGGACCTACCGCGCGGGCGTGATCAGCTTCGCGGACAGTGACGACCCAACCGAATACCAGCAGGCCGAGGTGATGGACCAGTTCGAGCGGCTGGCCTTCGCGGGGCTGGACCCTGAGCAATATGAGGTGCTCTGGGTCCGCCATCGCCACGAAGGCCGGGTCGAGCTGCACTTCTGCACCCCGCGCCTAGAGCTGACGACGGGCAAGAGCCTCAACATCGCGCCACCCGGTTACCAGGACGCCTTCGACAGCTTTCGCGACGTGATGAACCAGCGCCACGGCTGGGCCGATCCGATGGACGTAGAGCGGGCACAGGACGTCCGCGACACCATCGAGGCTCCGACCCGCGCCCAGGGCCGGGACGAGTTGCACGCCTGGATACAGGACCAGATCGACATGGGCCTGATCACTAACCGCACAACCATGATCGATGCGCTGACCGACGCGGGCTTCGACCTACCGCGCACCGGCAAGGCCTACATCACCGCCCGCGATCCCGAGACTGGCGAGCGCTGGCGGCTGAAAGGAGAGATTTTCCATGAAGACTGGCAAGCCGACCCGGTTGAGCGAGAAGTTGAACGCGGAGCTCGACGAGATCAGACAGGAACACGTCGCCTCGATTTCGTCCCAGCTGAAGAGCTTCAGGATCGATTTGAAGAACATTGTGGGCGCCGCGCAGCAAACCATCGCGAGCGATACGCGCCGCTTTCAGACCGAGACCGCGAGCTTGTTCGAGACGCGGCTGAGGTCGATCCGCCTCTGGCTGACGATCTCGCCCTGGCTGATCGCAGGGATGGTGCTGATGGGGATCGCCTCGATGATGGCCGCGAGCTTTTTCTGGACGGTGCATCTGACGCGCTCGGAGCTGACGGAGATGGGCCTGACACGGATCGAACGGCCCGAAGGGACCTGGCTGATCCTGGACCCATCGAAGACCCGCCTGCGCACCTGCACGATGGGCGAGAGACACGTGACCAGCATTCGGATCGAGGAGGACTAGATGCCCCAACTGACAGCCTTGGAACGCGACTTGCTCGCCTGCGTCGAGCGGTTGGTGACGGCCTCAGAGGCCTCCGCGAAGGAATTCACCGCCTTGGAGACACGCTCGACCGGCAGGATCGAGAGGGAACTGGCTGGCTTGAAAGACTGCGTGACCTTGCTCATTCGTTCGCAGGCCGCATCCATGAAGGCCTTGAGCGGATTGCTGAACGACGAGGCGAGTTACAAGACGCTGGACGAGACCTTGCAGCAGAGCTTGACCTTAGCGAAAGCCGCCGCCGAGAGGTTGAGGGACAGCTAGACAGCCAGGAGGCCCATGCGGAACGTGGGTTAAGGCATTGAAACATAGTTCCACGCTACCCACATAACCCGGATAAGGTATTCCGTGAGAAGTGCTGCTCCCGGCCTCTTGCGAAGCCTTGGCATTGACTTTTCGTTAGTTTTTGGCCTATATATCTCGCAACAGCCTTATCCGGCGGAAAGCTCTAACCGTGATTCTGAGTTGAACGAGTTAGAGGGGACTGCATAAGTGCGGCACCAGCTATGATCAAAAGGCTGGACTTCTGCACTCGGCGATCGACTACGAAGTAGTTGAATCCGTGGCAAAAAACTCAAAAGAACGCCAAACGGAGTATGAAATCATACTCCGTTTTTTATTTCTCGGGTAGCAAATGGTCGTTCGGAAAAATATTTATGTAGCTTCTCTTTTCGCTCTTTAGCGATCGAACAGTCCCAGATGAGTTTTCAAGATCCACCTTAAGAGTCGGGGACTTTGCGGCGGACACATCATAGTGAAAGCCTGGAAACAGAGCGACGCCGTAGCGGAAACGACCACATGCGAACGCCTTGCCACCTGATCCTGTTGGATGCGCGATTCCGTGGCACTCGTTATCTTTGGCGGGTTTAAAGACCAATGCTTTCTCGTCCTTGTAGCCATCGAGAGTCCGATCCTTCAACTGTCGAAATCTCTCCCTTAAAGAACGGATTTCCTTTGATAGGCCATCCACATCCAAATCGTTGTACCAATAGGTTTTGAGTTGCTGCGTTATAGGCGAACTGAAATTCCTGAGTGGCAAAGGCAACGGCGACGATTTTCGCTTGGCATAGGCAGCACTAGATACTTCGTGAAGCAAAGGTCTGATCACGTTGATCCGATCTTCAATGTATTGTCGTGTCGGCCCAACCTTGTTCGCCAGTGACCGCGGAACGGTTTCCACCCACGCCGAATGGCCAAAGACCGCCCATACGGCACGAAACTGATCCGCATTCTCTGGCTCATAGAACCAGAGCGATAAACGCGCCGGCTCTGAGTGACTTGCTGCCTTAGCCAGCTCTGACACCAGTGAGGCCATCGCTTTTGAAATCGCGGGTCGGGTCGCGCCAACCTGCTTCCTTTTGACGGCGGGTGCAACGATCCGCGCTCCCCTAATCCCAGAACTCAAAGAGCCAAGTTCCGTCGACAGGGGAGCATTCGCCCCGATGAACACGATGTAATGATCGATAGTCACTTCTTCGAACTGAGTTTGAACAAAATGTCCAATGGTATCGAAATTCGAGCTAAGTCCTTATCCGACAAAGACCCAAACACGTCGAACAGCTCGTCAATTCGACCACCAACTCTACGATGGACGTTCGGCTTCTGCGCGGAGAACAATTCTTGCGTAAGAGCATTCTTTTCCAGCCAAGAGTTGATCGCATCGTGAGTTGCGGCAACACGCTCATAAATGGTCGCGCCGGTCAGCTCTTTCGTTTGATCTCCTGCCCTGATCTCATAGCAATTTCTTTTATCGTCATTGGGTTGACTATCAGACACTTCAAACCCTGCCTCATCGACGCACACGAACCGGACCTCACCATCAATAGGCTTGATAAATGCGTCCCAAAAAGCCTGCTCATACGACCCCCACTTCCCGTCAGAGTTGGCGCTTGAACTGGCCTTCTTGGCAAACAACTCTTCGACTTGCTCAGGAACGGCTACAGAAAGCGGGACCGCTCCAATCTTTTGATAAATCCGAGGATGCTGGACCACTTTGACCACCGGATTTCTACGAATGAACTCAGCAAGACCATCAGATATGACCTTTTGGCTTTCCGGCAGCTCTTTCTTCAGCCGTGATCCTAGGTTGCTCAGGTAGTGCGCCGTACCTTTGTCATCCCAGTGTTGCTGCACGTATTCCTCTATAAGTTTTGAAGTCTTAGTTTCTGGACTGTCTTGGTCTGTCACAACCGCCCCCTCTTTTGTAATCAATCAGCTTCCTGCAAATTGAATTGCGTCTCTCAACCGCGTCGACATCGTGTCGATGCAGTTACTGATATCTTGCTGTAGCCACATCTGGCTCTCTCGCCATTACTGTCCCACTGGCAAACACCGAAGCCGCGAATGCAGTTTTCTTTTTTGGTTCGGCCCATCGCTCTTGGCTTTGCCTTTTGTAATGTCGGCCCCTTTGATCTCAAGTGCCAACAGTTTGTCGCTCCTGTTTTTCTCCGAAACGTCCGCAAAGCAGCGCTTAAGTTACAACTAGAGGCTCAATATCCGAAACATCGATCTCTTTCGCTGCCTGCGCCATGTCATAGTTGGTTTGTAAGTTCACCCAGTAGGCTGCCGTCGTGTTGAAAACCTGGGCGAGGCGCAGCGCTGTGTCAGGCGTGACCCCAGTCGTGCCCTTGATCAACCGCTCGATCCGCGTCCGAGGCACGCCCAACCGCCGCGCAAACGCGGTGGCCCCCATCTCGAGGGGGGCGAGGTAAAGCTCTTTTAGGACTTCACCCGGGTGCATCGGGTCTTCATGCAAGCTCATCCGCGCCTCCTTTCAATGTGGCAGACATGGCTCAATGCAGGGGGCTCTGGATGTGACCTCTTCGACGGTCAGAGACCCTGCAACCTCTAAATCAATCCTATATCGGACTTGGTCCACATGCTTTGGCGCAGACCGGATCGCCGGAATATCTTCAACGTCATACCAGCTTAGTTTTGTGAGCGCATGTGCCTCATCAAAAGTCGGTTCGCCTGGACGAGGAAGCCCCATTACTGAAAAAAGTGTGCGCTGGACTTTCATTACAAGCTCTGCGTCAGCCTTCACTAACCCTTGAACTCGCTCCGCCAGTTCTCGAACGCTTGTTCCGTTAGAGGTTTCATGGACGAGAGTGGAAGCGACAAAAGCCTTCGTACCTGGGTCTGGAGCACATTGCTCCATGGAAAAACGATGGCGGCGTTCTCTTGTTCCAGAAGCTTTGACTTCTATGCGCGCGGTACCTAGCGCCAAATCAAATCTGTCAGACGCTCCTACCCTCCATGCCCTTACAGCTACCATTGGGTCATTGGCCAATGAAAGCACCAGGAGTTCGGCGAACAATCCGATTGCTCCCTCACGACTTGGTTCACCAGGCCTCTCGAGAAGCTCAATGAGTTCTTCCAAAATCGCAACAACGTCTGCTTGTGCAGCAGACTGGAGGCGTTGCAGCACGATTTCGCCTACTGAAATGAATGCCTCTTGAAGGGTGACATCATCGGACTCGCAGGCGACCAGCGAAACGTTGAGTTGTTCTTCTTTCCCGTCCAAGTCCACATGGCAGGAAGCTCGATGCTGCAAGCGGAGCCCTCGCCGGACTACTTCTCGTGATCGTGCGTCGTTCGCCTCAACCAATAGCGCAGGCCGACCAAGATGATCCAAAGCGGCGTAAACGACGGGACTATTGCTCAACTGGGTAATGCTAAATGTAGCGGATTTTGGAGGGTTAAGCGTCTTCAAGCTTCTCAGGAGTATAGCCATCTAACGCCTCAAGCATTTGATTGGACTAGGGTTCCAACCTTGTACTTCTGGGGAACCCAAAGAGCAAAGGCCGGTATTTGAAGCAAAGTGCCATCCTTTGACTGCAACATGTGTATTTGCAGTGTTGGTTCGTCGCGCATCATGATTTCGCGATCGCCTGGATAAATTGGCACTCCTGACCGAGGATTTCGCCCTTGATACAATTGAGCGATTTTTCCGCTGGTTATCTTGCGGACGCGAGGACTGCCTTTCCCCATCAAGACCACTCGACCCATCCGTCCAGGTTCACCGCTGAAAGCGTCGAGTTGCAGCATTGCTCCGTAAAGCAAGTCGCGTTGATCGAGGTCAGCAACTCTTGCATCTGTCAAGATACCGAGCAGTTCAGAAACGGGTATAGGGGAAGAGATCAAATGTCGTTGCTCAGGTGTGCGCTCGCTGTGCCCATGATCTTCATCCATTTCCAAGGAAGACTGCAGATGTTCTACAAGCCTACGGTTCTCTTCCAGATCGGGCCCGGTCAACGCTGGCCGGTCCAAAGTCAACCAATCGTCGGAAAGTTGTCTCTGCTTAACGCCACGGGCAAGTACATTTCTGCGGGTCGCTTTCAAGCTTGGGTCAAGAAGGAACTCTCTCCGCCAATCTCTTAGGGGGCGTCCCGCTTCCGCAATTGGCTTCAGTCGAGAACGTAGGTCCTGTTCATGTTTGGCGTATTCTTTGAACACAGCGCGCGTATCATCATCGATCCAAATCCTTACTCTGCCGAGGTACCCTCTTTTGTAGCCGAAGAAACGTGCGCGCTGTTGAATGGAGTCCGCTAACTTTTGGCCAAGGCTTCTGGCGAGATGGGTCGTGGTCAAACCCTCAACAGTGAAGCCACGTTCGATTGCTTGACCTCCAATCAGTATGAAGGAGAAATGGCGACTCCACGGAACAGGCGGCGCACCTTTGTTGAGCTCCAGGATTTCTGTTCTGATAAGTGCACGGCGCAAGAATGGAACGAGTTCTGAAAGTGCTGGTAGGGAAACGTCTGTTTTTACCAGGTCCTTGTGCGCTTTGCCCAGTAAGTCAAAAAGAGCGTTTCGTTCCTCCGGCGCAGATAGCTCGGCGTCTTCATGCAATAGATCGGACCAGTCTGACTTCATGCGTTCCATCCATTCACGCAATCTGGAGTGGTCTCCGGTGAGTCTGGAAGGATGGACCAGCATCGATCGATTTGCTTTGGGTTTTTTGGAAAACCCAGAAGAGTAATCGGCCGCGATGCCAACCAAGAATGAAGCGAGCGCATCCCGCAAACTGTTCGGCGGCCCTTCTTGCAGTTCTAAAGCCCTGTCGACTTCGCCAGTAGGAATCCTCCTTATGTGGGCGTTCTCTTTTTCGAGAAATAGCTCCCTCCCGCCAACATACGCATCACCTGGCTCGAGAACCTGAACAAAGCTGGGCGAAAGAGCATCGCTTATCTCAATCAGGAGGTTCGCTTGGGGCGTGGCGGTGTACTGCAAGAACGTATGATTTGCTCCACCTAGTTTCACTGCATCTCGAAGTTCCGAAATCGCAGCGTAGGTCTTTGTAACTGTAGGTTTCTTTGGTGAACCCGCATTGCCATCCAGGCTTGCTTGATCGGCCTCATCATCAATTATGAGCACCGGTGCGGAAGGAATTCTCAGGCGCTCGATCATTTTCGCGAGCGTGCTGAGGTTCCCCGCATGCTTCATTACGGTGATGATCACGGTTCGACATTCATCGGTGTCGAAGTCATCATCTTCCCATTCGTCAAGAGCAGATTGAATTGTTTGAACATCTGCGTTGCGTTGAGCCTCACTAATGCCCGAGCGGGGACCGCGCACATGTAACCAGGTCCGCTTTTCCTCCAAGGCAAGATCGTTCGTTAGCCGCCCTTCTGTTTGCCCAAGCAAATATAACGAGGTGCCGCCAATCAGGATAACCATCGCGTAGCCGTTGTCTTTGGCAAGCGCAGCCACTGTAGTGAACGACAACGTTTTGCCGCTTTGGACATACCCGACAGCAAGGCCGGCCTCACTTGTTTTTCCGTTGTTAGAAACTGGTTCGGCGCACCGTGCCAGGATCGCTCTTGACGCTTCAGCAAGACTTCTTCGAGCAATGGGATCAGTGGGAAATGTTCTTTCAAGCAAGTCGCCTACTTCCGGTCCCTCCACAGGACTCCACGAACCGCCTTTCGGAGATTGGCTTTTGATAGTTGCTACCCCAGATACCGCTGTCATTCACTCATACCTCTCAAAGCCTTGTTTACGCCCCTGACCGTGGCGGATGCGCCCAGTGCAGCTTCTTTGCTGCCGAGCTTTGCCAGCAGTTGGCCAATCGCAATGGACGCTGCAGTCCGGAGCATGACCTGCCACGCACGTTCATCATCGTCGATGAACCTCACGCTAAAAGGATGATGAGCTGAAACCCGGATTAGAACTTTCCGGGTTCCATCCTTGAGTTGTGAATCTACGATCCTTAGCCAGTCTCGTTCGGCGTCATCAACTGTTGGTTGGACGTGGACTTCCCACTTTTGGCCGTCAATGTTCGCCTCGAAGTGCTCGTCTGCCAGCGCTCGCGCATTGTCTTCAGGTTCTTTTTCCGGAACTGGCGGTACCGCATCATGGTCGGTAGACGCGGATACAAGTCCTTTTTCCGCGTCATGCGCCGTTTCTGCGGCAGCCTTTTGCGCGACAACTGCAAGTTCGTTCTTCGCTTTCCGTGCACGGAAATCATCAGCTTGCTTCAAGAGCGGGACGGGGTCCTCTGCAAGTCTCTCTTTGAGGAGTTCCAGGAACGCTTCTTGTTCGCTCTCGTCCCACTGGAAACCATCTTTTGTATGTGAGACTTCAAAACCTTCGAGCTCTAATTCACCAAACAAGCGCTGGCGTCTAAAGCTGTTTGCGCTTCCGAAAATGGCTTGTGGCTTAAAACCCTCATCCGCACTGCCTTGAATGAGCCTTCCACGCCGAAACAATGCAAAGCCAGCCCGTCTCGTGCTTGCGGTTGCAAACAGTGCAGCGAACCCCCTGGCGCTCTTACCCTGACCAAAATCGAAGTCGATTTCTTTATACCATTCAATAGGTTCGGCTTCCTTGTCCCATTCTGGAGGCTGATTGAGAATTGGAGGCTCCTCATAGGTCAAAGCCTCTCCTTTGATTTCGAGTTGCAGCCAACCTTCCCGGATAAACTGTCGATAAATGTCGCTAAGGTGCTCGCGGATCTTTCCTAGCGTCTTAGTGCGTGGAAGGCGGGCAACGTCGCGTAGTTCAACTACCGTGTAGTGTGCTTGTTCTGGCGCAGGTCGCTCGTCCGCATCCAACTCTTCAATAGACTGGTCGACGATTGAGGAAATATCGAATTCTACCGTACGTTCTACAGCTTCGCCGAGAGCTTTAGTGCGGACCGACCAACGAGGTGCAAACCAGCAGGCAGCAGACTTCATGCCCATGCCAAACTCTGACAAGCCACTGGCGTCCTCCGGAGCCTGCGCAGGACGAAAGGCACGCGGGAACTCTGAAAGTGGTATACCTGCTGCGTTGTCTTCGATCCGAATGATGCCATCATCGGAGATCAAGATTTGAACACGCAAATATTTCGATCCGGCAGCAGCCAGGGCATTTCTGTTGGCTCGAAAACTCTGCACTGAGTTGTCAACGAATTCAGCGATGGCAAACCATTCTTTGTAGTTCAGGTGCTTTAAGACGCCCAGAACACTGACGCCGGGGTTAATCGGAACTTTTCGGAGCGCCATTTAAAGAGCCTTAGTGTAAAGTGGATGAAAAATTATCGTGACCTAACAGACGCGCCGCAACGGACTGGACTACCTCTACATTCACTGCATTGCCTAACGCTTTGTAAGCTGCTTGCCTCGTCTCTGGCATGTATTCAAAGTCACCCATACTCTGAAGCCGGGCACATTCGCGTACAGTCATATACCGTTGTTCCCATCCAATCACGGGCACTTGGCTTGTTGTTAGCGCCACAAGAGACGGGGCTACCGTCGGTCGCTTCACCCGAATTCCGGACGCACGAAATTGTATGATACCACTTCGGATATCGCGCGGTCCGCCCTTCCAGTTCCACTCAAGTTTTTGAAAGCTAGGAGCAAACTGCCTAATCGACGGCAACCATGCATCAAAGGCCCCTGGAGAAAAGCCATAGAGCTCTCGGTTCTGAGAAATGAAGCGCTCTTTCCACGATGCAAAGCGAGGTTTGGTTTCGCGTGCATAGGGCGGTAGCGAAGCAAAGTCAGATGCACGGTCGCCAGACAATGGGTCGCCAAAAGCGCCTCTCAATCCAGCTAAAGCCTGCTCGATTAAAGAGTGAGGGGTGTGCCCAACATATGGATAGGTAGCCCCAAACTCCATCGCCCATATCGGAAACGAAGGAAGAGGAACATCTTCGGGGTAGATGTCCAAGAACCGTTGCCACGCATCCAGATATGAAATGAAGCTCTTCGGAAGGTACTTCGCATCATTCGGGCGATCATCCAAAATATCCCTGATATCCAGTTCGTCTTTAGCCCTTTTTCGCCCAGGCCAAGTGAAATCCTCAAGTGAATTCTTGCCTTGCTTTGCAACGATGATGGCGCGGTCTCTAACTTGGGGAACGCCGAACATATGGGGCGAGAGAAGAGTGGATTTGACGTCGTAACCAATATTTTCCAGTTGAGCTTCCATACCAGCCCACGTTTGGCCGCTGTTGTGTCGCAACAGATTGGGAACGTTCTCCAAAATTACGTGACCGGGGCGGCGTGTTCGTAGAATGCGCAGTACGTCATCGAAAAGAGTTCCTGACCCAGGATACTCCCTTCCAAGTTGAGCGCCCGCTTTTGAGAACGGCTGGCAGGGAAAGCCAGCGCACAAAATGTCGTGGGCAGGTACCTTTTCGACCGAGACCTTTGTTATGTCACCAAAAGGGCGAATGCCGTGATTTTTTTCGTATATCCCTGCCAGCTGATCATCGAGTTCCGAGGCGAATACACAGTGGTGTCCAAGATTATGGAGAGCCCTGTGAAACCCGCCTAGACCTGCAAAAAGATCAATAAACTTCATGCTCATATCGTCGCCCTAGTGAAGGCCCTGAAAGCTATGCCCATCGTCAATCCAGATTTTTCGAAATGCTTTGATGCCAAGAACGAAACTCCAAAAAGTGCTGCCAAGTGCAGCTTTCTAACAAGGCATTGCTTGCTCGAAGCGGCTTACAAATGTGGGCTTCTATGATTGCCATCACGCCCAAGATCATCACACCAATCGCGATGCTTAAAATCGAATATATCGTTATTTCAGACCCATTGAATACAAAATACAGCAAGGGAGAAACGATAAAGGGCATGGAGACAAGGCTCATTAGCCGAACTGCTCTCAGCCTTTGTTCTGTAGTCTCGGCAATGTCTTCGCTAGCTCTTTTGAGGCCATCTTTCCATTCCAGAAATTCATCCTCGAGCTGACCGAGCAAGTAATGCCCGCAACGACAATACTCCCTCGTGAGATACTCCATCTGCCCGCAACAGGCGCACCTGATTGCGTTGATCCCTGGCGCTTTGGGACGTGTTGGATCGCACCGGATTAGTGCTTCGTCGGGAGCGAGTGCGTTCTTCTCAAGAAATTGGTCTAGCCTATCTGAGAGCGAAATGGTTCGTGGCTTCAGCAAGTGGACGTTTGATGGCAACTGACCCTTGGACATCACGCGACTAGCCCGAGGATGCGGTCTACTCGTTGCGTGTCGGGTGCATTCTCGGATGTATTGAGTGGATCCTGATTGAGGAACTCCGCGAAGAGAAAATCAATCGCGTCCCACTTTTTCTCATCCGGGACTGACAGGCCGCGTTCGTTGATCCGGTGCTCTACAGCCATCCCAACCTTGCGGTAGGCTCGCGCCATTTCACGTTCACGCCGGGTAAGTCCTGGCTCAACGTCGCCTTCCAGCACCCATAGCGGGTCAGCCTCGAACTCTTGGAACACCTTCAACAAGAGCGATCCGGGCAGATCGCGTTCTCCCCTTTCATAGTACTGATAGGCGCTTCGGCTGACATGGAGACGCTCAGCCATCTCTTCTTGAGACAATTTTTCTTGGCGTCTTATTGCCGACAATCGGTGTCCCAGGCCTTCAACAGTCATGCGCAACCTTAAAATTAGTTGCATTGACCACAAATATGGTCACATATTTGAGATGTAACCATGATGCGTGGCTATGCGCTCGTTTCTCTCATGCCGAGCGTACTTTTGTTTCATTCTGAAGGCAAAAGAGAATCTTCTGCTTCGTTTCGTGGTCCAGACAGCCAGAGGTGACGCATGACGAAATTTCTTGAAACACCGAAAGAACTTGCCGAGCGCGTTGGTATTCCTGTGACCAACGTTCGCTACCTGATCCGCGAAGACATGCTGGATCACATCTTCACAGCGCCTGGAAAACGGAACCCGAAAATACCCAACGGGGCTTGGGAGAAGTATGTGGCGCAGTTCACAGTCAAAGCCGAACCGGGAACGGCAACCTCGCGCAGAGAGGGCTGAGCCATGTTTAATCAGGACGCAACAGATGGTTCTCAAATCCTTGGCCTAGGCAAAACTCCTGCACAGTGGGTCGAGGTCATGTCCGGCATGGGGATCGATATTTCCGAGCGCACCTTGCGGGAGCGGGCAAACGACACCGGCGCTTTCTACCGCCTTGGACGAACCATGCTGATCACACCGGCGCAGATCGACAAGATTTTTGAAGGAGGCCAGGCATGCCGCTCCAAATCTACAAGCGGGGTCGCTTCTACTGGGCTAAGGGCTGGGTCGAGTACAACGGCAGGCCAATCGCAGGCCCATACCGGCGAAGCACTAAGGCATCTACAGAAGCGGGCGCACGGGACTGGATAAACCGCGAGACCGAGCTCCAGATACGCCGCCATGTGGTTGGCGACGAACCGAGCAAGACGTTCTCCGATGCAATCATGCTCTACAATGCCTCGCCTAAGACCGCGAAGCAGTTGATCCCTATTGTCGAAGAGGTTGGTGATATGCCTTTGGGCGCAATCTCAGGTGCGCTGCTGAAAGGCCTTGGCCCCAAACTAAAACCAAAGGCATCGACAGACACTTGGTGGCGCGAGATCGTGACGCCAGCGAGTGCGGTCATCAATAACGCGCACGAGCTGGAAGGCACGCCGCTGATCCGGGTGAAGCCCTACGACAAGTTCGAGCGGATCGCTCAGGACAAGCGGCGCGGGAAGATCAGCCGCGTGGAACGCAAGCCTGCCGACAAGGAGTGGATCGAAGCCTTCTGCCGAGCCGCTGACGCATACAACGCCGCTTTGGTTCGGTTCATGTTCGAGACGGCGGCGCGGATCGATCAGGCTGTCTCAATTGAGCCTGACGATCTGCGACCCACGGAGAACAAGGTCAGGGTAAAGGCGCAGAAGGGCCACCCCGAAAGTTGGATCACTGTTTCGCCTCAGATGATGGACGAGCTGCTGGCCTTGCCACCGAAGCGACCAAAGAACCGCAAGACTGGCAAGTTCATGAAGCCTCGCGTTTTTGGCTACGGAAGCTCTACAGGCTACAACACCCGCTGGAAGACGATCTGCAAGAGCGCGGGTATTCCGTACCTCTCAGCCCACCCGGCAGGGCGGCACGGGTTCTTCACTGAATTGGTCGTGCGCCAAGGCGTCGATCCCGTCACTGCAGCTAAGGCAGGCCGCTGGTCAGACCCGAATTTGCCTATGCGCATCTATGCCCATGCAGAGACGGATGAGGCCGATGTCAGGGCCCGATTTCGTACAAACCATGTACAGGCAGACACTGTACAAACACCCAAGAGCAAGAAATCACAGAAGGAATAGCGCTATGAACGGTTCCCTCCTAAGGGGCAGGTTGCAGGTTCGAATCCTGCCGGGGTCGCCAGTTTAGGGTGTTATTGGCTCTGGAAACCGCGCGCGGGTGCGGTTGGCGAAGGCGACCAGGGACAACATGACCGGAACCTCGACCAGAACGCCCACGACCGTTGCCAGCGCCGCGCCCGAGTTCAGCCCGAACAGGCTGATGGCGACGGCCACGGCCAGTTCGAAAAAGTTCGATGTCCCGATCATCGCGCAGGGGGCGGCGATGCGGTGGGGGACTTTCAGGGCGTAGGCGGCTCCGTAGGCCAGGGCAAAGATGCCGTAGCTTTGGATAAGGATCGGGACGGCGATCAGGACGATGACCATCGGTTTCGACAGGATCGTCTGGCCTTGCAGACCGAACAGGATCACAACCGTTGCGATCAGGCCCATGATGGACCATGGCTTGACCCGGGCCGAGAAGGCATCGATGGCCTGTTGCGAGCCCAGCTTGCGCCGCGTGATCAGCCCGGCGATCAGGGGCAGCACAACATACAGAACCGTGGCCAGTACCAAGGTCTGCCATGGGACCGAGATGTCGGTGACGCCGAGCAGAAACGCCACGATGGGCGCGAAAGCCACAACCATGATCAGGTCGTTGACCGAAACCTGCACCAGCGTATAGGTCGCATCCCCCTTGGTCAGCTGGGACCAGACGAAGACCATCGCCGTGCAAGGGGCCGCGCCCAGCAGGATCAGGCCGGCGGTGTATTGGGCCGCATCCTCGGGTTTGATCCACGGGGCGAAGACATAGTCGAAGAACAGTACGGCCAGCAGCGCCATGGTGAACGGTTTGATCAGCCAGTTGACGACCAGCGTCACGATCAGCCCCTTTGGTTGGCGCGCCACGCCCGCGACCGCCCCGAAATCGACGCCAACCATCATCGGATAGACCATGGCCCAGATCAGGATGGCGACGACCAGATTGACGCTGGCGACCTCAGCCGAGGCGACCAGCCCGACGAGGCCGGGCGCAGCCAACCCGATCACCACGCCCGCGACCATGGCGAGGGCAACCCAGATGGTCAGGTAGCGTTCGAAAATGCTCATGAATATGCCTCGGATGTTTGGTCGGTCAGTTTGCCCGATGTCAGCGCAGCCAGCGCAACCATCACCGCCGCTGTGCCAAGCACAAGGGACAGCCCGCCGATCTGATAGGTGAGGCCGGACAGGACGGTGCCGACCAACCGGCCCGTTGCGTTGGCCATGTAATAGAAGCCTACATCCATCGTCACCCGCTCGGATTTGGTGAAGGCGAGGATCAGGTAGGAATGCAGGGATGAGTTGACGGCGAAGATCGCTCCGAACACCAGCAGGCCGATGACCAACGTGATCGTTAGCCACGTCTCGGGTCCCGAGGACAGCAAAACAGCCAGTGTCAGAGCCGCAGGAATGCAGAACAAACCTGCCGCCCAGCTGCGGGCGGCGCGGATCAGGTCGCCCTCGCTGCGGTCCGAGGCGCGCAGGATCTTGGGGGCGCTGGCCTGTACCGCGCCGTAGAGGATGACCCATATCGCCATGAACGTGCCGATCATGAAGAACGCGGCGCGATTGCTGTCCTCGGTGCCGTCGGACAGCACGGCGTAGAAGTAGATCGGGATGCCGACCACGAACCAGACATCCCGCGCGCCGAACAGAAAGACACGGGCCGCTGACAGCCAGTTCACGTTGGCGGATTTCGAGAACACCTCGGAGAATTTCGCGCCTTTGCGCCCTTTGGGCAGCCCCGGCGGCATGAACCGGATGACGGCGAACAGGATCACTGCCAGAACAACAGCCATGACCACGATGGCGGTCATGAAGCCCAGTGTTGCCAGCATCGCAGCACCCAGCAGAAAGCCCAGACCTTTGACCGCGTTCTTTGACCCGGTCAGCACGGCTACCCAGCGAAACAGCCCACCGCCCTCGGCCGGAGCCAGCAGTTTGACAGCGGATTTCGAGGACATTTTGGCCAGATCCTTGGCCACCCCGCTGGCCCCTTGCACAACCATGACAAAGGCAACCGATGTGGCGACGGTCCAGTGCGGGTCCAGCTGAGTCATTGTCAGCAGAGCCGCGACCTGTAGCCCCAGCCCGGCATAAAGGGTCGAGGTCAACCCAAACCGCGCCGCAATCCAACCCGCGGCCAGGTTCGTCACCATCCCGGCGATTTCATAGAGAACAAACAGATACGCCAACTGCACCGGCGAGAAACCCAACGTATGAAAGTGCAAAAGCACCAGCATCCGCAAGGCCCCGTCGGTCAGCATAAAGGCCCAATAGGCCGCCGTGACCGCGATATAGGCCGACAGTCCCTCGGGCCGGTTGGTCACAGCAAGGCCCCGACCATCAGCGCCACATCGACCAGACGGTGGGCATAGCCCTTTTCGTTGTCATACCAGGCGTAGATTTTCACCTGCGTACCGTTCACCACCATGGTCGACGGCGCATCGACGATCGAGGAGCGTTCGTCATTGGTATAGTCAGTCGAGACCAAAGGCCGGGTTTCATAGCCCAGAATACCCTTCAATTCGCCTTCGGCGGCGGTTTTGAACAGGGCGTTGACCTCTTCAACCGTGGTCTCGCGCTCGACTTCGAACACGCAATCGGTCAGCGAAGCGTTTAGCAGCGGCACCCGCACCGCGTGGCCGTTCAGACGCCCTTTGAGCTCTGGATAGATCAGTGTGATCGCGGTGGCAGACCCGGTTGTGGTCGGGATCAGCGAGTTCAGCGCCGAACGGGCGCGCCGCAGGTCCTTGGCGGGGCGGTCGACGATGGTCTGCGTATTCGTCACGTCATGGATTGTCGTTATCGAGCCGTGTCGGATGCCCAGATTCTCGTGGATCACCTTGACCACCGGGGCGAGGCAGTTGGTCGTGCACGAGGCCGCCGTCACGATCTGATGGGCGGCAGGATCGTAGATCGCATCATTGACCCCGAAGACAATATTGGCGGTTGGTCCGTCCTTGACCGGGGCCGAGACGACAACCTTCTTCACGCCCGCGTCGAAATAAGGGGCCAGCTTCGCCTCGGTCTTGAAGACGCCGGTGCAGTCGATCACCACATCGACACCGTCCAATGGCAGCGCGTTCAGGTCCATGGTGCCGATAAAGGGTAGACGGGTGCCGTTGATGGTGACGCTGTCGGCGTCATGATCGAATGTTGCATCCCAGCGGCCATGGACAGTGTCGAACTCCAGCAGATGCGCGTGCATCTCGGGGTCGCCGACCGCGTCATTGATCCAGGCGATCTTTGCGCCTTTCTCCAGCAACGGCTTCAGCGCCAGTTTTCCAATTCGGCCAAGGCCGTTTACAGCATATGTGGTCATATCATTCCCCGACCGAGTTTCTGCCGATGTCATCGACAGCAGATTGCAGCGCGATCCGGTCAAGGCTTTCGACCGGCAGTGATGTGAAGGCTTCGATCCGGTGCTTCAGCGCGCCATAGGCGCTTTGGAACGCCAGACTTTTCTCGGCATCGGTTCCGGTGGCTTTGACCGGATCTTCCATGCCCCAATGGCCGCTGATGGGCTGACCTTCCCAGGCCGGGCATTCTTCGTTGGCGGCCTGATTGCAGACGGTAAAGACGAAATCCATTTCCGGTGCGTCCTCGGTTGCGAACTCGGACATATGCTTTGACCGCAGCACCGAGGTGTCATGCCCTTTGTCCTTCAACACCTGAACGGCGAACGGGTTCAGTTCGGACGCGGGCTGGGTTCCGGCGGAATGCACATTGAACCGATCCCCACCGAGTTGGCGCAGCAGGGATTCGGCAAAGATCGAGCGGGCAGAATTGCCAACACACAGAAAAAGGACGTTGAACTTGCGATCTGTCATAGTGTCATTTCCTTTTGTGAAAGGCATGCAGATGTCCGGGCGGCCCCGGCAGCAATCGACAATCAGAAAATCCAGCATCCCCTGCACATTCTTCATGTCGACCGAGTAGCGCAGCGAAGTTCCGGATCGTTCCTGAGTGACCAGCCCCGACCGTTGCAGTGCGTTCAGGTAGTTCGACATGGTGCTGGGTTTGATGCCCAGTTCCCCCGCAAGCTCGCCCGCAGGCACGCTGTCAGGAAACCGTCGCATTAACATGCGAAACACAGTGATACGCTGCGGGTGGCCCAGGATGGCCAGTTGATCAGTGATTCTTTCTATCATATTTCATGAAATATCGAAATAAGAGTTACGGATCAATTCGCGACTGGTGCCGTTACAAAAATTTCACAAACCAGGATGTCACCGCTGCGCAGCGTGATCAAAGCCCGGTTCCCGCGCATCTGGACTTGCAGGCGCAAGAGCGACGGTTTAAACGAGCCTTCACACCCGGGTCCGGGTGGCCCAAGGTGCCGCTGTAGCTCAGCTGGTAGAGCACGTCATTCGTAATGATGGGGTCGGGGGTTCGAGTCCCTTCAGCGGCACCAGTTCTTCTCAGTGAAAACGCCGTCGATTTTGGACTCAATCGCTTCGGATGACCGTTGGACGGTCGGCATTGGACCTATCATTCAGCACTGAATCTGAGACGCCCGAAAAAACGACGTAACGTCGCTTTGGTTGACACTTTCCTTAACAAGTTGACGTAAGCGTCAACTATCGCTGGTTATTTTGACTGCGCGGTCAAAAACTGATGCAAATCGTCGATTCCTTCCCCCTTACGTCTCAAAACGAAACCCCTACATCCGCGGTGTCGCTGCGGGAAGCACTCACGGAAGGGGATCCTAGAGCCTGCCTCACCAGTTGCGCTCGGATGTGGCCCGCAGCGGCAAAGCTTGGGCAAATAAGTGGGAGGAGAGAATTTGATACCGTATGTCTTGTCTGTTCTTCGCAAGGCTCAAACGAGCGAGAACGCTGACGTGAATCATCACGATCACCAGTGCGTCATAGTATTGGACGAGGAACAGGGATCTCCCGGACTGAAGAAGGACGAGCTGCGGGATCTCTTTCATGTCGCGTTTGTCGAGATGGACCGGGACTTGCCAAAACGTCGAAAGAAAAAAGCACAGTCAAAGTCGACTTAGCACCATCAATCTGACCAGGTCAGCGTCAACTGCGTCTGTGTCACAATGGCAGCCGGGCGGCCGTCCGACAGCGCGACAGTGGTTTGCCATATCATCGTCTTCCGACCTCGGTGCAACGGAATGCAGGTCAGTGTGATCTGGTCTTCGATCTGAATTGGCCGAATAAAGTTGGTTTTGCTTTCCAATGTCGTGGTGCTGGCCCCTTCTTCGAGGTTCAGAGCCGCCGCAACACCGCCAATCGAGTCCGCTGCCCCCATGATCGCCCCACCGTGCATGACGCCGTTCCGGTTGCCCATGTCCGGTCTGACACGCAAAGTGGCAATGACTTTTTCTGGCTCAACCGATTTCAGCTCTAGCCCCAATGATTGAGAATAGGGCGGTAGCCAGTCCTGAGTATCTTTGTGCGGCATCTGTGTTTGGTTCTTTGATGATCTGACTTCAGTCATTGGCTTACTCTATTGCCATACGTAATGCGGATTGCGTTCGCCTTTCAAAAACCGTGCAACATCAATTGCGTCAATGACCAATGAAACACTGTTGAAGCCTGCAAGAACACAAACCCACCAAAAAAGCGCAGGGTCCGTGTCTTTGTCCGGCAAATTAGAAACGAAATAGGCGATCATTGGGACCCATAGAAAGTGGCCTGCGCCAAGCAGCCTGACAAAACCCAATCTGAAGTAAATCACGATCATCAGCGAAATACCGACCCCGACCGCGACAAGGTTGAACCAAGCATAATAGGAATCGAGGAAGAGCAGAGAGGCCAGATTCACAAGTATCAGGCAGATGGCCCAAGCTCTGGCAATTGGCTTGAAGCGAAACAGAACGATCCAGAGAATTTCGAAGGCACGCATGCGCCCTACTTTATCATCAGCGCAATAGTTGTCAGTCACTATCGGAATAACCATCAGCTGCGGAGCACCCTCAAAACAGGGATTGAACCCGTCGGCGCATCCGAGCGAACACCAGCCCTCTTGGCCCAAGGCCCAGACCGATTCAGGGGACCCGACCCAGAATGATTGACATGCTCTCGCAGTTGGTATGCTATCCACTCCCATAACAATCACAGAAATTTGCGGCACTGCATCGTGAATTCGGTGCAGCTAAATGACTGCAAAAAGGGAGGAAATTATGAACAAACCAATGCTTGCACTTGCGGTGCTGATGACGTCGACGACGTTGGCCAGTGCGGAAACCCTGCGCTGGGCGCGCTCGGGCGATGCGCTGACGCTGGATCCGCATTCGCAAAACGAAGGGCCCACGCATACCGTGCGCCATCAGATGTATGAACCGCTGATTATCCGCGATACATCCGGCGCTTTTGAGCCTGCACTTGCCACGGATTGGGCCCCCAGTGAGAGTGATCCCAATGTCTGGGTGTTCAACCTGCGTCAGGGCGTGAAGTTCCATGATGGGGCCGATTTCACGGCGGAAGACGTGGTGTTCAGCATCAACCGTGCCAAACAGCCGAACTCGGACATGAAGGAACTGATCAACTCGATCGTCGAAGTGCGCGCTGTCGATGACCACACGGTCGAGATTGTGACCGACGGCCCGAACCCGATCCTGCCGGCGAACCTGACGGACCTGTTCATCATGGATCAGGGCTGGACCGAGGCGAACAACACGGTCGATGTGCAGGATTTCGAAGGCGGAGAGATTACCTTTGCCACCACCAACGTAAACGGTACCGGGCCCTACAAACTGGTCAGCCGCGAGCCGGACGTGAAAACCGTGATGCAGCGGAACGAGGATTACTGGGGCCGCGATCAGTTCCCGATGGCGATCAGCGAAATCATCTATACGCCGATCCAGAACGACGCGACCCGCGTCGCGGCGATGCTGTCGGGTGAGGTGAATTTCCTTCAGGACATGCCGGTTCAGGATCTCGACCGGGTCAATGCCGTGGATGGTCTGGTTGTCAAACAGGCACCTCAGAACCGGGTGATCTTTTTTGGCATGAACCAGGGCGGGGATGACATCGAAGCGGATAATGTCGATGGCAAGAATCCTTTGGCCGATGTGCGCGTGCGTCAGGCCATGTCCAAGGCCATCAACCGCGACGCCATCAAGCAGGTGGTCATGCGCGGTCAGTCGCAACCCGCCGGGATGATCGCGCCGCCCTTCGTGAATGGCTGGACGGCCGAGATGGACGGTGAAAGCAGCACGGATGTCGAAGGCGCCAAGGCCCTGCTGGCCGAGGCGGGGTATCCCGACGGATTCTCGATCCGGCTGGATTGCCCGAATGACCGTTACATCAACGACGAAGGCATCTGTCAGGCCGCTGTCGGGATGCTGGGTCAGATCGGCATCACGGTGAATCTGGATGCCAAGCCCAAGGCGCAGCACTTCCCGCTGATCACGGATGGAAAGACCGATTTCTACATGCTGGGCTGGGGTGTTCCGACCTATGACTCGGAGTACATCTTCAACTTCCTGGTTCACGGTCGTGAAAGCGACATTGGCACGTGGAACGGAACCGGCTTTGACAATGACGAGCTGGACGCCAAGATCAAGTCTCTGGCCTCGAACACGGACCTCGTTGCGCGCGATCAGGATATCGCCGAGATCTGGCGCGTGGTGCAGGATGAACAGCTGTATATCCCGATCCACCATCAGGTGCTGAACTGGGGTATGGCCGAGAATCTGGACATCAACGTCGATCCCGAAGATCAGCCGATGGTGAAACATTTCGGCCTGAACTAACCCGTGTCGCCGGGCCTCGGGGTACGAGGCCCGGCACCAAAAAAGTGGGAGCTATCATGAAACGTCTGACCACTGCCGCGCTTTTGGGCGCGCTTGCCATGCCGGTTGCGGCCG
Source organism: Ruegeria sp. H7 (assembly GCF_056532945.1). NCBI lineage: Bacteria > Pseudomonadati > Pseudomonadota > Alphaproteobacteria > Rhodobacterales > Roseobacteraceae > Ruegeria > Ruegeria sp. H7. The sequence goes on from NZ_JBQFNZ010000003.1 coordinate 167,641, forward strand.
AAGAGTTCACCTTTGCCGTCACCACCGATCCGCAAACGATGGACCCTCATGCGGTGAATTCCGCCCCTGTTCTGGGGTTCCTGAACAATGTCTACGAAGGGCTGGTGCGTCGGGGCAAGGATATGACCATCGAACCGGCGCTGGCCACCAGTTGGGAAACCATCGGGGACGGTGCAGGCTGGCGGTTCAAGCTGCGCGAGGGCGTGACATTTCATGATGGGTCCGAATTCAATGCCGATGATGTGATTTTCTCGTATCAGCGCGCGTCCGATGAAAATTCAGACACCCGTAGTTGGTTCGCGCCGGTCAGTGAGGTGGTGAAAGTTAACGATTACACCGTCGATGTGATGACCACCGCGCCAAATCCGATCTTTCCTGACAGCATCGCCAACTGGATGATCATGGACAGCGGCTGGGCCGAGGCCAACGACGCCGCCCTTCCCGACAAAGAGGCCGGGAACCATGCGACGCTCAACGCCAACGGAACCGGTGCCTTTCGCGTCACTGCACGCGAACCGGGGCTGCGTACTGTCCTTGAGCCTTTCGAGGGCTGGTGGGACGAGGCAGAGCACAACCTGACCCGCGCCGAACTTGTGCCGATCCAGAACCCGGCGACCGCTCTGGCGGCTCTGCTGTCTGGCGATGTGGATTTCATCAACCCGGTCCCGATTCAGGACGTCGCCCGTTTGCAGGGCAACCCGGATGTAAAGGTCATTCAGGGGATCGAAGCGCGCGTGATTATGCTGGGCTTTGACCAGCAGGAAGGCGCAAGCGAGGCCGGGCAGGGTAATTCTGACCTGTTCCTTGATCCGCGAACCCGCGAGGCGGTGGCCAAGGCGGTCAACGTTCCGGCCATCCTTCAGACCATCATGCGTGGCAATGCCGAGGTAGCCAGCCAGTTGGTCAGCCCGGCGATGCGCGGCTATTCAGCGGCCAATTCAAACCCTTACGCCTATGACCCCGACGGGGCCAAGGCGCTGCTTGCCGAAGCGGGGGCAGAGGGGGCCGAGGTCAGCTTCAAATGCTCCAACAATCGCTATCTGAATGATGAAGCGGTTTGTCAGGCGATCACCGCCATGCTGACTCAGGCCGGGCTGAATGTGACGCTGGATGCGATGCCGGTGCAAAACTACTGGCCGGAACTGCGGGCCGACAATTTCGACATGTATCTTCTGGGCTGGTCGCCTGGCACGTTTGATGCCGAACATCCCGTGCGCTTTCTCGCCGCGACCCCGAATGAGGAAAAGAAGCTGGGTTCGTGGAACTTTGGCGGCTATTCGAACCCTCGCGTGGATGAACTGCTGCCGCTGATCCAGTCCGAGATTGACGAACCCGCACGTCAGGCAATGCTGGATGAGGTCGCAGGTATCCTGCAGGACGAGGTAGCTTATGTGCCGCTTTACGTTCAGCCTTTGGTCTGGGGTGCCCGCAGCAATATCGAGCTGACGCAACGGCCCGACAACTTCTTTCTTCTGCGCTGGGTCACGGTCAACTAAATGCTGTCATACATCATCAGGCGCGTGGCCCAGTCGGCGCTGGTTCTGTTCGTCGTGGGCCTTGTCGCCTTTTCCATGTTCCGCTTTGTCGGTGATCCGATCGACAACATGCTGGGGCAGGAACGGACCATGGAAGACGTGGAACGTCTGCGCAGCCAATTGGGCCTCGATCAGCCATTTCCGGTGCAATATGTGAAGTTCCTGCAAGAGGCGGTGCAGGGCAATTTCGGCGTCAGCTTCCGCCAGGGTCGCCCGGTGGCCGAGATTCTGGCCGAACGCGCCCCTGCGACGCTGGAACTGGCAATGGTGTCAGCCGTGTTTGCCATTGTTCTGGGCATTGCGCTGGGCGTCTTTACCGCAATCCGGCGGGACGGGTTTGCGGCGAATTTCATCATGTCGGCCTCGCTGATCGGGGTGTCTCTGCCCACCTTCCTGATCGGTATTCTGTTGATCTACGTCTTCTCGGTCGAACTGGGCTGGCTGCCCAGCTTTGGGCGCGGTGAGGTCGTTGACCTTGGCTGGTGGAACACCGGGTTCCTGACCGCCAGTGGCCTCAAGGCGTTGATCCTGCCCGCGATCACGCTGGGATTGTACCAAATGACCCTGATCATGCGGCTGGTGCGGTCCGAGATGCTCGAGGTGCTGCGGCAGGACTACATCCGCTTTGCCCGCGCCCGTGGACTGAGCGACCGGACCATCAACTTCCGCCACGCGCTGAAAAACACCATGGTTCCCGTGATCACCATCATTGGCCTGCAATTGGGGGCCATCATCGCCTTCGCCATCATCACCGAGACAGTGTTCCAGTGGCCAGGCCTTGGCCTTTTGTTCATCAATGCAATCCAGTTCGTGGATATCCCTGTCATGGCAGCTTACCTGATGATGATCTCGGTCATCTTCGTCACCATCAACCTTGCGGTCGACATCCTTTACGCCTTCATCGACCCGCGCCTGAGGGTCAGCGCATGAGCCGTGTGAAACGCATTCTGGACAGCGACCAGTTCTACGCCTTTCGCCGCTCGCCCGTGGCCATAGTCTCTGCGACGGTGGCTTTGGTCCTGATCCTTGCCACCATCCTTGCACCGCTGATTGCGCCGACGAACCCGTTTGATCCGGCCAGCCTGAACCTGATGAATGGCTTCACCCCGCCGATGGAGCCGAACGCCTTTACCGGTGAAAGCTTTCTGATGGGCACCGACGATCAGGGCCGGGATGTGTTCTCAACCATTCTCTACGGCATGCGAATCTCGCTGTTTGTGGGCGTGGCGGCGGTTCTGTTTGCCATGGTTCTGGGGATCATTCTGGGCTTGCTGTCCGGCTATTTCGGCGGCTGGACCGAAACCATCATCATGCGTACGGCGGATGTGCAGCTGACCTTCCCATCAATCCTTCTGGCCATGCTGATCTTTGGCATCGCCAAGGGCATCACGCCCATTGAATACCGAGACCAGATGGCGATCTGGGTGCTGATCCTTGCCATTGGCCTGTCCGACTGGGTGCAGTTCGCACGCGTCGTCCGGGGTGCCACGTTGGTGGAAAAGAACAAGGATTACGTCGCCGCCGCCCGTATCATTGGGCAAAGCCCGCTGACCATCATGTTGCGCCATATCCTGCCCAACGTGCTGTCACCGGTGCTGGTGATCGCCACCATCTCATTGGCGCTGGCGATCATTGCCGAGGCGACGCTCAGTTTCCTTGGTGTTGGTGCGCCGCCTACGCAACCGTCGCTGGGCACGCTGATCCGTATCGGGCAGGGCTTCCTGTTCTCGGGTGAGTGGTGGATCCTGTTCTTCCCCGCCTGCACCCTGCTGGCGCTGGCGCTGAGTGTGAACCTGCTTGGCGACTGGCTGCGCGATGTTCTGAACCCGAGGCTGAAATGACCGACCCCGTTCTTTCGATCCGCAACCTGACGGTGGAAATCCCCACCCGCCACGGCATCTTCAAGCCGGTCGAGCATGTGACCTATGACCTACATCCCGGTGAAATCCGGGGCGTTGTCGGCGAAAGCGGCGCGGGAAAGTCCATGACCGGCAACGCCGTGATCGGCCTGCTGGACCCTCCGGCCCATGTCTCCGAGGGCGAGGTCTGGCTGAACGGTCGCCGGATTGACGAGTTGGACGCCGAGGACAAGCGCAGAATCCGGGGCAAAGAGATCGGGATGATCTTTCAGGACCCTCTGACCTCCCTGAACCCGCTGTTCACGGTGGGCGAACAATTGGTCGAGACAATCCAGCTGCATCTTGGCCTGTCGGCGTCCGAGGCGAAGAAACGCGCCATTGCCCTGCTGGATCGGGTGTCCATCCCGGACCCGGCGGATCGGTTCAATCAATACCCGCACCAGTTTTCCGGCGGGATGCGTCAGCGGGTGGTGATCGCGCTTGCGCTGTGTACCGAACCCAGCGTGTTGATCGCAGATGAGCCTACGACCGCCTTGGACGTGTCCGTGCAGGCGCAGGTGCTGGATCTGATCAAGGAACTGGCCAAGGAACGTCAGGTAGGCGTCATCCTTGTGACGCACGACATGGGCGTCATTGCCGATACCACAGACACAGTGACCGTGATGTATTCCGGCCATGTGGTTGAAAGCGGCACGACCGATCAGATCCTTGGCGCGCCGACGCATGACTATACCAAATCCCTGATTGCCGCTGTGCCGCGCCCGCATACAAAGGTCGAGCGTTTTCCGGTGGTCAGCTATGGCGAGCGAGAAAGGACCTTCAAGATCGACGATCTGGCAGCGCATTGGGACAAGACCGATCTGTCTAAATCCGGTAAGCTGCTTGAGGTCGACAACATCACCAAGACCTTCCTGCAAAAGGGCGGTCTGCTGCCATCGCAACGCAAGTACTTTACCGCCGTCGATCAGGTCAGTTTCGACATTCGCGACGGCGAGGTGTTCGGCCTTGTTGGCGAAAGCGGGTCCGGCAAATCCACCGTCGCACGGATGATCGGCACGCTTTATCCGGTGGACGGTGGCCAAGTGATCTTTGATGGGCAGGACGTGACCGCCATGGGGGCGGACGCACTGCAGGCCTATCGCCGCCAGATCCAGATGATCTTTCAGGACCCGTTCTCAAGCCTAAACCCCCGCATGAAGGTCGGGGACCTTGTGGCCGAGCCGATCCATCACCACAAAATCCTGCCAAAACCCGCCGTTGAGCCGCGCGTGCGCGAGTTGCTGGATTGGGTCGGTCTGGCCAAGGATGCCTGGCGCAAATACCCGCATGAATTCTCGGGCGGGCAGCGCCAGCGCATCTGTATCGCCCGCGCGCTGGCCACGCAGCCCCGGTTCCTGATCTGTGACGAGCCGACAAGCGCGCTGGACGTCTCGATTCAGGCACAGATTTTGAACATTCTGAAGGACCTACAGGATCACCTTGGCCTGACAATGCTGTTTATCAGCCACGATCTGCCCGTCGTGCGGCAGATGTGTGATCGGGTGGGCGTCATGCGACAGGGCAAACTGGTCGAGGTTCAGGACACCGATGCCCTATTCTCGGCCCCTCAGCATGCCTATACCAAAGAGCTGCTGGATTTGATGCCCCGGTTGAAACAACTGGCGTAGTGGCACTGGTCAATTGCTGCTCAGGGCGCCCTCAATGCTGCGCCGAACGGGGCAGAGCTTTCAGGAAATCCGCGCTGGCATCATCGGATGGAAAGAACAGTTCGATCTTCAGATCGTCCAGCGTCACATCCGTAACGGTGCTGAACTGCGCGATGGTGCCGAACATCGAAACGCGCTGGCCGCCAAACCGATAGATCGTCGGAATGGTTGGTCCAAAGGCGGCGTCACTGCCAATCTGCGCCTGTTCCGCCAGAGCCCGCGCGGCGGCGTCCAGTTCCGGCAGGCCACCGGCATTGGCGCTTTCGGACCGCAGACGCAGCATTGTGTGATGGGCCACCTCGGGCCAGTTCTCGACAAGCTCGGCCATCAGTGGGCTGGTGATCAGCGTCAGAAGGCTTTGACCTTGCGCGATCCCAAGCGGTGCAAACAGCATTTCGGCGGGTTTGTTCAGCCGAACAAGGTGCCACAGCCGGTCCAGCACCATTGCCGGGTAAGGTTCATGCTGTTTCAGCGTCCAGTCCACGGCGCTGCGGATGGGGGCCATGGCGGCATCATCGAAGGGCGTCGCCGCAAATCGAGCGGCGAACCCCTCGGCCCGCATCATCTGATTGCGCGCATCGACCGGCACATCCATGACCTCGGACAGGTGCAGGATCATGTCCGGGCTGGGCCGGGACCTGCCGGTTTCTAGGAACGAGATATGGCGGGCGCTGACATCAGCCTCAACCGCCAGATCAAGCTGGCTCATCCTGCGCCGCTTGCGCCACTCTTTCAGCAATCTGGGATACGGGGTCATGACGCAAGCCTAGCAAGCGCGGGTGCAGAAATCACTTACCTCTGACGTAATTGCTTTGCGCTCGAGCCATGGCGCATCAAGGACGGGTCTTGAACAGGAGGGGACCATGACCCGACAACATTCCGCAATGCGCTTGTCCGGCATTATTCTGATCGTGACCGGCGTTCTATTCGCGCTTACCGCGCTTCCGGCTTTGCACGGTCTTGCGCATATATTTCTGACGGTCGCGTATTGGCCGTTCCAAACAGTTCCTTCGGATATATCCGCTCCGACCACATTGTTGCTGGCGATCACGGGCGGTCTGACAGCCGGGCTGGGCGCTATGCAATGGGCGTTGGGTACCCATGTTGCGCCTTTGTCGGCGACGGTGGCCGCGAAGGTTGCAAAGATTGCTGCGTGGACATGGTTCTGCACCGATAGCGCGGGGTCCATCCTTGTGGGCGCGCCGTTCAACGTTGTGCTGAACCTGTCCTTCCTGCTGCTGATCCTGTGGTCCTGCCGAACGCAGCCAGACGGCAATCCTGTCGCAACCTGATCCTGAGTTCGGCCCAACCGTTCAATAAGCGGCACCCTGTTCGAACAGGTCGGACAGGGACTTGCCCTCGACCACCTCCAGCATTTTGGCCATGGCCTGCACCGACGCCACCAGCTTTTCATCGCCGGATCGTTCGATCTCATGGATCAGTTTTTGCAGCCGCTTGACATCCTGGGCACAGATACGTCGGGACAGCACGTCACTTGTGGTGACCGCCCCGGACAGGATCGGGCCTATGGCGGTAACCGCGGCGCGGCGCACATCGCCATTTCGGATCATCAACTCGGTCAGGGCTGCGCGGTGCGCGCTTACCAGAGTGTTCAGCTGACGCCCGCTGCCCGATCCGTCCAGACGGGCCTGCAGGTCGCGCCCAAGACCACGGACCGGCGACCCGGCCCTTGCCCAGCGTCTTTCGCGCGGTGTGAACGGATGCAGCCTCGCAGCCGGTGACACATCCGCATCGGGCGAGGTGAAGCCCGGCGCAACCGCCATCTCTTCGACAAAGTCGGCAAACAGGCCATCGCAAATCGGTGCCAGATCAAGCTGCTCGAAAACATTTCGCATCTTGCAGGCCAGCCCGTCCGCATCCGTGGAACTGGCGAAATGCAGCCCCACAGCCGGATGGATGGCCGAGGACGTGGGCAACCCCGCCTGCGAAAAAACGACAGAGCCCGAGTCGCCCGGTTCCGCCCAAACACCGCCGTCAGAGGCCTGAATCTGCACGGCATCCTCGAAAAAGAAAATGTCGTCGGCCAGAAACACGGCAGTGTCCACATCCGCATCGACAACCTGGCCCTGGGTCAACCCGCTGGATTTGCCCGACTTCTGCACAGCCATGCCCAGCGTGGGCGTGTCCACCGCATAGATCGCCGAGCCGACGTCCAGCACAACCGTTTGCACCATGTCGGTGTTAGTGGGTTCGGCAATGGCTGCGTCGACGGTTCTGGTTTCGCCTGCCTGCAACTCGATCAGCCGCTTGACGGTTCCCACCCGGTCGTCCGTCACATCGCCGCCATCCGACAAGCCCGGCTGCAGCATCGGTCCGTTCAACAGGACCACGACGTCAAAAAAACCTACGACGTGGCATGCCGTCAGCATCACAAAGCTTGCATCGGTCCGGTCCCACGCCCAGCCGCCGATTGTGCCGGTAAAGACCGAGCCGCCGCTGACCCCGCCCGGAACAGGGCGGAACCTGTCTATCGGGTCGGCGGTAAAGCGCATCGGGGGCTGCTCGATCACATCGGTCGGCAATTCGACCTCGCGCCCGTCGCGCTGCGACCAAGTTCGGAATGCGGCGGGCACCCGGCGATCCGGCGCTATTCGGTCTGTCGGGTGCTTGCAGCTGACATAGAACCGCAGGCACAGCGTATCGGTTGGTTTGCCCGATACGATTTTCTGCCCGATCCCAATCGCATGGGCGTCATATCGTCGAAACGCACCCTTGCCCAAATGCTGTTTCTTGTAGGCCCTGAGCAGCGGATAAAGATCGCCTTCGGCGTTCGGGGTAACCATCAAAAGCCCTCCTACGGCATGAAAAAAGTCAGCAACTATCAGGAGTGTTCGTGCGCTTGGCTTACCCATAGACTAGCACAGATTGGCCAGGCCTGCATCACCGCCAGGTTGTGCCGCGCTGGCATCGGCCATTTGCAGCCAAGCCCCAACGGGCAGTCGCGGAATCAGCCAAAATCGTGTATAATACAACCTGTGCAGGTATTTTTGACTGCATGTTTTTTATTTATTTTAAGCATTTATTGGAGAATTCCCATGACGGATGTCAGCAAGGAAATTGAACTTCGAACCTCTGCCAATTTCAGGCTGCTTCAGAACCCGAACTATTTTGGCAACCTGTCCCAACTGGACCTGAAAGGGCTGCAAAAGCCGGTTCTGAAAAAGATTCAGGACGTCGCGTTCGAAGAACTGACCTGCATCGGCTACAACCCCGACAGCAGCATCCTGACCGCGATTGTGCGGATCAAGCAGGCCGATGGCTATGGCGGCGGGCCCTGCACCGACGGGTCGCAGGAATATGTGCGCTTTTACCTCGATTACGGTGACGGCGTGTGGGTCGACAGCGGGGTGAACAGCTTCAACATCCATGACCTTGGGTTCAAGGATGACCTGTGTTACGCGGTGTCGATCAAGGTCGATCCCAAGAAACGGACATGTTGCGACCGCGACCCGGTTTTGCCGACCGTTCGGGCCGTTCTGTCCTGGAACGTGGTCCCGCCGGCCAACATGCCGAACTGGCTGCCGATCTGGGGCAACAGGCTGGAGCGCGACATTCAGATCAACCCCAGAAGCCCGTTCCTATGCAACCTGATCGATCATATCACCGATATCGGCATTCAACAGATCGATCCGAAAGTGCTGCAGCAGGCGACATCGCTGCTGGAAACCCAGTTGGTTGCGAACAAACCGGCGGCCTCGCTGGCGCAGTTGATGAAAAAGACCGACCGGGCGGACAAGATGCAGGTTCTGCGTAATGTCTTTCCCACCATGGTCAAACTTGCGGCCGACAGCACGGATATCGCCGCAAGCCAGACGATGGCGGCCTTCCAGATACCGGATTTTGACATCGACCTTTCGGATTTCGATGACTTCATCATGAAGCCCGACTTCAACACGACATATGAAGAGCTTCACTGCGTTGGTCTGGATCGCGACACCTCGCACCTGCATGGCGTGATCGAGATCAAGCGCGCCAGTGGCTATTCGGGCGATCTGTGTTCGCAAGGGTCGCGGGAATATGTCGCCTTCTACCTTGATTTCGGATCGGGCTGGGAATTCCAGGGCATCACCTGGGTCGATGTGCACAATATCGATCAGATCCCGGATGACGGGCTGTGGTATCAGGCCTCGCTGCCGGTGGATCTGGATGATCATCGCAAAGAATGGTGCATGACCGGGCAGGCGCGGATTCGCGGTATCCTGTCCTGGGCCGTCCCGCCCGCGCCGAATGATCCGGATTTCGTGCCCCATTGGGGCGACCGGGCCGATTGCACGATCGAGGTCGAACATCTTCCGAAAGGCGGCGTGCCCGGACAGTTCCTGCCCTTCCTGGAATCCATCGGAAACATGCCGATCCCGCAGATCAACGCCATGGGATATGCCAATGGCGCGGGCGTGGGCGGTATCATCCCCAATGCCGACGATGCGCCGTTTGGCGGGCGGACGCTGCTGAAGGGCCGGGCCTTCAACATCCCGGCAGGCGCGATGGAGTACCGGATCATGATCCAGGGACCTTCCGATATCGCACCACGGGCCTACACAAACCCGTTCGAGGCCGATGTTACCACCTTCCCAAGCCCGTTTTCGGTCAAGCAGACGGTCAACGCGGTTGGGGATTGGTTCCCCTATCTGGCCGCCTCGCCGCTGGTCTCGGTCGCCGACGATCTGTTGGGCGCATTGACGGGGCTGGAGAACGGGTTGCACTCGGTCTTCATCGAGTTCCGGCAACCGGCAGGTCCGGTTCTGGGCACAACCGTATCGACGGTCTTTATGGTCGACAACACCCGGCCCGGCGCAGATGTCGAAATCACAAGCGGCGCAGGGAATTGTGGCAAGTTCGGCATTGGCGAAGTGATCTCGGGCACGTATTCGATGACGGGCAATCACTGCGGAAGCCTGCGCATCCATGTGACCCCGCTGCCCGAGGCTGCGGGCGGCACCATGGTCATCACTTCCGCCGCACCTGCGGCGACGGTTCTGCCCCCGTTTGTGGGCGGCAGTTCGTCGGTCACGATCAGCTACGCGGCTGGATCGCTGAGTACCGATGGCGCGTCTGGCAATTGGGAGCTTGATACCACCGGCATGGATCCCTGCGGCTACAACATCCGCATCCATGTAAGCGACCGCACCATTCTGAACAGTGGTCCGAACAACTGGACAAATGGCGACATCGAAGGCTTCTGCCTGGACGGCTGACGCCAGTAGTGCAAGCCGGGCGGCGGCGCTTGAATTGCGCCGCCGCTTTTCTTTCGTCGGTGCGTGTCAAATCACCCCGTGTTCCGCAACCTGATCCGGATGCGTGTCCGCCCAAACGGTAAGAAATTCAGACATCTCGGGCCGGGTTGCAAATTGCGGGGCTTTTCGGGGCAATGGTACGCCCCGCTCTAACGCCATCCGGGCGCAGTCGATATGGTCGCGATGCGCGCGTTGCGGGCAGTTTTCTGACCCGTGAATGATCGTCGACAGCAATGTGCCCCCATAAGCGTTGGTGTGGTCAAGGTCCGGGTTCTGGTGCAGAAAAAAGGCCGTGACATCGGCCATCCCTTCCCACCCGGCAAGATGCAGCGGCGGCATTCCCATCTCATCTGGCAGGTTGGCGTCAAAGCCCATCTCCACAAGGCGCTGCATATGGGGCAGGCTGCCTTCTCGCCACACCAGACGGCCCAGAAGATAGGTCATCTCTTTCGATAGGGCAGTCATATCGATCCGGTCGCCGGGCCTTGGCACTCCATCCGCTGTACGCGCCAAAAGTGCCTCGGTCTCTGATAGCTGCGTGGATACCCCCGCCTGCTCCAGAACATCCGCCACATCCCGGTTCCCGAAGACGCGAGCAAAGGCATAGGGCGTATGGCCGCGACTGACGGCATTTGGGTCAGCACCGTGATCCAGCAGGAGCCGGGCGATCTCACCCGACGCCAAACGCCGTGCGGTCTGGTGCAAGGCGGGTATCACCAGCGATGGCTCACCCGACGGGTGAGGCGCGATGCCTTCGTTGGGGTCCGCGCCGTGATCCAGCAATAGGCGCACCGCCTCTGTGCTGTTGAAATCAATAGCCCTTGACAGCGCATTTGTACCCTTGGGATCGGCCCCATGGTTCAGCAACATCCGCAGCCCTTCGGTATGGCCAAGCTCGGTGGAATGGTAGAGGGATTCGTTGTCATTGGGGTCCGCGCCGTGGTCCAAAAGCCATTTGGCCAGGGGCATGTTGTCCGCATGGCCGACAGCGCCATAAAGCGTGGACAGGCGATGGTCTGACTCCGGGTCGAAGGCAAAGCTGTCATTCACATCTGCGCCGTGGGCCAATAGCAGATCCGCCATGGCCAGCATGTCGCCTTCTTTCTCGGGGGCGGCCTTGATGTGCCGCGAAAACGCCAGATGGCACATGGGACGCCGGGGAGGGTATTCGCGCGTTGCGGCACCCGGATCCCGCGCCAAAACCCGGCGCATCGCGTTCACGTCGTATAGCGCAACCAACAGCGGCACTTGATCCTCGGCCAGGTCAGGCTCCTGCGTCAGCAGATACGCCACCGTTTCCGCCGAGCCGTTGTAAAGCGCCCAGCGCAGCCGCCCTTGTTTCTGCGCCCGGTCCATGCCTTGCGTTTCGACGGCCAGTTTCAGCGCGGGCCATGTGGCATAACCCGTTTCGCGCGCGATCACATGCAGGCAATCGGCATGTTTGTAGACCCCGTTTCTGGGTGTTTTGACAATGCCATGGACGCGCAACATCGCGCCCTTGTCGCCCGCAGTCAGAGCTTTGCCCAAGGCCTTCGCGTCACGGCGCAGTTGGTCGAGTGATTTGGTCATCGGTATTCCCTCCGCTGCCCGACGGTCCGCTGATCCGGGCTGAGAAACCGATTTGGTTTACAAGTCGTCTTACAGAGGTGCCGATGACAGCTTTCCGCGGACCGGGTGGCTGCCTCAAACAGCCTGACCCGAGCCTAGCTTTCGCCCATCAGGGTTGCAAGCCGCATGACCGCCCGGCCTTAGGCGCGTTTTTCGCCGATCGAGGCAACGCCCAGAACATCCAGAACCCTGGCTTCGATCTGCTCGGCATTCATACCGGCAACCGCGTACATATCCGCCGGGCTGGCCTGATCGATGAAGATGTCCGGCAATACCATCGAGCGATATTTGAGACCGCGATCAAACACGCCTTCATCCGCTAAAAGCTGCGCCACATGGCTGCCAAAGCCGCCCACAGCGCCTTCTTCGATGGTAATCAGCGCCTCGTGGTCGTCGGCCAGGGTCAGGATCAGATCCCGGTCCAGCGGTTTGGCAAAGCGGGCGTCGGCGATGGTTGGGGTAATCCCCCGCGCGCCAAGCGCTTCGGCCGCCTTCTGAACCTCGGCCAGACGAGTACCAAAAGACAGCAGCGCCACGCGCGCGCCCTTTTGGATCATACGGCCCTTGCCGATCTCCAGCACTTCGCCGCGTTCGGGCAGGTCGACGCCTACGCCTTCGCCACGTGGATAGCGGAAGGCAATGGGGCCGTCATCATGGGCAACGGCTGTGGCGATCATATGCATCAACTCGGCCTCGTCTGCGGCAGCCATTACGACCATACCCGGCAGGTTCGACAGATAGGCAATGTCAAACGACCCGGCATGGGTCGCCCCATCTGCGCCAACCAGCCCCGCGCGGTCGATGGCAAAGCGCACCGGCAGGCGCTGGATCGCCACATCATGCACCACCTGATCGTAACCGCGCTGCAAAAAGGTCGAATACATCGCGCAGAACGGCTTCATCCCGCCCGCCGCCAGCGCCGCCGAAAAGGTCACCCCATGCTGTTCCGCAATCGCCACATCGAAACAGCGCGACGGGTAGCGTTCCGCAAACAGGTTCAGACCGGTCCCATCCGGCATTGCCGCCGTGACGGCCACAATCTTGTCATCCCGCGCGGCCTCATCCACCAGCGTCTTGCCAAAGACCGAGGTATAGGACGGCGCGTTCGAGGGTGCCTTCTTCTGCTCGCCCGTCACAACGTCAAACTTGGCGGTGGCGTGGCCCTTGTCGCGCGCCTGTTCAGCGGGGGCGTAACCTTTGCCCTTTTTCGTCAGCACATGGATCAGGATCGGTCCGGTCGCGCGGGCCTTGACCGTGCGCAGCACCGGCAGCAACTGGTCCAGATCATGGCCGTCGATGGGGCCGACATAAGAAAAGCCCAGTTCTTCGAACAAGGTACCGCCCACGGCCATGCCTTTCAGCATTTCCTTGGCGCGCTTGGCCCCTTCGCGGAACGGTTCGGGCAACAGCGACACCGCGCCTTTGGCGGCGGCTTTCAGATCGTGGAATGGTTCCTCGGCATAGATGCGCGACAGATAGTTGGACAGCGCACCAACCGGGGGGGCGATGCTCATCTCATTGTCGTTCAGGATGACGATCAGGCGCTTTTTCAGGTGGCCCGCATTGTTCATCGCCTCAAAGGCCATGCCCGCCGACATCGACCCGTCGCCGATCACCGCAATCGCGTCACCCAGCCCCTCGGGCGTGACGCCACCCAGATCGCGCGCAACGGCAAAGCCCAGCGCAGCACTGATCGAGGTCGAGCTATGCGCCGCCCCAAACGGGTCATACGGGCTTTCGCTGCGCTTGGTGAACCCGCTCAGGCCATCCTTCATGCGCAGCGTGCGGATACGGTCGCGCCGCTCGGTCAGGATTTTATGCGGATAGCACTGATGCCCCACATCCCAGATGATCTTGTCGCGCGGGGTGTCGAACACAGCATGCAACGCGGTGGTCAGTTCCACAACGCCCAGACCTGCGCCCAGATGCCCGCCTGTCACTGAGACGGCGGAAATCGTCTCGGCCCGCAATTCCTGCGCCACCTGATGCAACTGCGAGTCCGAGAACTGCTTTAGGTCGGCAGGACGGCTCACAAGATCCAGCAGAGGCGTGTTCGGGCGATCAGACATTTAGCGCGTTCCTGACTTAGCTGTCCCGGGCAATAACGAAGCGGGCGGCGTCCTTCAAGGTTTCCGCCCTTGGGCCGTAGCCATCCAGCGCGGCGCAGGCTTGGTCGACAAGTTCCGCCGCGCGGGCTTTGGCAGGGCCCAGCCCCAACAGAGAGACAAACGTGGCTTTTCCCGCATCCGCATCCTTTTGCAGGCGCTTACCGGCCTTTTCTGCGTCGCCTTCCACATCCAAAATGTCATCTGCGATTTGAAAAGCAAGCCCAAGCGCTTGGGCGTATTGGCGCAGCGGTGCCGGATCGGCCTGCGCCAATCGAGCACCCGCACAGGCGGACCATTCGATCAAAGCGCCTGTCTTGCCGGCCTGCAAATGCGTGATTGCCTGCAGCGACAAGGGTTCTGCTGCAGTCTCGGCCGCAATGTCCAGCGCCTGCCCCATGACCATACCTTGCGCGCCGCTGGCTTGGGCCAATGTCAGGGTCAATTCAGCCCGTATATCAGCCGCCCCAACTTCGGGTCGCGCGCAAAGCTCAAAGGCCAATGTCTGCAAGGCATCTCCGGCCAGAACCGCCGTGCCTTCATCCCATTTCACATGGGTCGTGGGGCGACCGCGCCGCAGATCGTCGTCATCCATACAAGGCAGATCATCATGGACCAGAGAATAGGCATGCAGCGCCTCGATCGCCGTGGCAGGCCAGATCGCGCGCGCCTCGTCCACGTCATGCAGACGGGCGCTTTCCAGCACCAGAAATCCGCGCAACCGCTTGCCGCCTTCGGTGGCATAACCCATCGCCCGCGTCACATCGAAATCGTCAAAGGCGTTCAGGACATGGTCAAACTGCGCCTGAATGCGCGCCGCATCCCGCGCCAACTGGTCGCGAAACATTTACTGACCTTCGACAGGCGTCGTCCCGGTCGGCTGGCCGCCAGCATCCAAGGTGATCGCGGCGACCTTTTCTTCGGCCCGCTTCAACTCATCCTCGCAACGTTTCTTCAACGCTGCCCCGCGTTCATACAGCGCAATCGACTGATCCAGCGCCACATCGCCACGTTCCAGCTGGCCGACCACGGCCTCAAGCTCTTTCATCGCCTGTTCAAAGGTCATCTGCTCAACGGGGGTATCGGTCATCGTGCTGCCTTCATCAGTTCTTCCACATGGGCGCGTGTCGCCTCGGCCAGTGCGTTCAGATCATACCCACCTTCCAGAGTCGAGACGATACGGCCCTCACAAACCTCATCCGCAATCCTGCACAGTTCAGCCGTGATCCAGGCAAAATCGCCGGTCGACCAGTTCAGATTGGCCAGCGGATCATCCTGATGCGCGTCAAACCCGGCTGAGATGATGATCAATTCGGGCCTGAACGCCCGCAAACGCGGGAAAGCCTGCGCCTCATAAGCCGCCCGCATCTCGGCCCCGCCTGTGCCGGGGGCCAGCGGTATGTTCAGGATGGTCTCAAAAGCGCCGGTCTCATCCGGTCGCCCTGATCCCGGCCACAGTGGCATCTGCTGGCTGGTGATCACCAAAGCGCGCTGTTCGTCCCACAGCAAATCCTGTGTGCCATTGCCGTGATGGACATCGAAATCCACAACGGCGACCCGGCTCAGCCCATGATGATCCAGTGCATGTTTCACCGCCAAAGCCGCATTGCCGAACAGGCAGAACCCCATCGCCTTGTCCGTTTCCGCATGATGCCCCGGCGGTCGGATCGCACAGAACGCATTCGCAGCCTCACCGCCCAGCACCAGATCCACAGCCCGCACCACGGCCCCCGCCGCGCGATAGGCGGCATCGACAGAGCCCGGAGACATAAACGTATCCCCATCGATCTGCGCAAACCCCTCCGCAGGCCGCGTGGCCCGAATATCCCGGATGTAATCTTCGGGGTGGACCCGCAGCAAATCATCATCCGCCGCCATCGGGGCCGTCCTGCGATCCAGATCCAAAGGCTCCAGCGCATGAAGAATATGCTCCAGCCGCGCCACCCGCTCAGGATGCCCGTCCGGCGTCACGTGCCCCAGACAATCGGCATGGGTCAACAAGGCAGTCTTCATCGGGATCCCTTCTTCATCTGGCTAAAAATACCTTCGCCGAAGGCATAAAATCGCCGGGCAGCGGCCAAATCAATCCGGCGCCAGCATGTAACCAGCACCCCGAACCGTCTGCAGGTATCTGGGCTGCTTCGGATCCTGTTCGATCTTCCGACGCAACCGGGTGATCTGCACGTCCACCGCGCGTTCCTGCGCCTGCCCCTTGTCGCGGCCCAGATCCTCGACCAGTTTCGCACGGCTGATTGGCTCGCCCGGCTGGGCCGAGAAGATCTTCATCAACTGGCTTTCCGTTGCGGTCAGACGCACCGGGTCTTCGCCCTGCCACATCTCACCACGTTCGATGTCATAGCGGATCGGGCCCAGCGTCAGTATCTTTGCGGCGGTATCCTGAGCAGGCGTTTCGGGCATACGCCGCAGAATCGCATTGATCCGAAGCAACAGCTCTTTCGGCTCGAACGGTTTGGCCAGATAGTCATCGGCCCCGGCTTCCAATCCTGCAATCCGGTGCTCGGTTTCACCCCGCGCGGTCAGCAGCAGGATCGGAGTCGCATGGGTTTCGCGCAGCGCCTTTGTCAGGCTCACGCCATCCTCGCCCGGCATCATCACGTCCAGCACGATCATGTCGAAATCCAGCCCCGACAGCACCCGGCGCGCATGGGCTGCGTCGCGAGCGGCGGTTACCAGAAACCCGTTCCGCATCAGGAACTTCTTCAACAGATCGCGAATGCGCTCGTCATCGTCGACGATCAGCAGATGGGCGTCCATATCGCTCATGAGGTCGTATCCCGCAGCTTCGTATACGCATGACGCATATCAGCATCCATCATCGCTTCAAGCACTTTACGAAAACCAGCCACCGCTTCGGGGCCTGCGTCCTTATATGCCGCACGCATCCGGGCGCGCTGGGCGTCGGACAGCGTGGCCTCCAGCGCGCGGCCCTTTTCGGTCAGAAACAGGTGCCGCTCGCGCTTGTCGGCGGTACCCACCCGGCTTTCGACCATTCCATCCTCGATCAGCGTTCGCAGCACCCGGTTCAGGGATTGTTTTGTCACCCCCAGAATGGCCAGCAGGTTGTTCACCGTGGTCCCCGGCGCGCGATTGACAAAGTGAATCGCCCGGTGATGCGCGCGGCCATAGGACATCTCGGACAGGATGCGGTCAGGATCGGCGGTAAAGCCGCGATAGGCGAAAAACATGGCCTCGATCCCCTGTCGCAACTGCTCATCCGTAAGAAACAACAGGCTTTCGCCCCCAAACATCGGGGCGGGGCGGATTTCGGACATATCTTGCCTCATTCGTTACACAATGCTCAGTTTATGTCAGCCTTATTGACATTCCAAGGGCGGACAGGTATCGAATCGCAGTTTTTGCGCAAGAATGTGTCCGCTCCGGACCTAAATAGCGCAACAATCGAAAATTCAACCCGGTTCAGGAGGTTTCGCATGGCGGGGTACGATGATCGTGACGGTGTCATCTGGATGGATGGTGAACTGGTGCCCTGGCGCGAGGCCAATGTGCACCTGCTGACCCACGCGATGCACTATGCCTCATCTGTGTTCGAGGGCGAGCGCGCCTATAACGGCAAGATCTTCAAAAGCCGCGAACATTCCGAGCGTCTGATCGCCTCGGCCGAGGCGCTGGATATGCCGATGCCTTATGACGTCGACCAGATCGAGGCCGCCAAGGACGAAGCCCTGAAAGCCAGCGGCTTGCAGGACGCCTATGTCCGCGCGCTGGTCTGGCGCGGCTCGGGCGAGGATATGGGCGTGGCTTCGGCCAGGAACCCGGTTCGCATGGCCGTCGCGGTCTGGCCCTGGGGTGCCTATTACGGCGATGCCAAAATGCAGGGTGCCAAGCTGGACATCGCGGAATGGAAACGCCCCAGCCCGGAAACCATCCCGGTTCACGCCAAAGCGGCGGGTCTTTACATGATCTGCACCATCTCCAAGCACAAGGCCGAGGCCAAGGGCTGTTCGGACGCGTTGTTCATGGATTGGCGCGGCTACGTGGCCGAGGCGACCGGCGCGAATGTGTTCTTCGTCAAGGACGGAGAGGTGCACACCCCGCTGGCCGATTGCTTCCTGAACGGCATCACCCGCCAGACCGTGATCCAGATGCTGAAAGACAAGGGCATCACCGTCCACGAACGCCGCATCAAGCCCGAGGAAATGGCCGATTTCGAACAATGCTGGCTGACCGGTACGGCTGCCGAGGTCACTCCGGTCGGGCAGATTGGTGACTATACGTTCAAAGTGGGCGATCTGACCCGCGAGATTGCCGAAGATTACGAAAAGCTTGTCCGCGCCTGATCTGCGCAGATCCTGAACTCCAAACCCCTGCCTTGCGCGGGGTTTTTTCTTTGCCTGCCGTTCAAGACATTGTGCAGATCGTTCAGATGGCTGGACGAAAGCGCAGGTGGGGTTACGTTACATTCATGTTGGACCTGCTCAGCGATATCCTCACCCGTCTGTCCCTGCGGGGGACGTTCTATTTCCGCACCTCTTTCACGCCGCCTTTCGGTATTCAGGTGCCCGCGTTCGAAAACGTGGCCCGGTTTCACTTTGTGCAGCGTGGGGAGTTGAAGATTTTTGTCTCTAACAAGGGCGAAACCTTGCGTTTGAAGCAAGGCGATCTGATTCTGATCCCGCACGGCGCGGCCCATGCGCTGCTGTGCAATGAGGTCAATCCGCTGGACGCCCTGCCGCTGGAGCAGGTGCTGGAGGACGCCGGGTATCAGGGCGACGGCGTTCTGGTTTATGGTGGCGAGGACAAAAGCCGCGATACGCAATTGATCTGCGGCCATTTCTCGTTCACCGGTCCGCCGGGGCGGCGGGGCACTGGGCATATGCTGATCGACCGGCTGCCGCCCTACATTCTGATCGAGAATTATGGCGAAGAAGCCGGGGCCTGGATCGAGGCCACGCTGCGCATGATCGGGACCGAAGTGGGCGGCGCGCGGATCGGCGGTGACCTGATCGCGCTGAAACTGTCCGAGGTCCTGTTTGCGCAGGCAATCCGGGCCTATCTGGAATGCCAAAGCCCGACCGGCGCGGCGCTTGCCGGATTTGCCGATCCCCGCATATCCCGCGCGCTGACCGCATTTCACCACGGGCCCGCGCAGGAGTGGAGTGTCGAGACTCTGGCCCGCGAAGCCGGGATGTCACGCACCGCCTTTGCCCAGTTGTTTGCCGAGAAGATGGAAACGACCCCGATGCAATACCTGACCTCGTGGCGGATGCAGATCGCCTGCCATGGACTGACAGAAAGCCGCTGGAACGTGGCGGATGCGGCGGCCGAGGTCGGATACGCGTCCGAAGCGGCGTTTTCGCGCGTGTTCAAGAAGCAGGTCGGCGTGTCCCCGGCTGCTTACCGGGCGATGCACTGATCGACCGGCGCATTTGTACGATCTGCAAAAAGACCTGAACGACCTGAACTGATACGTCTGAGATCCCCACCCCATCTTCGGATTATCCCAAGCAAGAAAAGGATCTTCCGATGTCTCTTCGTTTCGTTACGCGCAACATTCACGCCTATCTGGACTACCCCGTCGCGCTGGCGCTGATCGTGCTGCCCTTTGTTCTGGGGCTGGGTCAGTCCAACCCCATGGCTTTGTGGTTGTCGGTTATCACCGGGGTCGCGGCCTTTGTCCTGACTGCTCTGACCGACCATCACCTGGGGGTCTGGCGTGTCCTGAGCTATAAGTTCCATCTGGCCGTGGACCTTATCGTCGGCATCACCTTCCTGTTCGCCCCTAGCCTTTTCGGGTTTTCGGGTCTGGATGCCGTCTTTTACTGGCTGAACGGTGCTGCGGTGGTACTGGTGATCTCGCTCAGCGCGCCTGAACAGGGTGTTGCCGCCTGAGAATTATCCACAGCTGTCACAGTATCATCGTGATACTGTCAAAAAACTGAGCCGCGCGTTTTACAAACGGGCGGTTCTTATCGGTTCACCAATCGCGTGATCTTTGAGACGATCACCAGACAGGAGAGCCCCGAGATGACCAAGAATATTCGCCCGACCCGCCGCACGTTTCTGGCTGGCAGCACTGCATTTGCTGCGTCGCTGGCCATGCCTGCCATCAGCCGTGCCGCGTCGCGACCCGTTTTCACACATGGTGTTCAGTCAGGCGACGTGGATGCAAGCTCGGGCATGGTCTGGACTCGCACCGACCGGCCTGCGCGCGTGATGATGGAGGTCTCGACCACCGAGAGCTTTGCCGATGCCCGCCGGTTGCCGCCAATGGATGCAATCCCGAACGGAGACTTCGCGGTCAAACGCCTAATCGACGGGCTGCCAGCGGATCAGGATATCTTCTATCGCTTTGTCGCCGCCGATCTAAGCGACATCAATACCGTATCAGAGCCTGTTATTGGGCAATTCCGCACCGCTCCGTCCGCGCGCCGGAATATTCGTTTTGCCTGGTCCGGCGACACCGCAGGTCAGGGTTGGGGGATTGATGATGACGGGATGCGCACCTATGCGACTATGGCGCAGCACCGGCCTGACTTTTTCATCCATTCAGGCGATACGGTCTATGCTGATGGCCCGATGCAGGACGAGGTCGAAAAGGACGGGCAGGTGATCTGGAAGAACGCCACCCTGATCGACGAAAAGCGCAAGGTTGCCGAGACGCTGGACGAATTCCGCGCCCAGTGGAAATACAACATGATGGACGAGCACGTGCGCGCCATGAACGCCGTCTGCCCCACCTTCTTCCAGTGGGATGACCACGAGGTTGTCAACAACTGGTCGGACGCCAAGGACCTGATCTCGGATGATCGGTATTCCGAGAAATCGGTGCATGTGCTGCAAGCCCGCGCCGGACGGGCGTTTCACGAGATGACACCGTTGCGCATAACTCCGGCTGAGCCCGGCCGGGTCTATCGCAAGATCTCATACGGTCCGATGCTGGATGTGTTTTTCCTGGATCTGCGCAGCTATCGCGGCCCCAACGGACCCGCGATGGAGGATGAAATCACCGATCAGTCCCGCATTCTGGGTGCCGCGCAACTGGCCTGGCTGAAACGCGAACTTGCAGCCTCGCAAGCCACCTGGAAGGTGATTGCCTCGGACATGCCGATCGGATTGATCGTCTGGGACAACTGGAAGGAACAGGCCGGAGCGGAGGCGATCTCGAACGGTGACAGTGGGCCGGCCAAGGGTCGCGAGTTGGAGATCGCCGATCTGCTGCGTTTCATCAAGACGGCGGGCATCACGAACACGGTCTGGTTTACAGCAGATGTTCACTATACCGCGGCGCACTACTACGACCCTAACAAAGCCCAATTTCAGGATTTTGAACCGTTTTGGGAGTTTGTTTCGGGCCCCCTGCACGCCGGGACCTTTGGTCCTAATGCGTTGGACGGAACCTTCGGGCCCGAGGTGAAATTCGTCAAAGCTCCGACCGAAGATCAAGGGGTGAACCTGCCGCCCAGTGCGGGTCTGCAGTTCTTTGGCCTCGTGGATATCGACGGTTCAACGCAACAAATGACCGTTCGCCTGATGGACCGCGCGGATACCGAGCTATGGTCGGTAACGCTGGATCCGCGTGACCAGGCCATCTGATCCTATCTTCCCCACAACTTGCGCCCCGAAGAAATTCGTGGGCGCATTTTTTTGACTTGAATTGTCCGACTAAAATAATCAGATATAGCTCAACGCCAGATGATGTATTATCCAGCACAGGGTTTCGGGGCGGTTTGCGGGCTTAGCGCGTGACACAGTGAGGGCCTGCCGCCGCCTCGGAAACGAGACAATCGCAGGGCTTCGGTATGCGCGAAAAGATGGACGAGATCATTGCCCGGCACGATGCCGCCACTGCCTGTGGGTGCAGCTGCTGCGACACCGATTACACGGCTTACGTGGACCAAAAGAACCGCAAGGCTGCCCGCGATGCGGCGGGAAAAGACGACACTCTTCCAGAGAGCGCCGCAAGCCGCCGCAAGTCTGTGCGCTACGTATTTGAAAACCTGTCAGGCAAGCGCGCAGGGTAAGGTGGGTATGGCGACGCCCACCTTGACCATTCCTAAAAGTCCACGCCGCGCTGGGCTTTGATACCAGCCTGAAACGGGTGTTTTTCTTCGGTCATTTCGGTGACCAGATCGGCATAGTCGCGCAGCGCTTGCGGAGCGTCGCGACCGGTCAGGAAGACGCTGGTCTTGTCGGACCGTGCCTTCAGCCCCTCGATCACACGCTCAACCGACAGGTATTCATAGCGCAGGGCGATGTTGATCTCGTCCAGCACGACCAGATCATATTCGCCGCTGGCCATCAGATCGCAGGCCTTGTCAAAGGCGGCGGTGGCGGCGGCAATGTCACGCTCGCGGTCCTGCGTATCCCAGGTGAAACCTTCGCCCATCGTGTGCCATGTGACCAGATCGCGGTCTTCAAAAAACCGGCGTTCACCGGTCTTCCACTTACCCTTGATGAATTGCACCACCGCGACTGTCTGACCCCAGCCCAGCGCCCGGATCACCACACCAAACGCGGCCGAGGATTTGCCCTTGCCCTTGCCGGTGTTGATCAGCACCAGCCCGCGCCCCGGATCAACCGCCTCGGACACTTTCTTGCGGTGCTTGGCCTGCACCTGCTGCATCTTTTCCTTGTGATCCTGTGCGTCGCTCATGGGGAACCCTCTTTGACTGTCGCGCCCAACCTAGGCGAAGTTTGCGAAAGGTAAAGTCACGCTTTGGGGTCGGTGACGGATCGCGCCTTGCTGCGCTCTAGCCCCAACTGATGCTCGCGCCAGATCACGACGACATTGCCTGCGATCACCAGCGCTGCGCCGATCAGGATGGCGACTGTTGGCAACTCATCGAACCAGACATAGCCGATGAAAATCGCAAACAGCATGGTCGAATAATCGTATGGCGCCAGCATCGAGGCCTGCCCGAACCGATAGGATGAGGTCACCAGAATCTGCGCAACCCCGCCGATCAGGCCCATAGTGACCAGTATCAGAGCCTGATTCAGCGTGGGCATCGTCCAGCCCCAGAACGCGGTCAGCGCCGACAGCAGCGTGGCGGTCATGGAAAAGTAGAACACGATGGCGGCTGGGTGATCGACCTTGACCAATTGCCGGATATGGATCTGAACAAAGGCGCGGGCGATGGTTGCCCCCAGCACGCACAGCGCGCCGATGGTTGCTGCCATCTCCATCTGAGTGCTGCCCAGCCGGGGCCAGATCATGATCAGAACCCCCAGCAAGCCCAGAGCGACCGCCCCGATTCGGATCATGCGGATACGCTCGCCCAGCATCAGCGCGGCCAGAATCAGGGTGAAGATCGGGGTGGCATAGCCGATGGCCGTGACCTCAGGCAGGGGCAGAAGGCTGAGGCCGGTAAAGGTCAGTCCCATGGCGCTGGTGCCCAGAACGCCGCGCCAGAAATGGCCCATGGGTTTCTTGACGACAAAACCTTGCGCCAGTTCGCCCCGCCAGATCAGCCAGATGATGATGACCGGAATGGCAAAGAGCGAGCGGAAAAAGACCAGCTCACCGGGCGGGAAATCCTCGGACAGGGCTTTGACCAGTGCCGACATCGAGGTGAACAGCATCAGCGCAGCCAGTTTCAAACCCACGGCAAGCATGGGTCGATGCGATGTTAAGGATTGTGCCATTGGCCGGGACCCTGCGCCTTTGGCGGCGAAAGATCAACGACGGGATTGTACCAATCAGGTGGATTTCCAGTGATCGGGAACGGGGTGGTCGATTTCATCCGCGAAGGCATCCAGAAATCCAAACATCTGTGACACCCGTTCCTGTGCAAGCGCCCGCCCGGCAGGGGTCAGCATATCGGCAGGCAGGGTCAGCAGTTTGACTTTCCAGTGGTCGAGCGAGAATTTCAGATCGTCCAGCGCGCGCGCTTCGGCAAAGGGATCATCGGGATCATAAAGGTCGCGGCCCAGCGCGCCAGCAACAACAAAGGTGCGGGCGATGCCAATCGCGCCCAGTGCGTCCAGCCGGTCTGCGTCGCGCAGGATGCGGGCCTCGGCAGTGCGCGGGGGGATGTTGGCCGAGAAACTGTGGGCCTCAATCGCGTGCTGGGTGGCGCGGATCGACGCGGCATCAAAGCCCAGATCACCCAAAATAGGCTCTGATTCCTGCGCGGACAGACGAGAGGCGAGGTGCCGGTTCGGATCGTTCTTGGGCAGGTTGACTAGATCGTGCAGATAGCAGGCGGCCAGAAGGACCTGCATGTCTGTCTGTTCATCGGCGATGGCCCGCGCATTGCTCCAGACGCGATCCAGATGCGCCAGATCATGCGCCGGGTCGGCCTGCATGCGCTGCGCGACGATGCCCCGCAGACGGGCGCACAGATCAGCCGATATGTCCACGATTCTCGCCGATCTGACCCCGATGCAGCAGCAAGTGGTCGAGGATGACGCAGGCCATCATCGCCTCACCCACGGGAACCGCGCGGATACCGACGCAGGGGTCGTGGCGGCCTTTGGTGATGATCTCGGTCTCCTCACCGGATTTGGTAATGGTCTTGCGGGTGGTCAGGATCGACGAGGTCGGTTTGACCGCAAACCGCACCACGATGTCCTGCCCGGTGGAGATACCGCCCAGAATGCCGCCCGCGTGGTTGCTGCTGTATTGCGGGCCGTTCTGGCCCATGAAGATTTCGTCCGCGTTGGCCTCTCCGGTCAGTTCGGCGGCAGCCATGCCTTCACCGATTTCAACGCCTTTGACCGCGTTGATCGACATCATCGCGGCGGCCAGATCAGTGTCTAACTTGGCATAAACCGGCGCGCCGATCCCGGCGGGGACGCCGCGCGCCACAACCTCGACCACCGCCCCGACCGAGTTGCCGGACTTGCGCAGGTCGTCCAGATAGGTGGCCCACTCGTCGGCCGCTTGCGCATCGGGCGTCCAGAACGGGTTCTGTTCGATCTGCGACCAGTCGAAGTTATTGCGGTCGATCTTATGCGGCCCGATCTGCGTCATGTAGCCGGTGATCTGCACATTGGGTGCGATCTGTTTGATCGCCTCACGCGCCAGCCCGCCTGCAGCCACGCGCGATGCGGTTTCACGGGCCGAACTACGCCCGCCGCCGCGATAGTCGCGGATGCCGTATTTTTGCCAGTAGGTGATATCGGCGTGACCCGGGCGGAACTTGTCCATGATATCGCCGTAGTCTTTCGAGCGTTGATCGGTGTTCTCGATCATCAGCTGTACGGGCGTACCTGTTGTTTGCCCTTCGAAAACGCCGGAAAGGATTTTCACCTGATCGGGTTCGCGCCTCTGGGTGGTGAACTTGTTCTGGCCGGGTTTGCGCTTGTCCAGCCAGTGCTGGATCATCGCCTCGTCGATTGCAACGCCCGGCGGGCAGCCGTCTACAGTCGCACCCAATGCGGGCCCGTGGCTTTCGCCCCAGGTGGTAACGCGGAAGAGGTGTCCAAAGCTGTTCATCGACATGGGGCGTGCTCCTTTGCGGGTCGTGATTAGCGGGCGTGGGGCTTGGCCTCAAGCGGATTTGCGTTTTTGTGGGGGAGGGGACGCTGTCCCCTCTTGAGCCTGCGGCTCAATTCACCCCTGCCGTATTTGGAACAAGAAGAAGCGATCAGGCTGCGCTTGCGATTTTCGTGCGGGTCCGGGTGATGCTGAGCGCGGCTTGGGCTGCCTCGCGGCCCTTTTGCACGAAATGCTCGCGGTAAATGGCGTTGTGGTGGTCGGTTTCCTGATACTGGTGCGGCGTCAGCGAGACCGACAGGACCGGAACGCCGGTGTCCAGCCCGGCGCGCATCAGGCCGTCCACCACGGCTTGTGCCACGAAATCATGCCGGTAGATGCCGCCATCGACGACAAAGGCGGCGCAGGCGATCGCGGCATATTGGCCGGTTTGGGCCAGATCGCGCGCCAGCAGGGGCATTTCGAACGCGCCGGGGGCGTCGTAGATGTCGACCTGTTCGGCTGGGATGAGCTCAAAGAAGCCGTCAAGCGCGCGGTCGACGATATCGGAATGCCAATTGGCTTTGATGAAAGCATAGCGGGTGTGTGTCATTTGGACCTCCTTAAGTAGACAGACACGTCACCCAAGGCGATCACGAGCAGACGCGCCGAGGCGGCACGCTGCACGTTCTCTTTCATCCGGACTTTAACCGTCGGCTCTGGCCTCTCACCAGATCTGCTTGTCACCCCGGATGATCCGAAGCCGCTCGCGGGCTTACGGGTCATTGCCCGCATACCGCCGGTGGGGAATTTCACCCCGCCCTGAGAACGAGACGGACCTTGCATAGATCGGGCCCCTTCTGCAAGAGATTTGGCAGGAGGAATGCCATGCACCCGAACCCCGCCTTCCGCGCCGAGGACCGCGCGCGTCATATTGCGTTTGCCCGTGATAGGGCCTTTGGCGTGTTGGCAATCTCGACCGATGGCGCGCCGATTGTAAGCCATGTTCCGTTTTTGCTGTCCGAAGACGGGGCGGTGGCCGAGCTGCATCTAGTCCGCTCGAACCCGATTGTGCGGGTGTTGAAGCAGCCTGTGACGGCGCGAATCGCGGTATCGGGGCCGGATGGGTATGTGTCACCCGACTGGTACGGGATCGCGGATCAGGTGCCGACCTGGAATTATGTGGCCGCCCATCTGACCGGCGTTCTTGAGATGCGCCCGCCGCAGGAATTGCGCGATCTGTTGGACCGGCAGTCGGCGTTCTACGAAGATCGGCTGCGTCCGAAGCCGCCGTGGCGTACCGACAAGATGACCGATGAGGCGCTGGATCGCATGATGCGGATGATTGTGCCCTGTCGGATGCGGATCGATGACATTCAGGGTACCTGGAAGCTGAACCAGAACAAACCCGATGATGTGCGGATGCAGGCGTCCGATCACATCGCGTCGGGGATTGGGTCCGAGTTGCAGGTGCTGCAGACGCTGATGCGCGGGGCCAAGCCGTCAGACGACTGACCGCTTTTGTTTTTTCGCCCTTGTTGTAAGGTCGGCGCAATCAGGGAGCGTGCGAATGAAACTCTATCACAGTCTGACCTCGCCTTATGTGCGCAAAGTCATGGTGCTGCTGCACGAAACGGATCAGCTGGAGGATGTCGAGCTTGAGACGGTGGCCAGTACGCCGATTTCACCGGCGGCATCTTTGATCAGCAAGGCCCCTCTGACCAAGGTTCCGGCGTTGGAACGCCCGGATGGGCCAACCCTGTTCGACAGTCGGGTGATCTGCGCGTTTCTGGATGCCCGCGCCGGAGGGCGGCTTTATCCCGATGGCGCGCGCCGCTGGGATGTACTGACGCTTGAGGCGCTGGCAGATGGTATTCTGGATGCGGCCCTGTCGATGACCTACGAAGACCGGTTGCGCCCCGAAGACAAGCAATGGGACGACTGGACCGAGTCGCAATGGGTCAAGATCGACCGGGCCTGTGCCGCCCTGAACCAGCGCTGGATGGCGCATCTGTCCGGCCCGCTGGATATGGGGCAAGTGGCTGTCGGCTGTGCGCTGGGCTATCTTGATTTGCGCCACGATGAGCGCGGCTGGCGCAAGGGCAATGATGCGCTTGCGGCTTGGTTTGCCGAGTTTGGCGAGCGGCCCAGTATGGTCGCCACCCGCCCGCAAGGCTGAGGGCGACCCGCGCCCCTAGTCGCTGAAGGTTGCCAGATAGGCGGCGATGTCTTCGGCCCCTTTCCTGAGCTTGACGCTCATGTTGGGGCGGGCGGTTTCGTCCTGCAGAAACTCCTGAATGAAACCAATCGGGTCCTTTGAATAGACCGCGATGTTTTCCTCGGTCCAGACAAGCCCCTGTTCGCCCGCCCGGATCATATCGTCGGTGAACATGCCGATGGGCAGGCGCTCGCTGCCATTCAGATCATCGGTCTCGGACCCGGCGACGCGGCCCACGACGCCATAGAGATTCGGTCCGGTAATGCCGCCTTTCTCCAGAACCTCGCCATCTTTGATGATCGCGTGGCACGAAGAACAGCGGTTATAAAGCTGCTTGCCTTTGGCGGGATCGCCAGCGGCGGCGGTTTGGGTGGACAGTGCAATCGTTAACAGAACGGCGGCCAAGGGGGTTTTTGACATCGGGGTCTCCTGATCGGCGTTCGCGCAGACCGGGATGTCCGGCATTCAGGCACAGGATTCAACAGCAAAAAGACCGCTATCCCACTGAACAAATGGTCTATTTCAGAGGTGTCATTTGTCGCGGAACAATGCGGCTCTGCCGTCGCGGATATTGCATGACATGGCATCAATCTTCTGCCGGAAGATGTGCCCCGAATCCGCTTGGGTCAGGCATAGCGGGGATGTGTCCCTGACCATCGAATCAAACCCCGCCGATTCGGGATGATCGGAAAAGATGTGGGCTTGAATCACCAAAAATACCCGATGCATTGTGACAAATAGCACAGATGCGGCGTATTGCGCGTTTATGACCGCTGGACGAACGCTATTTGCGTCGATAGACAGCGCGGTTAAGACACCGCATTCGTGCGGTGCGCGAGCTATTTGCCCGTCCGCGGGCGCCAGAAAACCGGAGATAACCTCGTGTCCCACGCAGAAGACCACGAAGGCACCCGCAGAGATTTCCTCTATTACGTCGCTGGCGGCGCAGGAGTCGTTGCGACAGGTGCAGCCGTATGGCCCCTGATCAACCAGATGAACCCGTCGGCGGATGTGCAGGCCCTGTCCTCGATCCGTACAGATGTCAGCGGGGTTGAGCCGGGCACACAGTTGACCGTGAAATGGCTGGGTAAACCCGTGTTCATCCGCCACCGCACCGGTGCCGAGATTGCCGAAGCGCAGCAACAGGATGAGGAAGCGGTTGGCAACCTGCCCGACCCGCTGGCCCGGAACTTCAACCTGAACGCGGACGCGCCCGCAACCGACGCCAACCGCGTGCTGCCCTCGCCCGAAGGCGAAGCAGCGGGTGCCTGGATCGTGCAGATGGGCGTTTGCACCCACCTGGGCTGTGTTCCGCTGGGCGACGCCGGTGATTTCGGCGGATGGTTCTGCCCCTGCCACGGCTCGCACTACGATCTGGCTGGCCGGATCCGCAAAGGCCCCGCGCCTGAGAACCTGCCGATTCCACCCGTTGAATGGGTGGACGCATCAACCCTCAAACTCGGCTAAGGGAGACCCAACTTATGTCCGGAATTCCCCACGATCATTACGAGCCGAAGTCAAACGGCGAAAAGTGGCTGCACAGCCGCCTGCCCATCGTCGGCCTTTTGTATGACACCCTGATGATTCCCACCCCCAAGAACCTGAACTGGTGGTGGATCTGGGGCATCGTTCTGGCGTTCTGCCTGGCGCTGCAAATCGTCACCGGCATCATTCTGGTGATGCACTACACCCCGCATGTCGATTTGGCCTTTGCCAGTGTCGAGCACATCATGCGTAACGTGAATGGCGGCTACTTCATCCGCTACCTGCACATGAACGGCGCGTCGCTGTTCTTTGTTGCGGTCTATATTCACATGTTCCGCGGCCTGTTCTACGGCTCGTACAAAGCCCCGCGTGAGATCACGTGGATCATCGGGATGCTGATCTATCTGATGATGATGGGCACCGCCTTCATGGGCTACGTTCTGCCCTGGGGTCAGATGTCCTTCTGGGGTGCGACCGTGATTACCGGCCTGTTTGGCGCCATCCCGTTTGTCGGTGATGCGCTGCAAACCTGGCTGCTGGGCGGACCGGCGGTGGACAACGCCACGCTGAACCGCTTCTTCTCGCTGCACTATCTGCTGCCGTTCATCATCGCGGCGCTGGTCATCGTGCATATCTGGGCGTTCCACACCACCGGCAACAACAACCCCACAGGTGTTGAAGTGCGTCGTGGCTCGAAAGCCGAGGCCGACAAGGACACGCTGCCCTTCTGGCCTTACTTCGTGATCAAGGACCTGTTTGCGCTGGCGGTTATTCTGGTCGTGTTCTGGGCCATTGTCGGCTTTATGCCGAACTACCTGGGCCACCCGGATAACTACATCGAAGCCAACCCGCTGGTGACACCTGCGCATATCGTGCCCGAATGGTACTTCCTGCCGTTCTACGCGATCCTGCGGGCCTTCACCGGCGAGGTCTGGGTTGTGCAATTCGCCAGCTTCATCACCGGCGGCATCGTCGACGCCAAGTTCTTTGGTGTGGTCGCGATGTTCGGTGCGATCCTGGCGATGGCTCTGGCACCCTGGCTGGACACCTCGACCGTGCGTTCGGGCAAATACCGTCCGATGTTCAAATGGTGGTTCTACCTGCTGATCATCGACTTCTTCGCCCTGATGTGGCTGGGTGCGATGCCCGCGGAAGAGCCCTATGCAACCTTCTCGCTGATCGCATCGGCCTACTGGTTCGCTTATTTCTTCGTGATCCTGCCAATCCTTGGGGTGATCGAGAAGCCGCTGCCGCAGCCCGAGACCATCGAAGAAGACTTCAACGCGCATTATGGCAAGGCTGACGCCGAAGCCACGCCGGCCGAGTAAGAAGAGGGACCGGAAACATGTTCAAGAAACTTGCAATCGGCGCCGCGTTTGCCCTCGCTCTGACCCCTGCTGCATCCTTTGCGGCAGGTGGCGGCGAGCAGCATATCGAGGATTTCGACTTCTCGTTCGAGGGTCCGTTCGGAACCTGGGATCAGAACCAGCTGCAGCGCGGCCTTCAGGTCTACACCGAGGTTTGCGCAGCCTGTCACGGGCTGAGATATGTGCCCCTGCGCGATCTGGAAGCGCTGGGTTATTCGGAAGAGCAGGTCATCACCTACGCGGCCGACAATTTCGAGGTCTTCGACCCCGAGCTGGACGATTTCCGCCCGGCGATCCCGACCGACCATTTCCCGGTCAATGACGCGGTTGGCGCACCCGACCTGAGCCTGATGGCCAAGGCGCGTGCGGGCTTCCATGGTCCTTATGGCCTGGGCATCAACCAGCTGGTCAAAGGTATGGGCGGCGCGGAATACATCGCCTCGCTGCTGGATGGCTATACTGGCGAAGAGAAGGAAGAGGCAGGCACCATCCTGTACGAAAACAAGGCCTTCCCCGGCGGCTGGATTTCGATGGCCCCGCCGATTTCGGAAGATCAGGTTGAGTTTGCCGACGGCCACCCGGCCACTGTCGAAGCCATGTCCGAGGACGTTGCCGCCTTCCTGATGTGGGCCGCCGAGCCCAAGATGATGGATCGCAAGAATGCCGGTTTTGTCGGCGTGATCTTCCTGACCGTTCTGTCGGTGCTGCTGTACCTGGTGAACAAGCGTCTGTGGGCGCCGCACAAGGGTAAGCTTCGCAACGAGGACTGATCCTTTTCGGAATACTGACACAAGAACCCCCGCGCCCTAAGGTTGCGGGGGTTTCTTTTTGAGGTCGCCAGAAGGGGCCAGCCCCTCTTGGCCTGCGGCCAATTCACCCCGAGGTATTTTCGAACAGAAGAAGGGGGGATCAGACCGTGAGTTGGCCCGAGGTCTGCCCGGTGATTGTTGCCGTCACGATCTGGCCTTCGGGCTGAGGCGCGTTGAAGGCGACCTCGGTGAATTGTTCGGTCCGACCCATATGGGGGTTTTCCATCAGGATGTGATGGGTTTTGCCGATCTGGTCTGACAGGTGCCGGGTGACCTGCGCATCACCTGCGGCGCGCAGGCGGGCGGCGCGGTCTTTGATGATGTTGCCGTTGACCTGCTGCGGGATGCGGGCCGCCGGGGTGCCGTCGCGTTTGGAGTAGGGGAAGACGTGCAGCCAGGTCAGATCGCAATCAGCGACCAGTTTCAGCGAGTTCTCGAAATGCGCCTCTGACTCGGTCGGGAAACCTGCGATGATGTCTGCGCCAAAGGTCATCTGCGGGCGCAGCTTGCGGGCCTCTTCGGTGAAGCGGATGGCGTCGTCGCGCAGGTGGCGGCGTTTCATGCGTTTCAGGATCAGATCGTCGCCATGTTGCAGCGACAGATGCAGATGCGGCATCAGGCGCGGCTCGGTCGCGATGGCCTGCATCAGGTTCTCGTCCACTTCGATGGAATCGATCGAACTGATCCGCAAGCGGGGCAGGTCTGGCACCAGCTTGAGGATGCGCATCACCAGATCGCCCAGCCTGGGCTGCGCCGGCAGGTCGGCCCCCCACGAGGTGAGGTCTACGCCTGTCAGGACGACCTCATTATAGCCTTTGTCCACCAGCCGCTTGATCTGATCGACAACCACGCCCGCAGGGACACTGCGCGAGTTTCCGCGGCCATAGGGGATAATGCAGAAGGTGCAGCGATGGTCGCATCCGTTCTGGACCTGCACATAAGCGCGGGATCGGGTTCCGAAACCGTCGATCAGGTGGCCAGCGGTTTCAGTGACCGACATGATGTCATCGACCTGCACTGTTTCGGTTTCGCCAATGAAATCGGCCGCCATACCCTTCCAGGTATCGGGCCGCATTTTCTCGGTATTGCCGATGACTGCGTCGACCTCTTCCATTTGGGCAAAGGTCTCAGGCTCGGTCTGTGCCGCGCAACCGGTGACGATCAGGCGGGCGTTTGGGTTTTCCCGGCGCAGCTTGCGAATCTCTTGCCGCGCCTTGCGCACCGCCTCAGCCGTCACGGCACAGGTGTTCACGACCACCGCATCGGTCAACCCCGCCTGTTGCGACAGCTCTTTCATCGCCTCGGTTTCATAGGCGTTCAGGCGACATCCCAGAGTGGTGAATTTCGGGGCGCTCATCCCAGCGACCTTATGAATTCGGGCGTCAGGGTGCCCGAGAATACATGGGCTGTTGGTCCGGTCATCCAGACACCATCGTCGCGCCAGTCGATCCAGATGGTGCCGCCGTCCAGTTCGATCTGCACCTTGCGCCCGGTCAGGCCCCGCCGAGCAGCCGCAACCGCTGTGGCGCAAGAGGACGAGCCAGAGGCCAGAGTGATGCCCACACCGCGTTCCCAGACGCGCATCCGGATATGATCCGGCCCGATCACCTGAGCAACCTGAACATTGGTGCGTTCGGGGTAGAGAGGGTGGTGTTCGTAGCGCGACCCGAACTCGGTCAAGGGAATCGCTTCGGCGTCATCCACGAAAAACGTGCAGTGCGGGTTGCCCATGCCGGTCGCCGTTGGCGCGCCTTCTATGGGCAGTTCCAGAGTGTCCATCTCTTCCGCCAGCGGGACGTCGTGCCACTCCAGCTGAGGTTGCCCCATATTGACCGAGGTCAGGCCGTTCCCGGCCTCTTTGGCCAACAATGTGCCCCGTTCAGTCGTCAGCGTCAGATCGGATTTCCCGCTTTCCTCCATCAGAAACCGGGCGATACAGCGGGTGGCGTTCCCACAAGCGGCCGAGGTCGATCCGTCCGCGTTGTAAAATACCAGATGTGCGTCGGCTGGGCCGGTTTCGATCACGGCCAACTGGTCGAATCCGACGCCAAACTGACGGTGCCCGATTCCCCTGGCCAATTCCGCGCTGATCGGAACGGCATGCGCGCGCGCATCCACAATGACAAAGTCATTGCCCAGCCCGTGCATCTTCATAAAGGGCAAACCGGTATCGCTTATCTGTTGCATGGCGGGCATATAACGTTGCTCTGAACATGAATCCACCCTGTCGCGCAGATTCCTGAAAAAAGGGGTTGACCCCCCCGCGCCACCTGCCTAATTAGGCCGCCTATCGGGTCGCGGGAAACACTGATTAAACCGGCGAAACGAGGCGCAAAATAAGGGCTTGAACCCGGTCGGGTAATTGCCTTACAGAGCGCCACGGATCGTCAAGATCCAACGAAAGAGTGGGCCGTTAGCTCAGTTGGTAGAGCAACTGACTTTTAATCAGTGGGTCGCAGGTTCGAATCCTGCACGGCTCACCACTTTTTCCGTAAGGCAAACTAGAACAGGCGGGATTTTCCCGCGTCTGCTGCAATCAAGCGGTATGGAACGGAATAGAAATATGCAAAAGACCGTTGGGGTCGGATGTAGGCACACCCCAACCCTCGAACTACTTCTTTTCGAAGAACAGGATGACCTCTCCGATGCGGACACCGAAGCGTGAGACATAGGCGCGGTTCAGCAGGCGGTCGTCTTCCAGCAGCCACATCCAGTCGTCGAACTTCACGCGCATAGTACCGTCCTTGATCGGCAGGTCGATCTTGTATTTCCAGTTGAAGGTGTCACCGCGCTCGATCCCTTCAGCGGTGCCAAGCACGCCGGGGGCGGTGCCGGTCCAGGTATCGGCGCCGGTTTTGGTCAGGGTCCAGATACGCTGCTCGGTCGCTCCGTCATCATAGACGAAATCTTCGACCAAGGTGAGCGTTTCTCCGTCCCAGGTGCCGTCGATATCAACGGTAAAGCGGCGCGGGACGTTGCCGAGGATGTCCTGAAACTGGCCGTAGGCAACGGTTTTGCCTTCGAAAAACTCCTCAAGGTTCAACTCGCGATCCGACAGGAAGGATTTGGGAACCCTCGGTTTGGCCGAGCACGCCGCCAGCACCAACAGACAGGCGATCGCGGCAATGGATATGAGCGCGCGGATACGGATCATTGCAACGGCCTGCCGTCCGCGTCGGCATCATAGCCGTTTGTGCCGGACAGATGCGTGGTCTTGATCTCGGGCGTGGGGCGCATGGTGGCGACCAGCTCGGCCACTTTGATGCCGAATTTGCGCATTTCGGATCGGTTCATGATCGCGCCATTTTCGGTCAGGTACATCCAGTCGGTCACATCCAGCGTATGCCCGCCCGCATCTTCGGGCAGGATGATCCTGTAGGTCAGCTTGACGGTCGAGCCCGAGATCTCACCTTTGCCTTCGCCCACGATGTCATCCGCCGTGGCGATGAAAGTGTTGCCGGTGCCCATGGTCAGATACCATTTGCGGGTCATCTGTTTGCCGTTGGAATAGGTGAACCATTCCGCCAATGTGCCCGAGTTGCCGTCCCATTCGCCGACCATTCGCGCCACGAAGCTGTTCGACATCTTGCCGTTGGGGCCATAGATCAAGCCTTCGGACAGGATCTCACCATTGAGGTGTTTCTTGAGCGAGAAATCCGGGCCGGTGCCCATGTAATCGGCAGGCGATTGGGACCGAAAGCTCAGAAACCGGCCCCGGGCCGCAAGAACAGCGAGGATGGCGAGCAGAAACACGATAAGCGTATTCATTTGGCTGTAACCTCCGTAGGAAGGGTCAGAACCATCCCGAACGCTCCAAGCTTTAGGATGCAGGGCAGCACGGCGTAGGCGAGGTTGAGCGTGTTCAACGCCTCGGCACTATTGGTTTGACCGGGTGTAAAGCCGCTGCGTTCCAGAAGCGGCAGAGTGAAAAAGGCAGCGAGCGCAAGGCCCAGCTTGCCAGCGAATGACCAGATGCCAAACGCGGCCGAGGCGTTCAGCCCCGCGCGTGTCAGCACGACGGAAAACATGGCAGGCAGCACCACCATATCCGCCCCAAGCGCCGCGCCGGATGCGACGCAGATGATGGCGAAACCGGTGAGGTCTCCGGCCGATAGCGTTGCGGCACCGATGAAGCCCGCGATCGAGAGGGGCATGGCGATGATCAGGGTCTTTTTCGGGCTGATCCGATTGCTGAGCTTGGCCCAAAGCGGCACGCTTGCGCCTGCGCTGAGGAAGAAAAGGATCAGCAGCGGCCCCGCCTTGCCGGCCAGTTGCAGGCGATCTTCGACAAAGAACAGGAACAGCGTTGAGGTGATGGCGACCGGAAGGCTGTTGACCAGTGCCAATGCCAGCAGTCTCAGCGCTCCGGCCTGCCCGAGACCTGTGAAGGACAGGCCCTGACCGGTGATCGGTGTGCGCCGCCAGATCGGTATTGTCAGAACCAAGGTCAACAGCGCCAACAGGCCGAGAAACAGCCCGAAAGCGGGGTAACCTTGCGCTGAAGCCCCCAAGGCCACGAACAGGGCTGGCGCGCTGGCCGCGATGACCACGCCCGTCAGTTGCCCGCCTTCGCGGTAGGCGGCGAGTGTCATCAGTTCTTTCGCGTCGGCCTTTTTCGCAAGCGTCGCGCTGCGGCCATAGAGCAGGATGGTGCCGAGGCTGTAGGCCGAAAACAGCAGGATTAGAACCGTGATCAGGGCTGTGACACTTGCGCCTTCGGGCAGGCCAAACAGCAAGGGAAAGCCGATGGCCAATCCCAACGCGGCCAAAGCTGCGAACAAAAGCTGCCCCCCCGGCCAGCGGTCGATGGCCCAGCCGATCAGCGGGTCCTGCACCAGATCGACCAGTCGGATCACCAGCAAGACTGTACCGATCACCCCAAGACCGATGCCCAGATTCACCGCCGCAAAGCGCGGCAAGTGAATATAAAGCGGAATACCCGCCGCAGCGAGCATCAGCGCATAGAGGCTGACACGGGGATACAGCATCACTGACCCTTCAAACTCTGCGTAAAGCTGGCCGACCGGGTGTTGTTGCCCAGAAAGATCGACATAAAGGATTTCTTGATGTCGGTACTCGCCAGCGTGCAGGTTTGGGTGCCATTGCGCCAGAACCCGACCTTGTTGGGCCCTTCCGAGATCGCCAGATAGTTGTCACCTTTGCTGACAGCCTGAAAACAGGCTTCAAGCTGTGCCTGTGTGGGCTGTGGGTTGCCCTGACGGGCCATCTCTTCCAGCGTCGATTCCACAAGTGCCTTTTGTTTTAGGTTCTTGCGGTAGGTCAGTTGCAGGCCAAAATCCTCGGCCCAGTTAAACGCGGCCCCGCCGGGGGTGTAGAGTTTCGCGTCGTAAAGCGGCAGACCCAGAAACCGAAAGGTCCCGCTGCCGATCTGCTTGGGGTCTTTCAATTCGCGCGACAGCGGATCCGCTGCCAGCCCAACCGGGGCCAGCAGCGTCAAAGACAAAAGCCCGGCGCGCCAGAGGCGCCTATTCAGCCGCAACAGCAGGGATGGCCGGGTCTTGTTCCAAAGTGCCATGGTCAGCTCCGATCGTTTGCGGGGTGCCCTTGATGCGATCCACGACATGCATCGCGCTGGCAATCCCGTCTTCGTGAAACCCGTGCCGGTTATACGCTCCGGCGAACCAGGTCCGGTTCTGTCCCTGCATCTCGCGGATTTGCCCTTGTGCTTTCAGGGCGGCCTTGTCGAACACCGGATGGGCGAACTCGACCTGATCATAGATTTTGTCCGCGGGAATTTCTGACGACGCGTTCAGCGTCACGAACAGCGGATCGCTGTCTGGAATGTTCTGCAAACGGTTCATCCAATAGGTGACGCCGACATTCCCGGCTTGCGAGCGATAGGTCCAACTGGACCAGCAAGCACGACGCTTGGGCATTTGACCGGGGTCGCAATGCAGGATGGCGCTGTTGGGCTGATAGCGGATCGCTTCCAATGCTGCAGCTTCGGCGGCGGTGGCATTGTCGCCCAGAATGGCGCGGGACTGATCGGAATGGGTGGCCAGAATGATCTCGTCAAACCGGTCGGTGTGGCCCTGACTTGTCACCGAAACGCCCATGTCGTCACGCTGAACATGATCGACCGGAGCACCCAGACGGATGTCACATCCCCGTTCGCGCAGGGCGGCGTCGATGCGACGCACATACTCGATGCTGCCGCCTTTGACCGTGTACCACTGGTGCTGGTTGGCGCGGCCGCTGGCCAGCAAGGCGTGATTGCGGAAGAACTGCACCAGCGAGCGCGCTGGGAACTGATCCACGAATTCAACCGGCGTCGACCAGATCGCGCCGCACATCGGCATCAGATAGTTTTGCCGGAACCAGTGACCCAGACGCATCTGATCCACCAGCTCTCCGATCGTGGTGTCGTCGTCCTTGGCGGCCTCGGGCGCTTCTTTGCTGAAGCGCAGGATGTCGGCGATCATCTTGTAATAAGACGGCCGCGCCAGATTGCGTTTCTGCGCCGTCAGGGTGCGCAGGTTGTTCAGCCCATACTCGATCCGACCGTTGTCGATGGTTGCGCCAAAGCTCATCTCGGATTTGGTGACCGGCACGTTCAATTCGTCGAACAGTTTGGTCAGGTAAGGATAGGTCGCGTAGTTGAACACGATGAACCCGGTATCCACCGGTTGATCACCTTTCTTTCCCGCCATGACCGTGCGGGCATGCCCCCCCAGTCGGGGTTCGACCTCGTAAACTGTGATGTCGTGGTCTTCTGAAAGGTAGTAAGCTGCGGATAGACCTGAAATGCCTGCACCTACGATTGCGATTTTCTTACGTACGCCCCGTGTTTCGTCGAACATGTGATCCCCTTAGTGCGACATTTTACAAAGGGATACGTAGCAGGGTTCACGCCGGATCAATCAGATTAGATTAATTTGCCACGTGCTCTAGACTGTGACGTCTGGGCTGAGTTTCCTGTGTGGTTGCGTGATCCAGCCCTTTGGCCCAACCGTAGAAGATACAGCACAACAGATATGGCCCGGGGATGAGCAGTTTTCACGGAAAAACCTATTGGATCGTAGGCGCCAGCGAAGGGCTGGGCCGGGCCGTGGCCGAGGGGCTGGCCCGCGACGGTGCGCATCTGATCCTGTCGGCGCGCAATGCCGACCGCCTGGCCGAAATCTGCGCCAAGCTGCCCAATGCGCGGTCGGTGCCCTTCGACGTGACCGATCTGGACGCCGTACGCCGCGCCGTGGCCGAGACCGGAGAGATCGACGGGCTGGTCTACAACGCCGGAGCCTATGAGCCGATGCGCTCGGCCGATTGGGACACCGAGGCGGTTCTGGCCATGACCGACGTGAACTACACTGGCGCGTTGCGGCTACTGGGTGAGACGGTGCCGGGCTTCATGCGCGCAGGTCGGGGGGACATTACTCTGATCGGCTCTTTGTCCGGCTATCGTGGCCTGCCTGCGGCGGTGGGTTATGCGGCCAGCAAGGCGGCGTTGGTGTCGCTGGCCGAGACGATGCGGTTCGATCTGGCGGGCACGGGGGTCACGGTTCGGATCGTCAATCCGGGTTTCATCAAGACCCGCCTGACCGAGAAGAATGACTTCAAGATGCCGATGCTGATGACGCCTGAGGACGCGGCAGAGCGTGTCATCAAAGCGATGTCGCGCCGTCGTTTTCGCACCGATTTTCCTGCACCGTTTTCCTGGGTGGTCCGGTTGGTAGATTACCTGCCGGATTGGCTGGTGTATCGTGGAAAATAGACCCTAACCAAACTGCCCCTGACAGAACCAGCCCGCTGACATGGTGCCGCCATGGCCGTAGAACAGCCACAGCCGTTCCCCCTGTTCCGTCACCACCACCCAGTAATCGCGCACGCCGCTGCGCCAGTTGGGATCGTCCAGCCACCATTCGGGCGCGATCCGTTCCGGGCCGGTGGCCTGTGCCAATTGCCAGTCGCGCCCGCGCCAGCGAAAGCTGCCGGGCACATCCGGGGTTTCCGGGGCCATCACCGGCTCGGGCTGCCACATCTGCAAGGGGCGCGGACGTGCCGGCGCAGGCCAATCGCGAGCCGGTTCCGACCACGCCGCCGCCAGCACCTGCGCCGTCTTCTCGGGGATGTGCGAGGCGGCGGGATGTCGCCGTGTGATCGCCTCAAGCCCGACCCGCGCGCCCAGCTTGCCGATCAGGTCATCCACGGCTGTATTCCCTTCAAGCCGGTTGCGGGCCACCTGTCTGGCTTCGGCATGTCCTGCCATCGTTCGGGCGTGGATAGGTTCGGTCTGGATCGCCTCAAGCCGCAGCATGTCGATGCCATAGCCAGCGTCGATCTTATCGATTTTCATCTCTAACAAGGGGCGAATGCGGTGTTTGTCATAGGTCGGACGGGCCAGACCGACCTCGATGATCTCAGCCGCCTGATCGGCGCGGTGGGCTTCCAACCGCAGGGTCCGGACGCCGCGTCCTTTCTCTTCCAGCTTGGTACAAAGCGTCGGCAGAACGCGATCAACAGCAGCCATCACGTCCTCGATCAACCCGATCGGGTTGGGCAGGGTCATCCGCACCGCAAACTGATGTGGCGGGCGGGCGGGCGAGACGGGCTCGGGCGCGCTGCCCATGGCCTGATCCAGCCGCAGCACCAGCCCGCGTCCGAACCGCCGCGCCAAACTGGCGCGTGGTTGCCCCAGCAGATCGCCGATCCGGCGCAGGCCCAGACGGTTGAGCTGTGCGACCACCTGATCCTCAAGCCGCAGCGCCGCGATGGGCAGCGGGCTGAGCGCGCCGTAGGATTGCCCTGGCGCGGCGATCCGGGCCCCGCCGCCCAGCGCCATCACCTGCGGCGCGGCCCCGCCTCTGGTCCAGTGCCGCCGCTTGCCCGCCCGCGCGCGGGTGGCACGGGCCTCCTGACTGATGGCGTCGCCATTGCGGTCGGATGTGGCCTCTTGCCCTGCATAGCGTGCCAGCGCCCAGGCCGCGCCCAGCGTATCCGCGATCCCCATCTGCACGCTGAGGCCCATATCGGCGCAGTCGGTTTCAAGCACGCTCAGCAATGCCTCTTCCCCGCCGAACAGATGGGCGCAGCCCGACAGATCGA
Source organism: Ruegeria sp. H7 (assembly GCF_056532945.1). Classification (NCBI taxonomy): domain Bacteria; kingdom Pseudomonadati; phylum Pseudomonadota; class Alphaproteobacteria; order Rhodobacterales; family Roseobacteraceae; genus Ruegeria; species Ruegeria sp. H7. Next base: position 208,052 of record NZ_JBQFNZ010000003.1, read on the forward strand.
CGATCAGCCCGTCCGGCGCTTCCTCGGCCACCCACGGGCTGAACTTGCCCGCCCAGCGGCGCAGCGCGGTCAGAAACGCAGCCTCGGCCGGGGCGTTGCGGTGTCTGGTGATCAGCGAGGCACACATGGCATGGGCATCGCGCACCGGCTGACCCACGCGCAGCCCGGCAGCCTGAGCTTCGGCGTTCAGAGAGGTCACGACCTGCATGTTCGACTGTTCGGCCACGACAGCCAAAGGTCCGCTATGCAGCCCCCGCGCGGCGCGGATCAGCCGTTCAGCCCCCAGACGGGGAAACCACAGTGAAAGTATTCGGCGTTTTGGCATCGGCAGACATCAAAATGTTCTTATTTTGTTCTTACCTGAGAATCAGCGCCCGAGTCCACGCCTACCCGCAGGTCAGACGCTGAATGACGCCCGCACCGTTCACGAAGACATTCAGCCGGTCGATGCGATAATCCTGCGTCGCAATGTCGTTTGGTCCCAGAACCCGCGCCCGTTCGGGCAGATCGGCCTGAATGGAAGACACGGGCTGACCGACCGAGTCAGCAAACGGATCGCCCTGACAAAAGGCCAGATCGACCGGCGCGGCTTCGGGCTCGGTCCGCGCCTCTTCCGGGGCAGGAGGTTCGGCGCAGGCCGCAAGAAGGATCAGGATCGGGATAAATCGGTGCATTGGCGCTCCTCATTCCGGCAATGTCGTTTCTGCAATATCAAGCGTTTAACCTGCCTGTCATCAAAGCACAGTTGAAAACACCCTGCAATTGGCGCAGGGTCGGGGCAAACAAGACAGGGAGACAAGCACAATGCGCACCCGTGCCGCCGTCGCCGTTCAGGCGGGCAAACCTTTGGAAGTGATGGACGTGAACCTGGAAGGCCCCAAAGCGGGCGAGGTTCTGGTTGAAATCAAAGCGACCGGCATTTGTCACACCGACGAATTCACCCTGTCGGGTGCCGACCCCGAGGGCCTGTTTCCCGCCATTCTGGGCCACGAAGGCGCAGGCGTCGTGGTCGAGGTCGGCCCCGGTGTCACCAGCCTGAAGCCCGGCGACCATGTGATCCCGCTCTACACCCCCGAATGTCGTGAGTGTGAATACTGTCTGCACCCCAAGACCAACCTGTGTCAGGCGATCCGCGAAACGCAAGGTAAAGGCCTGATGCCCGACGGCACCTCGCGCTTTTCGACGCTGGATGGTGATCCGATCCTGCACTACATGGGCTGCTCGACCTTTTCGAACCACACGGTCCTGCCCGAGATTGCGCTGGCCAAGGTGCGCGAGGACGCGCCGTTCGACAAGATCTGCTATATCGGCTGCGGCGTGACCACCGGTATCGGAGCCGTCATCAACACCGCCAAGGTCGAGATCGGTAGCCGGGCCATCGTCTTTGGTCTGGGTGGTATCGGCCTGAACGTCATTCAGGGCCTGCGTCTGGCCGGGGCCGATCAGATCGTGGGCGTTGACCTGAACCCTGCCAAGGTGGAAATGGCGACGAAATTCGGCATGACCGATTTTGTGAACCCCAAAGAGGTCGAAGGCGATCTGGTTCCCTATCTGGTCAACCTCACCAAGGGCGGCGCGGACTATACGTTCGACGCCACCGGCAATGTCGGCGTCATGCGCGACGCACTGGAATCGGCCCACAAGGGCTGGGGTGAGTCGATCATCATCGGCGTGGCCCCTGCGGGTGCCGAAATCTCGACCCGTCCGTTCCAGCTGGTCACCGGCCGATCCTGGCGCGGTACCGCCTTTGGCGGTGCGCGGGGCCGGACCGACGTTCCCAAGATCGTCGACTGGTACATGGACGGCAAGATCGAGATCGACCCGATGATCACCCACACTATGGGTCTGGACGACATCAACCACGGCTTCGACCTGATGCATAAAGGTGAGAGCATTCGGTCGGTTGTGGTTTACTGATACAATGAAATGTTCTTGAAGGGCGGGCTTTAGCTCGCCCTTTTTTCGTACCTAATTTTTGATGATAGAATTATTTTGAATTGAGGATTTGAAGTGACAACAGGAAAATCCTACCGATTGGCAGTATTGATAGATGCGGACAATGTGCCCGCGAAACATGCCAAAGAGATATTCGAAGAAATTGCGACATTGGGCGAAGCCGGTCTCAGGCGGATTTACGGAGACTTTTCCAACGGCGCACCCCAAGGATGGGATGCCGCATTGCTGGCTGAATTTGCCATCGTTCCCCATCAGCAGTTCGCCAATACATCTGGGAAGAATTCCAGCGATATTGCCTTGGTAATTGATGCCATGGACATCCTGCATTCTGAGCGCTTCGGCGGGTTTGTACTGGTGTCGTCAGACAGCGACTTCACCCGCATGGCAAGCCGCATTCGCGAACAGGGATTGGATGTATATGGAATCGGCGAGCGAAAAGCACCCAAAGCGTTCGTCAATGCGTGCAATCGTTTCATTTACATAGAGAATATTGAAAAATCCGAACCCATTGCATCACGCGCGAAGAGTGCAGAGACACCAAAGGCGAAGCATGAGTTGAACCATGCTTACCAATTGATCCGAAACGTTGTGCTGAACACGAACGAGGCGGATGGATGGGCCAGTCTCGCTTTTGTCGGTAGTCAATTAGGTAAGATGTATCCGGACTTCGACTCCCGTACTTACGGTCACAAAAGGCTGAGCGATTTGGTTAGAGCCATTGGCCGCTTTGAAGAAGGTAACATAAATGGAGGACTCAAGATCAGGTGCAGTGACACCTAAAGCCTTGATTCAATCCCCCGGCCGCGACGCCCCTGTATCCGAGCGCGGTGAGCGCACCCGCAAAACCGGGGTGTTGGTTGAGGTGGTATTCGACCGGCTCTCGCGCCAGACCACGAATACACCAGACGCGATGATGACGCTTGCCCCGACGGCGACCCAGCCGTCCGGTCGCTCGCCAAAGAAGATCATTCCAAACAGCGTTGCCCAGATGATCTGGCTGTATTGGCTGGGGGCGACAACACCGGCGGGCGCGGCGCGGTAGGCCAGGATGATCAGGTGTTGCGCGATGACCGAGAACACGCCGACCAGCGCCATCATCGCCAGATGCAGCAGCGAGGGCGGCTGGTAGACGGCGGGTTGCAGCAAGCTCATGACCACAATAGCCAGTAGCATGGGGTAGAGGATCAGCACGGCCGAGCGTTCCTCATTCCCGATCTTGCGCACCAGAACGGATGCAAAGGCGCTGCAAAACGCAGCCGTCAGGGCGGCGAGGTGGCCCAAAGTGATATCCGTTGAACCGGGGCGCAGCACGATCAGAACGCCGATCAGGCCGACGCCAACGGCGGCCCAGCGCTGGGCGCGGACAACTTCGCCCAGAATCGGGATCGACAGGACCGTGACGATCAGCGGGAAGGAAAACAGCAGCGAATAGACCTCGGCCAGCGGCAGGACCGAGAAGGCGTAAAAGGCGCAGGACATGGCCGTGACCATCAGCGCCGAGCGCAGCAGCACCAGCCACGGGTGATGCGGCAGGAAGTTGCCCGTTGTCCGGTCGGTCAGGATTGTGACCGCCATGGGCACAAAGGAAAACAGCGTGGCGAAGAAGATGATCTGCATCACCGAATAGGTCCCGCCCAGCACTTTGATTAGCGCGTCATGGCTGGCAAAGACCGCGAATCCCGCAAACGCGAAACCAAGTCCCCGAAGGGTGCTGTTTTGAGTGCTCATCGATATGGCCTCGGGTGATGTCGGTGTGGTGGCACTGTGCCGTCGCAGCGCAAAAGGGCTGTCTTGCCCCTGAGTAAACCGATTTTACCGGGGCGCATAGCCCCTATTTTACCGCTAACATCGCAAAGCCGCCATGTTCAGGGATCAACGCAGGATCGGCGGAGCGTCCTTGGGTTGGCGGGCCGATTGCACACCGGCCTTCATCCCGACCCCGATACGCCGGGCCAGCGCGACCCATGGGGTTGCGGTTTCCGGGGGCAGGGTTTGGGCGGCGACCTCTTCGAAGAGGTCCAGCCAATGGGCGAACATCTCGGGCTTCACGTCGGGCCGCTCGATATGGACGCGTTGGGGATTGCCGTCATAGCAGCGCTCGAACAGGATGGCGTTGCGCCAGAAGGCGGCGATCTTTTCCTCATGGCTGGGCCAGTCGGTGACATGGTTGCCAAAGACCGGACCCAGCACAGCATCCTCGCGCACGCGGGCATAGAAGGCGCGGACCTGAGTGTTGATCTGATCGGGCGTTGCCGGAAAGCGCGGCGGCAGGGCGGGTCTGGTCATGAGGGCACCGGTTTCGACTCTGTTCCGGGCCAATATCCCGTTCTGTCGTCACGCGACAGGCGTGGTTTTGTCGCGCTGATCCGGCGTCAGCAGATGCCGCAGCAGGGCGACCGGATGCGCCCGCAGGCTGAGGCGGGTGGCGACGTAATCCTCGACTACCTGCTCGCCCAACGTCATCTGCGGCAGATAGGCTTCGGGCTCATCCAGCGCCTCGCCCTCCAGATCCTGCGAAAACAGGGGCAAGGGTTTGGCGGTGGCAATCGCCTTGGCCTGCCACAGCGCCTCGCGCCGGGTCAGATCGCAGGCGGCGAAGGCGTCGGCTTCGGCCAGCCGCTCGATCACCGACGGGCCCAACCCCGCCCGGCGCCAGACGTCATCGACCTGATGGTAGCCGTTGCCGCGTGCGGCGGTCAGCCAGCTGGCGTCCTCTTCGCTGAGCCCCTTGATCTGGCGGAATCCCAGCCGCAGGGCCAGCCCACCATGGCCGTCGGGCTCCATCACATTGTCCCAGAAGCTGGCATTGATGCAGACCGGGCGCACCTGCACCCCGTGTTCTCGCGCATCCCGCACGATCTGGGCGGGGGCATAGAAGCCCATCGGCTGTGAATTCAGCAGGGCGCAGGCGAAGATGCCGGGGTGGTGGCATTTGATCCAGGCGCTGGCATAGACCAGCAGCGCAAAGCTGGCCGCGTGGCTTTCAGGGAAGCCATAGGACCCGAATCCTTCGATCTGCGAGAAACAGCGTTCCGCAAAATCCTGTTCATACCCGTTGCGCTTCATCCCGCGCAGGAACAGCGCGCGAAACTCGCTGACATTGCCATGCTTCTTGAAGGTTGCCAGAGACCGCCGCAGCCGGTCGGCCTGTTCCGGGGTGAACCCCGCGCCGACGATGGCGATCTGCATCGCCTGTTCCTGAAACAACGGTACGCCCAGCGTTTTACCCAGCACCTCGCCCAGTTCGTCCGAGGGGAAGCTGACCTCTTCCTCGCCATTCCGGCGGCGGATATAGGGGTGGACCATGTCACCCTGAATGGGTCCGGGGCGGATGATGGCGACCTCGATCACCAGATCATAGAAATTGCGCGGCCGCATGCGGGGCAGGAAGTTCATCTGTGCCCGTGATTCGACCTGAAACACGCCGACACTGTCAGCCTTGCAGAGCATGTCATAGACACGCGAATCCTCGGGCGGCAGGGTGGCGAGGGTGTAGCTGGTCTGGTGATGTTGCCCGATCAGGTCGAACGCCTTGCGAATGCAGGTCAGCATCCCAAGGCTGAGCACATCGACCTTGAGGATACCAAGCGAGTCGATGTCGTCCTTGTCCCAGCAAATGACAGTGCGGTCCTCCATTGTGGCATTTTCGATGGGGACAAGTTCGTCCAAACGTCCCTCGGTGATGATGAACCCGCCGACATGCTGCGAGAGGTGGCGGGGGAAGCCGTTGATCTCATAGACCAAAGACAGAGTCTGTTTCAGGCGGCGATCTTCGGGGTCGAGGCCAATCTCGCGCATCCGGTGCGCTTCGAGCCCGACGGTTGAGAAGAAACCCCATAACTGTGAGGACAGCGCCGAGATCGTGTCTTCGGTCAGACCCATGGCCCGCCCAACCTCGCGAATGGCGCGTTTACCACGGTAATGCACCACCGTGGCGCAGAGGCCCGCGCGGTCCCGGCCATAGCGGTCATAGATGTGCTGGATCACCTCTTCGCGGCGTTCGTGCTCGAAATCCACGTCGATATCGGGCGGTTCATCGCGGGCCTCCGAGACAAAGCGTTCGAACACCATCGTGCCCAGTTCGGGGCTGACTTCGGTAATGCCAAGGCAGTAGCAGACCACCGAATTGGCCGCCGAGCCGCGCCCCTGACACAGGATATCGCGGGACCGCGCGAATTTGACGATGTCCCGGACGGTCAGGAAGTAGGGTTCGTATTTCAGCTTGCCGATCAGGGTGAGCTCATGGGCCAGCATCTTCCTGGCCTTCTCGGATGCGCCCGCCGGGTAGCGCCATTTCAGCCCCTCATGGGCCAGACGGTGCAGACGTTCGGTTGGGGTTTCCTGCGCGCTGCCCTCGCTGGGGTATTCATAGCGCAATTCATCCAGCGAGAAGGTAAGCCGTTCGCTGAGGTCATGGGCGCGGGCGACAGCCCCTTCATGCCCCTTGAAGATGCGCAGCATCTCAGCCTCGGATCGCAGGCGCTGTTCGCCATTGGCCAACGCTGCACGGCCCAGATCATCCACCTTGCGGCGCAGACGAATGGCGGTCAGCACATCCCCCAGCTTGCGACGCGCACCGTGATGCATCATCGGCGTGGCGCTGGCGAGGGTGGGGATGCCGAGATGTTTCGATTCCGTCTCTAATAAAGAGAAATAGGTGCTGTCTGCGCCATCATACCGGGGGTGCATCAACAGATGTATCCGCCCGACAAAGCGGCGCGTCAGCTGCTGCGCCTGTGTCCGCCATGGGCTCGCGCCGCCCTGCGACCGGTCCGCCTGTGGCCAGAGCAGCAAGTGGAGACCGTCGGAAAACGCCAACAGGTCCGACAGGTGCAGGATGCAGTCGCCTTTCTCGGCACGCCGGCGGCCGGTGGACAGAATACGGCACAGGTTGCCCCAGCCCTGCCGATTCAGAGGCAGGACGGTAACGGTGGGCGCATCGGTGAAGATCAGCCTTGCCGCCGGGATCAGGCGGGGCACCGCGTGGATCGGGTAGGAGGGCGGTTTGGGAATATGATCCGGGCAGGGCGGGCCGATGGAGGTGTTCTGCGCCTCCCACTCCAGCCGCTCACGCACCCTGCGGGCTATCTCGCGCCCTTGGGTGTGGGCGCGGACGATCCCGGCGACCGAGTTGTCATCGGCAATGGCGATGGCGGGCAGGCCCAGGGTGACGGCACGCTCCATGTACTCCTCGGGGTGCGAGGCCCCGGTGAGGAAGGTGAAATTCGAGGTGATCGACAATTCGGCATACATGGCGATTCTCTATTATATTCACGTTTTGTTCTTTTTCGAGTCCTTTGCGCAGGAAACGGGTCGATTGAGGCCGATGAGGCGGGCAGGGTCAGGAAAAAGGAGACCCGATATGTTCAAGATCACCGCATTGCCCACTGACGATGTCCGCGCCCTTCAGGCAGGCGGCCCGGATGCCTATGGTGTCCCGCCCGAGCGGGCCGTTTCGACCGGCGCTGGCAATCCATGTCGTCATTGTCTGCGCAACATTCCTGAAGGCGAAGAGATGCTGATATTGGCGCATAGACCCTTTTTAGAGACACATCCCTATGCAGAAACCGGCCCGATATTCCTGTGCGCCGCCCCGTGCGAGCGGTACGAGGGAGCGGAACTGCCAGAGATCCTGACCACCTCGCCGGACTATCTGATCAAGGGGTATGGTGCGGACAACCGGATCGTTTATGGCACCGGGGCGATCACGCCCACGGATCAGATTGGCGCAAAGGTCCGGGACATCTTTGCCCGACCAGAGATTGCCTATATCCACGTCCGCTCTGCCCGCAACAATTGCTATCAGGCGCGGATCGACCGGGTCTAAAGCTTGACCCGGTGCATCCCCCGGCGCGGCTGGTCCTGATCGTCCGCCGGTTCATCCACGCGCGAGGATGTCAGGGCGAGGAAGACATCTTCAAGGTCGGCTTCCTCGGTCCGGACATCGCGAATGCGGATACCTGCGGCGCGGACGGCTTCCAGAACCTGCTCGGCGCTGGTTTGTGCGCTGCGGTAGTTCAACACCAGATTGCCATCGTCACGCAGGGTGGCTTCGACGCCCTCGGTTGCGGGCAAATCGGTGACAGGACGGTCGGGGACAATCACCATGGTGCGGCTGTCCATGCGGCCCAGCAGGTTTGCGGTGCTGTCCTGCGCGATCTTTTCGCCGTGGTTGATGATAGCGATCTGGTCGCACATTTCCTGCGCTTCTTCCAGATAATGCGTGGTCAGGATGATGGTCATGCCCTGTTCGTTCAGCTTGCGCACATTGGCCCACAGCATCTGGCGCAGCTCGATATCCACGCCCGCCGTTGGTTCGTCCAGCACCAGCACTTTGGGGTGATGCACCAGCGCCTTGGCCAGCAGCAACCGCCTGCGCATCCCGCCCGACAGGGTGCGGGCATAAGCCTCGGCCTTGTCGCTGAGGCCGACCAGTTCAAGGATCTCATCGCTGCGGCGTTGCGCCTTTGGCACGCCATACAGCCCGGCCTGAACTTCCAGCGCGCCGCGTGGGGTGAAGAACGGGTCGAGGTTCAGTTCCTGCGGCATCACGCCGATGGCGGCGCGGGATTGGCGCGGGTTCTGATCCTGATCGAAGCCCCAGATCGACACATTGCCCGAGGATTTCACCACCAGCCCGGCCAGAATATTGATCAGCGTCGATTTCCCGGCCCCGTTTGGCCCCAGCAGCCCAAAGACCGACCCGCGCGGGATGGTCAGATCAATACCTTTCAACGCCTGTTTCTCGGGCTGGCCCTTGCTGCCGCGATAGGTCTTGCGCAGCCCTTCGATCCTGATTGCCGCATCGGCCATGTGGCTCTTGCCCCCGGTTTGCTCATCGCTCATAAACGCACCTAGTACATGCCCGCGAGGCCGACAACCGCAGAAGGATCGCCAGCCGTGACCATCGAAGCCCCGGAAACCAGGATCGTCGAAACCACCCGTGTCGCCTGTGACGGGGGTGAGGGCGCATTGGGTCATCCGCGCGTCTGGTTGCAGATCCCCGAGGATACCGGCTGGGTCGAATGCCCCTATTGCGACTGCAAATATGTTCTGAGGGGCACAGAGCAAGGCTGATCGTCCGCCGCTTCGGTCGCTGCCCAAATCTTGCCGCGTTTCTCATGGTAACTCTTTGGTGGGACCAACGCGGGTGAGTGCGATGACCGACATGACTGCTACACAGAACGCCAGCCCGGTTTTTGGCTGGATCGGATTTTGCCTGGCGGCGATGGCGTTGTTTGCCGCGCTGTTTGTGTTCTGGGCCGGGCCGTTTGCGCCGCAGCAATCAACCGGCGTGTCGCTGGGGGAACTGGCCGCCGAGATTGGAAAATCGACCCTCCGCGCTGCCGCTGGGCTGGAACAGCCTGAACCGGTCGCCCAAACCCGCGATCTGGACGATTTCCTGCAAATCGGCGTGGCCATGCTGGGCGGGCTGGCGATTGTTGTCTCGGTAATTGGCATTCTGCGCCACGAACGGATGCGCCCTGCTATCGCGGGCATCTCCATTGGCATCGGTGCGATCCTGTTCCAGTTCTTCGCCTTTGCCTTCTTCGCCTTCCTCGGCGTGCTGGTGATCATGGCGCTTCTGAACAGCTTCTCGGACGTTTTCAGCGGCCTCTTTGGTGGTTAACCCACGTTCCTGACTGGTCAGTCGCCTGCCCCTGTGGCAGAACCATCCCTGACCGACAGGGAGAGCGCGCATGAGCAATTTCGGAAAAGGGTGTCACCTGCATCTGATCGACGGATCGGCCTTTATTTTCAGGGCCTATCACGCGCTGCCTCCGCTGACGCGCAAATCCGATGGGCTGCCGATCGGGGCGGTTTCGGGGTTCTGCAACATGCTGCAGAAATATGTCGAAGGGAACGCCGGGCCAGATGCGCCGACCCATGTGGCGGTGATTTTCGACAAGGGCTCGCACACGTTCCGCAATGATCTGTACGATCTCTACAAAGCCAACCGCGAGGCGATGCCCGAGGATCTGCGCCCGCAGATGCCCCTGACCCGCGAGGCGACGAAAGCGTTCAACATCGCCTGCAAGGAGCTTGAGGGCTATGAGGCCGACGACATCATCGCCACGCTGGCCGTTCAGGCGCGTGAGGCCGGGGGTCGTGTGACCATCGTCAGTTCCGACAAGGATCTGATGCAACTGGTCGGCGACGGCGTGGAAATGCTGGATGCGATGAAGAACAAGCGCATCGACCGGGACGGGGTGCTCGAGAAATTCGGCGTCGGGCCGGAACGGGTGGTCGATGTGCAGGCGCTGGCCGGGGATTCGGTGGATAACGTGCCGGGCGCGCCGGGGATCGGGATCAAGACGGCGGCGTTGTTGATCAATGAATATGGTGATCTGGAAACCCTGCTGGACCGCGCCGAAGAGATCAAGCAGCCCAAGCGCCGCCAGACCCTGATCGAAAAGCGCGACCAGATCGAATTGTCGAAGAAGCTGGTGCAACTGGATGAGCAGACGCCTCTGGATTTCACCTTGGACGATCTTGAGGTGAAAGACCCCGAGCCGGAGAAGTTGCTGGCGTTTCTGGCCGAGATGGAGTTCCGCACCCTCACCAAGCGCATCGCGGATAAGTTGGGGGCTGAGGCTCCGGTGATTGCCGACGCGCCTGCGCCGGTCGAAGAAGTTGAAGCCGAGGTTATCCCGTTTGATGCCTCGAAATACGAATGCGTGCGCGATGCCGGGGCGCTGCAAAAATGGATCGATCAGGCCTATGAGCGCGGCTGGGTTGCGGTGGATACCGAGACCACCGGGTTGAACGAGATGATTGCCGATCTGGTCGGTATTTCGCTGTGCATTGAGCCGGGCGAGGCTTGTTACATCCCGTTGATCCACCGGCAAAGCGCGACCGATGATCTGTTTGGAACCGATGTGCTGGCCGAAGGGCAGATGCCGCTGGATGAGGCTCTGAATCTGCTGAAACCGGTATTCGAGGATCCGTCGATCCTGAAGATCGGGCAGAATATGAAGTATGATGCCAAGATTTTCGCGCGGTACGGCATCAACGTGGCCCCCATCGATGACACGATGCTGATGTCTTATGCCATGCATGGCGGCGCGCATGGGCATGGTATGGATACGCTATCCGAACGCTATCTGAACCACACGCCGATCCCGATCAAACCGCTGCTGGGTTCGGGCAAATCGGTGATCACCTTCGACAAGGTGCCGATTGAAGAGGCTACGGCCTATGCCGCCGAGGATGCCGATATCACTCTGCGCCTGTGGCAATTGTTCAAGCCGCAACTGCATCAGGTGCAAGTGACGACGGTGTATGAGACCCTCGAACGCCCGCTGGTGCCGGTGCTGGCCGAGATGGAGATGCATGGCATCAAGGTTGACCGCGATGTTCTCAGCCGCATGTCCAACGCATTTGCCCAGAAAATGGCCGGGTTAGAGGCTGAAATCCACGAATTGGCCGGTGAGAATTTCAACGTCGGCTCACCCGCGCAGCTGGGTGAGATCCTGTTCGACAAAATGGGGCTGGAAGGCGGCAAGAAGGGGAAAACCGGGAAATACTCGACCGGGGCGGATGTGCTTGAGGATCTGGCGACCGAGCATGAATTGCCGCGCCGGGTGCTGGACTGGCGGCAACTGTCCAAGCTGAAATCGACCTACACGGATGCTTTGCAGACCCATATCAACCCCGATACCGGGCGGGTGCATACGTCTTATTCGATCACCGGGGCCAGCACGGGGCGTCTGGCCTCGACCGATCCGAACCTGCAGAATATCCCCGTGCGCACTGAAGAGGGGCGGCGCATTCGCGAGGCGTTTATTGCCGAGCCGGGCAATGTGCTGGTCAGCCTCGACTACAGCCAGATCGAACTACGGATATTGGCGCATATCGCCGGGATTGATGCGCTGAAACAGGCATTCTCGGATGGGTTGGACATTCACGCCATGACCGCGTCTGAGATGTTTGACGTGCCGCTGGACGAGATGACGCCGGATATCCGCCGTCAGGCCAAGGCGATCAACTTTGGTGTGATCTATGGTATCTCGGGCTTTGGTCTGGCGCGCAACCTGCGCATCCCCCGGGCCGAGGCGCAGGGGTTCATTGACCGGTATTTCGAGCGCTTCCCGGGCATTCGCCAGTACATGGACGATACGGTCGCCTTTGCCAAGGAACATGGCTACGTGCAGACCCTGTTCGGGCGGAAAATCCATACGCCCGAGATCAATGCCAAGGGGCCACATGCCGGGTTTTCGCGCCGGGCGGCGATCAACGCGCCGATTCAGGGGACGGCGGCGGATGTGATCCGGCGCGCGATGGTGCGGATGCCGGATGCGATCAACGGGCTGCCTGCCAGGATGCTGTTGCAGGTGCATGACGAATTGCTGTTTGAAGTGGCCGAAGATGCGGTGGATCAGGTGATCGGTGTGGCGCGCGACGTGATGGAGGGTGCATCGGACCCGGCCGTCAAGCTGGATGTGAAGCTGGAGGTGGATGCCGGGCAGGGGGCCAACTGGGCCGAAGCGCATTAAGGAAAGCGCTGCTCATCAGGCCCGGCGGGCCCTCTTCGCAGCGGGTCAGGCTTTGGGCCTGACCAGTCGGTCCACCAGCCGTTTCACTGCAGGCCCAAGAACCACAATGACCGCGAAGGCGATGGGCCAGCAGAACATCCACGAGGCCATCCAGTCCGAGACGGTGGTGGGCCCCAGCCCCACGGCCTTGACCGTCGCAATACCGGTTACGATGCAGGACATCAGCCCTGACATGATCAGGCAAAACACGACATGCGATAAGCGGGCGGCGGTCATGGGCATCATCCGTTCGTTGGCCTTGGCAACATGTGGGGTATTTTGGCCGCAAATGCCAGTGGTTGCTGTCAGGCTACCGCATCCAGTCCAGCGACTCCTCGGTCCGGCGCGTTGAAGGCGTGTATTCCGCGCTGACCCACCCAGCATAGCCGCTATTGTCCATCGCACTGAAAAGCCTGTCGAAATCCGTGTGTCCGCTGCCGGGTTCCGACCGACCCGGCGCGGCCCCGATCTGAGCGTGCACCACGCGGTCATGGTATTGATCCCAGACGGCCAACGCGTCGCCATGGATCATATCGGCGTGAAAGCTGTCATATTGCAGACCGATATTGCGGCGATCCACCTGGTCCAGAACCTCGGCCGCCAGCGCGTAGTCGTTCAGGAAGTAGCCCGGTTGGGACACCGGGTTCAGCGGCTCGATGGTGAACTGCTGGGTGGGCGCGATCTCGGCCGCCCATTGCAGGTTTTGCACGAAGCTGGCCATCGCCTGTGGCCCGGACGCATAGCCGGACATGATATGGATGATCTTCGGGCGCAGCGCGTCGGCGTAGCGCAGAACCCGGCGGATATCGGATTGAAACCGCGCCTCGCCGCCGGGAAGTGCTGCGTAACCGGGCTGCCCGCCGGTGTAGTTGGGCGGTGGGGCGTTGATCAGAACCAGTTCCAGCCCATTGGCCAGCAGGGCGCGGCGGGTCTCTTTCGCGGCCAGATCATAGGGGAACAGAATCTCGACCGCCTTGAACCCGGCCTCGGCTGCGGCGGCAAAGCGATCCAGGTAGGGCAGCTCGGTAAAGAGCAGCGAGAGATTGGCGGCAAATCTGGGCATGAGCGGTCCAGGTGTTTGGTCCCCGGACCTTAGCGAGCGGGCGGTTTTCAGGAAAGGGACGGAAAACGACAGATTGTCGAAAATCGACCAGATCAAGGATCGGGTCTGAGGGACGATCCGCCCCAATGCGGCGAATCATGTCCGGCGCCGCTTTGACAAAAAGGCCCGATCTTTATGGCTTACAGCCCCGACCCCGCGCGCGGGACCGCACTCGCTTTGCCCGCCGACCGCAATGCTGCGCTGTCCGGCAACGGGTTGGCGGTCGCGTCGATGCTGACATGGGCGGCAGGGTTTCCGGCGGCAGAGGTCCTGTTGCACAGCTGGCCTCCGATTGCGCTGTTTGCGGCGCGGATGGCGTTGGCTTTGGCCGTTATGGTTCCGATCTGGATCTGGCTTGACGGTCCGGCGCGGGTGCTGAACGCCCGCTGGGGCCGGGCGCTGTATATCGGAGCGGTGGGGTTCGGCGGCGGCATGTTCCTGATCCTGCTGGCGCAAAAGCTGACCGATCCGGTGACGGTGGCGATCATCGCATCCTGCGCGCCTTTGGCCGCCACTTTGCTTGAAATGGCAACCGGCACGCGACGCCTGCGATGGAACTTTGCCCTCGGCGTCCTGGTCTCGATCATCGGTGGGATCATCGCCACCAGTGCGCTGACTCCGGCACAGCTGGGTGTGGGGGCGGCTTGCGCGGTTGTATCCACGTTTCTGTTCTGCTGGGGCAGCATGGCCACAGCGCGCGACTTCCCTGAACTCAGTCAGATGGGCCGATCGACGATCACTTTTGTCGGCGCGTTGATGATGGCGGCAGTGCTGCTGTTGGGGGCGTATCTGCTTGGGCTTGATCTGCGCCCCTCACGGCCCGTTGATTTTGCCCAAGGCGCGATGCTGGTGATTTACGCGCTGGTCTCAATGGGCATCAGCCAGGTGTTCTTCATTGCCGCTGTTGGCAAAATGGGCGTCGCGCTGACCTCATTCCACATCAACGTCGCGCCCTTCTACGTCATGATCATCATGCTGGTGCTGGGCGAGGCATGGGACTGGACCCGCGCGCTGGGCGCGGGGATCGTTGCATTGGCGGTGCTGGTCGCGCAGGACCGCAGGATTCCGCAATCGACCTAAACGTCGGTCAGTGCCTCTGCCGCAATCAACGGGAAAAACTGCCCGCCGGACCAGACGCCGAACCAACCCTCGTGCTCGGTCCCGATATCGACCAGCCGGTAAAAGCTTTTGCGGTCGATGCGCGCCTCAAGGTTGGCGCGGATCAACATATATAGCGCGGGTTCTTCTGTTTCGGGATCGGTGACAATGCGGATGGGATAGTCCTGCCCGGCCACCGCCGTATCGCCCACATGGGTTGTGAATGTCAGCTCTTGCGCCGCGCCGTCGCCTGTTTGGTCAAAGTCCACGGCGACAAACGGCGCGTCCTCGACAGTGATTCCCACCTTTTCGACCGGGGTGACGAGGTAGTATCTGTCGCCATCTTTCTTAAGAATTGAGGAAAATAGCTTTACCAACTCGAACCGGTTGATCGGCGACCCTAAGTAACTCCAGGTACCATCCCGTGCGATCCGGATGTCCAGATCGCCGCAAAACGGAGGATTCCACAGGTGAACGGGCGGTAAACCCCTGGTTTTGGCCGCTTTGACTGATGCAGCCAGACGATCCGGCGAAGGTTTCACAGGTTTTTGTCCGCTCATTGCTTTTGCCATTTCCTCTTAGCGCGATACACTTCATTTATAATAGTCCACGGAAGGGAAAGTCATGACCGAACCTGCCGACCTCGTGTCCGAGATCGAAGCGCTGGAAACAAAACTGCAAGAGGCCAAGTCCTCGATCACTCGCCGCTTCATCGGGCAGGAACGGGTCGTGGATCTGACCCTGACCGCGCTTCTGTGCGGTGGGCATGCGCTGTTGATCGGTTTGCCCGGTCTGGGCAAGACACGTTTGGTCGAGACGCTGTCGACCGTGATGGGCCTGCATGGCAACCGTATCCAGTTCACGCCCGACCTGATGCCCGCCGATATTCTGGGTTCCGAGGTTCTGGACACCGCCGATGACGGCACCCGTCATTTCCGCTTTATCTCGGGTCCGATCTTTTGCCAGTTGCTGATGGCGGATGAGATCAACCGCGCCAGCCCACGCACCCAGTCAGCGCTGCTGCAGGCGATGCAGGAACGCACGGTGACCGTGGCGGGCGAGGATCGCTCGTTAGGTGTGCCCTTCCACGTTTTGGCCACGCAGAACCCGATTGAGCAAGAGGGCACCTATCCGCTGCCCGAGGCGCAACTGGACCGGTTCCTTGTTCAGATCGACGTCGAATACCCGGATCGCCAGACCGAGCGGGATATTCTGTTGGCGACAACAGGCGTCGAAGAGGACGCGGCGCATCAGATTTTCACCAAGGAAGAGTTGCTGGCCGCGCAGGTCCTGCTGCGTCGGATGCCGGTTGGGGACTCGGTCGTCGAATTGATCCTCGATCTGGTCCGCGCCTTCCGCCCTGATGAGCCCGGAGCCTCGGAACGTGTCGCCGAAACCGTCGCTTGGGGCCCCGGCCCGCGTGCGGCGCAGGCATTGATGATGACCGTGCGAGCGCGCGCGATGCTGCAAGGGCGGCTGGCCCCGAATGCCGAGGATGTGCTGGATATGGCCCGCCCGGTCCTGAGCCACCGTATGGCGCTGAACTTTGCGGCGCGGGCACGCGGCGACAGCTTGTCTGAACTGATCGAATCCACCGCCGCCGGTCTGATCCGGACCGAGGCCGCGGCGTGAATGCCGCGCTGACCCTTCGCGAAAGATCCGAGGCCGAGGCGTCCCGGCTGCCGCCCCTGTTGGCGCGTGCCGAACATCTGGCCGGGACCGTCCTGCTGGGTGACCACGGGCGGCGACGCTCGGGGTTGGGCGATGATTTCTGGCAGTACCGCCCGGCACAGATCGGTGACAGTCGGCGGATGATCGATCACAGGCGATCAGCGCGCGGTGATCAGCAATTTGTGCGCGAACGCGAATGGCAGATTGCGCAATCGGTGATGCTGTGGGTCGATCAGGGTGCCTCGATGCGCTTTGCGTCGAACAAAGAGTTGCCGACCAAGGCCGACCGGGCGCGTTTGCTGGGATTGGCAACCTCGATCCTATTGGTGCGCGGGGGCGAGCGTGTGGGCCTGACCGGAACCACCCTGCCGCCCCGGCGCGGCAATGCGCAGATCATCCGGCTGGCGCAGGCGTGGTCCGAGGATGCCGAACCTGACTATGCCCCGCCCGAACACCGGGCGATGATCCCGCATGCGCGGGCTGTTTTCATCTCCGATTTCCTCGGCCCGATGGATGAGGTCGAACTGGCCTTGACCAAGGCCGCCGACCGGGGCGTGCGGGGTGTGATCCTGCAGGTGTTGGACCCAAGCGAAGAGAGCTTCCCCTATCGCGGCCGCACCATCTTTGAAAGTGTCGGCGGCACGACCCGGCACGAGACGCTGAAGGCCGGAGACCTGCGTGATCGATATCTGGACCGGTTGGCACAGCGTAAGGACGCGCTGACCCAACTGTGCCGCGCAACTGGCTGGCAACTGGGCCTGCACCACACCGGAGACAGCGCACAAGCGGCTCTGTTATGGCTCTACCGGGCGCTGGACGGGGGCATGCGATGACGGTTCTGGCGGGCATCGGCTTTACCGCCCCATGGGTGCTGTTGGGTCTGCTGACCCTGCCAATCCTGTGGCTGATCCTGCGCGCCGTGCCGCCCGCGCCGATCCGGCGCTTGTTCCCGGCGGTAACTTTGCTGCTGGGGTTGAAGGATGACGAAAGCGTCTCGGATCGCACCCCGTGGTGGCTGCTCATGCTGCGCATGCTGGCGGCGGCGGCGATCATCATTGGGCTGGCGGGGCCGGTCCTGAACCCTTCACGCGATCAGACGGGCACCGGGCCGTTGCTGCTGGTGCTGGATGCAAGCTGGGCCGGGGCGACGCGCTGGTCGGCGACGCTGGACCAGATCGATGCGCAACTGACCGAGGCCGGGCGTGCAGGGCGTCCTGTCTCGATCCTGCGCCTGACCGAGCCGGAAACGCCGGTGTTTCAGGCGGCTGAGGCATGGCGGAACCGTTTGCCGGGGCTGGCACCGAACCCGTGGCAACCGACCGCAACGCAGATCGCACAGGTCTTTGCGGCGCTAGAGCAGGTCGAAGGCGGTTTTGACACCCATTGGTTCAGCGACCGGCTGAGCTATGAGGGTCACGCCGATTTAGTGTCTGATCTGCAATCCCGTGGCGAGGTCACGGTGTATCAGCCCAATTTTGGCGCAGTTGCTTTGTTGCCCGCGGCCTATCAGGACGGGGTGATCCAACTGACCGCGCTGCGGGCCGAACCCGGATCGGAACAGCGCGTCACCGTTCTGGCACAGGGTCGCGACCCGGCGGGGACAGCGCGCGTTCTGCAATCCGCAGAAATGACCTTTGAGAATGGCGCAACCGACGCGCGGATCGAACTGGCTTTGCCTTCTGAACTACGCGCCCGGATCACCCGGTTCGAGCTTCAGGGCCAGCGTTCCGCCGGGGCCGTCACCCTGACCGATGACAGCCTGCGTCGGCGCGAGGTCGCGCTGATTGCCGGATCGATCAACCGCGAAGGGTTGGAGTTGCTATCACCCTTGCACTACCTGACTCAGGTGCTGGTCCCCACAGCGGATTTTGTCGAAGGCGGGTTGCTTGAGGTTTTGCCTGCGAATCCGGATGTCATCGTTCTGTCGGATGTCGCCCAGATGTCGGCCATGGAAGAGGCTGATCTTACCGCATGGGTCGAACAGGGCGGGCTGCTGCTGCGCTTTGCCGGGCCGCGTATGGCGGCCAGCGACCTGGGTCGCGACGCCGAAGATACGCTGTTGCCCGTAAGGCTGCGCAGCGGCGGTCGCACCGTTGGCGGCGCGATGAGTTGGGGTGAGGCCAAGACGCTGGCCCCGTTCCCCGAAGACTCGCCCTTCTATGGGCTGCAAATCCCGGATGACGTGGTGGTTTCAACACAGGTTATGGCGCAACCAGACCCTAATCTGGCGGATCGGGTGATTGCGTCGCTGTCGGACGGAACACCACTGGTTACGCGCAAGGCGCTGGGTTTGGGGCAGGTCGTGCTGTTCCACGTGACGGCGGATGCGGAATGGTCCAGCCTGCCGTTGTCGGGCCTGTTCGTGGAAATGCTGGACCGTCTGGCTGTCGCCTCGGCGGCCAAATCCCGGCAAGTGGAACAGTTGCAAGGCACCACGTGGGAGCCGGTTCAGATCATGGACGGCTTTGGCGTGCTGTCCGACGCGGGCACATTGGCCGGTGTGGACGGGGTGGAACTTGTCTCGGGTCAGATCGGCCCCGACATTCGCCCGGGCCTATATGAAAGCGGCAAGCAGAAGCTGGCGCGCAACGTTCTGTCCGAGGAGTCGGTGCTGAGCCCGGTGGTCTGGCCCTCGGACGTGCCGATCCGGGGGCAGGAGGTCACGACCGAGACGCCGTTGGGCGGCCTGCTGCTCAGCCTTGCGCTGATCCTGTTGACCATCGACGTGATCGCCTCACTCGCGCTGTCGGGTCGGTTGGGTCTGGCCAAGGCGACCGCAGCGGCCCTTGCGGCCATGCTGCTGGTGCCCGAGGCACAGGCGCAAACGCCGGATGAGACAGATTTCGCCCTGGCCGCCACCCATGAATTGGTTCTGGCCCACGTCCTGACCGGGGATCCTCAGGTGGACGATATCGCGCAGGCGGGCCTGCGCGGGCTGGCGCAAACGCTGTTCTACCGCACATCCGTGGAACCGGCGGAACCCATCGGAGTGGATCTGGAACGCGATGAACTGGCCTTTTTCCCGCTGCTCTATTGGCCGATCACGCCCGATCAGTCGCAACCCTCAGCCGAGGCTTATGCCAAGCTGAACGCCTATCTGCGTTCGGGCGGGATGATCCTGTTCGATACGCGGGACGCCGATATCGCAGGGTTCGGGGCCTCAAGCCCCAATGGGCGCAAGCTGCAACAACTGGCCGGGCCGCTGAATATTCCCGCGTTAGAGCCGATTCCCCGCGACCATGTCCTGACGCGGACCTTCTATCTGCTGCAGGACTTCCCGGGCCGTTATTCAGGCACCGAGGTCTGGGTCGAAGCCGCGCCGTTGGATGCCGAACAGATCGAGGGGATGCCTTTCCGCAACCTCAACGACAATGTGACGCCGGTGGTGATCGGCGGCAATGACTGGGCCGGGGCCTGGGCCGTGGATCGCAACGGGCAGGCCCTGCTGCCGGTGGGTCGCGGCTATGCCGGTGAGCGGCAGCGCGAGCTGGCCAGCCGCTTTGGCGTCAACCTGGTGATGCATGTGCTGACCGGGAATTACAAATCCGATCAGGTGCATGTGCCTGCTCTGCTGGACAGGTTGGGACAATGACCGGAACCGTTATTTTCGATCCGCTGATCCCATGGCCCATTCTGGCCATTGTCGCCGCGCTTGCGGTTGGCGGGGTAATTTTGGCTGTCTGGCGCGGCCTGTCCGGCTGGGCGCTGCGGGGCCTGGCGGCTTTGGTGTTGATCGCCGCGTTGGCCGGTCCCGTATACCAGATCGAAGACCGCGCGCCGCTGACCGACATTGTCCTGATGATCGAGGATGAAAGCGCCAGTCAGTCGCTTTCCGACCGCGCGGATCAAACTGCCGAGGCCGCCGAGGCGCTGGCCGCCGAGATCGAATCCCGCGACAACACCGAACTGCGCCGCATTCGCGTTCGCGACGGGGACGGTGATGAGGGCACGCAGGTCATGGCCGCCGTCAACGCCGCTTTGGCCGAGGAACCGCGCGCACGGATTGCGGGCGTTCTGGTCGTCTCGGACGGGATCGTGCACGATGTCGATCAGGCCCCGGACCTGCCTGCGCCCCTGCATCTGCTTCAAACCGGGCGCGAAAGTGATTGGGACCGCAGGCTGATCGTCCGCAACGCGCCCGCCTTTGCCATTATCGGCGAGCCTGTGACCCTGACCCTGCGCGTCGAAGACAGCGGTGCCGCGCCGGGCGGGGCGTCCAGCGCGCCGCTTCAGATCTCGGTCGACGGTGGCGAGGCGGAAGAGTTTCGCATTCCGATCGGTGTGGATGTAGAACTGCCGATCACGCTGCCCCATGGTGGGCGCAACGTGATCCAGTTCTCGGTCCCGCAGGCCGAAGGCGAATTGACCGACCGCAACAACACTGCGCTGATCCAGATGAACGGCGTGCGCGACCGGCTGCGCGTTCTGCTGGTTTCGGGCGAGCCGCATCCGGGGGGCCGCACCTGGCGGAACCTTTTGAAATCAGACAGTTCCGTTGATCTGGTGCATTTCACCATTCTGCGCCCGCCGGAAAAGCAGGATGGCGTCCCGGTCGATGAGCTGTCACTGATCGCCTTCCCGACGCGCGAGCTGTTTCTGGAAAAGATCAACGATTTCGACCTGATCATTTTTGATCGGTACAAACGTCGCGGTATCCTGCCCGCGATCTATCTGGATAACGTGACCGATTACATCAACGGCGGCGGTGCTGTGCTGATCGCGGCGGGTCCCGATTTCGCCAGTGCAGACAGTATCTTCCGCTCACCGCTTGCGCCCATCCTGCCTGCGCAACCCACGGCGCGGGTGATCGAGGAACGCTATGTGCCCATGGTCAGCGATCTGGGACATCGGCATCCGGTGACCACCAATCTGGGCGATTCCGAGGATTGGGGCGCTTGGTTGCGTCAGATCGATGTGAACCAGCGCTCGGGTCAGGTTCTGATGACCGGTCTGGACGAACGCCCGCTGCTGGTACTGGACCGCGTGGGTGAGGGGCGCGTTGCGATGCTGGCCTCGGACCATGCCTGGCTGTGGAGCCGGGGTTACGAGGGTGGCGGCCCGCAGCTAGAACTGCTGCGCCGACTGGCCCATTGGATGATGAAAGAGCCCGAGCTTGAGGAAGAAGCGCTATGGGCCGAGGCCAATGGTCAATCCATGCGCATCATCCGCCAGACGCTTGAGGATGAGGTCGGGCCGGTCACAATCACCCGCCCCAATGGCGAGACGCTTGAGATCACGCTGGACGAGGTCACTCCGGGCCGGTTCGAAGCGCAGTATTTCGGGCCTGAGATCGGCCTCTACCGCTTGCAGGAAGGCGAGTTGATGGCGGTGATCGGCCTTGGCCCCGCTGCACCCAAGGAATTTGAACGCACCATCGCCACCGGCGATGTGCTTGATCCTGTAATCGCGCAGATGCGTGGCGGGGTGATCCGGCTGGAAGATGGCTTGCCCTCGATCCGCAATGTCCGGGCCGGGCGTCCTGCGGCGGGACGCGGCTGGATCGGGCTGACCCCGCGCGAGGCTTATGAGACTCGCGATGTCACGCAGGCCGGGTTGCTGCCGCCTTGGCTGGTTCTGTTGCTGGCGGGTGGGTTCCTGCTGGGTGGTTGGCTGCGCGAAGGCCGTCGTTAGTCTTCGCTGAAAATAACGCTGACCGATGGGTTCCCCGGCAGACCCTCATAGCTGACGGACGCGCCGCCTTTGCCTTTGGCCGGCGGAAACAGCGGACCAAAAGAACCGACTGAAACCATGTCGCCGGGCTTAAAGGTGATGCCTTTGGAGGTCAGCCAAATCACGGCATTGGCCGGATGCCCCAGAACTGCCCGCCCCGGCGCTTGCGCCAGTATTTCGCCATCTGCTGCGCTGAGCGTGACCGTCATGTCACCCAGCGCCGTTGTCATGGCCAATGGGTCCGTTACGGCGATTTCCGAGCCTAACACGCCCAGTTTCGGCCCCACACCGATGGCCGTAAGGGTCACAGGCGTGATGGGTTGCCCCTCGGCCAGTGTCAGATCGGGCAGTTCGATGAACGGACGAATGGCCGAGACGTTGCGGATGACCTCCTCGGGGGTTGTGGCCTGATTGATTGCGGGGTCGCCGACGACAAGGATCAGGTCGGCCTCGAATACGGGCCGGGCCCCCCAATTCACCGGAACCGTGGCCCCATCGTCCAGCATCATGTCCCGGTACAAAAGGCCCTGAACCGGTTCGGATGCCCCGAACCGTTCTTGCGCCGGTGCGCTGGTCAGGCCCGCCTTGTAGCCGATGACCGGGCCCAGATGCGGTTCCATGGCCTCGGCCAGCTTGGCCTGGGTACACAGCGCATCCTCCATCGTTCCATCCGGCGACAGGGCGGTTGTTGGGGTATTGGAGAGGTAGTCGCGCACAAAGACCTCGATCTGCTCGTCCGAGGCACATTCGGCAGACGCCGAAGAGGCCGTCATCACAACAGCCAGTGCAAGCCAAAACCGCATATCAATCTCCTTTCAGTCGATCCGGACCGAGACCCGGTCAGACGCGCCATGGGCGTCAACCACCACCAGCGCGGAAAACCCCGGCCCCGGGTTGGGTATTTCGAACTCACGGTGCCGCTGTCCGGTCAAAACCGGAACCCCGTCGGCCAGCAGGGAAAACGGCCCGACCCCGCCGCGCAGCTTGACGGTCAAAGGGGCTCCGTCGGTCTCTAACACGGCATTGTTTGGCGGGAAGATCACGTCAGGGGCGCTTGGGTCATCTTCAAACGCAGCCCCGCGCGGCTGAAACCGTTGCAGGGGTTGCGGCAATTCGGCGGCTCCGACAATCAGGGTGGATGGGGGAGGCGGGCGCAGCGGAACGGGGATGGGTTTCAGATGCCCAAACGCCTCGAACAGCAGGGGCGCAGCCAGTTCGCCGCCAAACGCGCCGGGCACCGGCGTTCCGTCGGCACGGCCCAGCCAGACACCGATCACATGCTGGCCGTCAAAGCCAATGGCCCAGGCATCCCGATGCCCGTAGGATGTGCCGGTCTTGTAGGCCAACCCCTGCGCGGCGGTCCCCGGTGGCGGGGCGAGTCCAGCCAGTACGTCGCTCACCTGCCACGCGGCGACGTCCGACAGGGCGCGGGCGGTTTCGGTCCGCTCGGCCAGTGCGTCATGATGCAGAACCGGCCCTTGCCCGCCTGCCGCAAGCGTGGCGTAGAGTTGCACCAGATCGTGCAGGCTAAGCCCCACACCACCCAGCGAGATGGCAAGGCCCGGTGTCCCGCCGCCAAGTTGCGGATCACTTCCGGCCTGTTGCAGCGCGGCCATCACCCGCGCGGGACCAAGCGCGTCGGTCAGGCGCACCACCGGGATGTTCAGTGACAATTGCAGCGCGTCACGCACCCGGATGTCCCCCCGAAAGACACCATCGAAATTGCGCGGCGCATAGCGCCCGAACATCACCGGGCTGTCGCTGATCAGGGTTTCGGGATGGGCCAGCCCCTGATCGAAGGCCAGCCCATAGATCATGGGCTTCAGCGTAGACCCCGGCGACCGCAATGCGCGGGTCATGTCGACAAAGCCCTGCCGGTCGTCCTGATAGCCCGCCGATCCGACCGAAGCTAGAATCTCACCACTACGGTGATCCGCCACGATCAGGGCACCGGAGATGCGCGGCCCCGCCTGATCGGCGGCCTGAGCCACCAGCGATTCCAGCCGGGCCTGCAACCCGGCGTCCAATGTCAAATCCAGCGCCTCGGTCTCGGGGTTTGCGCGCTGGGCCCGGTCGGTCAGATGAGGTGCGAGGCGCGGGAAGGCCTTCATCTGCGTGGGAACCGTTTCGGTCAGCGCGCTGAGCATCTGGGCGTCAGACAGCACCCCATGCCGCTGCATCCGTCGCAGAACCCGGTCGCGCGAAATCCGGGCGACCTCGGCGGCGCGGTCGGGTCGCCGCGTTTCGGGGGATTGGGGCAGGGCGACCAGCAACGCAGCCTGTGCAGGCGTCAGGCGAACCGGGTCTTTGCCGAACCAGGCGCGGGTGCCCGCCCGGATGCCTTCCAGATTGCCGCCATAGGGTGCATGGGTCAGATACAGGCCCAGAATCTGATGTTTGCTCAGGCGTCGTTCCAGCGCCAAAGCGACCCTAACTTGGCGGATCTTGCCGCTCCAGCGCCCGGTGGGGCCGTCCTCGATCAGCCGCGCGACCTGCATGGTCAGGGTCGATCCGCCCGAAACGGTGCGCCCGTTCCACAGCGCCTGCCCGGCCGCTCGGATCATCGCCATTGGATCAACGCCGGAATGGGACCAGAACCGTTTATCCTCGTAGCGGATCAGCATGTCGGTAAAGGCGGGATCGACCGCGCCGGGGCGCAGTCGCCAGATCCCGTCTTCGACCGGGAAGGTGCGCAACAACGTGCCGTTCCGGTCCCGCATCTCGACCGAGGTTTCCGCCAGAACCGGGGGCAGGACGGTTGCATCCACCCACTCCGCCGCCCGGTCCCGCGCAAAGGCGGTCAGATAGAGCACACCGGCCAGCGCCATCAATATCGCGGAGCTTCTAGGCATCCCGACGCTCTGCCAGTTGATATGTCGGGCGACCGATCACCGAACCTCGATCTGCCCGGTTCCGGTCCGGGCGCGGTTTTGCGGGCGGTACATATCCTCGACCGAGGCCGCCGGGTGGTGGAACGTGCCCGGCGTGACCGCGCGGGCCACATAGGCCAGCGTCACGGTCTCACCGCCGGACAGATCAACCGCGGCCAGAAACCGGTCCGAGCGGAACTCGGTATGCGTCGCCTCGGACAGGTCCAGCCAGTCCAGCGCGCGCACATCGCCCGAGCGCAGCAGGTTCGGATTGTCGATCTCGATCCCCGCTGCCAGAGGATCATCCACCATCAGCCGCGCGCCCCCGCGCTCAAAGGGTGTGACCGTCAGGACCGTGACAAACCGGTCGCCGGTGGCGAAGTTGGTCGGGTCCAGCGGCTCACCATCCATCGAGTAATAGCTGCGCTCGATTGCATAGCCGGTGCCGCCTGCCTCGGGCGGTGTGGTCGGGATGCCGGTGACGGTCAGCGTGATGTCGGTTGGGTTTGCGTCTGTGGTGGTGATGTTTAACTCATCCGTCAATCCGCTTTCCAGCACCTGAACGAAGGGCCCAGAGACCGGTGCGCCGTTCACCATCAGCCCCGACCCGGACGGGTCCGACACCAGCGCGTGAGCTGCCAGCAGGGACCACGAGGCCTCTTGCGTCGACAGATACCCGCGACCGGCGCTGACGCGCTGGATCAGGGCGTCGCGGTCCACGGCCTGACTGCCCGCACCCACGGCCAGTGTCAGCAGACCGGCGGCGTCGCGCAGATCGGTGCCGTAATCTGCACGCCACAGGTATTTCTCTTGCGCGGGGCGGCGTTGCAGCATTTGGGCGGCACGGGCGAACATGGCGTCAGCGCGGGTCTGATCCCCATAAGAGGCCAGCGCCGCCCCCAATTGAGCCGCAGCCAGCGGAGTGTCGAACGCGTCGCCCTTGGCGTCTGCGTAGTATCGCAGATCGCCCATCGAGGCCGCCCCTTCGCGCGCCAGCACCATCAGGGCATAGGCAATGTCCTGACCCCCCTTGTCGAAGTCGGGCGCATAGTTGATGCGGTTGCGCAGGTTGTCCATGGCTTGGGCAAAGGCGCGGTCGGACACCGGGTGCCCCTGCGCACGGGCGCGCGACAGGAAGTCGGTGACATATGCGTCCAGCCAGAAATCCCCGCTGCCCGCGCGCCACAGGCCAAAGGCGCCGTTCGGGGCCTGCCGGGTCAGGATGCTGCGGATCGAGTCGGTGATGCGCTGATCCACCGCCGGGCCATCCCCCAGCCCCGAGGCTTGCGCGACCGATGACAGATAGAGCAGGGGCAGCGCCTTGCTGGTGATCTGTTCGGTGCAGCCATAGGGGTAGCGGTTCAGTTGGTCCAGCAAGCCGGGCGTGTCGAATTTCGCCAGCGCTCCGGCGGACAGGATGGCCTTGGCCGAACCGGGCTGGAACCCGTCAAACACATCCTGTGTAAGCAGGAAACTATCGCCTTCGCCCAGCGAAAACCGCCGTGTTTGAGCCACAGCAGGGTCATTTGCACGGATAGGCAATCTCAGGGTCTGCGATAGATCGCGGCCATCCGGAGTGGTGATCGCAACGCTGATTTCAGGATCGCCAACCGCAAGAGCGCTGACCGGGATCTCGAACGTGGTTTTGCCGCCGTCTTCCAGCACGAAACTGCTGGGCGCTGAGCCCAGTTGCAGCGTGGATGAGGATGTCAGCCCCAGTGCCATTTCCCCGCTTGGCCCGTCGGCATGGACGATTTCCAACAGCATTCGGCTTTGATCGCCGGGGGCTAGAAAGCGTGGCAGGCTGGCGGTGACGACCACCGGGTCGCGGACGATCATTTCGGCCTCGGCCTGACCGACGGCAGCGTTTGACCACGCCACAGCCATCAGGCGCACGGTTCCGTTGAAGGCGGGCAGGGGGATGTCAATCTCGACCTCGCCATTTGCATCGACCTGAACCGGTCCGCTGAAAACGGCCATCAGGTCCTGCGTTGGTGGCGGAGATTGTCGGCGTGTGCCAGCGTTGTCACCGCCCGAGCGGATCGTTCCCATCGCACCGTTCATGCCATCGATCAGACGCCCATAGACATCGCGCAGGTCCACGCCCAGACGACGCTGGCCAAAGAAATATCCCTGCGGGTCCGGGGTTTCGAATCCGGTCAGGTTGAGGATGCCCACATCCACAGCCGCCAAGGTCAGCCAGACCGGGTCGCCTTCGCGCGCATTTTCGACCCTGATACGGGCTTTTTGTGTTTGCCGCGGCGCGGTCACCTGGGGCACGTCGATGGCCACATCCAGCATGCGCCCCACCGGTTCGACCGTCGCATGGGCCACACCCATGGCCCGCGCCGGGTTCTGACCTGCGGCGACGTCCATCGGGCGGATCACCGTGGCGGTGACATAGGCGCCCGCGCCCCAGTCTTCGGTGATTTCGATGGGGATCACGGATTCGCCTTCGGGCACCTCGACCATCTGGCGGTGGATCAGGCGGTTCGATAGCACTTCGATCTGTGCCATACCGGCCATACGTGGGACGATCCGCAATTGCGCGGTGTCGCCGGGGCGATAGCTGTCGCGGTCCAGCGACATCTCCAACCGGTCGGGCGAGGTGGATGCATCTGCCGCCTGATACCAACCTGCCGAGAACTCAACCGCCGTCTCGGCGTAAGCGCCATCAAGGCGTTGAACGACCAGTTCATACTGCCCCCAATCTACGGGCTGCGTCAGGGTCAGCGGGTCTGTGGTCGTTTCGACCTCACCCGTGGCAATGCGGGTGCGGCGGGTGGTCGGCTCCCAATTCCAGTCGCCGTATAGCTGGTACCACTGATAGCGGGTTTCCACCTTGTTCAGCGTCCAGCGCAGGCGCATGGGTTCCGGGGTCAGGTCGGGCGACAGGCCGACGATCTGAAAGGCGGCCTCGGTCCCCTCGGGGATCACATCGTCGAACAAGGGCCGGACACCGATCATCGCTTGCGCAGATCTGACTGGGGCTGTCAGCCGACGCTCCACCGGACGACCTGATCCATCGGACAGACGGGCGATGACAACCGCTTCGACCGGAGCGCCATCGGTCTCTAACACAGGGATTTCCACGGCAATTGTGGCTTGCCCGGCGGCATCCGTGCGGGCGTCACCGAAATAAGTGCTTTTGGTCGAGGTTTCGGCGTCGTACCGGCCAAAGCGATAGGTTTCATAGCCGGGAACGGTGTCCGCAGGGCGGGCGATGACCTGACCGTCGATGCCCAGATCCGACCCCGGCGCGCCGAACAGATAACGCGTGTCGATCTGCAAGGGCGGCGTGTCGCCGGGGCGCAGCGGGGCGTCCGGCAGGGTCAGGTCAAAGTCGATGCGTTCGGGCAGGAAATCCTCGATCAGAACGGTTTGGCGGGCCAGCGCCGCGCCCTTGGGATCGGACTTGATTTCGATCTTCCACGCCCCGCGCGGCACATCGGCCGCGACGGGCAAAGCAAAGACATGCCCCCCGGCGACCCCACCATCCGAGATTGCGCGGCGGTACTCCACCCCATCCGGGCGCGAAAGAATGGCCGTCAGCGGCAGGCCGTCAATCGCCTGCGCTGTGCTATCGCGCGTCAACGCGGTGACATGGATCACCTCGCCCGCGCGATAGGCCCCCCGGTCGGTGGTCAGGAACACATCCACCGGCCCGGCAGGCGCGCGCCCTTCGACCCCGCGATCCGAAAGGTCAAAGGCCGGGTCGGTCAGAGACAGAAAGCTGAAATCTGTATCCCCGTCGGATACCATCACCAAAGCAGGCGCGCTTGCGCCCGTGCCGCGAGTCAAACCGGGTTCAAACCGCACGTAGCCACTGTCATCGGTCTGCGCCTGGGCAATCACGGCATTGGCGTTGGACACCAGCGAGACGTCGATCCCCGCCCGAGGCGCGGCATCATGAAGCCCACGCACGGTCACATGCAGACCGTCAGTGCCCAAAGCCGTGCTGATCCCCAGATCGGTCAGGACAAACCATTGCGTCGCACCCGGATCGTCATAGGGATCGACGCCCGGAACACGCGCCGTCAGCGCGTAGATGCCTGCGGGCTGCTCGGCAATCGCCTCGGCCATCGGCAGACGGGCGGTCATGGTTTGGTTCAACTCGTTCGAAATATCAGCTGTGCCGGTCCAGATATCCTCGGCGATCTCTTCCGAGAACGTCTCTTCCTGCCAATCGCTTAGCGGGCGGCCAAAGAAATCCTGCTGCACCGCGCGGATCAGGTTGCGGTCACTGACACGCCGCAGGGTCAGGTCCAGAGATGCGGTATTTACCGTTTCGACCGGCAGGGCGGCATCCGCCGATTTCGGCAGCACATAGCTGCGTCCGGGAAAGCGGACCGACGGCGCGCGATCCCGCACGTAATGCGTCAATTCCACCGTGCGGTTCAAAGCCTCGCCCGATGCGGCTGGAAGCCCCTCACGCAAGCTCAGACGATAGCGTTGGCCGTGCGCCACGCCATCAACGCAGAGGTTTTTGCCTTCAACCTGCACCACCAACCCCTCGGTGCTGCGCTGCACATAGGGGTCATAATCGACCCCGGCCTTGACCAGCGGTTCCGAGAACTCAACACAGATACGCGGCGCGGCGGCGTTGCTTTCAACGGTGCTGTCGATGACGCGGAAGCCATATTTCCCGATTGCCTCATCCAACGCGGCCAGCACATCCGCACGCGGCTGAACCTGTTCCGCCAGACGCAGGGCAGGCACCATGTCCCGCCCGCGATCCGCCGCTTCCAGCGCGTCCGCCAGGATCATCAAAGCCGCGATCTGAGTCCCCGGCGCATCCGAACGTAGATACCCGTTGACGGCTGCGTTCAGGGCACGTTCGCGCAACTCACGCCCTTCGCGATAGCCATTGGGGTCCAGGCCCAGCAACAGCCTTGCATATTCCGCCCACAATTCTGGCGCGTCGCTCAGGGTCACAGCCGCCCCGGTCCAGAGCATTGCCAACCTGTCGGTATCCGCGTTCCGCGCCGCCTCCAGCAAAGTCTGCAGATCACGATCCCCGGCATTGTGCAAAAACCCAAGGTCGCGCGCTTGCCGTGCGGCCGCGTTGAGGTCTTTCTGACGGATAAAGGTCATTGCCTCCGCGCGCGTTTTCGCCAGTGTTAGGGTCTGTTCCGGCGTCGCCACCTTCTGCGCCGACACTGCGCCCTGATAGGGCTCCTGCCGGTTCACGCCGCTTTTGGGAAAACAGGCATCGGATCGGGTGTTGTAGGTGAACGCTGTGCATTGCTGATTGGCCGAGCACGCCCGAATGCAGGATTGCAGATCCGTGTCGAACAGCGCGTCCAGATCCGAGCCATAAAAATCCGCATCCCGCGTGGTGATATAGCGGAATTCCGGCACCGCTGTCTGTGCCACTGACGCCATGGGCAGGATCAGAAAAGAAAAGATGTAAGCAATTGAAATAAAAACAAAGCGGTGCATCGGGACCTCCTATTCCCCATCAATCTCGCATGCGGCCCGCGGGTCACGCAACGGCTTAAACACTTTTTCATCGGTTGGCCGGATGCTGGGTGC
The DNA here is from genome assembly GCF_056532945.1 of Ruegeria sp. H7. NCBI lineage: Bacteria > Pseudomonadati > Pseudomonadota > Alphaproteobacteria > Rhodobacterales > Roseobacteraceae > Ruegeria > Ruegeria sp. H7. The sequence continues at coordinate 238,489 of NZ_JBQFNZ010000003.1, forward strand.
GGATCAGACCGGAATTGAACATCATGAGCCTTGCACAGAAACTGGCACAGGAACGGCGCGCGCGTCTCGCGGCCGAGCGGATGCTGGAAATGAAACAGGCCGAGCTTTACGCGGCCAATCGCAAGCTGGGTCGCCACGCCATGGCCCTGACCAAGCGCATCGGTGAGACTCAGGCCGAGGTTGAGACGGTCCGGGATGAAAACGAAAAGGTCAAATCCGATCTGACAGTGGCGCATGCCAAGGTCGAGGTTGCAGAACGCCGCCTGTGGCATTCGATCCAGACGATTCAGGACGGGTTCGCATTTTTTGACGGTGAAAGCCGCCTGATCAGCGCCAACACCGCTTATCTGAGCGTGTTTGAGGGGTTGGATGAGGTCGCGCCGGGTATCTCATACACCCGGATTCTCGACCTGCTGACGACCGAGGGGATCGTGGATATCGGCGATGAGAAAGCCGCCGCATGGCGCGCCCGGATGCAGGATCGATGGGCATTGGCAAATCCGCCGTCCGAGGTAATTCAATTGTGGAACGGCGAATACATCCGTCTGATCGATCAACGCGGCAATGGCGGCGATGTGGTCAGCCTGGCGCTGAACATTACCGCCTCGGTCCGGCACGAGGCTGAATTGCAGGCCGCCCGCGACCGGGCCGAGGCCGCCAACCGCGCCAAGTCGGCTTTCCTCGCGAATATGAGCCACGAAATTCGCACACCGATGAACGGCATCGTCGGCATGACCGAGTTGCTGTCCGAAACCCCGATGGACGAGGAACAACGCCTTTACGTCAACACCATCCGTAACTCGGGCGAGGCGCTGCTGGTTATCATCAATGACGTGCTGGATTATTCGAAGATCGAAGCCGACAAGCTGATCCTGCATCCCGAACAGTTCGATCTGGAACGCTGCATTCTGGAAGTGGCGATGCTGTTGCAGCCCAGCGTGCGGGACAAGGGGCTGACGCTGCTGGTGGATTACGACCTGTTCCTGCCGACGCTGTTTGTGGGCGATCCGGGTCGGGTGCGGCAGGTGCTGACCAACTTGGTGGGCAACGCCGTCAAATTCACCAGTGACGGTCACGTCCTGATCCGGGTCACTGGTGTGCCGCATCCGGACACGCAGGAATGCGACATCCATATCGCTATCGAAGACACCGGCATCGGGATCGCGCCGGACAAGATCAGTCACATCTTTGGCGAGTTCAATCAGGTCGAGGATGAGCGTAATCGCCAATTCGAAGGCACCGGGCTGGGTCTTGCGATCACCAAGCGCCTGATCACCATGATGGGCGGCACAGTCTGGGTCGAAAGCGAGGTGGGGCAGGGCTCTTGCTTTGGGTTCCGGGTGTCGCTGCCCACCGCCGAAGGTCCTCAGCCCGCGCCGCCTGATCTGGATGGTCGCCTGAAACATGTGATGGTGGTCGAAGATATGGCCGTGAACCGCGCCATCCTTGCCAAGCAACTCGGCCGCCTTGGCGCAGACGTCACGATGTGCGCCTCGGGGGGTGAGGCTTTGGCAAAGCTGGATGCAACCGTCGATCTGGTCCTGTGTGACCACGACCTGCCGGATATGGACGGGCTGGAACTTGCGACAACTGTGAAAGATCGCGGCTGGTCAGAGCTGCCGGTGGTGATCATGTCGGCAAATCCGGGCGTCATCTACGCCGATCCCGCCCGGCACCTGATCGAAGGCGTTCTGCAAAAGCCAATCCCGCGATCCGAGCTTTACAGCCGCCTCATGGCGCTGGGCAACGCCGCGTTGAAACCCGACCCCCCGGAAGTGGCCGAAGCTGGCTCTGCGCAGAAACCAGAACGCCAAAGGCGGATGCGCGTCCTTGCGGCCGAGGACAATCGCACCAACCAACTGATCCTGAAGAAGATGGTGAAAGACCTGAACATCGATCTTCAGTTTGCAGGCAATGGGCTAGAGGCGGTTGAAACCTATCAGGAATTCGCCCCTGACCTGATTTTCATGGACATTTCCATGCCTAAAATGGACGGCAAGCAGGCGACCGCCGAAATCCGGCGGCATGAGATTGAAACGGGCGGCCATGTCCCCATTGTTGCCCTGACCGCGCATGCCATGGCGGGTGACGATCAGGGCATCCTGTCCGCCGGGCTTGATCACTACCTGACCAAACCGCTGCACAAGAAGCTGATCCACCAGATGATTCTGGATCACCGCCCGGATGAAGCCCAACCGGTCTCGGACAGCCCGGCACCGACAGGCTAGCGCCGCTCGCCCCACACACGCCACGCTTCAAACCGCGCAACCGGATCCCCTTCATCTGGCCAAAAATATCTCGGGGAGCGCGAGGGGCAGCGCCCCTCGCTCCGCCATCAACAACCAGGACCACAGGCCGGTTTCATGCGTAAGGTTCAAGCCTGATAAGGGCGCAGGAAAACCGGCTTGTTTTCCTCAGACAGTTCCGGGCGGTATTCGTAACCTCCGCTGTCGAAATCGAGCAGCCCTTTGGGATCGGTCAACCGATGCTGAATGATATAGCGCGCCATCGCGCCGCGCGCTTTCTTGGCAAAGAAGCTGACGATCTTGGGTGTGCCGCCTTTGTCTTCCATGAACACGGGCGTGATCACCCGCAGTTTCAGCGCCTTCAGGTCGACCGCACCGAAATATTCCTGACTTGCGCAGTTCACCAGAACATCGCCACCAATCTCTTCGGCCTGCGCGTTCAGAGATTTGCTCAACTGGTCGCGCCAGTATTCATACAGGTTCTTGCCGCGGCGGGTTTTCAGTTTGCTGCCCATCTCCAACCGATAGGGCTGAATCGCGTCCAGCGGGCGCAGCACGCCGTAAAGACCCGACAGAATGCGCAGATGATCCTGCGCCCAGGCCATCTCATCCGCGTCCAGCGAGGCTGCCTCGAGCCCCTGATAGGTATCCCCGGCAAAGGCCAGCGCGGCGGGGCGGGTGGTGTCAGCCTCAGGCGCGTCGGCAAAGGCGCGATAGCGGTCGCGGTTCAGGCGGGCCAGATCGTCGCTCAGATCCATCAGCTTTTTCAGATCGCCCAGCGTCAGATTGCGGGCGGTTTTTGACAGACGGATCGCGTCGTCCTGAAAGTCGGGTGCTGTGACCTCAATATCCCGCTCTGCCCAGTCCAGCCGTTTGGCCGGGGAAATCACTACCAGCATATCCGCCCTCGTTCCTTGCCTGATGCCGGGTATTTAGCCCGCATCCCGCAGCACGTCCAGAAAGGCCGCGCCAAACCTTTCGTGACGGCGGTCACCCAGCACCATCTCGATCCCGCGTGGGTCGTCGGGGCGCAGTTGTGCCACCTTGGCCAATTGCGAGGCGGAACAGGTCAGCGGTTTGTCGATCCCGTCGGGGCCACGCGATAGCTGAGACTGCACCTCGAGCAAACGGTCATAAATCTCGCCCTGATCGCGGCCTGCCAGTTTGCGGCGCGCGGGGTGAACGGCTTCAACCTCGCCCGCAATCACCTCCAGAAACGTATCGCCGTAGCGTTCCAGTTTCTTCGCGCCGACCCCGCCGATCCGGGCCATGTCGTCCAGCGTTGCGGGGCGGGTCTCGGCCATTTCGATCAGGGTGCGATCGGGGAAGATGACATAGGCCGGAACCCGCGCGGATTCGGCCAAGGCGCGGCGCTTGGCCTTGAGCGCCGATAGCAGCGGCGCGTCTTCCTCGGACACCATCGCCTTGACCGCTGGCCGCCGGGTGGCCTTGCGGATCGTGTCCTTGCGCAGGTTGATCTGCGCCTCGCCTTTCAGGATCGGTTTGGCGGCCTCGGTCATGCGCAGCGCGCCGTGGCGGTCCGGGTCGGGGCGGACCAGATCGTGGCCCATCATCTGCCGAAAAATCGCCTGCCATTGGGGCCGCGACCAATCCTTGCCGATGCCATAGGTGGGCAGGGCGTCGTGACGGCGGTCGCGGATCTTGTCGGTCTCATTGCCCAGCAGAATGTCGATCAGATGGCCCGCGCCGAACCATTCCTCGGTCCGCAGGATCGCGGACAGGGCCATGCGGACAGGGGTTGTGCCGTCGAAGACCTCGGGCGGAGTATCGCAGAGGTCGCATTTGTCGCAAGGTTCAATCTGCTCGCCGAAATAGCCCAGCAGAGTCTGACGGCGGCAGACCAGCGCCTCGGCCAGCCCCAGCAGGGCATTCAGCCGCGCGTGGTCGGCCATGCGTCGTTCTGGTGGTGCGAGCCCTTCGTCAATCTGCGAGCGGCGCAGGCGAATGTCGTCGGGGCCGAACAAGGTCAGCGTCTCGGCAGGCCCGCCATCACGGCCCGCGCGGCCGATCTCTTGATAATAGGCCTCGATGGACTTCGGCAGGTCTGCGTGTGCAACCCAGCGGATATCGGGTTTGTCGATGCCCATGCCGAACGCAACGGTGGCGACCACGATCAGACCATCCTCGCGCGCGAAACGGGTTTCGACGATGCGGCGGTCCTCGGCCTCCATCCCGCCGTGATAGTGGCAGGCGGTGTGGCCCTCGGCGCGCAGGGCTTGGGCCAACACTTCGGTCTTGTTGCGGGTACCGCAATAGACGATGCCGGATTGACCTTTGCGTGCCTCGGCAAAGTCCAAGATCTGTTTGCGCGGCCCGTCCTTCGCGGCAAAAGTCAGATGGATATTGGGCCGGTCGAACCCGCGCAGAAATTTACGCGGCGCGGTGCCGTTGAACAGTTTTTCGACAATTTCATCCTGCGTTTCCGCGTCCGCCGTGGCGGTGAACGCGGCCAAAGGCACGTCCAGCGCGCGCCGCAGCTCTCCGATCCGCAGGTAATCAGGGCGGAAATCGTGGCCCCACTGGCTGACGCAATGCGCCTCGTCCACCGCGATCAGGCTGACATTGATCCGGCGCAGCATCCCCAAAGCTGACCCAGCGGCCAGACGTTCGGGGGCCATGTAAAGCAGCTTCAGCCGCCCGGCTTCCAGCGCCTCCCACACCGCATCGGTTTCTTCGGGTGTATTGCCGGAGGTCAGCGCTCCGGCCTCAACCCCGGCCTCTTGCAGCCCACGCACCTGATCGCGCATCAGGGCGATCAGCGGAGAGATCACCACCGTGACCCCGTCGCGCAGCAAGGCAGGCAGTTGGAAACAAAGGGATTTTCCGCCCCCCGTGGGCATGATCGCCAACACGTTTTCGCCAGCGGTCACGGCATCGACAATTTCTTCCTGCCCGGGGCGGAAGGCGTCGAATCCAAAGACATCTCGCAGCAAAGGCGCGGAGTCGAACATCTGCGGGGGTGCCCTGTTTTAAGGTTTATCTGCTCTTAAGACAGGACAATCACATACTAAGATTCGGTGAACAAGGCCTCAGACAAAATAGCCCATATTGTTGATCAGGATGATCCGCAGCGCATAGACCCCGATCAGCACCACCAAAGGTGTCAGGTCCAGCCCGCCCATATTGGGCAGAACACGGCGGATCGGGCCATATATCGGCTCTAACAAACGGTTCAGGCCGTACCAGATTTGCGCGACCAGTTGTTGATGCAGGTTGAGCACCTGAAAGTTGATCAGCCAGCTCATGATCACATGGGCAAGGATGATGAACCAGACAATGTCCAGGATCAGCAGCAGGATTTGGATCAGCGACAGCATGGGCACTCCGTTCTTTCACCGAACAGAGACCTAAGCGCCCCTGTCGTAAAGAGCAAGTCCGGCCCAACTGAAAGCTTGCGAATTGGGACAAAGCCCCGTCTTATGAAGACAAAGAAGAACAGGGGCAGTCATGGCAGAGATTTCCAAGCGCAAGCGCATCTGGGGATGGTGGTTTTTCGACTGGGCCAGTCAGCCCTATCACACCTTGCTGGTGACATTTGTGTTCGGCCCCTATTTCGCAGGGGTCGCCGCCGGGTATTACGCCAATACCGGGCTTGGTGCCGAGGCCGCCGCCGCGCAGGCGCAGACGGTCTGGGCAAACTGCCTGACCATCACCGGTCTGATCATCGCGTTCGGGGCGCCCTTGCTGGGCGCAATGGCGGATGTGTCGGGGCGGCGCATCCCCTGGATATTTGCCTTTTCGGTGATGTATGCGGTGGGCTCGGCTGCGCTGTGGTACACGCTGCCCGATGGCTCGAATATGTGGCTGATGCTGTCGGCTTTTGGTCTGGGCTTTGTAGGGGCGGAATATGCGCTGATCTTCATCAACTCGCAGTTGCCCGATCTGGGGAATGACGATGAGGTGGGCGAGATTTCCGGCTCGGGCTTTGCGTTCGGCTATTTCGGCGGTCTGATCTCGCTCGCGATCATGCTGGCGCTGTTTGTGGAACAGCCCAATGGCAAGACCCTGATCGGAATGGAGCCATTGTTCGGGCTGGGCGCCGCCGCGCGCGAGGGCACGCGTTTTGTCGGTCCGTTCACCGCCGGGTGGTTCGTTCTGTTCATGGTGCCCTATTTCCTGTGGGTGCGCGATGATCCGCAAACCGAAAAGAAGGGCAGCGTCGGAGAGGCGTTGCGCCTTTTAGGCAAGTCGATCGCCGCCTTGCGTCATCGGGGCAGTCTGGCGGCTTATCTGGGTTCGTCCATGTTCTACCGCGACGCGCTGAACGGGCTTTACAGCTTTGGCGGCGTTTACGCGCGGCTGGTGCTGGAATGGGACCTGATCAAGATCGGCGTGTTCGGGATCGTCAGCGTTCTGGCCTCGGCCATCTTTGCTTGGATCGGCGGCAAGATGGATCGGAAATACGGCCCTAAACCGGTGATTTTGACCGCGATCTGGGTGCTGATCTTTGTCTGCGCCACCGTGGTGATGATGGACCGGACGCAGATTTATGGCATCAGCCTGCCCGAAGGGTCCAACCTGCCGGATCTGGTGTTCTTTGGCTGCGGCGTTCTGATCGGCGGCATGGGGGGGATTCTGCAATCGGCCAGCCGCTCGATGATGGTGCGCCACACGGATCCCGCCACCCCGGTTGAAAGCTTTGGGCTTTATGGTCTGTCGGGTCGCGCCACAGCCTTTGCCGCGCCGCTGCTGATCGGGATTGCCACAACCGTGACTGGCAGCGCGCGACTGGGGGTGTCACCCATCGTCCTGTTGTTTATTCTGGGGCTGTTCCTAATGCGCTGGGTGAAACCGGAAGGGGATCAGAGCAGATGATTTTACGACGTTTTTTGATAGTTTTGGCCGCGCTTACCCTGGCAAGTACAGCAACGGCCGAGCCTTTGGCCAAACAGTTATTTGGCGCGCAGAGGGCCAGTTCACAGCAAAAACCGGCCGCTTTCGGCAGTTATTCGCGCGGCTGCGCTGCCGGTTCAGTGCAGTTGCCGGAAACCGGGCCCACATGGCAGGCGATGCGGCTGTCGCGGAACCGAAACTGGGGCCATCCAGAGGCAATCGACTACGTGCAGGACCTCAGCCGTTTTGCCGCCAAACAACCGGGGTGGAACGGCCTTTATATCGGGGATATCAGCCAGCCGAGGGGCGGGCCGATGACCTCGGGCCATCGCTCGCATCAACTTGGGTTGGACATCGATATCTGGATGCTGCCCGGCGGTGATATGCGCCTTAGCCGCACTGCGCGCGAGAACCTTTCTTCCATCTCCCTACGCCGCTCTGGCGGGGCCTTTGTGAACGGCAACTGGACCCCTCAGCACCACGCGATCCTGCGTGAAGCTGCCAAAGACAAACGCGTGGCGCGGATCTTTGTCTTTCCCGGTGCCAAGGTTCAGATGTGCAACAACGAGACAGGCAACCGCGCCTATCTGCGCAAGATCAGGCCGTGGTGGGGGCATCACTATCACTTCCACGTCCGTCTGAAATGCCCGCGCGGATCGCGTGGTTGCGTCAATCAGGATCCGCCGCCCCGGGGCGACGGGTGCGCTCAGGCGCAGGAATGGGTGAACAACATCCTCAACCCTCCGCCACCCGACCCGAACGCCCCAGCCCCCAAGAAACGCCGGGAGTATGTTCTGGCTGATTTACCCCAGCAATGCGCCGCCGTTTTGTCGTCCAACTGATAGCAGCGGCGGCTATTGCGGGATCGGTCGGGGCCGTCGAGGTCAAAACCGCCACGCAACTTGGCAGCTATGTCTGGAGGCATAACGCCGAATGGTTCGGCGGGTTTTCGGCCATCCATATGTCGGAAAACGGCACTCACATCACGGTGCTCAGCGACCGGGCAACGCTGGTCACGGCCCGCATCGCCCGTGACAGGGATCAGATCACCGACATCCGAATTCTGGGCCAATGGCCTGTTCTGTCCAGCGCGGGCCGCATCATGCTGGGCTATGCGGGGGATTCCGAAGGCATCGCAATGGCGCCGGATGGCGGGTTCTATATTTCGTTCGAAGGCGTGCATCGCGTGGCCTATTACCCGGCGCCGGGAACAAGGGCCCAGGTCTTGCCCCGGCCCAAGGCGTTTGACGGTCTGGATCGCAACGGCTCGTTCGAAGGGCTGGCAATCGACGATCAGGGTCGCCTTTATACCCTGACCGAGAAAAGCCGCACGGCGCAGGGGGACATCCCTGTCTATCGCTGGAATGGGCGCGCGTGGTCTACGCCCTTTGTCCTGCTGCAACGCGGGGATTTCCGGCCTGTGGCTGGCGATTTCGGCCCGGATGGGCGGTTTTATGTGTTGGAACGCACCGCTTCCATAACCGGCTTTCGGTCGCGCCTGCGGCGGTGGGATGTCTCTGATGACACGCCAAAGGCCGAAGAAACCCTGATTGAGACAGGCAAAGGCGCGCATGACAACCTCGAAGGGCTGTCGGTCTGGCGCGATGAACAGGGCCGATTGCGCGCCACCATGATCTCGGATGACAACTTTCTGGCGCTGCAACGGACCGAGTTGGTGGAATACCTGCTGCCCGATTGACAGGCCGCAGGCAAAGGTCTAAACGCACGGCTTGCCTTGGGATGAGCCCTTGGCCAAGTCGCCGCTACCTTGTCAAAACGGGCATCAAAATATGCAACGCAGCTTTATTCCCGGCATTCTTGCCATGGCCGCCATTGTCGTGGCCTCGAACATCCTGGTCCAGTTCCTGATCCTTGACGGGCTGTTGACCTGGGGTGCCTTCACCTATCCGCTGGCCTTTCTGGTCACTGACATCATGAACCGCGTCTATGGCGTGGGCCCGGCCCGCAAGGTCGTGTTTGCCGGGTTTGTCACCGGTATCATCTGCTCGCTGATCGGCAGCCAGATCGTGCTGCAAGGGGACGGCTTCACCTATACCGCCGTACCGCTGCGGATCGCAGTCGCGTCGGGTACCGCCTTCCTGATCGCACAGCTGACCGATGTGACCATCTTCAATGCGATGCGCGGCGGTCGCTGGTGGCGCGCGCCGCTAGTCTCAACCCTTGTGGGCTCGGCTTTGGACACTGCGATCTTCTTTACCCTCGCCTTCTCGGCCTCGGTTACGGTCTTCGGTGCTGGCGCAGACGCAGCCATCAGCTGGGCGTGGGAGCCTGTGCCCTTCATGCTGTCCGGCCCGATGGCCCCCCTGTGGGTCACACTGGCCTTTGCCGATTGGCTGGTGAAACTGTCCCTGGCGCTGATCGCGCTGATTCCGTTCAAGGTGATTGTTTCCCGCCTGACTGCGCAGCCCGCGTAAAAAACGTTTGGAGAATGGCACAACTTGTGCCACCATCCTTTTCAACCGCAACAGATAGAAAAGGAGGTGATCCAGTGTCGAGAAAGAGATTGGAGAGAGGTGTCGGAACAACCGGGGGGATCGCCTGCTAGGGCAGCCCTTGGCGGAGCGCTCGCTCCGGCTGGTCGATTGATCTAACCGACCCGACCTCCTGAACTTTCGAAGGGCCGTCCCGCCGGGGCGGCCCTTTCTGTTTCTGTGCGGTCCCTGTAAGGTCCGCCTCATGTTGCGCATCACCGACGAGATCACCCTGCAGGACTGGGAAATGACGGAAAGCTTCGTGCGGTCCTCTGGCCCCGGCGGGCAGAACGTCAACAAGGTGTCCACCGCCGTCGAGTTGCGGTTCGAAGCCGCGCGCTCGCCTTCACTGCCCGACCCGGTGAAGAACAGGCTGAAACGGCTGGCCGGGCGGCGCTGGACCAAGGATGGCGCGATCATCATCCAATGCGAAGAAACCCGATCTCAGGCCCGCAACCGCGAACTTGCCCGCGCCCGACTGGCCGAACTGATCGCCCGCGCGCTGGTCAAACCCAAACGGCGGGTCGCGACGAAACCGACCTATGGGTCGGTCAAACGGCGGTTGGCAGCGAAAAAGGCGCGTGGTGACGTCAAGGCGCTGCGTGGCAAAGTGTCGGAAGAATGATCTGGCATCTTTGCGATGCGTTGCTACTCTGCCCCTGACAGGCAGGAGGGCAACATCATGAGGCTGGACGGAAAAACCGCAATCGTGACCGGCGCGGCGTCCGGGTTCGGGGCAGGGATCGCACAGAAGTTTCTGGCCGAAGGGGCCCGTGTGATGATCGCCGATATAAACGGCGACGCAGCGCAGGACATGGCCGCGCAACTTGGACCAAACGCCTTGGCGCAGCAGGTGGATGTGGGTGACCGTGTCTCGGTCCAGGCCATGGCCGATGCAGCCTATGCCACATACGAACATCTCGACATTCTGGTCAACAATGCGGGCGTCACGCATCTGCCCACACCGCTGGAAGATGTCAGCGAGGATGACTTTGAACGCGTCTTCAATGTGAACATGAAATCCGTCTACCTGACCGCCCGCGCCTTTGTCCCCGCGATGAAGGCCCGCGGCGCGGGGGCTATCCTCAACGTCGCCTCCACAGCAGGCCTGTCGCCGCGCCCTAACCTGAACTGGTATAACGCCTCCAAGGGCTGGATGATCACCGCAACCAAGACCATGGCCGTTGAACTCGCCCCCTCTGGTGTGCGGGTGAACGCGATCTGCCCGGTGGCGGGTGAAACCCCGCTATTGAAATCCTTCATGGGCGAAGACACGCCCGAGATTCGCGCCAAGTTTCTCTCAACAATCCCGCTCGGCCGCTTCTCGACCCCCGAGGACATGGCCAACGCCGCCCTGTTCTTGTGCTCGGACGAAGCCAGCATGATCACCGGAACCGCATTGGAGGTCGACGGTGGCCGTTGCATCTGATCCGCTCTTCATCTGGCTAAAAATATCCCCGCCGGAGGCAGCGCGCCTGCGCGCTTCCCGGCCCCAACCTCGACAAAATCAATGACCCCTGGACCCAGAAACCTGATCACCGATGTCCCTGGCCTGCGGGTCGGCAACGCGCAGGATGGCACGCTGAAATCCGGCACAACCGTCCTGACGGCGGATGCGGCCTTCACAGCTTCGGTCCATGTGATGGGCGGCGCGCCGGGAACGCGCGAAACCGATCTGCTTGCGCCGGACAAATCGGTTACACGGGTTGATGCGATTGCGCTGTCCGGTGGTTCGGCCTTCGGGCTGGATGCGTGTTCGGGCGTCTCCGATGCGCTGCGGGCGCAGGGCCGGGGGTTTCCGGTCGGGGACACTGTGGTTCCGATCGTGCCGGGCGCGATCCTGTTCGATCTGCTGAATGGCGGCGACAAGGAGTGGGAGGAAAACCCCTATCGCGCATTGGGGCGCAGCGCGTTCGAAAACGCCAGCGAAGACTTCGCGCTGGGTACGGCGGGCGCAGGCACGGGTGCTCTGGCGGCGATGCACAAGGGCGGGCTGGGCTCCGCCTCGCTGGTGCTGGAAAGCGGTATCACCGTTGGCGCGCTGGTTGCGGCCAACCCGCTGGGCAGCGTCACCACACCGGGTGAGCGTCATTTCTGGGCGGCGCCGTTTGAAATCGGGGATGAATACGGCGGTTTAGGCCCTGATCCCAATGCCGGTCTGGGCCGTCCGCCCCCCAGTCGCAAGGCACAGGCGATGCGCGGCGATCCCGAGAAAACAAACACCACGATCGCGATTGTCGCCACCGATGCCGCTTTGTCGAAACCTCAGTGCCAGCGCGTTGCCGTGGCGGCCCATGACGGCATCGCCCGCGCTGTGCTGCCGGCGCATACGCCGGGCGACGGGGATCTGGTCTTTGGGGTCGGCACCGGGGCAAGGACACTGTCCTCTGACGCCGAGCTTGGGATGATCGGCCACGCGGCTTCGATCTGCCTTGCACGTGCCATTGCGCGCGCGGTTTATCTGGCGACCCCGGCACAAGGCGATCTGTTGCCCTGTTGGTCCGTGTTACATGACTTAAGTTAAGGACAGCCTCTATGTCGCAGTGGCAGAGTGTCGTCACGCGGCAATCTGCCGGTTGACTCTTTTTTGTACCGACGGTCCATTCGGTGCAGCCAATTTCGTATCGGAGCTAAGACAATGAATCGTATCCTCGCTACCGCAATTGTCGGCCTGCTGGCCCTGCCAGCGTATGCAGAAGGTGATGCCGAGGCCGGCAAGAAAGCCTTCAACAAGTGTAAATCCTGCCACCTGATCGCTGACCCTGCCGGCGAAGTGATCGTGAAAGGCGGCAAGACCGGACCCAACCTCTACGGCGTCGCAGGCCGGACCGCTGGCACCTATGAAGGGTTCAAATATGGCGACAGCATCGTCGCCGCCGGTGAAAACGGGCTGGTCTGGGACGAGGAAACCTTTGTCGCCTATTCGCAGGACCCCAAGGCGTTCCTGAAAGACTATCTGGATGACACCGCGGCCAAGTCGAAAATGACCTTCAAGCTGAAATCCGGGGCCGAGGACGTTTTTGCCTATATCGTCAGCGTCTCTGGCGAATAAATTCACACGTTCATAACGGGTGACATGACGAAAGGCCGCAGCCCCTGCGGCCTTTCGTGCGCTTGATAACTGGCCTTAACGTTGCCAATTTGACCTCACGTGGCGAAACAACACTCCGACGGGGCCGCGACGCCAAGCCGATCCGGCCTTAGCTTTTCTTTTTACTTCCCCCGTCCTACGGATCGGCAGCAGGAGACGACCGATGGGAATCATGATCCCGGCCTGGGTTGATGGCGAACTGACCCCAGTAGACAAGCTGGAGGCACATCAGAAAGGCCTCAGGCACAAGGCGGTGTCGGTTTTCGTTATTCGCGGGACCGAGATTTTGCTGCAGCGGCGCGCGCTGGGCAAATATCACACGCCTGGCCTGTGGGCGAATACCTGCTGCACCCATCCCGACTGGGGCGAAAACGCCTCGACGTGTGCCGTGCGCCGCTTGCGGGAAGAGCTTGGGATCACCGGTCTTTACCCGGAATACCGCCACCGGCTGGAATATCACGCCGATGTCGGTAACGACATGGTCGAACATGAGGTGGTGGATGTCTTTCTGGCCCATGTGCGCGGCCCGCTGAAGATCGAGCCGAACCCGGACGAGGTGATGGAGATCCGCTGGATCGACTATCACGACCTGCTGGCCGAGGTGCAGCGCCATCCGGACCGGTTCACGCCCTGGCTGAAGATCTATCTGCACAACCACGCCGACACGATTTTTGGCCCCGACCTGATCATTTCCGCAAAATCCTGAGGCGCAGGGCATATCCTTGCCTTGCATGGCCGCTGCAAGCGGCCTAAATCAACGCGTCATGGCCAAGCAGAAGACCGACCCGAATTACAAAGTGATCGCCGAAAACCGGCGCGCCCGCTTCGATTACGCAATCGAAGAGGATATCGAGTGCGGCATCGTGCTGGAAGGCTCCGAGGTCAAATCCCTGCGGGCCGGTGGTTCGAACATTGCCGAAAGCTACGCCTCGGTCGATGACGGAGAGCTGTGGCTGATCAACAGCTACATTGCACCGTATGAGCAGGCCAAGGTGTTCAAACACGAAGAACGCCGCCGCCGCAAACTGCTGGTCTCACGCAAGGAGTTGTCCAACCTGTGGAATGCGACCCAGCGCAAGGGTATGACGCTGGTGCCGCTGGTTCTGTATTTTAACCATAAGGGCCGGGCCAAGCTGAAGATCGGCATCGCCAAGGGTAAAAAGCTGCACGACAAGCGAGAAACGCAGGCCAAGCGCGACTGGTCACGGCAAAAGCAGCGTTTGATGAAAGATCACAGCTAGGGTGGGTGACACCCCGACCACTGCAAAGCCTTGGTCTGAAAGCCTAAATCAGTTGGACGTCGGGTCTCTCATACCGATCCTAAGGTTCAGCGACGACCGCGCCCAGGGGGACTGGACGCCATCCGTTTCGCTGATAACATCCGAGCGCACCTGATCAAACATCTGATCAAGCGACAGGCCCGAGGTCCTGATCCCGCGCGCAATCGCTGCTGTATAAGGGCTGTTGGTTCCGGTCCCATCAAGTGCAACGTCACCGGGGCCTGTGGCATAGGCGATCAGGTTGTTCGTGCGTGCGGTCATACGCGCCAGCCCGTCGCCCACATCCAGAACCACATCCGATTGGCTGCTGAACGGATTGTCGCGGCAGGCGTCAAGGATCATAACGCTTACAGCCTGTGGCGAGTGAAAGCGATCCAAAACCCATTCTGCCGGGACAGCTTCGCCCGCTATGTCAGCCTCGGACTGAATGTTCACACCCAGCGGAAGAAGATAGTTGAAACCATCACTGCGCACCCCGTGTCCCGCGAAATAGAATACGGCCAACGCCTCGGACCCCGCCGCGCGTACTTTGCTGGAAAAGGTTTCGACTTCGCGCATCATCTCTGCGCGGTTCGCATCTGTCAGCGTTGTGACCGAGAAACCGGCGTCGCGCAGTTCATCGCTCATCAATTGCGCGTCGTTCACGGGGTTGTCGAGCGCCGGGACATTTGTGTATCCGGCATTCCCAATCACCAAAGCAAACCGTTCATGCGCCGCTGACGGCCCTGCTAACAGGGCGGTCACGATATAAAATGCTGCAAAAATACGCGTCAATTCGGCCTCCAGGTTTTATGGGTAAACGTCATTCAGGTTTTGCTTCACCGGTATCGCCCGAAGCACAAGGATAGAGCCGCAGAAACCAACCGCCACCCTTGCTCATCCCATTAAAATGCCATCGCTGCCTGTACCGCGCGTTGCCAGCGGGCATAGGCGGCGTCGCGGGCTTCTTGCGCCATCTCCGGTTCAAAGCGTTTGTCCAGTTGCCATGTCTCGGCAAATCCGGCTTGATCGGGGTAAACGCCTGCTCTCATCCCGGCCAGCCACGCCGCGCCCAGAGCGGTTGTTTCCTGCATCACCGGGCGATCCACCGGCGCGCCCAGACAGTTTGACAGCCCTTGCATGGTCCAGTCCGATGCGCTCATCCCGCCATCAACGCGCAGGATCACATCGGCCTCGGCGCCCCAGTCGCCTTGCATGGCGTGCCACAGATCGCGAGTTTGAAAGGCGATGCTGTCCAGTGTGGCGCGGGCAATTTCGGCACGGCCCGAGTTGCGGGTCAGTCCGAACATCGCGCCCCGGCAGTCGGGTTTCCAATAGGGCGCGCCCAGCCCGGTGAAGGCAGGTACCAGCACTACATGCTGGGTCGGATCGGCCTGCGCTGCCAGATCGCCGCTTTGTGGGGCGGCATCTATGATTTTCAGCGCGTCCCGCAACCACTGCACCGCAGCCCCCGCGATGAAGATTGACCCTTCCAGCGCATAGGTCCTCTGCCCGTCCAATTGATAGCCAATGGTGGTCAGCAGGCGGTTCTTCGAGGCGACAGGCTGCGTGCCGGTATTCAGCAGCGCGAAACATCCCGTTCCATAGGTCGATTTCATCATGCCGGGTTGGAAACAGGCCTGCCCGATGGTGGCGGCCTGCTGATCCCCCGCGACGCCCAGGATTGGGATATTGCCGCCCAGCAGCGACGTGCTGCCGAAATCCGCCGCGCAATCCAGCACTTGCGGCAGCATCGCCAACGGCACATCCAGAAGCTCGCAAATCTCTGCACTCCACGCGCCCTTGTGGATGTCGAACAAAAGGGTGCGGGCGGCGTTTGTGGCGTCGGTCACGTGGCTGCGCCCTTCGGTCAGACGCCAGATCAGAAAGCTGTCGATGGTGCCGAACAGCAGCTCTCCGGCCTCGGCCCGGTCGCGCGCGCCATCGACGGTGTCCAGCAGCCATTTGACCTTGGTGCCCGAGAAATAGGGATCCAGCAGCAGCCCGGTCTGGGCGGTCACGTCATCTTCGCACCCGGCCTGTTTGTAGCGGGCGCAGATCTCGGCGGTGCGACGGTCTTGCCAGACGATGGCGTTGTGGATCGCCTTGCCGGTGGTCTTGTCCCAGACCACGGTGGTTTCGCGCTGGTTGGTGATGCCGATCCCGGCGATCTGGTCGGCTGAGACCTTGCTGGTCTCCATCACCTCGCGGCAGACGGTCAGGACGCTGTCCCAAATATCCTCGACATCATGCTCAACCCAGCCTTCCTGCGGGAAATGCTGTGGAAATTCACGCTGCGCCGTTCCGACACGGTTCATCTGCGCATCGAACAATATCGCGCGTGAGGACGTGGTGCCCTGATCGATTGCCAGAATATAGGTCATGCCTGCGCGCCTCTCCCAAACTGTTTTGCGGGACTTTAGCGCAAACAATGACGCTCGGGCCAGAGCGTTCAGACGGGAATATTGTCGATCAGGCGGATTCCGTTCAGCCAGGCGGCAGCCAGCAGCCGGGCGGGGCGATCCGGATGGGGCAAAGGCTCAAGCGTTTCGGCGCAATGCAGCTTGAGGTACTCGACCTGCGAAAACCCCGCGGCCAGCAGATCGGCCTGCGCCTGTTTCACCAGCGGATCAAACTCTGCGCCGGTTTTCAATGCGTCAGCGATGTCCTGCATCACCCTGTTCAGATGTGCGGCCACCCCAAGCGCCTCGGGCGACAGGCGCAGGTTACGCGAGGACATGGCCAGCCCCGAAGGCTCGCGCACCGTAGGGCAGCCGATCACTTCGACGGGGATGTCCAGATCGCGCGCCATGCGGCGTACGACCAGCAATTGCTGATAGTCTTTTTCCCCGAAATACGCCCGGTCTGCCTGCGTTTGCAGGAACAGCTTGGCGACCACGGTGGCCACCCCGTCAAAATGGCCGGGGCGGAATTCACCCTCAAGCACGTCGGTCAGGTCGGTGACCGAGACATTGGTGGCAAAGCCTTGCGGATAGATCTCGTCGGGTTCGGGCACATAGATTGCATCGACGCCGTAGGGGGCCAGCTTTTCCGCGTCCTCAAGTTCGGTGCGCGGGTAATTGGCCAGATCCTCGGGGTTGTTGAACTGTTTGGGGTTCACAAAGATGGTGACGATCACCCGGTCGGTGCCCGCCCGCGCGGCCTCGGCCAGTGACAGGTGGCCCTGATGCAGCGCACCCATGGTGGGCACAACGCCGATGGTTTCGCCCTTGCGGTGCCATTCGGTGGTCAGCGCACGCAGGTCGGCCAGACGGCGCAGGATCGGTGCGGTCATGATTTGGGGCCTTTGGCGGGGGCCTGATCGGCAAAGACATGCTCGGCTGCCGGAAAGCTGCGCGCGCGGACCTCGGCGGCGTATTCGGAGATTGCAGCCTCGGCCAGTGGACCAAGCTCGGCATAGCGTTTGACGAATTTCGGTTTGAACGCTGTGAAAAAGCCCACCATGTCATCCACCACCAGAATCTGCCCGTCACACCCGGCGGATGCACCGATGCCGATGGTCGGGATCGCGACCTCGGCCGTGATCTGATCGGCCAGACCTTGCGGCACCTTCTCTAACACGACGGAAAATGCGCCCGCGTTGGTCACCGCATGGGCATCGGCCAAAACCGCCTGTGCCTGCTCATCCCGGCCCTGCACCTTGTAGCCGCCCAGCGTATTGATCGACTGCGGCGTCAGGCCGATATGCGCCATCACCGGGATACCGCGCTTGACAAGAAAGCGGATGGTTTCGGCCATTTCAACGCCGCCTTCCAGCTTGACCGCACCCGCGCCGGTTTCCGCCATCAGGCGGGCGGCGTTGCGGAACGCCTGCGCCGGGCTTTCCTCGTAGCTGCCAAAGGGCATGTCGATGACCATCATCGCGCTGTTCAAGCCGCGCGCGACGGCCTGACCGTGCAGGATCATCATCTCCATCGTCACGCCAAGGGTCGATTCCAACCCGTGCAGCACCATGCCGACGCTGTCACCGACCAGAACAAAGTCGCAATGAGCGTCCATCAGCCGGGCCATTGGCGTGGTATAGGCGGTCAGGCTGACCAGGGGCTCGCCGCCTTTTCGGGCGCGAATATCCTGGGCGTTCGGGGCTTTCTTGCGGGCGGTGGCGCTCATGCTCGCTCCTCGCGGGGTTCATGTTGCAGCGCGGCATAACAGATCAGGCAGGGCCATAGAAACCCCGGTTGCGCGAACATTTCCTTGAATGACCCAAGGTTTAAAGGAACACTGGCCCAGGAATAACCCGCACAAACGCGGTTACGTTGACTTCAACGGGGAGAGATTTTCATGACAAAGCAGGTGTTTCGAACCTTTGGCTCGGTGCTTGCGCTGAGCGCCGGATTGCTGGCAACGGGCGCGATGGCCAAGTCCGACATTACGATTGCGATGCAGTTGGAACCGCCGCATCTGGATCCAACCAGTGCTGCTGCGCAGGCAATCGATTCGGTGGTTTACACCAATATCTTCGAAGGGCTGACCCGGTTCATGGGTGACGGCTCGGTCGTGCCGGGGCTGGCGGAAAGCTGGGAAATCTCGGATGACGGTACGGTCTATACGTTCAAGCTGCGTGAGGGTGTGACCTTCCATGACGGCAGCACGATGGATGCCGAAGACGTCAAGTTCAGTCTGGACCGCGCCAATGCCGATGACAGCGCCAACGCGCAGAAAGCCCTATTTGCCGGGATCGAAAGCGTCGAAGCCGTGGACCCGCTCACCGTCAAGGTCACCCTGTCCGAGCCAAACGGCAATTTCCTGTTCAACATGGCCTGGGGCGATGCGGTGATCGTCGCATCCGAAAGCATCGAGGACATCAAGACCAACCCCGTCGGCACCGGAGCCTTTACCTTTGGCGAATGGGTGCAGGGCGACAGTATCACACTGAACCGCAATCCCGATTATTGGGGCGATCAGCCCGCGTTGGAGACTGCTACCTTCAAGTTCATCTCGGACCCGACCGCTGCCTTTGCCGCCATGATGGCCGAGGATGTGGATGTGTTCGACAATTTCCCCGCGCCCGAGAATCTGCCTCAGTTCGAGGCTGATCCGCGCTTTCAGGTCCTTGTCGGCTCGACCGAGGGGGAAACGATCCTGTCCACCAACAACAAGCAGGCCCCGTTTGACGATATTCTTGTCCGGCAGGCGCTGGCCCATGCAATTGACCGTCAGGCGATCATCGACGGGGCGATGTTTGGCTATGGCACGCCCATCGGCACTCATTTCGCGCCACATCACCCGGCCTATGTCGATCTGACGGGCCAGTCGGCCTATGACCCGGAAAAGGCCAAATCCTTGCTGGCCGAGGCCGGATATGCGGAGGGGTTCGAGACCACTTTGCACCTGCCGCCGCCTTCATACGCGCGCCGGGGTGGCGAAATCATCGCAGCACAACTGGCCGAGGTTGGGATCACTGCCGAGATCATCAATGTCGAATGGGCGCAATGGCTGGAATCGGTGTTCAAAGGCAAGGATTTCGGCCTGACCATCGTCAGCCATACCGAGCCGATGGATATCGGTATCTATGCGCGGCCTGACTATTATTTCCAGTATGACAGCACCGATTTTCAGGCGCTGATGGATCTGCTGAACACCACAACGGACCCGGACGAACGCACCCGGTTGATGGGCGAAGCACAACGCCTGATCGCCAGCGACTATGTCAACGGATACCTGTTCCAACTGGCCAAGCTGGGCGTGGCCAAGGCTGGCGTGCAGGGGCTGTGGCAGAACGCGCCCACTGCGGCGATTGATCTGACGGCGATCAGTTGGTCCGAGTAAACCGGTGTTTCTGACTGGCAGGCTCATCGTATCGGCCTGCCAGACTTATGACCTTAATACAGGCCGGAAATGCTCCGATACGCTCTAAAACGACTGATCTCTTTGTTGATCAGCCTTGCTGTCGCCTCAGTGGTGATCTTTGCGGTGATCGAGATCGCGCCGGGCGATCCGGCCTCGTTCATGCTGGGTGTGAACGCGCAAGAGGATACGTTGGCTGCGCTGCGGGCCGAGTTGGGCTTGGACGGGTCCAAAGTACAGCGGTATTTCAACTGGGTCGGTGGAATGCTGGTGGGGGATTTCGGCACCTCTTACACCTACCGCACGCCGGTCTCGCAGATGATTGCGGATCGGCTTTGGGTCTCCTTGCCACTGGCTTTGTATGCGCTGACCCTGTCGACCCTGATCGCCTTTCCGGCAGGCATCTACGCTGCCGCGCGCCGGGGCAAACCCGGCGATCTGACGGTGATGGGAGCCACGCAACTGGGCATCGCCGTGCCGAACTTCTGGTTCGCGATGATGCTGGTCCTGATCTTTGCCATCAACCTGCGCTGGTTCAATGCGGGCGGGTTTGCAGGCTGGGACAAAGGGTTCTGGACCGGTATGCATTCCCTGACCCTGCCCGCGATTGCCCTGGCCCTGCCGCAGGCGGCCATTCTGGCGCGTGTGATGCGGTCGTCCTTGCTGGACATTCTGGGCGAGGATTTCATGCGCACCGCCCGCGCCAAAGGTCTGTCCCGCCGTCAGGCGCTGTGGCGTCATGGGGTTCGAAATGCGCTGATCCCGGTGCTGACCATTATTGGCCTTCAGTTCTCGTTCCTGCTGGCCGGGTCGATCATCATCGAACAGGTCTTCTACCTGCCCGGCCTCGGGCGGCTGGTGTTCCAGGCAATCTCGGCCCGTGACCTGATCGTGGTGGAATCGGTGGTCATGCTGCTGGTCTTCGCCGTCATCACCGTGAACTTTCTGGTCGATCTGGCCTATGCCGCCGTTGACCCAAGGCTAAGGAGCCGGACATGAGCCGCAACCTGATCCTTGGCGCGGCGCTGTCCTTGCTGGTCCTGCTGGCGGCGTTGGTGTCTTTTGTCTGGACGCCGTATGATTTTGCGGCTCTGAACATTCCGCAGAAATTGCAGCCGCCCAGCGCGCAGCACTGGTTCGGCACCGATCATTTCGGGCGCGACATGTTCTCGATGATCATGGTCGGCGCGCGGACGTCGATTGCGGTGGCACTGGTCGCAGTTGGGATTGGCATCGGCTTGGGCGTGCCGCTGGGTCTGACAGCGGCGGCACGCAAAGGGTCGTGGCTGGATGAGGTCATTATGCGCAGCAATGATCTGGTCTTTGCCTTCCCCTCGCTCGTCATAGCAATCCTGATCACGGCCGTTTTCGGGGCCGGAGCCATCAACGCGATCATCGCCATCGGCATCTTCAACATCCCGGTTTTCGCGCGCATCACCCGAGGGGCCGCGCTGTCGCTGTGGGAGCGCGAGTTCATCCTCGCCGCCCGTGTCTCGGGCAAGGGCGCGGCGCGGATATCGGTGGAGCATATCCTGCCTAACGTCGCCAATCTGCTGATCGTGCAGGGCACGATTCAGTTCAGCCTTGGCATTCTGGCCGAAGCTGGGCTGAGTTACGTCGGTCTGGGCGCTCAACCACCGACGCCAAGCTGGGGTCGGATGCTGGCCGACGCGCAGACAATGGTCAGTTTCGCCCCGCATTTGGCTCTGATTCCGGGCCTCGCGATCATCGTCACCGTGCTGGGGCTGAACCTGCTGGGGGACGGGCTGCGGGACTGGCTGGACCCCAGAATCCGGGTGGCGCGGGCATGAGTTTGTTACGGATCGAAAACCTGTCCCTTGGTATCCACGGGGTCGAGATTCTGAAACAGGTCGGCCTGATGATTGCGCCCGGTCAGATTGTGGCGGTGACTGGGGAAAGCGGCTCGGGCAAGTCGATGACGGCGCTGGCCGTGATGCAGTTGTTGCCAAACGGGGCGGACGGTGACGGTTCTATCCTACTGGACGGGCAGGAAATCCTGAACCGGCCCGAGGCCGAGATGTGTGCCTTGCGCGGCGCCTCGATCGGGATGGTGTTTCAGGAACCGATGACCGCGCTGAACCCGGTCAAGACCATTGGTGATCAGGTGATGGAGACCATTCTGATCCACAAAGCGATGCCCCCCGCGCAAGCGCGGGAGCGGGCGGAGGAAGTGCTGACGCGCGTCGGCCTGCCGCCGGATCGCTTCCCCTTGTCCCGCTACCCGCACGAGTTGTCGGGCGGGCAGCGTCAGCGTGTGGTGATCGCCATGGCCATAGCCCTGCGTCCCAAACTGCTGATCGCGGATGAGCCGACAACGGCGCTGGATGTGACCACTCAGGCCCAAATTCTGGAGCTGCTCAAGGGGTTGGTGACCGAATACGGTATGGGCCTGCTGATGATCACCCATGATCTGGCCGTTGTCGCCGATATGGCGGATCAGATCGTGGTCATGCGCCATGGCGCGGTGGTCGAAAGCGGTGCGACGGATCATCTGCTGCGCAATATGCAGCACCCGTATACGCGGATGCTGTTCGAGGCGTCGAACCATCAGGTGACACTGCCCGACGCCCAGCAGCCGCAGCCGCTGCTGGAGGTCACGCAGGTGATCCGCGACTATCGCCTGCCCCGCAAAGGCCTGTTCGACGCGCCGGGCCATACCCGCGCTGTGGATGGCGTCAGCTTCACCCTCAACCGGGGCGAGCGGCTGGGGCTGGTCGGAGAGTCCGGATGCGGGAAATCGACCCTAACACGGGCTATTTTGGGGTTGGAAGAGGTTCAATCCGGTGACATCCGGCTGGACGGTCAGCCGGTTTTTTCAGGCCACAAACCCAACCCGGCGGTGCGCCGCAAGATGCAGGTGGTGTTTCAGGACCCCTATGGCAGTTTCAACCCGCGCCACCGCGTTGCGCGGCTGATTACGGAACCTTTTCACCTGCTCGAAACCCCTCCCAAAGGGGCAGAGCGGCAGGATCGGATTGCCGAAATGCTGACCGCCGTGGGGCTGCGTCCTGAGGACGCCGACAAGTACATCCACGAATTCTCGGGTGGGCAGCGGCAGCGGGTTGCCATCGCCCGTGCACTGATCATCCGCCCAGAACTGATCCTGTTTGATGAGGCGGTTTCGGCCTTGGACGTTTCGGTCCGGGCGCAGATTCTGGACCTGCTGGCCGAACTTTGCTCGGCCTATGATTTGACCTACCTGTTCATCAGTCACGACCTGAGCGTCGTGCGCACAATTACGGACAGGGTGATGGTCATGCAGGCCGGGAAGATCGTTGAACAGGGCGAGACCGAGCAGGTCTTCACCCACCCGCGCCATCCCTACACCCAAAAACTGATCTCGGCCGCGCCGCAATTGCCTGAGATCGGGAAGGGTGCCGCATGAGTTTTCCCGTATTAGAGCCGAAATAGGAGCTTTCGATGACCGACCCGATTTGGTTTGATCCCAGCCTCTGTCTGATCGGAGGTATATGGCAGTCGCCGGACGGGGGACAATCGCTGCCCTTGGTCAACCCGTCCGATGGATCGGAGATTTGCCGCATCGCGCGGGGCGGTGCCGCAGATATGGATGCGGCAGTCACGGCGGCCCGATCTGCATTGGACGGCGACTGGGGCCAAATGCCCGCGTTCGAGCGGGGGCGCATCCTGAGCCGCCTGGGGCGGTTGGTTCAGGAACGGGTCGAGGATCTGGCTGCCTTGGAGGCGATGGATGTTGGTAAACCGCTGACTCAGGCGCGGGCGGATGCTGTCGCCCTGGCGCGCTATTGCGAGTTTTATGGCGGTGCAGCGGATAAGGTGATGGGCGAGACGATCCCGTATCTGGACGGCTACACGGTTTACACTCTGCGCGAACCGCATGGCGTGACGGGTCATATCGTGCCCTGGAACTATCCGATGCAAATCATAGGCCGCTCGGTCGGGGCGGCGCTGGCCATGGGCAATGCCTGTGTCCTGAAACCGGCGGAAGAGGCCTGCCTGACCGCACTGGCCTTTGCCCATCTGGCGACCGAGGCCGGGCTGCCTGCCGGGGCGCTGAATGTTGTGCCCGGATTGGGGGCCGAGGCTGGGGCCGCGCTATCCGGGCATCCGGGCGTTGACCATATCTCGTTCACGGGCTCGGTTGCGACGGGTGCTTTGGTGCAGCAGGCGGCGGGGCGAAATGTGATCCCCGTGACGCTGGAACTGGGCGGGAAATCACCGCAACTGGTCTTTGATGATGCCGATCTGGACGCGGCCCTGCCGTTTCTGGTCAATGCAGGCATTCAGAACGCCGGGCAGACCTGTTCGGCCTCGTCCCGCATTCTGGTGCAGCGTGGCGTCTATGATCAGGTCAGGGCGCGTATGGCCGAGGCCTATGATCAATTGAATGTCGGTCGCGCTATGGATGACCTTCGGGTCGGCCCGCTGATCTCGGACCGGCAAAAGACCATCGTCTCGGGGTTTCTGGCGAAAGGCGGGGATCTGACCATCGTCGCGCAGGGGCAGATCACCGCCAACGCGCCAGCGGCCGGGGCCTATGTCCGACCAACCCTGTTCGCGGACGTGCCCCCCGATCACGTTTTGGCGCAGGATGAGATATTCGGCCCGGTTCAGGTTCTGATCCCGTTCGACACGGAAGATGAGGCTCTAACCATTGCCAACAGCACCGACTACGGCCTTGTCGCCAGTATCTGGACACGCGATGGCGCGCGGCAGATGCGGTTGGCAAAACGTCTGCGCTCGGGTCAGGTGTTTATCAACAACTATGGTGCCGGGGGCGGCGTCGAATTGCCATTTGGTGGGGTCGGTAAATCCGGTCACGGTCGCGAAAAAGGGTTCGAGGCGCTCTATGGCTTTTCGCAACTCAAGACCGTTGCGGCCTATCACGGCTAGACGATCACCTCGATTGCCTTCTGCGCGCCAACCCCAAACACCCGTTTGTAACGGTCGATCTGATCCGCCGGTCCCATCGCCTTTTCCGGGTTGTCCGACAATTTGACCGTCGGTCGCCCGTTGGCCGAGATCGCCTTGCACACCAGTGAAAACGGCGCAAGCGCGTCGCCCGGTACCAGACCGCGAAAGTCATTTGTCAGCAGAGTGCCCCAACCGAAGGAGATATTGGCGCGGTCCGCAAACTGGCCGTGCAATTCCTTGATCTTGTCCACGTCCAATCCGTCCGAAAAGATGATCCGCTTTTGCGTCGGATCCTCACCGCGGGATTTCCACCAGTCGATGGCCACTTCGGCCCCGGCAGCGGGATCGCCGCTGTCGACCCGGATCCCGGTCCAGCCGGCCAGCCAATCGGGTGCGCGATCCAGAAACCCTTTGGTGCCGTAGGTGTCGGGCAGGATAATCCTCAGATTGCCGTCATGCTCATCATGCCAGTCGCTGAGGACATCGTAGGGGGCCTGCGCCAATTCCTCATCCGTGCCGGCCAGCGCGGAATAAACCATGGGCAGTTCGTGGGCGTTGGTGCCAATGGCCTCAACCTCGCGCCGCATGGCGATCAGGCAATTCGAAGTGCCGGTGAAGGATGACCCCAGGCCTTCGATCATCGCCTGAACGCACCAATCCTGCCACAGGAAGGAATGCCGCCGCCTTGTCCCGAAATCCGCAATCCCCAGCCCTTCGATCGAGCCAAGCTGCGCGATCTTCTCCCACAACCGCGTCATGGCCTGAGCGTAGAGCACCTGCAATTCAAACCGGCGCATCTGGTTCAGCACGGCGCGCGAGCGCAGTTCCATCAATACGGCCAAAGCGGGGATTTCCCACAACATGACCTCGTGCCATTTGCCCTCAAACGTCAGCTCATACTGATCACCCTTCCGCTCAAGATGATAGGGCGGCAGGCGTGTGTTCTCGAACCACTCCATGAAATCTGACCGGAACATCTGCCGTTTGCCGTAGAACATATTGCCCCGCAGCCAGGTACTTTCCCCACGGCTGAGGCTGAGCGAACGGATGTGATCCAGTTGTTCCCGCAACTCTCCTTCGTCGATCAAATTGGCCAAAGGCACGTGATTCGACCGGTTGATCAGTGAAAATTCCACATTTGTTTGAGGC
Organism: Ruegeria sp. H7; assembly: GCF_056532945.1. Lineage (NCBI taxonomy): Bacteria > Pseudomonadati > Pseudomonadota > Alphaproteobacteria > Rhodobacterales > Roseobacteraceae > Ruegeria > Ruegeria sp. H7. The sequence continues at coordinate 264,302 of NZ_JBQFNZ010000003.1, forward strand.
TTATTTCGAAACACTGACTGGCACATCAGCAGTTTGTAGAAATCTGTGTCGATCAAAGACCGAACAATCGGGTCGATCTTCCATTTGTGGTTGTAGACACGGGTCGCGATATCGACCATGGGGAACTCCTGCGATTTCCGTTGTTAGATCAATCAGCACGGGGAATGGCAAGAGTCGCTGATCTGGTGACAATGCCCGCTTGACGTCACAAAGCGGGCATATTGTTTGGTCTTATCACCGATTAGTGAGGGTGTGGGATGGAAGAATAAGGCTGTTAGTGGTGTATGAGTCTTCGGTACGACTTTGATATTGTAAGGAAAGCACTGGACGAACAAACGCCTGACGCGCCGCCGACCTCTGGTCCGGACGGGGGTCAGGTGATTGCGCTGTTTCGGGACGTTAAGACGTCTGATGCGTTGCGCGGGGCGTCGCCCAAGATCCGCAAGATGTTTCAGGATGCGGGCTTCGGGCTGGCGGCGCATGACAGTGGAATTGCGCCTGACGTGTACCCACCTGCGGACCAGCCCGAGCGTGAACGCATCCTGTCGGCATTGTTCGCCAGTATCAAAAGTCAGGGCGTTCAGGGCGAATACAGCGGCGAGTTCGATTTCATGCAGTTTCTGGATCACGTCCAGCGGGCGCGCCCGGTGCAGGGCGTTGTGCGAACCGAGCCTATTGCTCAGCCCCCGACGCCAACCCCGGTCAGCCGGTCCAAACGGCGCGCGATTCCGGGGCGGATCGGCTTCGCCCTTGGTTTGGCCGTGATCCTGTTTGTTCTGTTCAAATTCCTCGAAGCGGCGGGTGCCGGGAGTTAAACCAGTTTGACCCCGGCCTGACGCATCGCCTGTTCGGCTGCCGCCATCGACCCGTCCATATCGATGCCCCGGCAGGCATCCAGCCGGACGGTGACATCCAGACCCAGTCGCGCCGCATCCACGGCCGAGTAATGCACGCAGAAATCCGTGGCCAACCCAACCAGAGTCACGCGCGACAGGCCCCGCGTTTCCAGATACCCTTTCAGGCCCGTCGGCGTTGTCTGATTGTTTTCAAAAAAGGCTGAATAGCTGTCGATGGCACTGCGAAACCCTTTGCGGATGATCAGGTCCGCATCGGTGCGCAGGTCGGGGTGAAACGCGGCGCCCTGACTGCCCTGAACACAGTGATCGGGCCACAGGACCTGCGGGCCATAGGGCATTTCGATCACCTCGAACGGGGATTTGCCGGTGTGTGAGCTGGCAAAGCTGGAATGACCCGCCGGATGCCAGTCCTGCGTCAGGATCACGGCGTCGAAATCACCCATCATGGCGTTGATCGGGGCCACGACCTCATCCCCGCCTGCGACGGCCAGCGCGCCACCGGGGCAGAAATCGTTCTGGACGTCGATTACGATCAGGGCGTGGGTCATCGCGGTCTCCTTTGATCTATCGGTACGGCGTGGTGCGGGGGGCGTCAATCCGGTCCCTTGCGACTCTGCGCGCGCGGGTTTAGATCGCGCGCATGTATACGATCGCTGCCCTCTATCACTTCACCCGCTTTTCGGATCATGCCGCCCTGCGCGACCCGCTGCTGGAGCTTTGCCGCGCCCAGTCGGTCAAAGGCACCTTGCTGCTGGCGCAAGAGGGGATCAACGGCACCATCGCAGGCCCGCGCGCCGGGATCGATGCGGTGCTGGCGCATATCAAGGCGCTGCCCGGCTGCGCGGACCTTGAGTGGAAAGAGGCGACTGCAGACCATCCGCCATTCGGCAAGATGAAAGTGCGCCTGAAGAAAGAGATCGTGACCATGGGCCAGCCCGATGTCGACCCGCGCGCGCGCGTCGGCAACTATGTCGAGCCGGAGGACTGGAACGACCTGATCCGGTCCGACGATGTGGTGGTGATCGACACGCGTAACGATTACGAGGTGGCGATTGGCACGTTTGAGGGCGCAATAGACCCTGAAACCGCCAGTTTCCGCGAATTTCCCGCCTGGTGGGAAGAAAACAAGGACCGCTTCCACAACAAGCGCGTTGCCATGTTCTGCACCGGCGGTATCCGCTGCGAGAAATCGACCAACTACCTGCTGGGGCAGGGGGTCGAGGATGTCTATCACCTGAAAGGCGGCATCCTGCGCTATTTGGAAGAGATGCCAAAGCAGGACAGCACCTGGCAGGGTGAATGCTTTGTGTTCGACAATCGCGTCTCGGTGGGGCATGGGCTGGTCGAAGGCCCTCATAAGCTGTGCCATGGCTGCCGCCGCCCGATCCTGCCCGAAGATATGAAGCGACCCGAATACGAACACGGCGTGACCTGTCACCGCTGTGTCGATGAGACGTCTGAGGCCGACAAGGCGCGCTTTCGCGAACGGCAAAAGCAGATCCTGCTGGCGCGCAAACGTGGTGTTGAACACTTGGGTTCCGATTAAATTCGGCTTGCAGGCCCGCGGCTTAGACCGGATGATCGCAGGCAGACCAGCCTGACGGAGTGTCCATGCACCGCGAACCCACAACCCTTGCTGAATGGAAATCCACCCTTCTGGCCGCGCTGGGGCTGGTGCTGGCTAGCTTTCTGGCCTGGTTCGGGTTGTCGCGCCTGAGTGAAGCAACAGCCGGGGATACCATCGGCTCGATTGCCTCGGTCGGTCTGCTGCTCTGGATCGTTTCGCAATCCTGGTACTACATGACACAGGTGAAATCGCCGCGTCGGCTGCTGTTCCTGATGGGCGTTTCGTTCATTCAGGTCGTGCCGTTCTTGTTCGCCGCTGTGTATGGTGCGTTTGGATACAACGACAACTGCGTGATTGGCGCGCAGGGTCCGGCGGATATTCTGTATTTCTCCTACGTGACCTTCACCACCGTCGGATACGGTGACATGTCCCCGACGGGGTTGTGCCGTGGTCTTGCCGTGGCCGAAGCGGTGACCGGATACATTCTGCTGGGAATGTTCGTTGCTGCTGCGGTTGCGCTTTACGCGCGCAATCACGGTCAAAATGACCCGAATTAGAGCCTATTTGTTCTGATCAATCCAACGCGACATCATTCGCTTGTCACGAAAGCACTCAGACGGGATCGGGCGTCGCTTGCTGCGCGAAATACGCTCGGCAAAGGCGACCTGTTTGCCGGTCGGGTAGTTGTCGAATTGCGAGGTCGCACGGGGTTTGTGCGCCGATATCCAGTCTGACAGCATCCTGCGGTCGCGCTGAGCCTCGACCGGGATTTCCAATGCCGACTGTTCCGCAATTGCGCGGGCATAGCGCATTTGCCGGTCCGTGACCGGAAGCAGGTGATAATCGTTGTTCGGGCCGCCAAGGGCAGAATTGCGCATCTGTTGGGCCATCGGTTCGTCCTCTGACTATGTAGAACATAAATAGAACATTAACCAAAAAATTCAAGGGGAGCCCCGGGCACGCAGGCGTCATCCTGCCGTCGGTTGGTTTTTATTGACTGGTCAATCAACAGCCGATAGGCCGGGGTAAACTGCCCCTCGCGCCGTGCATTGGCGCATCAGACCAAGAGGAACCCGGTATGAAGTTTCAACCCAAGGCCAGTCATTTCATCAACGGTGCCTATGTCGAAGACACCAACGGCGCGCCGATTGACGTCATCTACCCGGCGACCGGAGAGGTCATCGCACGCCTGCACTCGGCCACGCCCGAGATCGTTGAACAGGCTCTGACCAGCGCAAAAGCCGCTCAGGCGTCTTGGGCCGCGATGTCCGGAACCGAGCGGGGCCGCATTCTGCGCCGCGCCGCTGACATCATGCGCAAGCGGAACCGCGAATTGTCGATTCTGGAAACGCATGACACCGGCAAGCCCCTGCAGGAAACACTGGTGGCCGATGCAACCAGCGGAGCCGATGCGCTGGAGTATTTCGGGGGGCTGACGGCCTCGCTGACCGGCGAACATATCCCGCTGGGCGGCGGCGATTTCGTCTATACCATCCGCGAGGCGCTGGGCGTCTGTGTCGGTATCGGAGCATGGAACTACCCGACCCAGATCGCCTGCTGGAAAGGGGCCCCGGCGCTGGCTTGCGGCAATACGATGATCTTCAAACCTTCGGAAACCACGCCCCTGTCGGCGCTGCAAGTGGCCGAGATTCTGATCGAAGCAGGGGCGCCCAAGGGGGTCTACAACGTGGTGCAGGGCTATGGCGATGTGGGTGCCTCGCTGGTGACCGATCCGCGTGTCGCTAAAGTCTCTCTGACCGGGTCGGTGCCAACGGGCCGTAAGGTCTATGCCGCTGCAGCGGATGGGATGAAGCACGTGACCATGGAGTTGGGCGGCAAATCCCCGATGATCGTGTTCGACGACGCCGATATCGAAAACGCTGTCTCGGGCGCGATTCTGGGCAACTTCTATTCCTCGGGGCAGGTCTGTTCCAACGGCACGCGTGTGTTTGTGCAAAAGGGCATCAAAGAGGCGTTCCTGACCCGCCTGTCCGAACGTCTGGCCACTGCCAAAATCGGCGACCCGCTGGATGAAGAGGTCAATTTCGGCCCGATGGTCAGCGAGAACCAAATGAACATCGCGCTAGGCTATGTCGAAAAGGGCAAGGCCGAAGGCGCACGGCTGGTCTACGGCGGCAAGCGGATCGAGGGCGACGGGTTCTACATGCAGCCCACCGTTTTTGCCGACGTCACCGACGACATGACCATCGCGCGCGAGGAGATCTTTGGCCCGGTCATGTCGGTTTTGGATTTCGACTCCGAGGCCGAGGTTCTGGCCCGCGCCAATGACACTAAGTTTGGTCTGGCCGCCGGTGTCTTTACCAATGACCTGACCCGCGCCCATCGCATCGTCGCTGGGTTCGAGGCGGGGACCTGCTACATTAATACATATAACCTGGCCCCGGTCGAAGCGCCCTTTGGTGGGTCGAAAATGTCAGGTGTCGGGCGCGAGAATTCAAAGCTGGCGATCAACCATTTCAGCGAAATGAAGACGGTCTACGTGTCCATGAACGACGTTGAGGCGCCGTACTAAGTGAGCTTCGCATGAGATAAGCTCATGCCAATAAAATCTGTTCCCGACATTTCGCGTCGGGAACAGAACACATGCCCTTTCCAACCTGTGGCTGACTTACCTGTAACCGTGCCGCTCTGACCGCGACCGCTTTACAGGAGAGACCCCATGAAAACCCACGCACAGGCCGTCGTAATCGGAGGGGGCCTTGTCGGTTGTTCAATCCTTTACCATCTGGCCAAGCTCGGCTGGACTGACGTTGTTCTGCTGGAACGGGATGAGCTGACGTCAGGCTCGACCTGGCACGCGGCGGCCAACATCCACGGGCTGCATGACAACAACAATGTCACGCGGATCCAGCACTATACGATGAACCTGTATAAAGAGCTGGAAAAGGAAACCGGTCAGGGCTGCGGTGTGTTCCAGCCGGGCTCGCTTTATCTGGCTCAAACCGAAGACCGCGAGCATCAGTTGCGCCTGCAAGAGGCCAAAGCCCGGTTTTACGGCCTGAACTTCTATGAGATCAGCCGCGAGCAAGCCAAGGAACTGCACCCGCTGGCGCAGTTCGATGATATCCGCTGCATCATGTACGAACCCGATGGCGGCAACGTCGATCCGTCCGGTGTAACCATGGCTTATGCCGCCGGTGCGCGGGCTATGGGAGCCACGATTGAGCGGTTTTGCCCTGTAATAGGGACGGAACAGCAGCCAAACGGCTCTTGGATTGTGCGGACCGGAAAGGGCGACATCCACGCGCAATGGGTGGTCAATGCCGGGGGTCTCTGGGGGCGTGAGGTTGCGGCGCTGGCCGGGATCGAATTGCCGCTGCAACCGACCGAGCATCAGTATTTCGTGACCGAAGCCATCGACGAAGTGGCCAATATGGGCCGCCGTCTGCCCTCAATCGCCGACCGGGATGGCGAGTACTACTTCCGGCAGGAAGGCAACGGTCTGCTGATCGGGGCTTACGAGAAAGACATGCGGTTCTGGGCCGAAAACGGCACGCCGCTGGATTTCGCCCATGACCTGTTCCCGGACGATCTGGATCGGATCATGGAGAACGTGATCCGCGCCACCGAACGTGTTCCGGTTGCCGCCACCGCGGGCGTCAAACGCGTCATCAACGGCCCGATGATCTGGTCGCCGGATTCAAACGCGATCTGGGGTCCGGTGCCCGAGCTACAAAACTATTTCTGCTGCACCGGTATCATCCCGGGCTTCTCGCAATCCGGCGGGCTGGGCCTGTTGGCGGCGCAGTGGATGATCGAGGGTGAGCCGCAATACGACATGTTCGCCTGGGATCTGGCCCGCTTTGGCGATTGGGCCGATAAGAAGTTCACCAAAGCACGGGTCGAGGATCAGTATTCGCACCGTTTCGCCATCCACTTCCCAAACGAGGAACGCAGCGCTGGTCGCCCCGCCCGCGTGCGCCCGGCCTATGAGATGCAAAAGGCGATGGGGTGTGTTTTTGGCCTGAACTGCGGCTGGGAACACCCGCTTTGGTTCGCCGATCAGCCTGGAACGGTCGAAACCAACGGCTTTACCCGCCAGAATTGGTGGGAGCCGGTGGGGCGCGAGGTTCAGATGTTGCGGGACGCGGTCGGCGTGATCGATATCTCGAACTTTGCCAACTATGTGATCAAGGGCCCCGGTGCCCATGACTGGCTGGATCGTCTGGTCGCAAACCGCATCCCGACTGAGATAGGGCGATCTTGCCTGACACCTCTGATCTCAGTGCGCGGTGGCGTGGCTGGGGATTTCACGATTACCAAGGTTGCCGACGACGAATACATGATGATCGGCTCGGGCATGGCCGAGCGCTATCATCAGCGTTTCTTCAACATGATCGACCTGCCCGAAGGCACCACGCTGGACGTCGCGACCGACCGGATCGCCGGATTCAACGTGGCCGGTCCGAAATCTCGCGATGTCCTGCAACGCCTGACCAACGCGGACCTGTCGAACGAGGCGTTCCGCTTCATGCGCTCGCAGACCATCGAAGTCGCAGGCGTTACCTGTCTGGCGATCCGCGTCAGCTTTACCGGCGATCTGGGATGGGAGCTTCACTGCGCCGAATCCGACCAAATCAGGCTCTATTCAGCACTGTTAGAGGCCGCGAAGGACTATGGCGGCGGCCCGGTTGGCGGACGCGCGCTGGGGTCGCTGCGGATCGAAAAGGGCTATGGTTCCTGGGGGCGCGAGTATTCTCAGGAATACTGGCCGCAAGAGGTTGGTCTTGCCGGCCTGATCAAGCTGGACAAGGACTTCCTGCACAAAGACGCCTATCTGTCCATCAAGGACAATGCAGCGCGCGAGGTTCTGTCGGTCTTCGAGGTTGACGCTGCAGATGCCGATGCCAGCGGGGGCGAGCCGATCTTTGCCCCGGATGGTACGCCGGTGGGCCGTGTGACCTCGGGCGCTTATGGTTATTCGGTCGGGAAATCGTTGGCCATCGGCTATGCGGATCCGAAAGTGGCCAAGCCAGGCGATACGGTTGAGGTTTTCATCCTCGGCAAACCGCACAAAGCGAAGATCCTGTCAGAGCCCCCGTTTGATCCGGCAGGCCACCGACTTCGCGATGTACAACCGGTGATGGAGGGCGCGGCGTGACCAACAGCTTCGCCCGCATTGCCGATTTTGCGCTGGCGCGGGCGGCTGCCGACATGCCGAACAGCGCGCAAGAGGCTGCGGCGCTGATGATGCTGGACACAATGGGTATCCTGATCGCCGCAGGTCCGATGGAGGCGGGCGTGATCGCGCGCGACACTGCGGCGCTGCTGTATGCCAGCTCTGATCCAGCGTTCAGCGCGCGCATGATGTTCGATGGCCGCACGGTCAGTCTGGCAGGCGCGGCCTATGCGGCCGCGACCCAGACCGATAATCTGGACGGCCACGATGGCTATAACCCGACCAAGGGTCATATTGGCGTGGTCGTTTTGCCCACTCTGGCGGCTTTGGCCGAACATCGCCCCGATCTGTCAGGCCCCGAGGCTTTGGCAGCGGTGATCACAGGCTATGAAATTGCCGGTCGGGCCGGGATATCGCTTCATGACAGCGTCACTGACTATCACACGTCAGGCGCGTGGAATGCTTTGGGCGTTGCGGCCATGGCAGCGCGCCTGCGAGGGCAAAGTCCCGAACAACTGCGGCAGGCCATGGGCATCGCGGAATACCACGGGCCCCGCAGCCAGATGATGCGCGAAATCGCAAACCCAACCATGCTGCATGACGGCTCGGGCTGGGGGGCAATGGTCGGTGTTTCAGCCGCTGTTCTGGCCGAGCGTGGATTTACCGGGGCCCCCGCGATCACGATTGAGGCGGACAGTGCGGCCCCGCATTGGGACGATTTGGGCAGGTTCTGGCAGGTCGAGCATCAATATGTGAAACCCTATCCGATTTGTCGGTGGGCGCATGCTGCTATCGACGCGCTTAGGGCTGTCATGATCGACCACGATTTGACCCATGATCAGATCAAATCGGTGCAGATCAACAGTTTCCATCAGGCGGCCTGCCTGTTTGCAGGTGTCCCGCAAACAACGTCGCAAGCCCAATACTCTCTGCCATTTGCGGCCGCTGTTCACGCGATTTATGGCCGTATCGGCGTCGAACATATCTCGGGCACCGGACTGTCTGACCCGGTCGTCGCTCGGTTCATGTCGCGCATAAAGGTCACGGAACGTAATCGGCATTCTGCCCGTTTTCCCGAAGGGCGCTGGGCGGATGTCGAGATCGAAACCACCGACGGGCGCGTTCTGCACTCCGGAGACACCCATGCCCGAGGCGGGCCGGAATCGCCAATCTCGCGGCAAGAGGTGATCGAGAAGTACACGCAATTTGCCGCTCCGGTCATCGGCCCAACCCGCGCCGAGCAAATCCGCACGGCGATACTGGGCTGGACCAATCCACAGTCTCGCTACGCGGATCTGGCTGAGTTGCTGTATCAGCCACCGGTCGGAGGATAAGACAGGTTGGCCTGTTAGGGGCACAGTATGTTCACTGAAAACTGACCCCGTGATGTTCGAACCAGTTCCTTGTCGCGAACGGATCAGGCCCAAAAAGCGATAGGCTGCGACCCTCAGATCAAGGATGCGTGGATCGGCACTGGATCACTCGGACTCAACGGCGTTTAACAACGTGCTGATCCGCTGCCGCGCTTCGATGCTGTCGTTCAACAGGTTGGCCGCATCCGCAAGGGGTTTATCCGCCAACCTCTCGGGCGGGTTTCTCAAGGCTTGCGTGGTTTCGCTCAGCTTTGCGTATTTACCTGCCGCATTCGCGTCTGTCTTTTCCAGCAGGTCTGCGAGCCAGAAATACCTGTTGGCCGCTTGTAGATCACCCAGTTCGCTCAACACTTCTGCGGCCTTTGCGAATTCTTGGCTGGCCTCCAGCGCGCGGGCCCTCAAAGCACTGGCCTCGTCCGAGGAGTCATCCGCAAGCTCCAGCATCGCCTGATGTGGGCGGTTATTCTGTAACACTGCCCGCGCCCGCAACCGCGCCCGTTCGGATCGTCGTGCGCGGTCTTGGTCCCGGTTGGCAAATGCAAAAGCCCGGGACCCAAAGCCAAGCCCCATCAACCGTTCAGACAGAGCTATCGCCGTCGGCGTTGATACACTGTTGGTTTGATCACCCGACAAAGTCAAAACCTGCCGCAAAAAGGTGACGTCATCTGCACGCTCAGCCAGTAATTGCAGATGCCGGTCCAAAACCGCAGGCGCGTCAGAACCGTCCGGCAGCGTATCGATCAGGTCAAACGCAGCGTCGAATTCCTGGGTCAGTGCCAAAGCAACCGCATGCGTTCTGGTCATCATCGGCCCCATCTCTGACTGGCGGAGTTCCGTCGCATAAGCCGCCGCCAGTTCCAGTTCCCGCGGGGAAACGGCCCCCCGGTCGGTCCATCGCTTCTCGACCAGCCGGGCCAGAGCCAATGCGGCCTCATCCGGCGCGTCCGGTGCGGTGATGACCTGGGACAGATGTTCCTCCTCAGCCGTCATATCGCCTTCGGCTTCGGCGACTTTGGCCCTGGCGTGCGAGAGTGCCGGGGTGGTTGCATCCTCAACCCGGTCCACCGACCGCAAGATCCGCCGGGCGGCTTCCAATTCTTCCGCGTTGACCAAAATCGAAGACAACCGAGGCCCGAGACTGCGTCTCAGGTGATCAGGCAGCCGCGCAAAACTCTGCTCGATCGCCTCAACCCTTGCGTCTGGTGCCAGTTGCTGCTCGGCCAACGCTGCCCACAGGGCCGCGTCGCTGTCGCAGCGTTGCAACCCTTGAAACGGAGATGTTGTCGGCATCGGTCGATTGTCCACGATATGGGCGATTGCCTGGACACGGTCCGCGTCAGAGTTTTGATCCGCCAGCATTTTTAGCATTTGAACCGCCTCTGCACCGAAACCATGGAGCGCATACAGCCTGGCCAAAGCCATTGCCCGGTTTTCATCCAGATCATCAAACTCTTTGAACAAGCCAGCGCGCAGCTGCGCGACCTGCTCCTGAAACGGTCGCGAATCCGACCATGTTTCAAACCCAAGCTCGACCGTCGTGAAACACGCCGGTTTTGCATCGATTTGCGGGAATTCAGCACCAAGAATGGCATTCAGGTCGTCCAGAACGGTCGACAGCTGCACATTCGACTGCAAGCCGTCGATCATGGGCAAAGCCGGTAAATCGGAGGACCGCCTTGGGCGGATTCCGGCCAGGTTCAGGTCCAGCACCTCTCGGTCCGCGCCCTGCAATAGTCTGGTCGACAACTGATCTTTGAACGCTTGACCGCTCATCGACAGTAAAGGCAATTCGAACGATGTCACGGGGTCTTGACGTGCGCGTTTTTTCTGTGGTTCAGGCCGGGGCGGGGGGATATCGGCCAACAAAGAAGGCAACGCTGTACCCGGCGCGATGTCCAGAACAATCATCGACTTCCGATACAGGAAAGCCGAGGCAACACAGTCGCAGCCGAATTCCAGATCCAGCCCGTCCCCGGGTTTCTTTTGCGACACTGCGGCCAGACGATTTGTGGTCAACCGTCCAAAGACCGCGTTGGTTTGGAAGGTCGCAGCCTCCAGATCGACCGACAATCGCGCCCCGTTCTTGCGATGGGTCAAAACCCAACCCGTGTCGGGCGGCACGTTGAACACCAGTCGTGTGAAGCCCGCGTGTTCACCCGACCGAACCGTCACCTCTTGCGCGAATGCAGGTGACGCAAGCGCGATCAGGGCAGCAATCAGCTTTAAAAGTCGGGTCATGCCGCCGCCTGCTTGAGCTCTTTCAACGCCTCTTCAAGTTCGGAAAAACCGGGGCGGTTATGCGTAGGGGTGTTTTGGCGGCCGACTTCGATGCACATGGCCGCGTTATGGTTGTGCAGGTTGGCGACCAGCACCTCTTTTATGAGTTGATAGAAATGGTTGTCCTCTTCCACAACGGTCTTGAGCTTACCCGCGAAGGGGCCGACCAGCCCGTAGGCCAGAAAAACACCCAGAAATGTCCCCACCAACGCCCCGCCGATCAGCTTGCCCAACACCTCGGGCGGCTGGTCGATCGAGCCCATGGTTTTGATCACACCCAGAACGGCAGCAACAATCCCAAGTGCCGGAAGCCCGTCCGCGACGGTTTGCAACGCGTGGCTCGAGTGCATGGCGTGATGGAAATTCGCCTCCATCCGTTTTTCCAACACCTCCTCGACCTGATGTGGGTCGTCATAGTTCATTGCGGCTGAACGCATCGTGTCGCAGATCAGATCGACGGCTTCTTTGTCGGACTGAATCTTGGGATAGGCGGAAAACAGGCTGGAGTTTTCGGGGTCTTCGATATGTTGTTCAACCTCGACCGGATTGGCCCGCGCGATGCGGATCAGCGAGAACAGCAGGCACAAAAGATCGCGATAGTCTTCGGGCTTCCATTTCGGTCCCTTGAAGACCTTTCCCATGTCTTTGATCGTGTGTTTGACACCGCCGATATCGTTGCTGATCAGAAAGGCCCCAACCGCCGCACCGCCGATCATCATCATCTCGAACGGGAGCGATTTCAGGATGATGGTCATCTTGCCCCCGGCGGCCAGATAGCCGCCGAACACCATCACGAAAATGACGACAATTCCAACAATTCCAATCATTTGCGATCCCCAGATGTGTTCAGGACAGGTTTGGTTTGCATGGCCGTCTACTCTTGCGGTGCGGTGGCGTTACGGCCCGCCATGACGACGCTGACCGTATAGGCCGCATCGGGGCTGAGACCGGCCAGGATGTTCGCGGCGACTTCCGGCGGCATGCGGGACAGAAATCCGGATGCAAATGTCGGGTCCATGGTTTCGAACAAGGCGGCTGCGTCTTTGGGTTTCATGTTCTGGTAGACATCCGTCAGCTGCGTCAGGTCGGTCTCTGCCGCCTTGTCCGCAACCGCCAGGGTCGCACGCAGAGACTCTTCAGCCTCCTGCAACGCCGCCAAGCGGGTTTCGATGGCCTCGCTTGCGATCTGGAGCGCCTTTTCCTTGTCCAACACCACATCTTCACGCTGTTTCACCCGCTTTTCGCGGCGCAGCAGTTCCGTCAGAACGACCTGAACATCGCGCGTATCGGTTGGGGTTTGGGTGGCTTTGGCCTGTTCAGGCTCGGCAGATTTGGCAAGGGCAGGCCCCGCCTCTAACCCGACGCGGATGGCCGCAGACCCGATCATCAGAAGTGAGATCACCGTCAGCACCCCGGCGCGAGGGCGGTCTCGTCTTTTGGTCGCCCGTCGGATGCCCATCAGGTGGCCTCATTCATCTTGCGGCCGTGCCGAAAGAACATCAGGCCTTCCGGGGCCTTGGCCGTGGTCTCCTCCGCCATATCTTCGGAGTCTTGGTTCGGCTGCTCTTCAGGCGTGGTCTCATCCGCGGCCTCAGGTGATTCTGAAGCCTCGACCTTTGGTGCCTTAGGACCCGCTTTTTCAACCTTTTCTTCTTCGGCTGGAATCACGTCATGCATGGACGCCATCATCAATTCCAACCGCTGTGCCACGCTTTCTGCGCGTTGCGTCAGCTCTTTCAACACATCGCCCGACTGATCCGAGGCAGCGCGCGCGTTGTCGAGGGACTTTTTCAGCTCATCCGCTTGTGACGACAACACAGCCACCGCGCCGCCCACACCTTTTTCAAGGTCGGTGAATCGCCGCAACCTGCGCGACAGGACAAAGCAATACAGACCCGCGCCCAAAGCGCCCGCAACCAGCAAAATATCCGCAATAAGCTCCAATCCCGCCTCCTAATTCAGTACAAATTCCATGACCAGCACGTCGCGCACCCGGCCTTCGCCCGTAACAATCCCGATCCGCCGCAGCAGATGTCCCCGGATCCGCGTCAATGCCAGCGGGTCTTCCAGATCTGACACCTCGACCGCCCGCAGATAGCCGTTCAGCACATCCATGATTCGCGGTTGTATTTTTTCCACATCAGCGATGTACGGAGCGTTAACTTCGAGCTGTGCGTGAAATTTCAGATGGCGCGACTGGCCTTCGATCAGAGAAATGATCACCGGCGGCAAATCGACGAATCCAACATCCGCAAGGGGTTTGGCCTTGCTCTCTTTCGTTTGGTCATCTGTTGCCGATTTTTCAGCCCCGCCGCCAATCGGCAACAGACCTGATGTCGTCAGAAAATAGCCGCCTGCCGCCCCGGCCACGGCCAGAATCAACCCGACCATCAAACCCTTTTTCCCTTTTTTCTCAGGGGTTTCCGCCTGTTCTGCTGTTGCGTCGGCCATGACGTCCTCATCCATCTGCTGTGAATCCGTCATATCCCCTCAAGGACTAACCGATTGTTAAGGGCAATCGTCCAAACAGGGGATGCGCCGGGCAGAATGTCGGCGAGTCGGAGGTGAGCGTGCAGCAGATCGGAACTGTCTGGGCAAGTTTGGACAGGCGAAAACAAATCATCGTTGCCGGTGCGGTTGTGCTGGTGTTTCTCGGGATCCTTGGCATGTCGCGGCTGGCGACCGCGCCGTCGATGACCTTGCTGTATGCGGGGCTGGAAAGCGGTGCCGCTGGTGACATCGTCCGTTCACTGGATCAGCGCGGTGTGCCCTACGAAATCAGGGGCGGATCGATTTATGTGCCCGGCGGGCAGCGGGATGAGCTGCGGATGACGCTGGCCAGCGAAGGCCTGCCCGCGAACGGCAATCGCGGGTACGAGCTGCTGGATTCCCTCAGCGGGTTTGGCACCACATCTCAGATGTTCGATGCCGCCTATTGGCGCGCGAAAGAAGGCGAGCTTGCCCGGACGATCGTCGGCAGCCCTCATGTCAGTCAGGCGAGGGTGCATATCGCAAATGGATCGGCCAATCCGTTTCAGCGCAGCGTGGCGCCCACGGCCTCGGTATATCTGGTGCCGTCCGGCGCGGATGTGACCGGCGATCAGGCCAAGGCGATCCGGTTTCTGGTCGCCTCGGCTGTCAGTGGCCTGGCGCCGGAAAATGTAACGGTTGTCGATTCGAACGGGGCCGTGATTGGCGCGCAGGACACTGCGGTTGCGGCTGAGACGGCGGATGACAAATCCCGCCAGCTGCGCGAGCGTGTTCTGCGTCTGGTCGAGGCGCGTGTTGGGGCCGGCAACGCTGTGGTCGAGGTCAGCGTGGACACGGTGACCAAAACCGAATCGATCCGCGAGCGGCGCTTTGATCCCAAAGGGCGCGTCGCGATCAGTACAGATGTCGAAGAGCGTTCGGACAGCGCCCGCAACCAATCTGCGGATGTGACGGTCGCCTCGAACCTGCCCGATGGCGATGGGGCAGGCGGTGACGAATCGAATTCGACCGCAACGCAGACGCGCGAACGGATAAATTACGAAGTCTCCGAGACCGAGTTGGAGGTTCACACAGCACCGGGTGCCATCAAACGTCTGACTGTTGCAGTTCTGGTCAATGGAACGCGCACGGTTGACGCCAGTGGGGCCGAAAGTTTCGCGCCTTTGCCGCAGACCGAATTGGATGCATTAGAGGAGCTGGTTGCCTCGGCCGTTGGATTTGACGCGGACCGCGGGGATGTGATCACCCTGAAATCGCTGGATTTGCCGCCGGTTGACCCGCAGGGGACGTTGGTGTCGGCATCGATGTGGCAGTCCATTCATCTGGACGCGATGTCGCTGATCCAGATGGCTGTATTGGCGGCGGTCTCGCTGGTTCTGGCCATGTTCGTCATCCGCCCGATCCTGATGAAACCCGCCACAGCACCGGCCTTGCTGCCCGCAAGCGCCGGGGATGTCACCGAAGGCGCACCTGTGCTGACCGGCGAAATCGCACCGGATGGCAGTTCGGACTTCACGCCGCTGGCCGCGCAGGCCGAAGTGCCCGCGCTTGGTGTGGCCCCGTCACAGGATCCGGTCGACCGTTTGCGCGCGATGATTGGCGACAAGCAGGAGGAGACGGTCGAAATCCTGCGCAGTTGGCTGGAGGAAGGTGAGGAGCGCGTGTGATGACAATTGCTCATCTTCTTGAAGATTTCACTGTTCAGGCCAACGGCGGGCAGGTTCACCTGCTGGACGAAGACGCCCTGGAGGAACAGCGCCTGGCCGCCTTTGAGCAAGGCTATGGGGCGGGGTGGGAAGACGCCTTGCAGGCGCAGGAACAAAGCCGGGGGCAAATCTCGTCCGAGTTGGGCAAATCGCTTGAGGATATGTCCTTTACCTATACCGAGGCGATCACCCGCATGTCGCTGTCGCTGGAGCCGATGTTTCAGAGCCTGACCAATCTGGTCTTACCGGACATGATCGACCGGGGCTTTGCCGCGCAACTGGTCGAACACCTGTCCGAGATGGCGCGTGAACAGATCGGGCAGCCGATGCAGGTCATCGTGCCGGTCGGATGTATGGCCGAGGTGGACGCCCTGATCCCCGCGACCCTGTCACCGAGGCCGAAAGTGATCGAAGACCCCGCGCTCGAGCAGGGACAGGCCCGGTTGCAGGTCGGCATAGCCCGCAGCGAGGTGGATTGCAGCGCGCTGCTGGACTCGGTCACGCGGGCCTTCGACGCATATGTTTTTGAGGCAAAAGAGGCATTGTCAAATGAGTGACCCCCAGACCCAAAACTCTGAAAAACCGAACCCTTTTGACGCGGTGCCCATCGAAGTGACCGTATCCGTCGGTCGCGCGCGCCCCCTGATCCGGGATTTGCTGAACATGGGCGAAAACGCTGTGCTGACGTTGGACAAAAGGATCGAAGACCCGGTGGATCTGTATGTCGGGGATCAGTTGGTTGCCCGCGGCCTGCTGGAGGAGATGGAGGGCGACCGGGCGGGTCAACTGGCGGTCCGACTGACGGAAATTGCCGATCTGCAAAACGGGATTGGTTGATGCGCCTGCTGATCGGGCTGGTCTTGGCGGCGGTTCTGATGCCGTCGCTTGTGGCCGCGCAGGAGGTCTCGCTGTCTTTGGGTGAGGGTGGATCACTCTCGGCGCGTACGATCCAGTTGATCCTTCTGATCACGGTCCTCAGCCTCGCGCCGGGGCTGGCGATCATGATCACCTGTTTTCCGTTCCTGATCACGGTTCTGTCGATCCTGCGTCAAGGGATCGGGCTGCAGCAATCGCCGCCGAATATGCTGATCGTCAGCTTGGCACTGTTTCTGACCTATTTCATCATGGACCCGGTCTTTACAGAGGCCTGGACGACCGGAATCCGCCCGATGATCGACGAAACGATGGAGGTGGAACCAGCGCTGGAGCGCGCGCTGCAGCCGTTTCGCGCCTTTATGGCTGCGCGGCTGGATGGCGATACGTTTCAGGCCATGGCTGCGCTGCGCCCGGGGGGTGAGGCGATGGAACTGTCGCCAGATGCCCCGCTGTCCGTTCTGATGCCGTCCTTCATGTTGTCCGAGATCGCGCGCGCGTTTCAGATCGGGTTTTTGATCTTCCTGCCGTTTCTGATCATCGATCTGGTGGTCGCGGCGGTGCTGATGTCGATGGGCATGATGATGGTGCCGCCTGCAATTGTATCTTTGCCCTTCAAGCTGGCGTTTTTCGTCATCGCCGATGGCTGGGCCTTGATCGCCAGTGCGTTGGTGCGCAGTTACATGCCTTAGCGCTGCCCCTTTTCAGATAGTCAGGCAGGGCTTCAAAGCGCCTACCTGAACGAAAAAAGCCGCGTTGTGTTCGACAACGCGGCCCAGATGTTTCTGAAAAGCCGGTCAGGCTGTGCGGTTCAGATCCTTGATCAACCGGTTCAGGTCGCCGCCACGGGCGTCCAGCATCGCTCCGATCTCGGTACGTTCGGTCAACAGCAGGTTCACGCCTTCGATGAACATGTTGTAGAACTTGTCGCGCCCCGATTTGTCAGACACCAGAAACGTCACTTCGAACGGGGATGAGCCCTGCAGTTTGACCATGGTCCGGACCTCAAAACCGGCGCGGATTTTGCGGGCGTTACGTACATTGACCTCACCGCCGATAAACTCGCGGAAGCGGCGGCCATATTTGCGCGAGATGTAGTGTTGGAAGGCCTTGGTAAACTGCCTCAACTGTGCCGGGCTGGCCGAGCGGGCATCGGCCCCCAACGCATAGCGCGCCATGATCGGCACATCGGCGTATTGCACAAAGATCTTCTCGAAATCGCGCAGCATGGCGTTCTCGGACTTGCCCGAGGCGATCACGCGGTTGATCTCGGCCACGACGCTGTTGACAAGCGCTTTGGCGCTGGCTTCGGTCTGGGCCAGAGCGGGCAAAGGCAGGGCGGTCAGTGCCAATCCGGCCAGACCGGCAGAAAGAAAATGACGACGGTTCAAAGAATTACTCGGCATAGGGGTCCTCGTAAGGGTCTAGGTAGGGGTCCCTGACAGGGTCGGTTCCGATTTCGGCGTAGGGATCGGAGTACAGGTCCAGATAGGCGTCCTCATCATCGCGCGCCAGTTCGAACCGGCGATTTTGCAGATAGATCAGGCGGGCTTGGGCATAGCTGTCGGCGCTTTCATAGAGGATCGAGTCAACCGTGTCCGAAAACCGTCCCCGGTCGCCCATGCGGCGCACAACCTCGGCATAGACGCCAAGGTTGTCGGCGGGCCGGGTCGGAGTGAAATTGATCGGGTTCGAGAACAGGTTGACCACAACGCCGACCGCATCGCGCGTTGTCGAGGGGCCGTAGAAGGGCAGCTCGACATAAGCCCCCTCACCAAATCCCCAGACATGCAGGGTTTCGCCAAAATCCGTATCGACCGGCGGCAGGTTCAGTTCGTCCGCAGGGGCCGACAGGCCAAACCCGCCGACGGTCATGTTGACCACAAAGCGCAGCAAGGCGTTGCCCATCTGCTTGGGGTTGCCCTGCAAAAGGTAGTCGACCGCCTGTCCGGGCAACGAGATGTTTTCGGCAAAGGTGCTGAAACTGGTCACCATCGGATCGGGCACGATCTTCACGTACCCTTTCGAGGCCGGACGGAACAGGAACCGGTCAACGCCCAGATTGAATCTGTGGATGCCCCGGTTGGTGTTTTCGTAGGGGTCAAACACCTCACCCCGGGCGGCCTGCTCGGGCGGCTGGGTGGCGCAGGCCGACAGGACCGGCAACAGGGACAGCACAATAAGGTGTTTCAGGCGCAATCTGCTCAACACGGTCTTAGCTACTCCAAAGTGACCTGACCCGGGCGGGTCGGGCTTTCAATCGATAATATAGTGCCGCGTTGGCACAAGTCGTTGTCACATAGTTGTTTCGCGTCTCAAATGAAACATCTAGCGTTTAGCGCGTCTGCTACTGCGCGGTAAAGTGACATAGCTTCAACACTTCGGAATAAGAGAAGTTACGCCCAGATCGCAGCCGATCGGCAAAATGCCGGTTTATCGCTTTCCCCGCCGCGCCTGACCGGGTAGCGTCCGGCCGAGTCGACAATTGGTGAGGACGATCCCATGAGTATCACAGCAAAACTGGAAAGTCTGGGCGTCAGCCTGCCCGACGCCCCCGCGCCTGCGGCAAACTATGTGCCGTTCGTGCGTATGGGCAACATTGTTTACGTGTCGGGCCAGATTTCGAAGGCGGATGATCTGATCACCGGCAAGCTGGGCGAAGACATGGATGTCGAGGCCGGTGCAGCGGCGGCAAAGGTCTGCGCCATCAACCTGTTGGCACAAGTCAAAGCGGCCTGTGGCGGCGATATCGAAAAGCTGGTGCGCGTGATCAAGCTGACCGGTTTTGTGAACTCGACCGCTGATTTCACCGCCCAGCCGCAGGTGATCAACGGCGCGTCCGATTTTCTGGTCGAGGCGCTGGGCGATGCCGGGCGTCATTCACGATCAGCCGTCAGTGCCGCATCCCTGCCGCTGGGTGTCGCGGTTGAGATCGAAGGAATATTCGAGGTCCAATGACCCCGAGACTGCCACCGGAATTCCTGCAGGTCCCGATTGCGCATCGGGCCCTGCATGACACGTCGGACAACCGCCCGGAAAACAGCCGGGCGGCGATTCAGGCGGCGATTGATGCCGGGTACGGGATCGAGATCGATCTGCAATTGACTGCGGACAATCGTGCGATGGTCTTTCACGACTACGACATGGCGCGTCTGACCGGCCAGCCCGGCCCGATCCGGCGGATCACCTCGGCGCAGGCGGCGGACACCCCATTGCTGCACGGCGATGACGGTATCCCCGCGCTGGACGAGGTTCTTGCGATGGTCGCCGGAAAAGTGCCGCTGCTGATCGAGTTCAAGGATCAGGATGGCGCGATGGGCACCGATATCGGCCCGCTTGAGGCGGATGCCGTGCGGGCCTTACAAGGTTACGAAGGTCCGGTGGCGCTGATGTCTTTCAACCCCAACAGCGTGGCCGAACTGGCCCGGTTGGCCCCGCATCTGCCGCGCGGGATTGTAACCAGCAGCTATGATCCACAGGACTGGCCGCTGTCTGACGAAATCTGCGACCACCTGCGCGGCATTCCGGATTTCGACAGGGTCAGTGCCAGTTTCATCAGTCATGAGGTCACGGATCTGGACCGCCAACGCGTCGCCGAGTTGAAAGCTCAGGGCGTTCCTATTCTGTGCTGGACCGTGCGCTCGCCCGAGCAAGAGGCACAGGCCCGCACGGTTGCCGACAATGTGACCTTCGAAGGGTATTTGGCCCCGCATCCGGGTTGAACCCACCCCCGACCGTCACAGATAAAGGTCAGACGCGGAGGGCACATGGATCAGGCGCAAATCGAGGTTCAGGTCGTAGGCACGCTTTCGCAGATTTCTGCGGCCGAGTGGGATGCCTGCGCGTGTCCCGAAGCTGCCGAGGGCGGGCGCCCGCTGGACCCGTTCACCACCCATCGGTTTCTGCTGGCGCTGGAAAACAGCGGCTCGGTCGGGCGGGGCACTGGCTGGCAGCCGCAATATCTGACCTGCTATCTGGACGGGATGCTGATTGCTGCGGCACCGATGTATGCCAAGTCGCACAGTCAGGGCGAATATATCTTCGACCATAGCTGGGCACATGCCTATGAAAACGCGGGCGGGCGCTATTACCCGAAACTGCAAATTGCCGTGCCCTTTACCCCCGCAACCGGGCGACGGTTTCTGGTGCGTCCGGGCTATGAAGCGATAGGCATGTCGGCGCTGGTGCAGGGTGCGGTGCAACTGGCGGCAGACAATCGGGTCTCGTCAATCCACGCGACTTTTTGTACCGAGGATGAGGCGTTGGCAGGCGAACAGATGGGCCTGATGCTGCGCCAATCGCAACAGTTCCACTGGCTGAACGACACTTATGCCGATTTCGACGGGTTTCTGAACGCCCTGTCCTCGCGCAAGCGCAAGAATATCCGCAAGGAACGGGCGCAGGCGAACGGGTTTGGCGGTGAGATATGCACTCTAACCAGTGATGATCTGCGCCCCGAGCATTGGGATGCGTTCTGGCGCTTTTACCAGGATACCGGCGCACGGAAATGGGGCTCACCCTATCTGACGCGGCAGTTCTTCGATATCGCTCAGGATACAATGGCCGATGATATGGCTTTGGTGCTGGCCGAACGCGACGGGTATCCGATTGCCGGGGCGCTGAACTTTATCGGGCGCGAAACGCTGTTCGGTCGCTATTGGGGCTGTGTCGAACACCATGCCTGCCTGCATTTCGAACTGTGCTATTATAGGGCCATCGACTTTGCCATCGCTCAGGGTTTGAAGCGGGTCGAGGCGGGCGCGCAGGGGGAACACAAGCTGGCGCGCGGGTATCTTCCGACGCGCACCTACAGCCTGCATTGGGTCGGCGATCCGGGATTTGCCGATGCCGTCAAAAAATATCTGGACGCCGAAGGCCGCGCGGTGGGAGAAGAGATTGAGATTCTGACGGATTACGGCCCGTTCAGAAAATCGAACCCGGAGGAACAGCAATGACCGAGCTTTTGTCGACCGAGACCCGTGGCCCCCTTCTGGACCCGCTGTTCAACAATGGCTGGACCATGGTCGAAGGCCGGGACGCGATCACCAAGACCTTCATATTCGACAATTTCGTTGCCGCCTTTGGCTGGATGACACAGGTGGCGATCTGGGCCGAGAAATGGAATCACCACCCCGAATGGTCCAACGTCTACCGCACGGTCGAGGTGACGCTGTCCACCCATGACGTCGGCGGGTTGTCCGCGCTGGACGCCAAACTGGCACGCAAGATGGACAGCCTGATCTAGCCCCGATCCCCGCGCGATCCCATTCCGCCGGCCAATGAGGCTGCAACGCCCATCTGCTGGAACTCGGCCGGGGTGACAGTGCCGTCGCTGACATTGATATTTCCGGGGATGCGGGTTGTGCGGTTGCCCACCTGCCGCACGCTGCGTGCAGCCGGATTAATATCAAGGCATTTGGTATTGTAGCAGGTCAGCCCGCTGAGATTGATCTGAATGCGGGGCTGTCCGTCCGGCCCCGTGACAACAGGGGCTTGCGGTACATCACAGGCCGCAAGTGCAACAAGCGCCCCAAAGGCGATCCATTTGTTCATCCCACGCTCCTGTTCAGAGTTGGCCTAGTCCAGTCGTTCGTTTCCGTCCTGATCGGCAGAGGTGAAATCGCGACCCATCTGCGCGTCGTATTCTGATCTTGAGATAAAGCCGTCGCCGTTGTGGTCAACGTCCCGGATCTGATTGATGTCCAGAAACGGTTTGGCTTCGTCCAGACCCAGCGTGCCGTTCTTGTCCTCGTCCATCGTTTGAAAGGCGTAATCGGAAAAGGCGTTGAACTCGTCCTTGGACAGAAACCCGTCATTGTTGGCGTCAATGTTGTTCAGTTCTTTTTCGTGCAACTCGGCCACGGTTTCCGCGCTGGCTGCACCCGCCAGGGCGACAGTCGCGGCAAGAATAAGTGGTTTCATTTTCAATCCCCTCAACATGCGAATCTCTGCCCTTCAAAACCGCCCGCAGCAGCGCCCGCCGCCGTCAGGATTGTCTTGCCAGACCCGCCGCCGAACTGGTTGCCGATTGCGCCGCCGATCAATGCGCCGCCCAACGTGCCGCTGAGGCAGGCAATCTCGTGCTGGCGCGCGGCCTGTTGTTGCGGGGTGGGTGCCGGACCGCAGGCGGCCAAAACGCCCGCGCTGACGGCAATTAGGGAAATAAATCTGAGGCTCATAAATCAACTCCCGTGTTCTATGCGCCAAGTATTCGCGCAACGGGGCGTTGTATCAAGTT
Source organism: Ruegeria sp. H7 (assembly GCF_056532945.1). NCBI lineage: Bacteria > Pseudomonadati > Pseudomonadota > Alphaproteobacteria > Rhodobacterales > Roseobacteraceae > Ruegeria > Ruegeria sp. H7. The sequence goes on from NZ_JBQFNZ010000003.1 coordinate 286,823, forward strand.
AATTTGGGTTCATCTGGCCCCGACCATGCCGGGGCCGTCAGGGTTCAGATCACGTCCAGCAGCCCCTCGCCCGCGGAAACCTCGCACGCGCCGGGGTTGTCTTCCAGATTCAGGGCTGTGACGGTGCCGTCTTCGACCAGCATGGCATAGCGTTTGGAGCGTGCGATCAGCCCGGCAGGCGGGGCGTCGAAATCCATCCCGATCGCCTTGGTGAACTCGGACGCTGCATCGCCCAGCAGGGTCAGGCCCGCCTCGGTCGCGCCGGTGGCTTCACCCCATGCTTTCATCACGAACGGGTCGTTGACGGACACGCAGATGATCTCATCCACGCCCTTGGCGTCGAACTGGTCCTTGGTGCGCATGAAGCTGGGCACATGCGCTGAATGGCATGTCGGAGTGAACGCGCCGGGTACGGCAAAGATCACAACTTTGCGGCCTTTGGTCTTGTCTGAAATCCGCACCTCTTCCGGGCCGTTCGCACCCAGTTGAGTGAGAGTCGCATCTGGTAGCTGGTCACCTGTCGAAATCATTTATAGCACTCCTGTTGATTGGATTTGCAGAGTCGGGTTCAGCCGCAATATAGGTGACCACGTGGATGAGACCACGGGAATTCGACAGGGTGGGAGGAACATGAGCCATATTGTTGTGATCGGTGCCGGGCAGGCCGGGGCATCTTTGGTTGCGCGCCTGCGCAATGATGGGTTTGACGGGGACATCACCCTGATCGGGGCCGAGCCGCATCTGCCCTATCAGCGCCCGCCCTTGTCCAAGGCCTATCTGCTGGGTGAGATGGAGCTGGAGCGTCTGTTCCTGCGGCCCGAAAGCTTCTATGCCGACAACAACATTACCCTGCGTCTGGGCCAGCCTGTGACGGTGATTGATCCGCAGGCCAAAACGGTGACCGTGGGCGATGATGTCATCTCGTATGACGAACTGGCGCTGACCACCGGATCGGACCCGCGTCGCCTGCCGGCTGCCATCGGTGGCGATTTGCGGGGCGTGCATGTGGTGCGCGATCTGGCCCATATCGATGAGATGGAGCCTCGCGTCACGGACGGCGCGCGTGCCCTGATCGTGGGCGGCGGTTATATCGGGCTTGAGGCCGCAGCCGTCTGCGCCAAGCGCGGTGTGAAAGTGACCTTGGTCGAGATGGCCGACCGCATCCTGCAACGGGTCGCGGCCCCCGAGACCAGCGACTATTTCCGCGCGCTGCATACGGAATACGGCGCCGATATCCGCGAAGGCGTCGGGCTGGATCGTCTGGTCGGTGACAATGGCAAGGTGGTTGGCGCTGTTCTGACCGACGGAACCGAGCTTGAGGTGGATTTTGTTGTAGTAGGCGTTGGTATCGCCCCCTCGACCCAACTGGCCGAGATGGCGGGGCTGGAGCTGGACAACGGGATCAAGACCGATGCCCATGGCCGCACCTCGGACCCGTCGATCTGGGCCGCCGGGGATTGCGCGTCCTTCCCGCATGGCGACACCCGTATCCGTCTGGAAAGCGTGCCCAACGCGATCGATCAGGCCGAGATCGTGGCCCAGAACATGATGGGCGCGGCCAGGGATTATGTGGCAACACCGTGGTTCTGGTCGGATCAATTTGACGTCAAACTGCAGATCGCGGGCCTGAACACCGGCTATGACCGCGTGGTGACCCGGCAGGGCGAAGGCCAGAGCGTGTCCTTCTGGTACTACGACGGCGACCGGTTGATCGCCGTGGACGCGATGAACGATCCGCGCGCCTATATGGTCGCCAAACGGCTGATCGAAATGGGAAAAACTGCCGATCCGGCCATTGTGGCCGACCCGGATGCGAACCTGAAACCGCTGCTTAAGGCGTGAGGATCATTGCCGGAGAATTCCGGGGTCGGGCCTTGGCCTCGGTCGGCAAGGGGGACGCAGGCGCGCATCTGCGTCCCACCACGGACCGCGTGCGTGAAAGCCTGTTCAATGTGCTGACCCATCAGATCGATTTCGACGGCCTACGCGTGCTGGACCTGTTCGCTGGCACCGGCGCGCTGGGCCTTGAGGCGCTGTCGCGCGGTGCGGCCCATGTCACGTTTGTCGATGACGGGCGCGTGGCGCAGGGCTTGATCCGCAAGAATATCGACCTGACCCGAAGCACGGACCGTACCGATCTGATCCGCCGCGATGCAACGCGGCTGGGCGACAACCCGGATGCCCCTTACGATCTGATCTTTCTGGACCCGCCATACGGCAAGGCCATGGGCCAAAAGGCCCTGGCCAGGGCGGTCGAGGGAAACTGGATCGCCCCGGACGCGCTGATCGTGTGGGAGGAAAACGCCCCCATGGCCGCGCCGGACGGGTTCGATCTGCACAGCGCCCGCAAGTATGGCGACACGCATATCTCGCTGATGTGGCGCAGCCCGGAAAACTGACGCTGATCCGCAGCAAGGCTGGATTCACATTCCCGTGATCGACCCTGCCGAATGGTTAATGCCCTATTTTGCGGAGGTTGGGGACACATTCTGGGCCAGAATCGCCGGTAGCCGAAATTGAGTTTAGCAACCCGGACAGTGAGTACCTGAATGTTTTCCAAGACCCTTCCAGCCCTGCTGATCGGCTGTGCCGCCGCCTCGGCCAGTGTGGCCGAAACCCAGATCGACATGGATGATTTCTTCGTCAACTGCATCTCAGACGTCAACAGCGAAGGCGTGACGCTGGTGCGTTCGGGTGGATCCGACAAGGGCTACATCATGACAACTGACGTGCAGGGCGAGGCGGATATTTACCCCGGCCTGGACAGCATGACATTCCTGCTGATGCAGGAGACAGGAGTGATCACCTTTGTCGTCGATTATCACAGCATGGAATATGACATGATGGTCAAAGGGGCGGGGCAGCAATTCGACAGGGGCACATGCTCGGCATCCTGAACCGGTTGTGGCCGGTTCGGTGCACTTGACCCAACACTCTGACAAGGCGGACTGTTTCAGATTGAAACGGCGCGCGCGGATTGCTGCTGAGCGTGGATTTGCGCAGGGGCCTGCACTGGGTTAAGCCGGGCGCAAAATCCGCGGAGGCTTCATGCACGATCTGGTCATCTTCGATTGCGACGGCGTTCTGGTCGATAGCGAGCCGCTGTCCAATAAGGTTCTGGTGGACAATCTGGGCCGGTACGGCCTGGACCTGACACTGGAAGACAGCGTCGGGTTTTTCCTCGGTGGGACAATGGCTGGCGTGCGGGACAAGGCGCGTGCGTTGGGGGCCGATTTGCCGGATGACTGGATCAATGAGGTCTATGCGGAAACCTACGAGCGTTTGCGTCAGGGCGTGGCATTGATGCCCGGTATCCGGGACCTGTTGGATTGGCTTGATCATCACGGCATCCCGTTCTGCGTGGCCTCGAACGGCAGCCCGGACAAAATGGCGATCACGCTGGGCCAGAACGGGCTTTGGGACCGGTTTCAGGGTGCCATGTTCTCGGCCCACCAACTGGGAACGGCAAAACCGGACCCCGAGATGTTTCTGCTGGCCGCGCAGCATTTTGGCGCATCCGCTCCGGTTGTAATCGAAGACAGCCATAACGGCGTTACCGCCGCGATGCGCGCGGGCATGCGGTGTCTTGGCTTTGCGCCCGAAGGGGGTGGCGCCAAACTGGCAGAGATTGGCGCAGAGGTCTTCACCGACATGGCGGAAGTGCCGCGCCTTTTGGGAATTTGATCCATCCGTGCTAGGGTCGCGGGCATGGACCGCGCACTGACCCCTTCGATCTGGGCATTCTCACAGGATGCCGACGCCACCCCGGCCCCCGAGCGCAGGCCGATGCGCGCGCCGGTTTTTATCAACGACGCGCTAACGCCCTGGGGTCACGAAACCCTGCTGCTGAAACTGCTGCGCGACCAGGCCGCCGATCACGAAGAATAGGTCGGGTGGAACTTGCCGCCGGGTGACAGGGTAAAGATTTCGACCCCATCCGCCGTTACACCCACCGAATGCTCGAACTGCGCCGACAGCGACTTGTCGCGGGTCACGGCGGTCCAGTCATCGGCTAGCGTCTTGGTCTCGGGACGGCCCAGATTGACCATCGGCTCGATGGTGAAGAACATACCCTCTTCCAACACAGCCCCGGTGCCCGGGCGGCCATAGTGCAGGACGTTGGGCGGGGCGTGGAACACCCGGCCCAGCCCGTGACCACAGAAATCGCGGACAACGCTCATCCGGTGCGCCTCGACATAGGCCTGAATCGCGTGGCCGATATCGCCAAAGGTGTTGCCCGGCTTGACCATCTCGATGCCCTTGAACAGCGCATCATGAGTGACCTGGATCAGACGTTCAGCCTTGCGTGGCAGCTTGCCCGCAACATACATGCGCGAGGTATCACCGAACCAGCCGTCAACGATGACGGTCACGTCGATGTTCAGGATGTCACCATCCTTGAGCTTTTTCTCACCCGGAATGCCGTGACAAACCACGTGGTTCACGCTGATACAGCTGGCGTGCTGATAGCCCTTGTAGCCGATGGTCGCCGAGGTCGCGCCCGCATCTTCGACCATCTGCGTGATCAGCCCGTCAATAGCGCCGGTCGTCTGACCGGGAAACACATGCTGGGCAATATCGTCGAGTATCCGCGCAGCCAAGGCCCCTGCCGCATGCATGCCCGCAAAGTCACCCTGTTCGTAGATGCGGATACCGTCTTTTGTCAGACGGCCACGATGGTCTTTCATCGACGCTAAGCTCCAAATGTTTCGCGCAGCCCCTTACTTACGCTGCTTGCGCAGAAAGTTCCAGAGGGTGCGGGGTCGCGGGAAGAGTTTACGGATCAAACTGAAGCGCTATTGATTGGCCAAGCGTTTCGCATGCACCATATACAGGTTTTCCAATATGTCCTTTGGACACTGAATTGTTGTGGTGTTCAATTCTTCCCGACAAAACGTCAACATCCTCAACAATAATGTTGGTTCAGTAGAGTCTACAAAAACCTTGTCGCTGTCGATACCGGGAATATCCGAAAATGTAAGTGTTGTAAAAGTCGGTGCGACTCCAAAAGACGCGTGCATAAGAGTATTTGCACACCGTTTCTGTTCATCGTTTGATAAATTGACATCGATGACTTGCACAGTTGCTTCAATGACGTTGCTGCTACTGGTTGACCAATTCCCATAGCAACCAGGTCTACTCATCTTCAGACCGTTGCCGACTGCACGACGAACCTGAAGCGCGGAGTTGGTAAAATCTACATCAATGTCTTGCGGGAATAGTGTATCCTTCACCTCGCGATTTTCGGTTTCGAGGTTTTGGAATATCAAAATCAGGTTCGATCCTCCACTCAGTGAGTTTTGGGAAAGAAACCATGTATCAGGGTCTCCCATCATTCGCAGATCGCTACCGGCATTGTCAGCAAGTATCTTAGCCAAAGAGGCTGAGTAGAATGCCGTATCTGGAGAAACTTGCCCTGCAATTTGCATGACAATTTCCTCCGACCAGAAACTCAACTGATCAACTTCCAAGTTTTCCTTTGTATACCGTGCAATCGGATCGTCCAAAATCGAAGAAGGTGCGGCACTATCAGCAGAAAGCTCGGTTGCCAATAATACGTTGAAAAACAAATAGCTAATCGTCCAAATTTTCATCTTCAATTACCTTTGTACGCTGTTTGATCTCATTTAATTGGATGGAGCAGTTAGGTGTTTGTTGGCAACTACCCAAACACCTTCCGGCGTAATCCGTGTCCCATAGACCAACCGCTCAACGCCCTTCGCCTGTGCTGCCTCAAACGCCGCCGCATAGGCCGGGTCGATATCCGCGGCCAGCGCAAATCGGTCGCAATCGGTGCGCTGCACCAGATACAGCATGATCGCCCGGTGCCCCTGCGCGGCCATCGCCGCAAGTTCGCCCAGATGCTTGGTGCCGCGCGCGGTTACGCTGTCGGGGAACTCGGCCAGACCGGGTTGGCGGGACAGGGTGACGCTTTTGACCTCGACATAGGCGTCGGGCAGGCCAGGCGCGCTCAGCAGAAAGTCGATGCGGCTGTTTTCGCCGTATTTCACCTCGGGGCGGACGGTTTCATAGGCGGCCAGTTCGGGGATTTCACGCGCCTCCAACGCCGCACGCAAGGCCTTGTTCGGGACCGATGTATCGACCCCGGTGAAATGCCCGTTTTCGTGATCGACCAGTCGCCAGCCATATTTCAGCTTTTTCTTCGGATCGTCATTGGGCTCCAGCCAGATTTTCTGGCCCGGCTCGGCCAGCCCCATCATCGAGCCGGGATTGGCGCAATGGGCTGTAACCTCGCGCCCGTCCTCCAGCGTGCAATCGGCCAGAAAGCGTTTGTAGCGGCGGATCAGGCGGGCGGGGACAAGAGGGGTTTCAAATCGCATGCCCCACGGCCTATACCTGCCCCAGGGGTCGATCAAGAGGAAGAGCGCCATGGCCAATCCAACCGCTGCAATGCTGGTGATCGGGGATGAGATTCTCTCGGGCCGGACCCGCGACGCGAATATGCACTATCTCGCCGGAGAGTTGACCAAACAGGGCATCGACCTGAAAGAGGTCCGCATCGTCAGCGACGACGCGCCCGAGATCGAAGGGGCCGCAAAGGCGCTGTCCGACCGGTACGATCATGTGTTCACCAGCGGTGGCATTGGCCCGACCCATGACGATATTACCGCCGATTGCATCGCGCGGGCCTTTGGGGCGCATATCGACATTCGCGATGATGCGCGGGCGCTGCTGCAGGCGCATTACGACAAATCGGGCCTTGAACTGAACGAGGCCCGCCTGCGCATGGCGCGCATCCCGGACGGGGCGGTTTTGATCGACAACCCGGTCTCGACCGCGCCGGGATTTACCATCAAAAACGTGCATGTGATGGCTGGGGTGCCGTCGGTGTTTCAGGCCATGGTGGCCAGCGTTTTGCCCAATCTGACCGGCGGCAGGCCCCTGTTGTCGCAGACCCTGCGGGTGAATCGGGGCGAGGGCGATATCGCAGCGACCCTCTCCGCGCTGGCCGAGGCCTATGATGACCTGACAATCGGGTGCTACCCGTTCCAGATCAACGGTGTCTTTGGCGCAAATGTCGTCATTCGCGGCACCGAGGGCACCCGGATCGACGCCGCCATGACCCAACTGGCGAAAGAGCTGGAGTTGTGAACGTCAACTGGGCCGACATTGTCGACGGAACCTGGCCTGCGGCCCGCTATGAACGGCTGGGCCCGTTTCAACTGCGCGAAGGGCAGGGCGGTGGCTCGCGGGTGTCGGCGGCCAATGCGCTTGGCCCTTTCAGCGACACGGATATCGATGCAGCCGAACGGGCGATGCTGGCGATGGGGCAAAAGCGTATCTTTTGCCTGCGTCCGGGGGACGAGGCGCTGGATGCGCAGCTTGCCGCACGGGGGTACGAGGTGCTGGACCCGGTCAACATCTATTCCTGCCCGGTATCCCATCTGACCGACCAGCCGATCCCGCGTGTCATGGTGTTCACCGTATGGGAGCCGCTTGCGATCATGCGGGATCTTTGGGCAACCGGGGGCATCGGGCCGGAACGCATCGCCGTGATGGAGCGTGCCAAAGGCCCCAAGATCGGCTTGCTGCTGCGCCATCGCGATCAGCCCTGCGGGGTTGCCTTTGTTGCTATACATGAAGGTGTTGCCATGCTTCATGCGCTGGAGATTCTGCCCGATCACCGCCGTCAGGGCATGGGCCAGTGGGCGGTGCGGGGTGCCGCGATCTGGGCGCGCGACCATGGTGCCGAAACCTTCAGCGTGATCTGCACCAAGGTGAACGACGGGGCAAATGGCCTGTACCAAGCGCTCGGGATGGAGATCGCGGGCGAATACCATTACCGTCAGCTTATCTAACACAGAGGTTTTCGTGACACATCAAGACATGCCCACCGCGCTGGACCTGCCCATGGTCGACTCGCTGCCGCCCGAGACGCAGAAATACTTTGATATCTGCGTCGAGAAACTGGGCATGGTGCCAAATGTGCTGAAGGCTTATGCCTTTGACATCGACAAGCTGAACGCCTTCACCACCATGTATAACGACCTGATGCTGGCAGATAGCGGGTTGTCAAAGCTGGAACGCGAGATGATTGCAGTGGTCGTCTCATCCATCAACAAGTGCTTCTATTGCCTTGTGGCCCACGGGGCTGCCGTGCGGCAGTTGTCAGGCGACCCAAAGCTGGGTGAGATGCTGGTGATGAATTACCGCGTCGCGCCGCTGGACGACCGCCAACGCGCCATGCTGGATTTCGCTGCCCGGATGACCAAAGCCAGTACCGAGATTGAAGAAGCCGACCGCCAGCGCCTGCGCGATGTCGGGTTCTCTGACCGGGATATCTGGGACATTGCCAACGTGACCGGGTTCTTCAACATGTCCAATCGCGTGGCCAGCGCCACGGCGATGGTTCCAAACCCCGAGTATCACGCACAGTACAGATGATCCGAACGCTAAGCCTTTTGACCGTGATTCTGGCCAGCCCGCTGGTTGCTCAGGAACTGACGCTGCCGCAATCCGCACAGCAGATCAGTCAGCGGGTTTCTCCGCTGGACAGCTATGATCTGCCAACCGGGCCATTCGCAGATGGTGCGGTTCCGGCCCGAACGGTCGAGGGGCAGGTCGAAAGGGTCACATGGCGCCTGCAGGCCGGGTCCAGCACGACACTGCAATTGCTTGCCCCGTTGCGCGACCAGATCGAAGCGCAGGGGTATGAGATCTTGTACGAATGCGAGGCGCGTATTTGCGGCGGCTTCGATTTTCGGTTCGGCACCGAAGTGGTGCCAACGCCGGATATGTATGTCGCCATTCAGGACTATCGGTTTCTGTCCGCGCAGAAGGGATCCGAGGTGCTGAGCCTGCTGGTCAGCCGGAACCCACCCGATGGTTATGTGCAGATGATCCGGGTAACTCCTGTCGATGCGCCGGCCCCTGCACCTGTCGTGATCGATCAGAGTGTGGATGGGGCCGGGGGGTTGCTGGCCGAATTCCAGCAAACCGGTCATGTCATTCTGGACGACCTGCACTTTCGCACTGGTGAGGTTGCGCTGGGCGAAGGGCCCTTTGCCTCGCTCGCGTTGCTTGCCGGGTTCCTGGCGGAAAAGCCGGACACGCGGCTGGCGCTTGTGGGGCATACCGACGATACCGGCGCCTTGCAGGCCAATATCGCTGTCAGCAAGCGCCGGGCCGAGGCCGTTCGAACCCGTCTGATCGAGGCGCATGGCGTGGCCGCCGACCGGATCGAGGCGCAGGGCGTTGGCTATCTGGCCCCGATCACCTCAAACGCCACGGCTGAGGGCCGCGATATCAATCGCCGGGTCGAGGCTGTATTGCTGGTCAACTGACGCACAAAAAAGGACCCGCACCAGAAAGCGCGGGCCGCTAAAGTTCACCGGGAGAATTTACCAATCCATCGGGCCCTTTTCGTTGAAGGACTCGACCAGAAAATCAATGAAAGCCCGCACTTTCGGCTGCGTGAAACGCCCGGGCGGGTAGACGGCGTAAACGCCCTGAACCTCATCCGGCAGCGACGGCATCGCGTCCAGCACCTGGCCGGATTTCAACGCATCCGCGTACAGATAGCTGGGCAGATAAGCGATCCCGAGGCCCGAGATCGCAGCATTCAGCAGGGATTGCCCGTCATTGACGCTGAGCCAACCGGCGGTGCGCACCTGACGCTTTTCGCCCGATGGCGCGGTCAGTTTCCAGACATTGCCCGAAGACTGGCTGGAATAATGCAGCAACTTGTGTTCGTTCAGGTCGTCGATCTTCTGCGGACGTCCGAATTTCTCGATATAGCTGGGGGCCGCAACCATGCGTTTGACGGTTTCCGTGAGTTTGCGCGCGCGCAGGGTGCTGTCTTCCAGCTCACCAATGCGCACGGCCACGTCAAACCCTTCGGAAATCAACTCAACATAGCGGTTGTTCAGCACCATGTTGACGGTGATATCCGGGTAAGCGGACAGGAATTCGGACAGAACAGGGGACAGGTGATTGACCCCGAAATCCGTCGCGACGCTGATCCGCAACAGGCCTGACGGGGCCGATTGCATCGAGGTAACCAGTGCATCCGCCTCGCCCGCGTCATTCAGAACGCGGCGCGCGCGGTCGTAATAGGCCAATCCGATTTCAGTTGGGGACACCCGGCGCGTTGTGCGGTTCAGCAGCCGCGCACCCAGACGCGCCTCAAGGCTCGAGACGTGCTTGGACACGGCCGATTTGGAGATGCCCATCTTCTTGGCCGCATCGGTGAAGCCACCCTGGTCCACCACGTTGGCGAAGGCTTCCATTTCGGTCAATCGATCCATACTCGTTCCCCAGGTCTTACGTTCGACGTCAGTTTTGACGCTCAATCTGGGCGGAAACGGGGCAGACATGGGATAATATCAGGGTTTTGAATCGGATCGTTTGCAGTTCAGAAACGTTGAAACAATGGTTTCCGATCCAATAACACCCCGGTCAAACGGTGATTTCTAGACATTTTTTCATTTGTGCTATGCTGAGAATGGCATTTTTGTGTCCTGGGAGGAGATCATGAAATCACTATTTGCCATTGTCGCGTTTTGTCTGTCCGCTGGTCTGGCCCTGGCCCAAGCGCAGACCCCATCCAGCCCTGACGCCAAGGTCTATTTCGTGAACCTTGCGGATGGGGACACGGTTCAATCGCCGGTGACGGTGGTCTTTGGCCTGAGCGGTATGGGCGTCGCGCCAGCCGGGACCGAGGCCGAGAATACCGGCCATCACCATCTGCTGATCAACCGCCCGCCGATTGGCGAAGGCGAGGACGGCGCGGATGAGCTGGCTTATGGCCTGCCCGCCGACGACAATCATATGCATTTCGGCGGCGGCCAGACCGAGGTGACGCTGGACCTGCCCGCAGGCCAGCACACTCTGCAATTGGTGCTGGGCGATGCGGGTCATGTACCGCACAACCCGCCGATTGTGTCCGAGGTGATTACGATTACGGTCGAGTAGACGCCCAGATACGCCTGTTTACTTTCACGCTGATGTAAGGAACTCTCCGACGTGTGATCGGAGGGTTCCATGTCGCTTGAGTTTCTTCTTACATCGCTGATCGTCGTGCTGTTGCCGGGAACAGGCGTGATCTACACGCTGGCCATCGGGCTTGGCCGGGGGTTTCGCGCCAGCATTGCGGCGGCGGCAGGCTGCACGCTTGGGATCGTGCCCGCCGCTGTGGCCAGCATTATCGGGCTGGCCGCGCTGCTGCACACCAGTGCGCTGGCGTTTCTGGTGCTCAAATACCTTGGTGTGCTTTATCTGTTCTATATGGCCTGGGGCATCATCCGCGCGGGCGGCGCGATGGAAGTGAGTGCCGAGAAATCGACCACAGGCTACCTGAAGATCGCGACGACCGGCACGCTGATCAACGTGCTGAACCCCAAGCTTTCGCTGTTCTTTCTTGCGTTCCTGCCGCAATTCCTGCCCACGGACACGGCGCATGCGGGTCTGGCGCTGGTGCAACTGGCGCTTGCCTTCATGGCGATGACTTTTGTTGTGTTCATCGCCTATGGGGCCTGCGCGGCGCTGGCGCGGGATTACATCATTCATCGCCCATCTGTGATGGCTTGGATCAAACGCTGCTTTGCAACGGCTTTTGGCGCGCTTGGGGTGAAGCTTGCACTGTCTGACTGACCGGGCCTAAAGCCCGGCCGCCAGACGTGTGCCCTGATTGATTGCCCGTTTGGCGTCCAGCTCCGCCGCGACATCTGCGCCGCCGATCACGTGCGGAGTGATGCCGCGTTCGATCAGCGCGTCCGCCAGACTGCGCTCGGAGACCTGACCGGCACACAGCACGATGTTGTCGGCTGCGATCAAGGTCGGGTCCGCGCGTTCCTCGCCAAAGCTGACATGCAGGCCGTCTTCGTCAATGCGTTCGTAGTTCACGCCGCCGACGAAATTGACATCTTTCATCTTCAGCGTCGCACGGTGAATCCAGCCGGTTGTCTTGCCCAGCCCCTTGCCATGCGCCTGCTTCTTGCGCTGCAACAAGGTGACCTGACGCGCTGGGGCCGCGGGCTGCGGGCCTTCGGGCGCAAGGCCCGCGCGGTGGTCTTCCGGGTCTGTCACGCCCCATTCCTTCATCCACAGCGGCAGATCGGTGGTGGCGCTGTGGCCGTCTTCCAGCAGAAACTCCGAAACATCGAAGCCGATGCCGCCCGCGCCGACAACGGCGACGGATTTGCCAACCTCGGCCTTGCCGCGCAGCACGTCGATATAGCTGAGGACATTGTCCCCATCCTGTCCCGGAATCTGCGGATCACGCGGAGTGACGCCGGTTGCGATGACCACCTCGTCAAAGCCGGTCAGGTCGTCGGCATCAACCTCGCGGTTCAGTTCCACGTTCACGCCCAGATCGTCCATCATGGTGCGGTACCAGTCGACGAGGCCCCAGAACTCCTCTTTCCCCGGCACTTGTTTGGCCATGTTCAACTGCCCGCCGATCTCGGACGCGCGGTCGAACAGGGTCACGTCATGGCCGCGCTGGGCAGCGGTCATTGCGGTGGACAGGCCAGCCGGACCTGCGCCGACGATGGCGACCTTTTTCACGGTATCAGCCGCAGCAATCACCAGTTCGGTTTCGTTACAGGCGCGCGGGTTGACCAGACAGGTGGTCAGCTTGCCGCTGAACGTGTGGTCCAGACAGGCCTGATTACAGGCGATGCATGGCGCGATCTGCGCGGACTGACCGGCAATGGCCTTGTTGACGAAATCTGCATCCGCCAGCATCGGCCGCGCCAGCGAGACCATATCAGCGCAGCCCGAGGACAGAACCTCTTCGGCGACCTCGGGCGTGTTGATCCGGTTCGAGGTGATAACTGGGATCGACACCTTGCCCATCAGCTTTTTCGTCACCCAGGCAAAGGCCGCGCGGGGAACGCTGGTGGCAATGGTCGGAATCCGCGCTTCGTGCCAGCCGATGCCGGTGTTCAGGATCGTCGCACCCGCTTTCTCGATCTCTTGCGCCAGTTGCACCACCTCGTCATGGGTCGACCCGTTGGGAACCAAATCGATCATCGACAGGCGGTAGATGATGATGAAATCTGTTCCCACCGCCTCGCGCGTGCGTCGCACGACCTCAATAGGCAGGCGCATCCGGTTCTCATACGAGCCACCCCAGCGGTCGGTGCGCTTGTTGGTGTGGGTCACAAGGAACTGGTTCAGGAAATAGCCCTCGGACCCCATGATCTCGACCCCGTCATAGCCTGCCTTCTGGGCCAAACGGGCCGCATTAACGATGTCGCTGATCTGTTTCTCGATCCCCTCTTCGTCCAGCTCATGCGGTGGAAAGGGCGAGATTGGAGATTTCACCGGGCTGGGGGCCACGCATTTCGGGCCATAGGCATAGCGGCCCGCGTGCAGGATCTGCATGGCGATCTTGCCGCCCGCCTGATGCACACGTTCGGTCACGATGGAATGGTTTGCCACCTCTTTGTCGTTGGTCATCATCGACGCCCCCGGCAAAACCGAGCCTTCCAGATTCGGACCGATCCCGCCCGTCACCATCAGCGCCACGCCACCGCGCGCCCGGTCGGCATAAAACTCGGCCACCCGGTTCCAGTCGCCGGTCTCTTCCAGTCCAGTGTGCATCGAGCCCATCAGCACGCGGTTTTTCAGCGTGGTAAAGCCCAGATCCAGCGGGGCCAGCATGTTTGGGTACGCAGTCATGGTGAAACTCTCCCTCCCGTCTCCGCGTTTTAAATTGACGTTCACGTCAACTTTGTCACGCGAAACCTAACGTCACCCCCTATGCTACCGTGGCGGCGCTTGTTAGAGGTGGGCAAAACAACCTTGCGAGGCCGTGCATGACCCCTGATCAGATCGCCAAACTGCCCTATCGCCCCTGCGTTGGTCTGATGCTGATGAACGCCGATGGGCAGATCTTTGTCGGTCAGCGCAACGATCGCCACAAGGACGCCTGGCAGATGCCGCAGGGGGGTGTGGACAAGGGCGAAGACCCCCGCGATGCGGCGCTACGCGAGCTGTGGGAGGAAACCGGCGTCACCTCTGATCTGGTCGAGGTTGTGGCCGCAACCGATGGCTGGCTGCCCTATGATCTGCCGCATGACATCGTGCCCAAGATCTGGAAAGGCCGCTATCGCGGGCAAGAGCAGAAATGGTTCCTGCTGCGCTTCACGGGCCGCGACGATCAGATCAACATCGAAACCGAACATCCTGAGTTCACCAAGTGGAAATGGCAGGACCCGGATCGGCTGATTGAAGAAATTGTGCCTTTCAAGCGTGACGTCTATGAACAGGTCGTGGCTGCGTTTTCCGAACATCTGGGCTGATCACCGCCCCGCACGTTGGCGTGAGGGGGCGTAGTCGCGTCCTGAGACCCCCTTTAGCTTGGGGTCCATGAAAGACACCTTACCCGAACCGATCACAGCCAAACCCGCCGGACGCCGATTTGAAGGCCCAGACCGACGCGCGCCCTTGCGCGACGGTTTGAAAGGGTGCGGTGAGTTTGGGGCCACTCAAACAGCAGGCCGGTTCTACCCGATGGCCTGCGTTGCGCTTGAGGTGACGCAGCGCTGCAATCTGGACTGCACGCTGTGTTACCTCTCGGACCGGGCCGAGATGACCTATGATCCGCCGCTGTCGGTCCTGTTTGCGCGGATTGCGACAATCAACAGCCACTATGGCCGTGGTGCATCGGTACAGCTGACCGGCGGCGACCCGACCCTGCGCAAAACCGAAGACCTTGAGGCGCTGTGCCGCGAGATCAAGCGGTTGGGCATGCGGTCCTGCCTGATGACAAACGGCATCCGCGCCAGCCGGGCGTTTCTGACCCGTCTGGCGGCGGCCGGTCTGGATGATGTCGCGTTCCATGTCGATATGACTCAGGACCGCAACGGGTTCGGATCAGAGGCTGAACTGAACACTGTGCGCGAAAAATACCTTGCCCGCGCCCGTGGCTTGGGTGTGCGGGTCCTGTTCAACACGACGGTGTTTGGCGGCAACTTTGGCGATCTGCCCGATCTGGCGCGGTTCTTCCGGGACCAGCCCGAGGTTGCCTTTGTCTCGTTCCAGATGCAGGCCGATACAGGGCGCGGCGTGCTGCGCGCCCGCCCGGATGCGATCACGCAGGACAGTGTCATGCGTGCGATCGAGCGTGGATATGGCACGACGCTGGATTTTGATGCGGCTTCCGTCGGTCATTCTGCCTGCAACCGCTACGCCAGCGTCCTGACCGCCGGGGGGCGAGCGGTCTCCTTGCTGTCGAACGCCAAGCTGGTGCAGCAGGTGATCGCCGCGTTGGAGCGGTTGGACACGGGGCGCGAGGCGCATCTTGTGATCCGGTCCACGGTCCGTCGGTTGGTGCTGCGGCATCCGGTTTTGGCGGTGTGGGCGGTGGCGCATTTGGTGGCCTCGGTCGCCCGACTTGGCCCGGGCTTGCTCCGCGGTCGGGTGCGGCGGCAGGCGGTGTTCATCCACAACTTCATGGCGGCAGATGCGTTAGAGGCGGATCGCTGCGCCTCATGCGTGTTCATGGTGGCGACCGGGAACGGACCCTTGTCCATGTGCGTCCACAATGCCCAGCGCGATCAGCATCTGGCCGCTCCGGATCGGATCGATAGCCCGATGGGAACCTATTGGTGGAACGCGGCGATGCGAGGGTTGTCGTCGCGGCCGGAAATTCCTGCGCTG
The DNA here is from genome assembly GCF_056532945.1 of Ruegeria sp. H7. Classification (NCBI taxonomy): domain Bacteria; kingdom Pseudomonadati; phylum Pseudomonadota; class Alphaproteobacteria; order Rhodobacterales; family Roseobacteraceae; genus Ruegeria; species Ruegeria sp. H7. The sequence continues at coordinate 302,453 of NZ_JBQFNZ010000003.1, forward strand.
GGCGACCCGGCCCATGCGCCGCTGAAACGATTGAAAGGGCAGATGCGTCTGACCCGCCGGGACCGAAAGGATGCCTCGTGAAAAAGCTGCTGATCGTCTTGCTGCTGCCTTTGCTGGCGGCCTGCGCCAGTGTCGAACGGCTGGCCCTGCCACCTGCCGAGGCCTTGCCGGGCAATGCCCTGACCCGCAGTGCCCCGCCGCCGGGGCAGCGCGTGGATCACAGCGACTGGAGCGCGTTCCTGTCCCGCTATGTCGCGCCCGATGCGCAGGGGGTGAACCGCGTGGCCTATGCCAGCGTCACCGAGTCTGATCGTGATCGTTTGGAGGGGTATCTGGGGCAACTGCAATCCGTTGACCCGGCACGCCTGACACGCGATCAGCAACTGGCCTACTGGATCAACCTCTATAACGCGCTGACCGTGGATGTCGTCCTTGAGGCTTATCCGGTCGACTCGATCCGCGACATCACCGACGGGCCGCTTTCCTTTGGCCCATGGGATCGCCCCCTGGCCACGGTCGCAGGGCAGAGTTTGACGCTCAACGATATCGAACACCGGATCATCCGCCCCGGATTTGATGAGCCGCGCATCCATTACGCGCTGAACTGCGCCGCCGTGGGCTGCCCGAACCTGATGGATCGGGCGTGGGAGGCCGGAACTCTGAAACAAGACCTCGCCGCAGCCGAGCGGGCCTATATCAACGACCCGCGCGGCGTGCGTTTTGATGATCGCGGGGGGCTGATCCTGTCCAAGATCTATATCTGGTTCCGCGAGGATTTCGGAGCGAATGAGCAGGACGTGCTGACCTATATCCAGACCGCAGCCGCCCCTGAATTGCGCGCCAGATTGCAAGAAGTCCGGCGCGTTAAGGCTTATAGATACGACTGGGCGCTGAACGGCGCGGCGGCGGGGTCATAAAGGCGCGGGATCAAGGCCGAAAGGCCGCCGCGCCAGCGCCGACCCGCCCCCACGGGGCGGCGCTTTTGCACCGTCAATCTCTGTTTTACCCGCGCAGTTGGTTGCACCATTAAGTGCGAGGTTCAATTGGTACAAGCGCCACCCCGCAGGTCGGCGCTGGCGCGCCTATAGCAACCCCTCGCTGCGCAGCAAGTCCTGCATGTTGGCCTCGGGACGCGGACCGATATGGCTGATCACTTCGCGGGCGCAGACATTGCCGATGCGGGCGCAGGTCTCGTAATCGCGGCCCGTGGCCATGCCAAACAGGAAGCCTGCGGCGAACTGATCTCCGGCCCCGGTTGCATCCACCGGCACTACCTTATCGACCCGCACATCGACGCGCTGGCCATCATGCAGAACAGTCACGCCATCGCCGGACCGGGTGCACACGACCAAAGGGCAGATACCGGCGGTTTTTGCCAGCGCCTCTTCCAGATCATCGGTTTCGAACAGCGATTTGATTTCGGCCTCATTGCCGATCACGAAATCCAGTTCGTTCTCGATCAGCAGCAGGAAATCGACGCGATGCCGTTCGACGCAGAACGGATCGGAAATCGCGATCCCGGCCTTGCCGCCACCCTTATGGCAAGTGCGCGCGGCCTCAAGGAATGCCGCCTTGCCTTTTTCCTTGTCGAACAGGTAGCCCTCAAGGAACATGATCTGGCTGTTATTGGCCACATCGGCCGAGACATCCTCGGACGATAATTCCGAGGAAATCCCCAGATAGGTGTTCATCGACCGCTCGCCATCGGGCGAGACAAAGATCATCGAACGCGAGGTCGGTAGCTCTCCGCCCGGGACCGGCGGGTTCACGAAATCGACGCCATCCTCGTTCATCGCATCCGCATAGAACCGACCCAAGGCGTCATCATGCACGCGCCCGATAAAGGCGGCGTCCAGACCCAGAGCCCCGGCACCGGCAATCGTATTGGCGACCGAGCCGCCCGGTGTCTGCACCCGGCCTTCCATCGAGGCATAGAGCACCTCGCCACGCTCCTGCTCGATCAGTTGCATGATGCCTTTTTCGATGCCCATTAGTTCCAGGAAACTGTCATCGGCCTGGGAAATCACGTCCACAACGGCATTTCCGATGCCGGTCAGTTGGTAGGTCTTCATAGGGTTTTGTCCTCGAATTGACAGAGATCACGGATGATGCAGGTCGGGCATTGCGGCTTGCGCGCCTTGCAATGGTACCGGCCATGCAGGATCAGCCAGTGATGCGCATGGAGTTGGAAGTCGGCAGGAATGTTGTCTTCGATGGCGCGCTCGACCGCGTCCACATCCTTGCCGGGGCAGATACCCGTGCGGTTGCCGACGCGGAAGATATGCGTATCCACCGCCTGCGCCGGTTGCCGCCACCACATGTTCAGCACCACATTGGCGGTCTTGCGCCCGACACCGGGCAGGGATTGCAACGCGGCGCGGGAATTGGGAACTTCGCCGCCATAATCGTCGACCAGAATACGGCTCAGCTTGATGACATTCTTGGCCTTCTGGCGGAACAGGCCGATGGTCTTGATATGCTGGGTCAGACCTTCTTCGCCCAGATCCAGCATCTTTTGCGGCGTGTCGGCGATTTTGAACAATTCGCGCGTGGCCTTGTTGACGCCCGCATCGGTCGCCTGCGCCGACAGCGCCACGGCGACGACCAGAGTGTAGACGTTCACATGCTCCAACTCGCCCTTGGGTTCGGGGTCGGCTGCCTGAAAACGCGTAAAGATCTCGCGGATCGTGTGGTAATCGAGTTGCTTTGCCATCCGCGCCTTAATGCCGCCCGCAAGGCCATGACACAACCCCTTGGTTCTGGCCCAAAGCCAATGCGCAAGTTCCGGGTCGCAGGGGCGTGACCCGCGCGCTATGGTTTTGGCATCAGATGAGGTGACTGCCATGAACGTCCAGACCCCGGAAAGCGGATACCACTACAACGTCATGCGCCGCGCGATCGAGCTGATCGATCAGGGCGGCGAGGGCCTCAGTCTTGAGGAACTGGCGCAGCAGATGGATATGAGCCCGGCCCATTTCCAGCGACTGTTCTCGCGCTGGACCGGCGTATCACCGAAACGCTACCAGCAATACCTAACGCTGGGCCACGCCAAGGCGCTGCTGCGCGAACGGTTCACGACGTTGGAAACCGCCCATAACGTGGGCCTGTCCGGCAGTGGCCGCCTGCATGATCTGTTTCTGAAATGGGAGTCCATGAGCCCTGGCGAATACGCCCGCGAAGGCGCAGGTCTGACGATCTATTGGGGCTGGTTCGAAAGCCCCTTTGGCCCCGCGCTGGTGATGGGCACCGACAAGGGCATTTGCGGTATGGCCTTCGGGGCCGAGACCGGCGAGGAAGAGGCGATGGAGGATATGCTGTCGCGCTGGCCCTTGGCCGAGTTCGTTGAGGACCCGATGCACCTGCGGCCTTGGGTGCTGAGTGCCTTCGGCTCTGTCAGCGACCGTTTGCAGCCGACGCCTTTGTACCTGATCGGCTCACCCCTGCAGATCAAGGTGTGGGAGGCGCTGATGCACATCCCTTCGGGTCAAGTCACCACCTATTCTGAAATTGCGCAGCGGGTGGGCTCGCCACAGGCCGTTCGTGCAGTCGGAACAGCGGTCGGGCGCAACCCGGTCAGTTGGCTGATCCCCTGCCATCGAGCGCTGCGCAAATCGGGCGGGCTTGGTGGCTATCACTGGGGCCTGCCCGTCAAGCGCGCGATGCTGGCCTATGAAGCCGCGCAGGCGGATGCCTGATTGACAGAACGTCCCGGCGCTGTCATATGGCGCGCCAGGTACGGGTCCCCTGCCGTTCGCGGCCTTTGGCTTTGGTGAAACCCGGTTGAATGCATATCTGTTGCCCTTTCCTGGCGCACGGATGGCAATGCGAACACCGTCCTGATTTCGCGCCCCTATAAGGAAGCGAGGCAAGACATGACTATTGATCAAGACATCGCTCCGGTTTCGGAGCTGAAGGCGCAGGCAAAGCGACTGCGCGAGAGGCTGCGCAGCGCGGATGTGATCCTGTCGCATAGCGAGGCCCTAGAGCTGGTGGCCCATCAACAAGGGGCCAAAGACTGGAACACGCTGCGTGCGATGGCTGGCAACCGGCTGCATCTCAGGGTCGGTGACCGGGTCAAAGGACGCTATCTGGGTCAGCCGTTCAATGCGGTCATTCGCGGTTTGACGATGTTGGGTGATGGCGGGCACCGCCGTGTGACGCTGCAATTCGACGCGCCCGTGGACGTGGTGCGGTTTGACAGCTTCTCGGCCTTCCGGCAGCGCGTGACCGGCGAGATCGGTTGGGACGGGCGGTCTACCCGTCATACATCGGACGGAGAGCCGCAGCTTGTCGTCCAACCAGCCTGAAAATAAAGCGAGGCACCCTAGGGTGCCTCGCATTTTGATTGCAGAAAACAGGCGTTACTCGGCGGCCCAGCCGCCGACGGCTTTGACTTCAAGAAAATCCTCAAGCCCCCAAATGCCACCTTCGCGTCCATTGCCGGATTGCTTCATGCCTCCGAACGGAGACCCCGCACTGCGCGATTTGCCGTTCATCTCGACCATGCCCGAGCGCAATGCCCGCGCCATGCGATTGGCGCGCTCGCCATCCTGTGTCTGGACATAGTTGGTCAGGCCATAAGGCGTGTCGTTGGCGATCTCGACAGCCTCTTCCTCGGTGTCGAAGGGGATCATGGTCAGGACCGGGCCAAAGATTTCCTCGCGCGCGATGGTCATCTGGTTGTTGGCATCCGCAAAGACCGTGGGGCGGACGTAATAGCCTTTGTTCAGACCCTCAGGTCGACCAGTACCGCCCGCGACCAGCCGGGCGCCTTCGTCGATGCCTTTCTGGATCAGGTCCTGAATTTTGCGCCACTGCACCTCGTTCACCACAGGGCCGATATGGCGGCCTTCCTCGGCAGCGGGGCCAACCTTGACCATGTTCGCAACCTCGGCAGCGGTTTCGACGGCCTGATCGTAGATCGGGCGCTGGACCAACATCCGGCTGGGGGCGTTACAGCTTTGGCCGGTGTTGTTCATCATATGCGACACACCGCGCTTCACCGCGCTGGCATCCGCATCGGCAAAGACCACATTCGCGCCTTTGCCGCCCAGTTCCAGATGTACTTTCTTCAATGTGTCCGCAGCCGCTTTGGAAATTGCGGTTCCCGCACGGGTCGAGCCAGTAAAGCTGATCATGTCCACATCCGGATGGCTGGACAATTGCGAGCCGACGCCAACCCCGTCGCCATTCACCAGATTGAACACGCCGGGCGGGAAGCCGGCGGCGTCCATCAACTCGGCAAAGATCATCGCGTTCAGCGGGCTTTGCTCGGACGGTTTCAGAACCATCGTGCATCCGGCAATCGCGGCGGCCCCAACCTTGAGCGTGATCTGGTTCATCGGCCAGTTCCAGGGCGTGATCAGACCGGCAACGCCGACAGCCTCGTGGATGATGCGGTCGTTTGGGGCGTGATCGCCCAGCGGATGTTCGAAGGGAAAGGCCTTGGCTGCGCGGATGAAGGTGTTCAGGTGGTACATGCCCGCCCCTGCCTGAGCCGCCCGCGCCAAATCGATCGGGGCCCCCATTTCCAGCGAGATCGCCTGTGCCAGATCATCGTTGCGGGTCTGGTAGATCCCGGCCAGTTTCTCGACCAGTGCAATCCGCTCGGCAACAGGGGTGGCCATCCAGTCGGGCAGGGCCGCCCTGGCCGCAGCAACGGCGGCATCGGTATCAGCCTGCCCGCCCAGTGAGATCACTGCGCAGGGCTCTTCTGTTGATGGGTTGATGACGTCGAAGTCATTGGGCGCGGATGGGGCAACCCATTGGCCGTTGATGTAGAATTCACGCTTTTCGATCATGGCTCTCCCTCCTGATCAGACGGCATTGGGGCCGGTTTCGGGGCACTCTGGCACTGGCGGCATAGCGGGGCAAGAGGGGGATTGGGCCAAATCTCTTACCGCTTGCAAGGGGAATGGCGTATCCTTGTGCGGGCCAATGGTTTAACTCTGACGCAGAGTGTTTAGGTTTACGGCAACCGACTCGGGTTTTTCACAGGAAAGGAGATGCACCATGGGTTTGCGCATCAATGACACGGTTCCCAATTTCACCGCAGAAACGGATCAGGGCACCGTTCAGTTTCACGACTGGATCGGTGACAGCTGGGCGATCCTGTTCTCGCACCCCAAAGACTTTACGCCTGTCTGCACCACCGAGTTTTCGGCTGTGGCCCAGTTGAACGACGAATGGGCGGCCCGCAACACCAAGGTGATCGGTGTATCGGTCGATGGTGTGGAAGATCACAAGAAGTGGAAGAAAGACATCGAGGCATATGGGAACGCCAATCCCGGTTTTCCGATCATCGCCGATGATGGGTTGGCCGTGTCCAAGGCGTTTGACATGCTGCCTGCCGAAGCCTACCTGCCCGACGGGCGCACCCCCGCCGACAGTGCCACCGTGCGGTCGGTCTTTATCATTGGGCCGGACAAGCAGTTGAAACTGTCGATGACTTACCCGATGACTGTGGGCCGCAACTTTGCCGAGATCCTGCGCGCGCTGGACGGGTTGCAGATGTCGGCCAAGGGTGTTGCGACGCCTGCGAACTGGGTGCCGGGCGAGGATGTGATCATTCCGCCTGCCGTGTCGAATGAAGATGCCAAAGAGAAATTTGGCGAGTTCGAGACGATCTTTCCTTATCTGCGTAAGACCAAGGCGCCGTCTTAAGACGGACCGGGTCAGGGGGGCTGTCTGCCCCCCGCCGCGCCTAGAGGCGCGACTCCCCCCGAGGATATTTATGGCCAGATGAAGCAGGCGGGCGCTGTGGGTAGCTGTAGAGTTTTGCCCTGTAGGCCGCGCGCTTGAATTCGCGGGTCAGCTTGTCGCTGAACGGCGGGCTTTTCTGGATTGTCGAGCCGCCGATTTCACCGGCGATTTCCCGGTTGCCGCTGCCGAGCAGGGTGTGGATCGGTTGGCCGGTCAGCCAGTGCATTTGCAGAAACGTATCGACCGGGCGGTCGATCTGATCCGTGGCGGCCAACATGCGCGCGGCGGCGCGACGTCCCACCATCTGGCAGACACATTGCAACCCGACCACCCAAGGCAGAACCAGGCGCAGCCCGTTTTCCTCGGCAATGGTTTGTGCCGGAATCTCGCGTTGTTTGACCGGTATGCGGATGTAGTGATCCGGGGTCGCCTCGCGCTTCAAAAGCGCCAGGATCTGCTGCAATTGGGCAGGGTCGATACGCAGATCATCTTCGGTGATGAGTGCCAGATCGATGTTTTCGTCCACCATTTTCTGCCAGATGCGGCGGTGGCTTTGGAACACGCCGATCTCGGTGGGCAGCAGCGCAAAAGGGTAGTGGGGCCGATGCAGATTGCCGGGATGCAGGCAGACATCCGAGATTTGATCGGGGTCGCGCCCGTTCACGGCCTCGAACAATTCGGCGTTGGGCAGGTCTGCGCAAAGCCTTTCGGCGTTTTCCCGCCGGGCGGTGCTGGAAGACATATGAATGACGAACGAGCGCATTGGCATGTGCATAGAGCACCCCGGCGTGTTGGGGAAGGGTGGTGATGGCGAAACACAGAGCCGTGACTGTTTGAAATGTTCCATTTGGCAGATAATGGCCGTTTTCCAGGGGTTCAAGCTGCGTGGGCGGCGGGGCGGGTTATCGACCAGGGATTTTCCAGCCCGCAGTTTAATATAAGCGTGTGCCGCAGCAGGCGTATTTCGAAGGGTTTCAGGACGGGCAGGACGGTGGGGCCGTATCCTTTTGCGCCCTGCCTGAGGGTCGGGAACAGGCTTAGCAATTCCTTTCGGGTCTCGGCGGTCATCGCGCTGAGCGTCGTGTCGCCCGGATAAAGGGATTCAGACCAGATGCCATCGACATTCACCAGTTCATGCTGATCGAACAGGATATGGATGTATTCGACGCCTTCGTCCGGTGGCAACTGGCGGACAGATTTGCCATCGACCAGATTTTTGGCCGGGGCCAGCATCATTGGGGCGGAATACAAAAGCTCCATATTTGGGGAGGAAACCGCGATCCGATGTTGCGGTGAAACCACCAGATCGCGATTGGTGCAGGTGGTAGAAAAATGGTCCGACCTGATCCGGATCGGACACAGATGCGGGGATTGGCGCAGGTCTTGCCGGGACAGCCTGCGTTTGCCGATCCAGCGGACGGGCCGAACCTGACCTCCGGCAACGATGACGGGATCTCCGGGGCGCAAAGCCTCGACCCGGCGGCGGCCTGTTGGTGTCAGGATCATCGATCCGGAGGTGAAGCAGACAAAGGACGGTAGTGTGCTGTATTCGGTTGGGGGTGTTGATGAGGGCCTGCTGGTGACTGCAATCGTGTCCCCGACGTTGGCCTGACCCGATGTGACAACCACATAGATCGGAGAGGTGAACTGCAATTGGACAAAGGACACAGCCTGCCCGTTGATTTCGCCCTGATAGGTTTCGAACACCTGAAAGCTGGAGGAAGAGTTGTGGAAGTTCGGGACACCGCTGAGATCCAGTTGAGTGCTGGAATCCGAGCTTTGCAGAAACGTGTCATCATCGATGATGTCCGCGCTATATGCGGCTTCGATTGAAACGCTATTGGTGCTGAAGGGGTCCGCGCTGAGTTCGTAGATGGTGATGGAGGCCACGGCGGAACGTCTTCCCAGAATTTACAAAAGTTTTCCTTAAGTTTGGGCTAATTCAACTTATAAGTGTTAACATATGGTTTACTAAACCGAGCGCGCGACCGCATGGATATGGGATGGGGTGAATCCCGAGAACCGGGCTTTCACGGATAACAGGAGTTTTGAAAATACATGCCCCCGCCACTTGGGCGGAGGCACGCCAGGGGCGGCGAAACCGGAGACGAACACCGCCCTTGGTGGGGCTCAGAACCCGTAGCGCAGGCCGAAATTGATGCTGAACGTGTCCAAGTCATCCTCGACCGTTCCCGTCGAAGCGCCGGTGGGGGCCAGACGCGCGGATGAGACGTCGAAGGCACGGGTATAGCGCGCATCAACGGTAAAGGCGGTGTCTTCGTTGATGTCATAGGCGACACCGGCGATCAGCTGTGCCGCGAAATCGGTGCCGCTGTCATCCAGCGTGACGCCGGGGCCGTAGGCGAAATCGATATCAGAATAGGTCGCACCCAGACCGAAACCGGCATAGGGGGTGAAGGCGCTGTTACCCTTGAAGTCGAACAGCACATTGGCAAAGAGCGAGGTTTGGGTCACATCGCCCGAGATATTACCCTCGGCCCCCGGGCCATTTCCGGAGAAGTTGACGCCGTCCACGTTGTTGTCGCGATAGGACAGCTCCAGCTCGATCCGCGTGCCAATGGCGTCATTGGACCATTGAGGGATCTCTTTACCGATTGCGATCCCCAGACCGACACCGCCATCGAAATCGGTGTCGACGGATTCGGAAGCGCCGCCGATGCTGCCGCTGAAGTCGGTATCCTGAAGGTCGCTATAGCCCAGGAAGCCGTGGATATAGGTGCCGTCCGTCAGGCTTTGCGCTGACGCGGCGGTCACACCCAAAATCAGCGCCGCCGAGGTAAGAAGAAGTCGAGAAACCATAATCCATGTCCTTTGTTCCGAATGGTCCATGGCGCTGATGTGGGCAATCGGAGGTCAAAAGGAAGGCGCGCGACCATCACTTCGCGTCACGGGATTTTGGGTGTGGGTGAGTGAATAAGTAGCCCATTGAACAATTGCAGTCGCAGGGCGGGCTTACCCTCGGGATGTTGGTCGTTCCATGAGGGGTTCTGACAGCAGTTCCTCGACAAAGAAGCTGAGCAGTTGCAAGCGGCCGGACACGCCAGCTTTGCGGTATACTGCAGCACTTTGGGCCTTGATCGTACCTTCTTTGGTCTGCCGAAGTTCCGCGATTTGGGCAATCGACAGGCCCTTGAGCGAGAGCAGCGCAACATCGCGTTCGGCTTTGCTTAGCCGCCATTCGTCAAACTGGGTGCCGATAACCTGTGCGAACGCGCCTTGGGCCACGCCAAGCTGCCGTTGTATATCCCGAACGCGCCGGTTCTGGGCGCGGATCAGCGCAATCGCTGCCGCCAATCCACCCAAAAGCGCTATTGAGATCAAAAGTTCAAAACTGTGCAAGTACCGGAAGCCGGCGCTTTCGCCCCCGGTCCAATCCAGCAGTGCATCGGTCAGGAAAAAGGTGGCGCAGAGGGCCTGCACCACCAAAAGGAGCCACAACAAAGACGTTTGCGATATCTTCATGATGCTCCTTCAGGGTCGCGCGGTCAGTCGTCATCCTCTTCAAGTTCGATGGCGGTTACGGTGCCATCGACTTTGTTCAGGACCAGTTCAGTTTCCACGCCATCCTTGCTGAGTTCAACCTCGATCTCGCCGTCTTCGAATTCGATCTCTTCGACCACATAGCCCTGCGCCTCCAGCGCCGCACGGATGTCAGCCTCATCCGTCCCCAGTTTTTCGCCCAGCCCCACATTGGCCAGGGCCAGCGCGGGGGCTGCTGCAATCAAACCGGCAAGGGTCAGAATTTTCAGGTTTTCCATATCGCATCTCCTGTTTTTGCGCGTTTCAACGCAATGGAGTTGGGAGGGTGCCCGGATCGTTTCGATTGGGCTTTGGTTGAATTGGATGCAATTGGACCAAGGTTTATGCGTTCGATCAGGCTATATCAAAGCCCACGGGCGGCAGAGTGGCATAAAAAAGGCCCCGGTGGATCACCGGGGCCTTCATCATTAGAATAGGGAAGCAGATTTACTCTGCACCTTCCTCTTTCTTTTCTTTCTTTTCGGGCACGATCTCTTCGCCGGTTTCCTGATCGACCACTTTCATCGACAGGCGGACCTTGCCGCGATCGTCAAAGCCCAACAGCTTGACCTTTACTTCCTGGCCTTCCTTCAGAACATCCGACGGATGGTTCAGGCGGCGGTTTTCGATCTGGGACACGTGGACCAGGCCGTCGCGCTTGCCAAAGAAGTTCACGAAGGCACCGAAGTCGACGATCTTGACCACTTTACCGGTGTAGATCTGACCCTCTTCCGGCTCGGCCACGATTGAATAGATCATGTCATAGGCCTTTTTGATCGACTCCCCATCGGGCGAGGCGATCTTGATGACGCCGTCGTCGTTGATGTCGACCTTGGCACCCGAGGTCTCGACGATTTCGCGGATGACCTTGCCGCCCGAGCCGATCACTTCACGGATCTTGTCGGTCGGGATGTTCATGGTCTCGATGCGCGGAGCGTGGACCGAAAACTCGTTGGTCTCGGAGAGCGCCTTGCCCATCTCACCCAGAATGTGCATCCGGCCGTCCTTGGCTTGCGCCAGAGCTTTTTCCATGATCTCGGGCGTGATGCCCGCAACCTTGATGTCCATCTGCAGCGAGGTGATGCCGTTTTCGGTACCAGCCACTTTGAAGTCCATGTCGCCCAGGTGGTCTTCGTCACCCAGAATGTCCGACAGGATGGCGTATTCGCCGTCATCTTCCAGGATCAGACCCATGGCCACACCGGCAACCGGTGCTTTCAGCGGAACGCCCGCATCCATCATCGACAGCGAACCGCCGCAGACCGACGCCATCGAGGACGAGCCGTTGGATTCGGTGATCTCCGACACGATGCGGATCGTGTAGGGGAAGTCGGTCGCCGCAGGCAGAACCGCCTGCAGGGCGCGCCATGCCAGCTTGCCGTGGCCGATCTCACGACGGCCCGGGCCACCAACGCGGCCAACTTCACCGACCGAATACGGAGGGAAGTTGTAATGCAGCAGGAAGTTCGATTTGAAGTTGCCATGCAGCGCGTCGATGAACTGCTCATCGTCGCCGGTGCCCAGCGTGGTCACGGCCAGCGCCTGCGTTTCACCACGGGTGAACAGGGCAGAACCGTGTGTACGGGGCAGCATCGAGGTTTCTGCAACGATCGAACGGATATCGGTGGTCGAACGACCGTCAATACGCTTGCCGCCTTTGACAACGTCACCGCGCAGAATGCCGGCTTCCAGCTTCTTCATTGCGGAACCGAGGTTGCCGTCTTCCAGCTGTTCTTCGGTAAGCGCTTCTTTGATCGCTTCACGGGCAGCGGCAACAGCGGCGGTGCGCTCTTGCTTGTCGGTGATTGCGAAGGCGGCGCGCATCTGCTCTTCACCGGCAGCCGAAACAGCGGCGGACAGCTCCGAGTAGTCGGGCGCTTGGAATTCGAACGGCTCTTTCGCGGCTTCTTCGGCCAGCGAGATGATCAGGTCGATCACGGGCTGAATCTGCTCATGCGCGAAGTTAACCGCACCCAGCATTTCCGCCTCGGACAGTTCGTACGCTTCCGATTCCACCATCATCACGGCGTCTTTGGTACCGGCAACAACCAGGTCCAGACGCTGTTCAGGGTTCAGGCGCAGGTCCTGCATATCGTCCACGGTCGGGTTCAGAACGTATTCGCCATCTTCGAAACCAACGCGGGCACCGGCGATCGGCCCCATGAACGGCGCGCCGGAAATGGTCAGGGCAGCCGAAGCAGCGATCATCGCAACGATGTCGGGGTCGTTGACCAGATCGTGGCTCAGCACGGTGCACATCACCAGAACTTCGTTTTTGAAGCCGTCAACGAACAGCGGGCGGATCGGGCGGTCGATCAGACGCGCGGTCAGCGTCTCTTTCTCGGTCGGGCGCGCTTCGCGCTTGAAGAAGCCACCCGGAACCTTACCGGCGGCATAGTATTTTTCCTGATAGTGCACGGTCAGCGGGAAAAAATCCTGACCGGGCTTTTGAGCACGGGCAAAGGTCACGTTCGCCATGACGCTGGTTTCGCCCAGCGTGGCAATCACGCTGCCGTCAGCCTGACGGGCAACCTTGCCGGTTTCCAGTGTCAGCGTCTCTTCGCCCCACTGAATCGATTTCTTTGTTACATCAAACATATGCGTATCCTAGAACGGAGCACTCCCGCCCCTGCGGGTCTCCGGTTTGCATGGCGGCCCCATTGCCGCCGACCCCACTTTATCTTCCATTCGAGTGCCGGGGTCAGGGCACAACGTCTCAGATACCCGCGCGCATACAGGAGAAAACGTTGGAAGGAAAGCGAAACCGCACAAGGCGGCGGTGGACCGCCATGCCCGGAGTGTGACCGTTGCTGAACAACCGTGTGTGGCAAAACACGCAGGATTGCTTACATGGTAACACATGTCACATACCCGAGGATGCCATGACCTTTTGCCTGCGGTTGCTGAGCGTCGCGTTGCTGACCCTGTGGGGTTTTGCGGCACTGGCGTCCCAACCTGTCGAGTGGTCTGATCTGCCGGACCCTGCCGCGCAGGACTTTGAAGACCCGTTTCGCGAGCTGAGCGCCGAGCAGTTTGATGACCTGCGCTTTGCGCTGCGCTTGCGTGGGCGCTTGCAGCAGGATGTCGGCAGCGCGGACGAACAACACAAATGGCAAGAGCTTTTGTCCGAAACGGAACAGGCGCTGGCCGCCGATCAGATCGATATCGACCGGCTCATGTCCCAGCGTGATGCGGTGATTCAGCGTCGCGAGATGGCTGATACCGCCGGGAACCCCAAGGTCAACGATCAGGTTGTCACAATCACCGGCTATGTGATCCCCGCGCCTTCGGATGAACAGGGGCATGGTGTGGCCTATCTGGTGCCTCAGCCCGGTATGTGCAGCCACCTGCCGCCACCCCCGCCCAATCAGATGATCCGTGTCCGGCTTTCGGACCAGTGGGCCCCGACCTTGTATTATGAGCGTGTTCGCCTGACCGGGCGATTGACCATTGCGCCGACGGAGTACGAGATGTTTGTGATCGACGGGCAGGTTCCGATGCGGGCCACGTTCCGTTTGGATGTCCACAACGCCGAACCCTTGGGCAGCGGCGAGGAGCATTTTCAGGAGTTCCTGACGGTGCATGATCGCTTGCGCGCGGCGCTTCGGCAGAAATCCGGCGGGCCTGTCGAAGGCCCCTGAACCGGTTTGCGCCCTTTACCTTGATGCCCTGAACAACACATTCCGAAAAAAGAATAATTTTGCCATATTATGATGAGGGTGTAGGCTCGACCCACAAGACCTGCGGTCGCAAGGACGGGAACGCGCCAAGGGACTAGAAAAATAAGGCCGTCTTCGACCGAATACCTTGGCGTTTGCACGTAGCAAACTGAGGGAAAGTCGAATGGCTGAAACCAAGAAAATGCTTGATCCGGATCCCCGGATTTATGACTTCGAAACCGAATATGAGCTGGGGCAGGATAACGTCCGGCCATTCGGTCTGGACATACACAATCCGGTCTTCCTGATCTCGAGTATCCTGATCTTTGCGTTCGTCCTGATCGCATTGGCCAATCAGGAGGCCGCGGCCTCGTTCTTTGGCTGGCTTCGGCCCTGGCTGACCAGCACGTTTGACTGGTTCCTTGTGCTCTCGGTCGATGCAATCACCCTGTTCTGTCTGGTGCTGATCGTTCTGCCTGTCGGCAAGGTGAGGATCGGCGGCAAGGACGCCGAGCCTGACTATTCCTATGCCGGTTGGATCGCGATGATGTTCGCCGCCGGTATTGGCATCGGTCTGCTGTTCTTTGGCGTGATGGAGCCGGTCTATTACAACTTCGCCGAAGGCGGCAACGCCGCGCCCTTAGGAATCGACATTGCCGTGCCGGGTAACGAATACGCGGGCATCGTGGGCACGATCCACCATTGGGGCCTTGAAGGCTGGGCGGTTTACGCCGCCGTGGGTCTGAGCCTTGCGATCTTTGCCTATAATCTGGACCTGCCGCTGACCCTGCGGTCGGCCTTTTACCCATTGCTGGGCGAGCGGGTCTGGGGCTGGTGGGGCCACATCATCGACACGCTTGCGGTGTTCGCAACACTGTTCGGCCTCACCACTTCTTTGGGTCTTGGGGCGCAGCAGGTTGCGGCGGGTTTGAATGAGGTGTTTGGCATCGAACCCAGCCCGACTGTGGTTGTCCTGCTGATCATCGGTATCACGCTGATCGCGCTGGGCTCGGTCCTGATGGGTATGGATGCGGGCGTCAAACGGCTGAGCGAGATCAATATGATCATGGCCGTCGGCCTCTTCATCTTCGTGATCGTCGTCACCGGTGTTGGCACAGCTATTGCGCGCTATTTCAACGTCATGGTGGATTACGTGACGCACCTTCCGGCCTTGTCGAACCCGTTCGGGCGCGAAGACACCAGTTACTTCCATGGCTGGACGACCTTCTACTGGGCCTGGTGGATCGCGTGGTCGCCCTTTGTGGGCATGTTCATTGCTCGCATCTCCAAGGGTCGCACGGTGCGTGAGTTTATCCTCTGCGCGCTGTTGGCTCCAACGGCCGTCTGTGCGCTGTGGATGTCGACCTTTGGCGGTGCCGCGATCGACATGCTGAACGCGGGCGGCGCAGAAGGTGTCCGCGCCACAGTAATCGACAGCTACGCCCCCGAAGGCGCACTGTTCGGGTTCCTGAAGGAACTGCCGCTTTATGGCATCGTGGCTCCAATCGCGCTGATCCTGATCGTGGTGTTCTTTGTCACTTCGTCCGACTCGGGATCGCTGGTGATCGACACGATCACGGCGGGTGGCAAGATGGACGCGCCTGTTGTTCAGCGCGTATTCTGGTGCACGCTGGAAGGTCTGGTGGCCATCGCACTGTTGCTGGGCGGCGGATTGTCCGCGCTGCAAGGGGCGGCAGTGTCGACGGGCATTCCATTCACGCTGGTGGTGCTGATGATGTGCTACTGCCTGTGGTTGGCGCTGAAATCAGAGCACGCCAAGATGTAAGCACCTTTAGACACAGAAACGCCCGCCAACCGGCGGGCGTTTTCTTTTGGTCTGTCGCAACCGGATCAGAGGGCAACCGCCTCAAAAGACTTCAACAGGGGTCTGGCCGGGCTGTAGGAATTGCTGCCCGATGCCCCCAACTCTGGGAACAGGTCCAGAATTTCCGAGCGCAGGTCATGATCCAGACTGCACAGGCCAACGGTACCGGGCAGAAAGCTTTCCGTTGCGGCCCCGTCGCTGAAAATGATCTCGTGCCGGTCAAACAGGATGTGGAAGTATTCGACCTCGGCGCAAGGCCGTTGGTAAATCGTTTCGCCATTGATCAGGCTTTTCGCCGCAACCAGACATTCGGTTTCGCCAAACAGCATCTCGGCCTTCCAGCCGGACAGCAAAACGCGATGGTTCTGCGAGACCGTCAGGTCACGGTCATTGCCGATTGTGCCGGCCTGAAACACCACCGGCACCCGATTGCCCTTGCCGGGAACGCGGCGTGATCCGATCCATCGGACCGGCTGCGCACCGTTATCCTTGGTGACCACCAGATCACCGGCCTGAAGATCTTCCACAGCAACCGGCCCGTCCGGGGTTTCGATCATCGTACCACGCGCAAAACAGGGTGGCGGCGGGGGAACGTCGAACGAGAAGTCGCCAATCCCCGAGCCACCTGTGGATGAGCCATCAGGCGACGGGGTCGAGGTAATGATGATCTGAGACACCGGACCAGCAGTCGAAAACGACAGGACGTTGGGGATCGCGGTATCCGGGTCAATCAGAATGTTGCCTGCGGCGTCCTGGGTGATGTTGATCGTCCCGCCGGCGCTTTGAGTGATCGTGATTTCGGACAATGGGATTGGGTTTCCGTCTTCATCCAGAATCAGAATCTGATACCCGTCGTTGAATGACCCGCTGGCGTTTACCCCCCCAAGATCAAACGACAGATTGTTTACGGGGTTTGAAAAGCTGAAATCCGCTGTGTTCGGAGTGGTCGCAAAGTTGGAGTTGATGTCTGCGCCCGAATTTCCGGGGTTGTCGCTCACCCAATCACCGGTGAAATCTGCCGTGATCGTTGTAGAATTTGCCCCGTCCGATACAACGGTGCTGCCATCCTGGGCCGTGCCCGTACCATCCAGCCATATGGCCTGATCCAGTGTCGCCATCGCGCCTACTCACAAAACTTGTTACCCAACTTGCAGTCGCACGCTTAAGGACCGGTTAAGCGCAACTGCCAAATTTATAATACTACTAATGATGATCGTGTCATTAGCCTGTCGCTTGATCGGCAATTTCTTGACGATTTGCGGTGTGCAAAGGGTTGCCCAAATGCACCAACGCCCACCTGTTGGCGGGCGTTGCGTTTTCTTGAACCGGGCCTCGTGCTTGGGACGAGACGTGCAAACGCTTAGCGGCGGATGCCCAGCTTTTTGATCAGGTCCTGATAGCGCGCTTCTTCCTTGCCCTTCAGGTAGTCCAGCAGCTTACGGCGCTGAGCAACCATTTTCAGCAGACCGCGACGACCGTGGTTGTCTTTCTTGTGGGTCTTGAAGTGCTCAGTCAGGGTGTTGATGCGCGAGGTCAGGATCGCAACCTGAACTTCAGGCGAACCGGTGTCGCCTTCTTTGGTTGCGAATTCTTTCATGACGCGTGCTTTTTCAGCAGTAGTGATCGACATCGGGGTCTCCTTTAAAGGTTAGAGTTGATGGCGCAGGCCGGGATGTCGTCCAGCACAGGCCCATGGAGAAACCCGCACCGATTCCGATGCGGATGGGCGCGTATAGGCGCTTTTTCTGCCAATGGCAAAGGGATTCTGCGAGGCTAGTGCGTCTGCCCGTACTTGGCCAGCTGGGCTTCGGTAATCAATCGGATGTCGTCGCTGGTCATCCCGTCGGCCCCGTAAAGATGCGCAACCTCCTGCCCGTCGATGACAACGCGGGTCAGGTTGGTGTTCTCTTCGTCCTGCTGGATCTGAATGTCGGGATCGTCCGAGGCGTCCCATGTGATCAGCAACTTGTCCTCACCGGGCTGGAAACCCATGACGGTGACCTCTTCGTCATCCCCTTCGGTGTCGAGGATGATCTGGTCGGCCCCCTGGCCGCCATTGGCCACATCTCCGCCCTGGGCCAGGATCGTGTCGTCGCCGGTGCCACCGTTCAGAAAGTCGGTGCTGGGCGAATTGCCGTCTTCGCCGCCAAACAGCACGTCATCGCCATCACCACCAAACAGCACATCTTCGCCTTCGCCCCCGGATAGTGTGTCATTGCCATATCCACCGTGCAGCGCGTCATCGCCTGCGCCGCCTGCCAGCCTGTCGTCGCCCTGACCACCGTAGAGCGCATCCGCGCCCTCGCCGCCGTCCAGCTCATCGGCGCCGAAATGGCCATACAGCTTGTCGTCTCCTGCATTTCCGGACAGCAGGTCGTCGTCCGCCTCGCCATGCAGAATGTCCGATCCGTGCCCGCCGGACATCACATCCTGACCGTCGCCCCCGTGCAGAACGTCATCGCCGCAACCGCCATTGATGATGTCGTCTCCGCCATAGCCGTTGATCTGGTCGTCCCCCTCCTGCCCGGTGATTTCATCTGTACCGTCAGAGCCTGCGATCACCAGATCACCAAGATGTTCGGAGATTACGGTGCCGGTCGAGATCTCCGGACCCTCGGGTGTTTCAGGTTCTTCAACGTTCTCGCCAATATCCAGAAATTCGCCTTCGGTTGGTTCCTCGGGCGTGTCGTTTATCGGTTCGTCGTCTTCGGGTTCCTCTTCGGTCGCGAACACGTCGCTCATGGCGTAAGCCGCGCCGCCGACGGCGGCCAATCCAAGCAATCCGGCCAGAAACATGGGAACCCTCCGAAAGCACACTGCTCCGAGGTTGAACTATCCCATCCGGCTCCCGGTTTGGTCAAAGCAAGCCTGAGTCCGTGGTTAACCCTTTGTCACCACGCCTCGGGCTGCTGGGTGTATGCGATATAAAGCGGGTGTTTGGGGTGCCCGTCCTTTGTCAGCCCCAGATGAAACAGAGGCTGGCCTGAGCCGCGCAATAGGGTTTCCACCGCCGGGCCGCGTTCCAGATGCGCGCCATGGGTGCCCCAGGCGGCGATCACCTGATCGGCCCATTGTACGCCGTCCAGAATCGCGGCGTCATTCTCGGGCCCCACCGGATCGGCAGCGGCGCGCATCTTGCGCGGGTCGGTGTCGCGCCAGGCAAAGATATTTGTCACCTGAAACGCCCCGAACCCCAGCGCCCGCGCGCGGCGTTCGCAGCGTTCCACCGTTGGGTCGTTCTGCACCTCGGTCGCGGTTGAGGGGTTCAGCATCACAAACAGCGCCTTGCGCCCCGCCGCATTCCAAACGCGGGTCAGGCTATAGCGATACTTCTCGCAATCCGAATAGATGGCGGTCGAGGGCGCGTCGCCCTTGGTATGGGTGCGTGTGATCATGTCTTTCGGCTAGCACAGCGTTCAGGCGACGAACACCCGGCTGGGATGCAATTCGCCGGATTTGTAGATGCCCACGGCCACGGCCTTGCCATCGAGCGAGGCCCAGGCTTCGTCGCCATATTCCACGTCCGACGCCAGCACCATGCCCGGATTGCCGTTGCGCAGGCGGGTGGCACCCTCGGGGGTGCATTTCAGCTCGGGCAGGTCCGACAGGCCGGTTTCCAGCGGATGCAGGTACTCGTCCAGTGCCTCGGTCTTGGCCATCTCGTCGATCTGTTCGATGGACAGGCCGTCTTCGGCCTCGAACGGGCCGGACCAGATGCGGCGGAGTTCCTTGACGTGGCCGTAACATCCCAACGCTGCACCCAGATCGCGCGCGATCGAGCGGACATAGCCGCCTTTGCCGCAGGTCATCTCAAGCACCACGTGGTCTTCGTCGGGGCGGTCGACCACCACCAGTTCCTCGACCCACAGGGGCCGGGCAGACAGTTCCACATCCTCGCCATCGCGGGCCAGCTTATAGGCGCGCTGTCCGTCGATCTTCACGGCTGAGAACTTGGGCGGCACCTGCATGATGTCGCCCAGAAACGGAGCCAGCGCCTGTTTGATATCGTCATCCGAGGGGCGTGCATCGCTTTCCGCAATCACCTCGCCTTCGGCATCGTCGGTATTGGTGGCCTGACCCAGACGCACGGTGAAGGTGTAGGCTTTCAAGGCGTCGGTGATGTAAGGAACGGTCTTGGTCGCCTCACCCAAAGCCACGGCCAGAACGCCGGTTGCCTCGGGGTCCAGCGTGCCCGCATGGCCCGCCTTTTTGGCATCCATCGCCCAACGCACCTTGTTGACTACGGATGTCGAGGTCATGCCCGCAGGCTTGTCCACCACCAGCCAACCGGAAATGTCGCGGCCCTTGCGTTTGCGTCCCATCTTGCACCTTGCCTTTTGCTGAGGCGCGCGGGTTAGCGGATCGTTTTGCCGCTGTCAATTTGTGGGCGTATCTTCCACCACACCCACAATTGGCCCCAGCGAGAACCCCAGATCCGAACGCCCGCCCGCCCGATCATACATGCGCGAGATATTGCCATCGAAGAACAGCGCATTCGGGGTGCCGATCACATCCCGAAACAGGCTGCCGAACTCGTGAAAGGTCACGTAATCCTCCGAGATCGCAAACACCGCCTGCGTTCCATCGGCGCTGGTGCCCACCCCGTTGCGCACATAGAGCGAGGTCGAATCGGGCAGGAAACGCGGATGCAGTTCTCCGTCGATCACCAGCATCGGGCCGGACTGGGTGGCGAACCGGCAATCGGGGGCCTGATCGACATAGGTCAATGTCTCATACACATCGGCGCGACCGTCACGGATGCAGAATACGCCGTTGGGCAACAGGCCGAAATTGCCGGGGCCTGCATTCGGGATCACGCGCATTTGCTCGTGTCCCTCTTCGACATAATGCCCGACGGGCGAGCGGTCGTCGTGGTACATGCCCGCGTTCATCGCAAAGGCCAGTTGCTTACCGCTGGGCGCAAGCGCTTCGTTCACGGATGAAAAATGCCCCAGCACCGCGCCGTTTTCATCATTCAGAAACAGGCGCAGGTCTTCATTGGCGGTGTCCACTTCGCAGACGGTATACCGCTTGTCCTCATGGGTCAGCTTTTCGCAGGTCACCGCGCCCGCCTGCGCCGCCCACATGGCAGCGCCCAACGTGACAAGGGTACGGATCACTCGTCCAGATCGCGGCGCACCGCGTCCTGTTCGAACATGCGGCGGGTATCGTCCAGACGGTCAAATGTATCATCCAGACGGAACCGCAGATCGGGCGAGAATTTCAGGTTCAGTTTCTTGCCAATCACGCGCCGCAGTTCACCTTTGTTGCGGGCCAGCAGTTCAATCACGTCCTCCTGCCCCTTGCCGCCAAGGGGCAGCACATAGGCGGTGGCGATCTTCAGATCGGGCGAGGTGCGCACCTCACCCACTGTGATCGACATGCGGTTCAGGTCGGGGTCGTGGACATCTCCGCGCGCCAGAACCTCGGACAGGGTGCGGCGGATCAGTTCGCCGACACGCAGTTGCCGTTGGGACGGGCCGGGGCCATCGTGGAATTTGTTCTTTGCCATATTCCCGATCTAAGCGCAAAGCAGGGCTTTGCCAAGCAGGCGCGAACGGGGTAGGAGGCTTTGAGCCGACTTAGCGAAAAGGACCAGCGCAATGACCCATATTCCGGGGATCGTCATCACAGGGGCTTCGGGCCGTATGGGGCAGATGCTGATCAAGACCGTGTCTGATAGCGATCAGGCGCGTCTGGTCGGTGTGGTCGAGCGTAAAGGCCACGACTGGATCGGTCAGGACGTCGGTGAAGCGATGGGCGGTCAGGCATTGGGCGTGACTGTAACGGACGACCCTCTGGAGGCATTCGCGCAGGCGCAGGCCGTGATCGATTTCACCGCGCCCGAGGCGACGCTGGATTTTGCCGCACTGGCCGCACAGGCGCGTTGCGTGCATGTGATCGGCACCACCGGCATGACAGACGAACAGATCGCGGCGCTGGAACCGGCCTCGCGCCATGCGGTCATCGTGCGGGCGGGCAACATGAGCCTTGGCGTCAACCTGTTGATGCAACTGACCAAAAAGGTCGCCGCTGCGCTGGATGAGGATTTCGACATCGAGATCATAGAAGGCCATCACCACCACAAGGTCGATGCGCCTTCGGGCACCGCGCTGATGTTAGGCGAGGCCGCCGCCGAGGGGCGCGGCGTCAAGCTGAACGATGTGTCCGACCGGGGCCGCGACGGCATCACCGGCGCGCGCAAACGCGGCGATATCGGCTTTCACGCCATTCGCGGCGGAGATGTGGTTGGCGAACACGACGTCCTGTTCGCCGCACCCGGAGAGCGCATCGTCTTGCGCCATCTGGCCTCGGACCGCGCCATCTTTGCCCGCGGCGCGCTGAAGGCGGCGCTGTGGGGGCAGGGCAAAGCGCCGGGTCAGTATGACATGGTGGATGTGTTGGGGTTGTAGGCCCATAGACGGATCGCCCTAAGGCGCTAAGGTCTGCTTATGCGGATCCTGAAATCTCGTTTGGCAATCGGATTGTTGTTGGCAGTGTTCTATCTGACGCTGCTGCCGTTTGTGGTGCATGGGTTCGGAATGATCGGCCTTGGGCTGTCGCACAATGCGCCCGCGCAAAGCTATTTGTTTGCGGACGGTCAGAGCGTCGGAAACGCGGCGATGATTCTGCATATCTTTGCCGGAACGGTGTTGGTGACGCTGGTGCCCTTGCAATTGATCCGCCCCCTTCGGCAGAGGTTCAATGGGTTTCACCGTGCATTGGGGACGATGCTGATTGCGCTGGCTCTGATCACCGGGCTGGCCGGGATGACCTATATCCCCTTGCGCGGAACAATCGGCGGCCCGGATATGTCCGCGGGCTTTTTCTTGTACGGCCTGTGCCTGTTTACCTCGGCGCTGATGTTGGCGCGCATGGCGATCATTCGGGATCGCGCGGGCCATTGGGCCTGGGGATTACGACTGTTCTGGCTGGCGCTGGGGTCGTGGCTCTACCGGGTGCATTATACGCTTTGGTATCTGCTGACCGGAGGGATTGGGTCAGAGCCCGATTTCTCGGGCCCTTTCGATCTGGTGCAGAACTT
Organism: Ruegeria sp. H7; assembly: GCF_056532945.1. Taxonomy (NCBI): domain Bacteria; kingdom Pseudomonadati; phylum Pseudomonadota; class Alphaproteobacteria; order Rhodobacterales; family Roseobacteraceae; genus Ruegeria; species Ruegeria sp. H7. Next base: position 325,224 of record NZ_JBQFNZ010000003.1, read on the forward strand.
TGCGTTCTTTGTACCCTATCTGCTGATCGTTCAGATATGGATCATGCGTAAGCGTTCGGGCCATGAAGGAGTGCTGGTCACACATCCCTGATCTTATCCGCCCGCAAGGGGCAGGCCAGATAGACGCCGAACTCTTTCCCGATATCTGCACTGACGCGGGCATGAACCCGTCCCTGTCGGTCGAGGAACCGCTGGTGGTCTTCGACCGGGAAAATCCCCTCGTGCCAGATGCCGGGGTGGATATAGAGCCCGCGCGAGCCGTCGCACCAGAACGCCACCACCTTGTCGGGCGTCAGCTTGTCTCCGGGCAGGGCGGCGGGGACGATGAAGGGTTTGTTGTCCAGCGGCCAGAACATCTGCCCGCCATCGGGATGATAGTTCATATGCCACAGCAAGACCTGATCGCGGGGCACGGTTTGGCGGTCTGACTGTGCCTGTTGCGGATCGGCGGACCAGCCGAGGACATAGTGACCGTTCACCGCCTCGTTTTCGCCGTACAGTACATCGCCCTGCCAGTCGCCGCGAAAGGTGCCCTCGACCCAGCCGCCTTCGTCACCGGTGCCCTCGTCGATGGGCCGCCAGCCTTGCTGCGGCCAGCGGGTGATCTCGATTTCGAACGTGTCGGGGTCATCGACCAGACAGCCATATCCTTTGACCGTCTCATCCGTCGCGCGGATTAGCGGCACCTCATGCCACGGCAACGAGGGTTTGGAACTGGCCTCGAAAATATATTCCGGCGCGCTCATGCCGACCCCAGATGCCTGTCGACCATCCGCTGCACCATCGGCGCGAAATGGGCGAAATCGGGCGTTTCCATATCGGCGCGTTTGCCGGCCTCGTCCAGATAGCGCACCTGAATGATTTCCTTCAGGTTCGGGTTGGCCTCGAATGCGGCGACTTCCTCGGCGCTCATCGGGCCGCCCTGCAATTCCAGCGTATGGACCGAGGCGGCAGACAGGCGGTTGAAATATTCGGGTTTGGTGGCGCAGAGATAGCGTTTGGCCGCCACGTGATAGCGACAGCAATCGGTGATGACCGAGGGGAAGAACTGCTCCAGCACCTCGGCCCCCGCGTCCTCGTGATGGCGGTCTTCGGTGTCGTCGGGGTGATAGGTGCCGAATTCCGAGGTGAAATGACCAATATCATGCAGCAGCGCGCCGACGATGATTTCCTCGGGCTGGCCGTTCTGCTCGGCGATGGTGGCACCTTGCAGCATGTGTTCGGCCATGGTGACGGGTTCGCCCAGATATTCCTCACCACCGCGACGCTCGAAGATGTCACCGATGAAGGCCACGATATTGTCCCGGTTCAGGGTCGAAAAATCCGGTTTCATTCCGCGGCCTCCGGCTGTGCCATCTCCATCGCTGCCAGTGTGGACAGCAACCCGTCCTTGTCGGCGTAGCAGCCCTGCAACCAGCGCGAGCCTGTGCCGGAATAGCCCAGACGCGCGTGCAGGACGCGGGTGTTATCGACGATAAAGCTTTCGCCCGGTTCCAGCTTGAACGACACGCCCATGGCCGGATCGTCGATGATCTCGCCCAATTGGCGATAGGCGGCGTAATAGGCCTCCATCTGGTCAAACGGGATGTCCACGAACGGCGCGGATGAGCGGTTGTTGAAGCGGATGGCGATCAGTTCCCCATCCGGCGACAACTCGATCATCGGGCGGCGCGAGCGCAGGCAGACGCCGTCCGAGCCCTTGTATTCGAACCGGGCGGGATAGCCTGCCAGCAGGGCAAAACCTTCGGGGTTCTGTTCACGCAGCTTTTCGGCGGCGCGGAAGCCGTCGACGACGATGGAATCGCCACCTTCGGCTGAGTTCTCAAGACAATAGAGTATTTGCAGCGTCGGCACCGGGTCGCGGTATGGGTTGTCGGTATGCGCCTGCAAACCCAGCCCGGTATAGGCGAGGTTGGTCGGGTTCACCTCAGTCCGGACCTCGAAATAGGGGCCATAGTTGGTCTCGCGCACATAGCCGAAAAGATCGGCCACTTTCAGCAGCGATTCCGGCTGGGTCGGGCCGCCGGTCAGCTTGGCGAAACCGTATTCCGCGACGGCGGCCAGCCAGCCGCGCTTGGCTTCGGGGTTGGCGTGGACCTGATCCCAATCGCCGCTGGGCGCGGCTATGCCGCGTTCCCAGGTGGTGATGCCGGGAGCGGTGCGGCCGATGTCTTGCGCATGGGCGCGGTCATAGCTGTGATCGGCCAGCCAGATGGCGGGGAAGGTGACGGTTTTGTCTTCGGGCTGGAACGTCACGGTCAGATCGCCATTGGCGACTTCGGCGGCGCTGACCGAAATGTCGGCGGGAATATCACCGATGGTAATCAGGCGCTGGCCATTGCCCGGCGCGCGGGTTTCAGAGTCCAGCGCGTTGTCGCGCAGCCAGATGGCGTGGAAACGGGCCGTGGTGCCGGTGTCGAACGCGACAGTCACGACCGAGGTGTCATGGGTGGCGGTGCGCAGCATGGGGATCTCCTGTTCAGCGCGGCTTTAGTTGAGGAAATACGCGCCTCGTGGCATTACGACAATTAATCCTTCTTTCGGCTGAGGCTTGGAAAAACTTATGGCTAAGAAAAAGATCGGATTGCCCCCGCTGGACTGGCTGCGCGTGTTCGAGGCCGCCGGGCGGCTGGGCGGCTTCTCGGCAGCGGCGAAAGAGTTCGGCCTGACTCAGGCGGCAGTCAGCCAGCGGATCGGCAATCTTGAAGCGTGGCTGGGCCGGACCCTGTTCGTGCGCGAGGCGAGGGGTGTGTCGCTGACGGTGGAAGGCGAAAGCTATCTGCCGTTGGTGCAGGACAGTTTGCAGGCGCTGGAACGCAATACCGAGGATCTGTTCGGCAAATCTCCGCGTGAATTGCGGGTGGCCGGGCTGGCCTCGAACATCCATGCGCTGGTCCTGCCTGCGCTGCCTCGGTTTCAGGATATGCAACCCAAGGTGCGGGTGATGACCGATTCCGTGGCGCGTCGATCCTCGTTGGATGAGGAACGGACATGGCTGCAAATCCGCTATGGTCGCGGGGCGTGGCCGGGGCGGGATGCGGAGTTGATCGCGCCTGAGGTGCTGGTGCCGATGGCCGCGCCCGGTATCGGCTGGGGCGTACCGCTGATTGATCTGCGCGGCGAACGGCCCGGTTGGCGCGACTGGGCGCGGAAGACGGATCCGGCGGAATTGCCCCCGTCACAGATCAGTTTCGATTCGATGGAACATGCCCTTTCCGCAGCCCGTCAGGGGATGGGCGTGGTGCTGGGCTCGGTGCCTCTTGCGCAAGCGGATTTGCAGGCGGGACGGCTGCGCAGGCTGGATTTGCCCGAGTTGCAGACCAAAGATGGCTATTGTCTGACATGGCCCGAGGACCGGGCCAAATCGAAAAAACAACGCGCCCTGATTGGTGATTTTCTTCAGGCGCTACGGGGTTGAGCGCCTAGGGTCCTGACTCTAGAAATCTATGGCGATGCCCTTTTTCTCCCAATCGCCATAGCGGGCCGGGTCGGGGCCATCGCGCCCGCCCAATTCCTTGGGCAACTCTTTTGCCTCGGCCTGTTTGCGGCGTTCCTCGGCCTCGGCCAGTGCGCGCTGGGCGGCGGGGGGCAGGTCTTTGCGGTCGTCACTCATGACATCGGGTTCCTTTCCGTGCAGGGGCTTGATATACGCCCCCGTCCGCCCTTGGCAATGCGGGCGAGGGTCACATCAAAGGCGGTTTCATGTCCGACAACGCAACGGCAGCGCGACGCAGCGCGATCTATCTGCTGGATCAGATTCTGGGAGAGGGGCGGCTGCTGTCCGAATGTCTGGCCGCAGGTGCGCTGGACCGGCTGGACCCCGAGGATCGCGCGCGGGCGCAGCGCCTGACGCTGGAAACCCTGCGCGGGTTGGAGCGTGCGGACCGGCTGCTGGACAATCACCTAAACCGGACGCCTGCCCTGACCGTTCACAACGCATTGCGTTTGGGCGCGGTTGAGCTGTGTCACGGTGAGGCCGCGCATGGCGTGGTCAATTCCATGGTCGAGATTGTGGGCCGGTCGCGCAAGCATGGGCGCCTCAAGGGTCTGGTCAACGCGGTGCTGCGCAAAGTCGCCGCCGAAGGCCCGGAGGCCTGGCCGAAGATGCGGGTGCCGCGTTTGCCGGAATGGCTGCGCGACCCGCTGGTTATGGCCTGGGGGGCCGAGGCCGTTGCGGGCATGGAACAGGCCCATTTTGCCGGTGCGCCGCTGGACTTGTCGCTGAAACCCGGTGCGAGCGGACCCGGTGACGCTCTGCCAACGGGGTCGATGCGAGTGCGGGATGCGGGGCAGGTGTCGGCCCTGCCGGGGTTCGACACGGGCGATTGGTGGGTTCAGGATGCAGCAGCAGCCCTTCCGGTGCTCGTTTTGGCACCCAATGCCGGTGAGAAAATTCTGGACCTCTGCGCCGCACCGGGCGGCAAGACGCAGCAACTGGCCGCTGCAGGGGCCGAGGTCACGGCACTGGATATCTCGGAAGGACGGCTGGAACGCGTCCGCGAAAACCTTGCGCGGACCGGCCTGAAGGCAAATGTCATCGCAGGCGACGCGCTGGATCATCAGGGGCAATATGACGCCATCCTGCTGGACGCGCCCTGCTCCGCCACCGGCACCATCCGCCGCCACCCCGACCTGCCCTTTGCCAAGGACGGTTCCGAGTTCGGAGGGCTGATCGAATTGCAGGCCCGGATGCTGGCTCATGCCTGGACCCTGCTGAAACCCGGCGGGCGGCTGGTCTATTGCACCTGTTCGCTGCTGCCCGACGAAGGCGAGGTGCAGGTCGAAGAGGCGCGGGATATGTTCCCGGACATGTCCGTAAACCGCGACGCGCTGAACATCGACGGGGTCGAGCCGGACTGGATCACCGAAGAAGGTGGCCTGCGTCTGCGCCCCGATTACTGGCCTGATCTTGGTGGTATGGACGGGTTCTATATCGCCTGCCTCACCAAATCCGCCTGAGCACACGCTTTTCGATGACTTGACGATCGGCACGGTCTATCGTTGGGTCTCAAGCGCCAGCAGAGCGCAAGGGGCAGAGAAACACGCGTCATGTCAGAAACGGACACCATGACCAGCCGGTGGATGCGGTTTCAGAACCGTTTTTACGCGCGCCTGAGCCAGCGGCAAAAGGCGGTCACGGGGTTTGTATCGCAGCCCGAACCACGCACTGTCGGGTCCTTCGCCCGAGGCCGCCAACTGGTCGCCGGGAACCTGCTGTTCGCCGGTTATCTGGTCGAGGCACAGGATACCGGCTTGTGGGAGGTCGCAGCCCCCAGCGTGGGATTTGACGATGAGCGCCACGGTTTTGCATGGCTGGACGATCTGGCTGCTGTCGGTGACATGCGGGCGCGGGAAAAGGCGCAGCGCTGGGTCTGGGGCTGGATCGAGGCGCATGGGCGTGGCCATGGTCCGGGATGGGTGCCGGACCTGACCGGGCGGCGGGTCATGCGCTGGATCAACCACGCGATCTTTCTGTTACGCGGCGTTGATGACAAGCACAGCAAGCTGTTCTTCCGATCCCTTGCGCAACAAACCTGGTTCCTGTCGAAACGCTGGCAGGCCGCCACGCCGGGCCTGCCACGGTTCGAGGCGCTGGCCGGTCTGGTGCAATCCGGACTGGCGCTGGAAGGGCTTGAGGCAATGGCCGATCCGGCCCTGCGTGCTTTGGCCCGCGAATGTGAACGTCAGGTGGACGCCCAGGGCGGCATTCCCACCCGCAACCCGGAGGAATTGCTTGAGGTGTTCACTCTGCTCAGCTGGACCTCGGCCGCGCTGAACGATGTGGGGCGGGGCACGCCGGTGGCGCAGGCCAATGCCATCAAGCGGATCGCCCCCACGCTGCGCAGCTTGCGCCACGCGGACGGGGCGCTGGCCCGGTTCCACGGCGGCGGGCGTGGGGTCGAAGGTCGGCTGGAACAGGCGCTGGCGCAAAGCGGGGTCAAGCATAAGGCCGCGACCGAATTGCCGATGGGCTATGCAAGGCTGTCCGCCGCGCGGACGACTGTGATTGTCGATGCAAGCTCTCCGCCGACAGGGGCCGCGTCACTGAACGCCCATGCCTCGACACTGGCGTTTGAGGTGACCTCGGGCCGTCGCCCTTTGATCGTGAATTGCGGGTCCGGGGCCAGTTTCGGGCTGGACTGGCGGCGGGCGGGTCGGGCGACCCCGTCCCATTCGACGCTGTGTCTGGACGGTTATTCCAGCGCAAGATTGGCCAAGCCGACACCAGATAGCGAGCATCAGGCGCTGGTGGACGCCCCACGCGAGGTTCCGGTTGAGTTCGAAGACGCATTCGAAGGTATTCGCTTTATGGCCGGGCATGACGGCTATGCCAAAACCTTCGGTCTGACCCATGCCCGCACATACGAGCTGCGTTTTGACGGGCGAGAACTGACTGGCGAAGATATTCTGCTGACCGCAACCGACAAAGCCAAGCGGCAGTTTGACAGGGCGCTGGACGCATCCGGCCTTTCGGGTATCGGGTTTGACATCCGTTTTCACCTGCACCCGGACGTCGATGCGGCCATTGATCTGGGCGGTGCGGCGGTGTCGATGGCGCTCAAAAGCGGTGAGATCTGGGTGTTCCGCCACGATGGCGTTGGAAAATTGTCTGTCGAGCCAAGCGTTTACCTTGAAAAAGGCCGCCTGAAGCCACGCGCGACAAAACAGATCGTTCTATCTGGCCGCGCAATGGAGTATGCGACGCGCATCCAGTGGACGTTGAGCAAGGCGCAGGATACTGCCTATGCCGTGCGTGACATTCACCGGGACGAGCCCGAGTTTGACTGACGCCAAAAGGACCTTTGGACCCATGACCGACCTTCACCCCGTGCGCCGCGCGCTGCTTTCCGTATCCGACAAGACCGGTCTGATTGATCTGGGAAAGGCACTGGCCGAGCGCGGGGTTGAACTGCTATCGACCGGCGGCACCGCCAAGGCGCTGCGCGATGCGGGGTTGGACGTGAAGGACGTGAGCGAGATCACCGGTTTCCCCGAGATGATGGATGGCCGCGTGAAAACCCTGCACCCGATGGTGCATGGGGGCCTGCTGGCGCTGCGGGACAATGACGGCCATGTGGCGGCGATGAACGAGCACGATATCGGCGCGATCGACTTGCTGGTGGTGAACCTCTACCCGTTCGAGGCCACCGTGGCCAAAGGTGCCGATTACGACACCTGCATCGAGAATATCGATATCGGTGGCCCGGCGATGATCCGCGCGGCCTCGAAAAACCACGCTTTCGTCAATGTGGTGGTGGATGTGCAGGACTATGATGCCCTGCTGGCCGAGTTGGAGGTGAATGACGGTCAGACCTCTTACGCCTTCCGGCAAAATCTGGCGCAGACGGCCTATGCCCGCACCGCCGCCTATGACGCGGCCGTGTCGAACTGGATGGCCGATGCGCTGGCTGCCGAGGCTCCGCGCCGCCGCGCCTTTGCCGGTGAGTTGAAACAGACCCTGCGCTATGGCGAGAATAGTCACCAGCAGGCGGCGTTCTACACTGACGGCACGAACCGCCCCGGCGTGGCGACCGCCGTGCAGCATCAGGGCAAAGAACTGAGCTACAACAATATCAACGACACCGACGCGGCCTTTGAGCTGGTGGCCGAGTTCGACCCTACCCAAGGCGCAGCCTGTGCCATCATCAAACACGCCAACCCCTGCGGCGTTGCCAAAGGCGCGACCCTGCTGGACGCTTATAAATCGGCCTTCGATTGCGACCGCACCTCGGCCTTTGGCGGTATCGTGGCGCTGAACCAGCCGCTGGATGCCGAAACCGCGCAGGAAATCACCGGCATCTTCACCGAGGTTGTGATCGCCCCCGGTGCCTCGGACGAGGCCAAGGCGATCTTTGCCGCCAAGAAAAACCTGCGCCTGCTGACGACCGAGGCGCTGCCGGATGTGACCACCGGCGGCAAGACCGTGCGTCAGGTGGCCGGTGGTTTGCTGGTGCAGGACAAGGATAACGGCTTTATCGGCATGGATGACCTGAAGGTGGTGACCAAGAAAGCTCCGACCGAGGACCAGATGCGCGACCTGCTGTTTGCGTGGAAAGTGGCGAAACACGTCAAGTCCAACGCCATCGTCTACGTCAAGGACGGCGCGACCGTGGGTGTTGGCGCAGGCCAGATGAGCCGCGTCGACTCGGCGCTGATTGCGGCCAAAAAGGCCGAGCGCATGGCCGACGCGCTGGGCCTGCCACAGCCACTGACCATCGGCTCCGCCGTGGCCTCGGATGCGTTCTTCCCCTTTCCCGACGGTCTGATGGAAGCCGCCGAGGCAGGTGCAACCTGCGTCATCCAACCCGGCGGCTCGATGCGGGATGATGAGGTAATCGCGGCGGCGGATGAGGCCGGTCTGGCCATGGTCTTCACCGGCATGCGGCATTTCCGTCACTGATGTCGTATCGGCTGTTCTACTGGGCCGCGTTTTTGGCCATCGTGATCGACCAGATCAGCAAGTTTCTGGTCGTTCGTGTCATGCGCGTGGCGGAACAGCCCGGCGGTATCGATGTGCTGCCGCCCTTGGTGGTGTTCAAATACGGCGAAAACCGCGGCATCAATTTCGGCCTGTTTCAGGGCGATTCCGATGCCGCGCGCTGGGTTTTGATCGGCATTTCGATTGCCATTTGTGTTGCCGTTTTTGTCTGGCTGCGGCGTACCACACCGTCGAAACTGATGCTGATCTGCGGCGGTCTGTTGATCGGCGGGGCCTTGGGGAATGTGGTGGATCGGGTGCTGTATGGCTTTGTTCTCGATTTCCTGAACATGTCGTGTTGCGGCATCAACAACCCCTATGTCTTTAATCTGGCGGATGTTTTCGTCTTTGCGGGCGCGATCGGGCTGGTTTTGTTCGATGGAAAAAAGCCCTCGTGACGCGCCCAAGGATATGCGATAAAACGGCCCAAACAGGCTGGAGACTCTGATGCGGTTGTCGCGCGCCCCAATTGCTTTGATCTTTGCCGTCGCTGTTGCGGCGTGCTCGAACTCTGGTTTGCGCACGCTGGAACCGCCGGGGCAGGGGCCCGATGAATTCTCGGTCCTGCCGGTCAAACCGCTGACACAGCCACAGGATTATGCGTTCCTGCCTGCGCCCACTCCGGGTGGGGGCAACCTGACCGATCCGAACCCGCAGGCTGATGTGGTTGCGGCGCTGGGCGGAAACGCTGGCGCGCTGAACCCGAACGGGGCGGTTCCTTCGTCTGATGCCGCGCTGGTGGCTGCATCGGGCCGTTACGGTGTGCCGCCAGATACGCGTCAGGTGGTTCAGGCCGAAGATGATGCGTTCCGTAAACGCCGCGGCCGTTGGACCGGCCTGCGCCTGTTCCCTGTGGATCGTTACGCACAGGTCTATGAGCGGCAGTCGATCAACCCGCAGGCTGAAACCGAAGCCGCCCGCCGCGCAGGGTTTGAGACACCGTCGTCACCGCCGGATGAATAATTCTTAACTTTCTGTCATCTCCCTTGAACCTGCCGCGCACCACCGTAGTTTTAGTCGGATAACGAAACGGAGGATGCTCCATGGTTCGGGCCCTTGCCCTGTCGGCTGCCCTGATCGCCGCGACGCCCCTTTTTGCTGACGAGGAAGAGGCGGTTACAACCTTCACGCTGGACAACGGCATGGACGTCGTGGTGATCGAAGATCACCGCGCCCCGGTCGTGCAACATATGGTCTGGTATCGCGCGGGGTCTGCCGATGAACCCGTCGGCTCGTCCGGTGTTGCGCATTTTCTGGAACATCTGCTGTTTAAGGGCACGGACACGCTGGCCCCGGGTGAGTTTTCGGCCACCGTGGCGGCCAATGGCGGCAATGACAACGCCTTCACCTCGTATGACTATACCGCCTATTTCCAGCGCGTCGCCGCCGACCGGCTTGAACTGATGATGCGGATGGAGGCGGACCGGATGCGCAATATCCGCCTGTCGGAAAATGACATCCTGACCGAGCGCGACGTGATTTTGGAAGAACGCAACCAGCGCACCGAGAACAATCCGCGCGCCCTGTTCGGCGAGCAGATGAACGCGGCCCAGTACCTGAACCACCGCTACGGCGTACCGATCATCGGCTGGAAACACGAGATGGAGACGCTGGATATGGAGGACGCGCTGTCCTTCTACGAAACCCATTATGCGCCCAACAACGCCATTCTGGTCGTGACCGGGGATGTGGATTCGGATGAGGTACGGGCGCTGGCCGAAAAGTACTATGGCGTGATCCCGGCCAATCCGGACCTGCCCGAACGGGTACGGTCGCAAGAACCACCGCACACCGCCGAACGCCGCCTGACCTTCAAGGACCCGCGCGTGGCGCAGCCTTATGTGCAGCGCAGCTATCTGGCCCCTGAACGCGATCCGGGCGCGCAGGAAACGGCAGCGGCCCTGTTCCTGCTGGCGGAACTCTTGGGGGGCAGCACAACCTCTTACCTGAATGAAAAGCTGCAACTGGATCAGCAGATCGCCGTCTATGCCGGGTCGTTCTACCGCGGGGTTTCGCTGGATGACACGACCTTTGATCTGCTGGTGGTTCCAGCCGAAGGCGTGTCCTTGCAAGAGGCCGAGGATGCCATGGATCAGGCCGTGGCCGATTTCATCGCCGAGGGCGTGAACGAAGAGGATCTGGACCGGATCAAGATGCAGCTGCGCGCGTCCCAGATCTATGCGCGCGACAATGTGGACGGCATCGGCAACCGCTATGGTCGGGCCCTGACCAGTGGTCTGACGGTCGAGGACGTGCAGGCCTGGCCCGATATTCTGCAAGCGGTGACGGGCGATGAGATCATCGCCGCCGCGCGCGACGTGTTGCAACGCGAGGCATCGGTCACCGGCTGGCTGATGCGCGAAGATGAGGTGACGCAATGAAACGGTTTTTTGCCCCCCTGATCGCGCTTTTATTCGCTGTACCGGCCTGGGCCGAGATCGAGATCAAAGAGGTCACCTCGCCCGGGGGCATCACCGCCTGGCTGGTCGAGGATCATTCGATCCCCTTTACAGCGCTGGAACTGCGCTTTCGCGGCGGGACATCGCTGGACGACCCCGACAAGCGCGGGGCCGTGTACCTGATGAGTGGGCTGATTGAAGAAGGTGCGGGAGACATGGATTCGCGCTCCTATGCGCGTGAATTGGAGGCTCTGGCCGCATCGTTCAGCTACAACGCCTCGGATGACAGCGTTTCGATCTCGGCCCGGTTTCTGACCGAAAACCGGGATGAGGTGACGGATCTGTTGCGGACCACCATCCACGAGCCCCGGTTTGATCAGGACGCGGTGGATCGGGTCAAAGCGCAGATTGTGTCGGGGCTGCGGTCGGACGCGACCGACCCCAATGACATTGCGGGCCGCAATTTCTCTGCCATGGCCTATGGCGATCATCCCTATGGGTCCGAAGGGAAGGGCACCATCGAAAGCGTCTCGGCCCTGACCCGTGATGATGTGGTCGAGGCCTATGGCAATGTCTTCGCCAAGGACCGTCTGTATGTCGGCGCGGTCGGAGACATCACAGCCGAGGAATTGGGTGCGCTGCTGGACAATCTGCTGGCCGATCTGCCGGACACCGGAAAGCCGATCCCCGGCAAGGCCGATGTGACGATCGAGGGCGGGATCAGCGTGGTCGAGTTCGACACGCCGCAATCCGTGGCCCTGTTTGGCCATGAAGGCATGGATCGCGACGACCCGGATTTCTTCCCCGCCTTTATTCTGAACCACATTCTGGGCGGCGGCGGCTTCGAAAGCCGCCTGATGCAGGAGGTGCGTGAAAAGCGGGGTCTGACCTATGGGGTGGCAACCTATCTGGTGCCCAAGGATCTGGCCTCGGTCTATCTTGGATCGGTGTCTTCGGCCAATGACCGTATTGCCGAAGCGGTCGAGGTGATCCGCGCTGAATGGGCCCGCGCCGCGGACGAGGGCGTGACCCAGAAGGAACTGGACGACGCCAAGACCTATCTGACCGGCGCCTATCCGCTGCGCTTTGATGGCAATGGCCAAATCGCCGGGATCATGGTCGGGATGCAGATGCAGGGCCTACCCATCGACTACATCGCCACCCGCAACGACAAGGTAAACGCCGTGACGCTTGAGGATGTGAACCGCGTCGCCAGCGAACTGCTGGACCCCGAGGGCCTGCATTTCACCGTGGTGGGAAAACCAGTGGGTTTGGATACCACAAATTGAGTCAGGGATGACCCGGACCCGGTTTCCTACCGGAAGTGTTGCTGTTTAAGGGGCAGCGGCTCTGCGGTCCGCCAAACCTGCTGGATCTTGGTGTCAGAGCAGGGCCCAGTCTGGACATCGTCCATCAGTTCTGCGCACCGTGACGTATGTCGCTGACGCAAGACTTTGCGCAAATATTGGAAACTGCCCTGCCGACCGATCCCAGCTTTTGGCGGATCGACCAATCAGTAATAGATAACTGCATCAGTGAAACCCGACGAAACGCATTGGAGGGGTCCAAAGAGGATTTTCTGTTTTCCGCGATGCGCCTTTTGGCGCTTCCCGACAACGGGCACACGCGGTTGATTCCAAACGATGCCATCTCGGTGCTTCCGCTGAGGTTTGTAAGCGTCGGGACGGGCTACCATTTGGTTGGTGCAACACCAGAAACACCCGCGCCACGAGGAGAGTTGATTGCCGTCAACGGCGCATCATTGGGGCAAATCGAAGCCGCCTCAAGACGTTTTCTGGCGGGAACGCGCCAAAGGAAACGGGTCATCGGATCGATCCTTCTTGCGTGGCCTTATGCTCTGGCTCGCTTGGGTTTTGCCTCAGAGGACGATACGACCGAGTATCGCGTGCAGGACGAGAATGGGCAGATAACCGATGTCAAACTAGAGAACGGGTCCAGGGTTCCTGCATCAACGCTCTACCCGAGAAACGAGCATGGCAGGGCTGATCCGGCATGGGAACCCGAAACCTTTGTGAACATAAAGGACTGGCACGAACTTGGGCTTTCAATTCTGTTGCCAAGTTTCTTTGATCCGGGCGAACGTGATCTGCCTGAAGCCATTTCAGATGCAGCGGACCGCGTAGGTGCCTGCTCAAACAAAACACTCTTAATTGACGTTCGCGGAAACACTGGCGGCAATTTTCTTCTGACGATGCCGTTGATCGACGCAATCTCGCAAAGCGCAAGCAAGCAGGTCGTTGTGCTTGTCGACAAATTCACGTTCTCTGCCGCGATCGTGTTTGTTGCCATCCTCAAACATCGTTTGGGAAACAGGCTCAAACTCATTGGGGAAGAAATGGGCGATGGGTTGGTATTCTTTGCCGAGGGCGGGATGCTGGAGTTGCCGACCAGCGAGGCGGTCGTGCGATACTCTTCAGCCTTTCACGACTGGCAGAACGGAACGTATGACGACACCACACCGCCCGAGATCGCGCGGCAAATCGTACCCGCAGGAGCACTGAAATTGGATAGGGAATGGGTGGTAAGACCTACTGATGTGGATGCACAAGGCGCGTTCCATCAACAAGTTCTCAAAAGCGTAAGCAATTAGGCGAACCGCAGAAAGCCCCCCGCAGATTTCTGCGAGGCTGCTCCGTTTTGTAAGAGCGTTGCGCCTCGGGTTACTTTGGACGTTGCTGCGCGTCTTGTAAGGGGTTCAGCCCTTTTTCATGCTACGCAGCATGTCGCCCATCATCTGCCCGAACTTGCCCGAGCCGCGCTGATACAGTGCGCCATCAACGGCCAGAACCGTGCCGCTGATATAGCTGGCCATGTCCGAGCTGAGGAACAGGCACGCGTTGGCCACATCCTGCGGCTGACCCCAGCGGCCCAGCGGCACATCTTTGCGGATCTCTTCATGTGCGCCGTCCGATGGCGTCAGGCGTTTGGCGCCTTCGGTGCCTTCGATAAAGCCCGGTACGACCGAGTTCACACGGATGCCCTCGATCCCCCATTCCATCGACAAGGTGCGGGTGATCTGATCGACCCCTGCCTTGGCGGCGCAAACATGCGACTGGCCCTCATACGGCAGATAGGATTGCGGGGCCGAGATATTGATGATGCTCGCGCCGGGGCGCTTGAGGTAGGGATAGGCCCCTTTCATCACATGGATCGTGCCCATCAGGTCGATATCGATCACGGTTTTGAACGCATTGACCGACATTTCAGAGGCCAGCGCCGGGAAGTTGCCCGCCGCGCCTGAGATCAGAACGTCGAAATCCCTGAACGCCTCGTGGAACTGTTTCAACCCCTCGGCCACCGCATCCGGGTCGCGCACGTCAAAGGCCGCGCCGATGGCACCCGCCGCACCGACCTCTTTCAATGCGGCAACAGTATCGTCCACCTTCTCCTGAGACCGGCTGGCGACGGCCAGCTTGGCCCCCGAGGCGGCAAACGCCTCGGCAATGCCTCGGTTGATGCCGCTGGTGCCGCCGATGACGATGACGGTTTGTCCTGAAAAATCCAAATGGGCCTCCCGTGATGCGGGAGCCCTACTCGCCGTAGGGCACCCAGATGTTCTTCACCTCGGTCGCAGCTTGCAGGAAGCGGCGGGAATGGTCTACGCCCCAATCGACTGCCGTCGCGTTATTGACCCATGTGCGTTTCAGGTTCCCGGCTGATGCCGCCTCGATCTGCGCCGACAGATCGGTGGATGAGAAGGACCAAACCGCATCCACGTTCAGATGTGCGGCCAGCGGTTTCGCCAGTTCCGCATGGCTGCCGGTCAGGATGTTGACCACGCCAGCGGGCACGTCCGAGGTTTCGAGGATCTGATAGAAATCCGTCGCCGCCAGCGGATAGGGCTCGGACGCCGCCAGAACCACCCGGTTGCCCATCGCAATCGCAGGGGCCATGGCCGAGACCAGACCCAGTAGCGGTGCCTCATCCGCGCACAGCGCACCGATGACGCCAACGGGTTCTTTCATCGCAATGGCAACGCCCCGGATCGGCACACCATGCACCTGACCGTCATATTTGTCGGCCCAGGCGGCAGCGGTGAACAGGCGCTGGATCGAGGCTTCGACCTCTTTCGCGCCGTCCTTTTTGCTGGTCATGGCGTCGATCCGCGCGGCGAACTCACCGGCGCGGGCCGAGAGGTTCTCGCCGATGTAATACAGGATCTGCGCCCGCAGATGGCCGGTGGTCTTGGACCAGCCTTTGGCCCCCGCCGCAGCCTCAACCGCGTTGCGGACATCCTTGCGATTGGCCAGACCCACATGGCCCAGCAGGCCGGATTTGCCCCAGACAGGTTTCGAATAGCCGCCATCGGGCCGCGCCTGCTTGCCACCCACATACATCTTGGCGGTGCGGTCGATGGGATCGACCGGAGTGCCTTCGCCGGTCGCCGCCTCGACCTTGGCCAAAGGTTTGGCCTTGCCCTTGGGTTTGGTGTAGGCCGTCAGACCTTCCCAGCCGCCTTCACGACCAAAGCCGCTTTCGCGCACCCCGCCGAACCCGGCCGCAGCATCGAACAGGTTGGTCGCGTTCACCCAGACCACACCCGCAACCAGCTTGGGCGCGATATCCAGCGCGAGGTTCACATTCTCGGTCCAGACCGTCGCCGCCAGCCCATAGCGGGTGTTGTTGGCCAGTTCCACCGCCTCTTCCGGCGTGCGGAAGGTCGAGGACACCAGCACCGGGCCAAAAATCTCCTCCTGCATCAGCGGATCGGAGGTCTCCAGCCCCGAAATCAGCGTCGGCGGGTAGTAGCAGCCATTTGCGGGCAGGTCACAGGCGGCCTGATGGACATGGCCCACCGTGTTGCTTTCGACCATGCCCTTGATGGTCTGCAACTGCACCGGGTCCACAACCGCGCCGACGTCGATGCACTTGTCCAGCGGATCGCCGATGCGCAACCCGTCCATGCGGGAGCGTAGCTTCTCGTGGAAACGGTCGGCGATGCCTTCCTGCACCAGCAGGCGGGAGCCGGCACAACAGACCTGACCCTGATTGAACCAGATCGCGTCCACCAGACCTTCGATGGCGGAATCGATGTCGGCGTCATCGAACACGACGTAAGCCGACTTGCCGCCCAGCTCCAACGTCAGTTCCTTGCCGGAACCTGCCGTCGCCTCGCGAATGCGCCTCCCCACCGAGGTCGATCCGGTAAAGGCGATCTTGTCCACGTCTGCGGCCACGATCATCTCACCCACAGCCCCATCGCCGGTGACGATATTCACCACACCATTGGGCAGCCCAGCCTGCGAGCAAATGTCAGCAAACAGTAAAGCGGTCAGCGAGGTATATTCGGCCGGTTTCAGAACCACCGTATTCCCCATCGCCAGCGCGGGCGCGATCTTCCATGCCAGCATCAGCAGCGGGAAGTTCCACGGGATGATCTGACCGCACACGCCCAAAGCCTGTGCATCGGGCAATTCGCTTTCCATCAACTGCGCCATGCCTGCGTGGTAATAGAAATGCCGCTGCGCCAGCGGGATGTCGATGTCGCGCGATTCACGGATCGGTTTGCCGTTATCCATGCTCTCCAGAACCGCAAACAGGCGCGAATGTTTCTGCAGCAGCCGCGCAATGGCATAGAGGTATCGTGCACGACCAGCGCCGCCCAGACCCGCCCATTTCGGCTGCGCCTTGCGGGCGGCGGCAACGGCAGCGTCCACATCACCCTGTTTGGCTTGCGTCAGCTTGGCCAGCACCTCTCCGGTCGCCGGGTTGCGGCTGTCAAACCCTTTGCCGGGCTTGGTGAAGGCCCCATCGATATAGTGACCGAACTTGTCGCCCTGATCGACCAGCCAGGCCAGCGCCTCGGCAGCACTTTCTGGGGCAGGGCCGTAGTCCATGGTCTCGAAAATCTCTTTGACTGTCATTGCTTCATCTTTTCCCAAATACTCGCTGTCCAGACCTGTCCACGGGCTCAGCCCATGGAATGTCTGTACCCAGCCGAGTAAGCCCCGGTCACATAGTGTTCCAACTGCCGCTCAATATCGCCCAGCAGCGACGATGCACCAAAGCGGAACAGGTCGGGTTCCAGCCAGCGGTCGCCCAGCTCATCCTTGATCAGCGACAGGTAGACCAGCGCGTCCTTGGCCTTGGAAATCCCACCCGCAGGCTTGTAGCCAACGCGATATCCGGTGCGGTCATAGTAATCCCGGATCGCCCGGATCATCACCAGCGACACGGGCAGGGTGGCGTTGACGCTTTCTTTGCCGGTCGAGGTCTTGATGAAATCCGCCCCCGCCATCATGCAGACCAGCGAGGCGCGGGCGACGTTGCGCAGCGACCCAAGTTCGCCGGTCGCCAGAATGGCTTTGACATGGGCATCGCCACAGGCCACGCGGAACGCCTTCATCTCATCATACAATGCCTGCCAGTCCCCCGACAGGACCTGACGGCGTGAAATGACGATGTCGATCTCTTCGGCCCCGGCTTTGACGCTTTCCTCGATCTCGGCCACGCGCAGGTGGAAGGGCGACAATCCGGCGGGAAAGCCGGTAGAAACCGCCGCGACGGGAATACCGGTGCCTTCCAGCGCCTGAACCGCCGTGTCGATCATGTCGTGATAGACACAAACGGCCCCGGTGGTGATCGGTGGCATGTCCAGCGCCTGCAGTGTGGCCGACGCAACCGGCTGCCGCGCCTTGGCGCACAGGCGGCGCACGCGGCCGACCGTATCATCGCCCGACAAGGTGGTCAGGTCGATCATCGTGATCGCCCTCAGCAGCCACGCCGCCTGATACTCTTTCTTCACCGACCGCCGACCCGGCAGGGTCGCCGCGCGCCGTTCAATGGCCGAGGTATTGGCCTGCACCGCGCGGACCCAGTCCAGATCAAGCTCCATACCGGGGTTTCTGGGTTCGGTCACTTGCGGCAGATGCGCGGTGCGCACGGGGCTTTCTGAGCTCTGCGTATCCATCATCACGTCCTTTGGGAGGTTTGCGCCAAAATCGCACGGGACGCCCGCAAATGGAAGGTATCAGGTGCGCTTGGGTGCAAATTTTTTGACCATTTGGAAAAATAATTGCAGGTTTTGTTGCGAATAATTCGCAATTGCGTTGACTTAGTTGCGAATGGTTCTCATATTCAATCTCAACACGGAACCTAATCTGGGGTCTGAACATGATTCGTCGCAGTTTTCTTGCTGCCATGGCTTTTGCCGCATCGATGCCGTTCGCCGCGTGGGCGGAGGCACCGCTGAAAGTTGTCGCTACCACCGGGATGATCGCGGATGCCGTGCGACAGGTCGGCGGCGATCAGGTCGAGGTGAAAGGCCTGATGGGTCCCGGCGTCGACCCGCATGCCTATCGCCAGACCCGCAGTGACATCGTTGCGATGACCCGAGCCGATCTTGTGCTGTGGCATGGTCTCTACCTCGAAGCGCAAATGGAAGATTTTTTCGGCGATCTCGGACGCAAACAGACCGTGATCGCGGTGGCCGAAGGCATCGACAAGACCAAGCTGCGCGCCCATGACGATTACGCCGACAAATACGACCCGCATGTCTGGATGAGCCCGACCCTTTGGGGCGATGTGGTGACCGTGGTTCAGGCAGCACTGACCGAGGCGCGCCCCGAAGCGGCAGAGGTTTTTGCCGCTAATGCAACCGCGCATTTAGCCGAACTGGATGCTTTGACAGCCTATGCTGATCAGGTTTTGACTGCCGTGCCTGAAAACAACCGCGTGCTGGTCACAGCCCATGATGCCTTTGGCTATTTCGGCGCGGCCTATGGTTACGAGGTGATGGGCGTTCAGGGCATCTCGACCCAGTCCGAGGCTGGTTTGAACCGGATCGGAGAACTGGTCGATACGTTGGTGGACCGCAAGTTGACCGCTGTTTTTGTGGAAAGTTCGGTCTCTGACCGCTCGATGCGCGCGCTGATCGAAGGGGCTGCGGCCAAGGGTCATGAGGTGACTGTGGGTGGCGAATTGTACTCGGATGCAATGGGCGAGCCGGGCACGTATGAGGGCACCTATATCGGCATGCTGGATCACAACATCACGGTGATTGGTGGGGCGTTGGGGGCCGATGTACCGGAACGCGGTTTGAACGGCAGATTGTCGGCGGGGTTCTGAGCGATGCTTGAACTGGCCACAGATAAGGGTGTCTCGGTCGTTGAGCACAGCATAGGCGACAGCCCCTTGGCCATTCGGGGTCTGACTGTGTCCTACGGGCAGAAACCGGCTGTCTTTTCGGTGGACATGACCGTTCAGCCGGGGGCCATGACAGCCATTATCGGCCCGAACGGGGCCGGGAAATCGACCTTGCTGAAAGCGGCGCTTGGGATCGTGTCCCCTTTGTCGGGCCGGGTAACGGTGTTTGGCGAACCGCTTGAGGCGCAGCGTGCCCGGATCGCTTATGTGCCGCAGCGGGCCAGTGTTGATTGGGACTTTCCGACCCGCGTGATTGATGTGGTCCTGATGGGTCTGTCCCGGCAGCTGGGCCTGCTGGGCCGCGTCCGCGCGCGCCATAAGGCGGCGGCGATGGATTGCCTGAACCGCGTGGGCATGCGCGATTTTGCGGATCGTCAGATCGGGCAGCTTTCGGGGGGGCAGCAACAGCGCGTGTTTCTGGCCCGCGCGCTGGCTCAGGACGCTGACCTGTATCTGTTGGACGAACCCTTTGCCGGGGTTGATGCGGCCACCGAAAAGGCCATCATCGCGGTGCTGAAATCGCTGAAAGAGGCGGGCAAAACCGTCGTGGTCGTGCATCACGATCTGGCCACCGTCACCGACTATTTCGATCATGTCTTCCTGATCAACACCCGCAAGGTTGCCGAAGGCCCGGTGGCCGAGGCGTTTACCGCCGAAACCCTGCAATCCGCCTATGGGGGCCGTCTGGCCACCGCGCAAATCGACCAGATTTCGCGTGCGCTGGGGTAACACATGCTCTGGGATGCTCTGAGTCTGCAGCTTGGCTATAACGCCACGCTGGTTGCTATCGGTGCGAGTTTGCTGGGCGTCTCGGCAGGAGTGACCGGGACTTTCCTGTTTCTGCGCAAACGTGCACTTGTCAGCGATGCGATCAGCCATGCGACCCTGCCGGGCGTCTGTCTGGCCTTCATGGTGATGGTGGCGTTGGGCGGGGATGGGCGCAATCTTCTGGGTCTGCTGGCCGGATCTGCGGTCTCGGCCTGGATTGGCCTGCTGTGTATGAATCGGCTGACCCGCCACACGCGTCTGGCCGAAGATGCTGCGATTGGCGCGGTCCTGTCGGTGTTCTTTGGCTTTGGCATCGTCCTGCTGACAGTCATTCAAACCATGGGCGTTGGCCGTCAGGCGGGGCTTGAGGGGTTCCTGCTGGGCTCGACCGCCGGGATGTTATGGGCGGATGCCTTGATCATCGCCATCGGCGGTGCGGCTACGCTGGTGCTGGTCCTGATCCTGCGCCGCCCCATGACATTGGTTGCCTTCGATCCCGAATACGCAGCGGCCCGAGGGCTGCCGGTGCATCGCATCGATCTTGCCATGATGGGCCTTGTTATGGCCGTGACTGTGGTTGGTCTGAAGATCGTCGGCCTGATCCTGATTGTCGCCTTGCTGATCATCCCTCCGGTCACTGCCCGGTTCTGGTCGGAACGGTCAGACCACGTGGTGACTTTGGCCGGTCTGGCAGGTGGATTGGCGGGCTATATTGGGGCCGCCCTGTCTGCAACCGCGCCAAACCTGCCGACCGGGCCGATCATCGTTCTGGTCAGTTTCGGCTTCTTCGTTCTGTCACTGTTCTTTGCGCCGGTGCGCGGTGTGTTGGCGGCTGTGCTGCGTCACCTGCGTTTCCAGCGCCGCGTTCACATCCGTCAGGGGTTGCTGGCCTTGGCGCAGGGTCAAAAGATCTACGAACCGCTGACCCTGCGCCTGCTGCGCCGCGCCGATCTGGTCCGCGCCGACGGGGTGGCGACCGAGGCCGGAAAGGCCCGCGCCGCCAAGGCCCTGCGTGACGAAAAACGGTGGGAGATCGTGCGCGCGGACCAAGCGCATGAGGCGACGGCGGCGCTCTATGACGGGTTGCGCGACATTGAAACCGTGCTGACCCGCGACCAGATCGCTGACATCGACCGCCGGATCGGCAACCCGCAGGAGGTTCCGGCATGAGCGGTGAGGAATTTGTCCCCCTGTCCCTGACGCCGCTGCTGATCGGTACCTTTGCGGCCATTGCCTGCGCGCTGCCCGGCAACTTTCTGGTGCTGCGCAAACAGGCCCTGATCGGGGATGCAATCAGCCATGTGGTCCTGCCCGGCATTGTCGTGGCCTTTCTGGTGACCGGAGCGATTTCGACCTGGCCCATGATGCTGGGCGCGGCGGGCGCGGCGATTGTGGCCGTGATCCTGATCGAGGCGATCCGGCGGCTGGGTCAGATCGAACCGGGGGCCGCCATGGGCGTGGTCTTTACCACCATGTTTGCAGCGGGCGTGCTGTTGTTGGAGCAGACCGACACTTCGACCGTGCATCTGGATGTGGAACATGCGCTTTACGGCAATCTGGAAAGCCTGATCTGGCTGGATGCAACCGGCTGGTCCTCGCTTTGGGATTGGCAGGCGCTGGCGGGCCTGCCGCCCGAACTGCCCCGGATCGCCATTGCTCTGCTGGGCGTTCTGCTGTTCACCTTCCTGTTCTGGCGTCCGCTGAAAATCTCGACCTTTGACGAAGGGTTCGCACGCACCATGGGCATCCGCACCAATGCGTTGGGTTTGGCCCTGGTGATCGTGGCGGCGATTGCAGCGGTCGCCGCGTTTGATGCGGTCGGGTCGATCATCGTGATCGCCATGTTCATCTGCCCGCCCGCAGCGGCCCGGATGATGACCAACCGGCTGGAAACCCAAATCGCGTGGAGCGTTGGTTTTGCGGTAATTTCAGCCGTGTCGGGTTATGTGTTGGCGGGCTACGGCCCGCTCTGGCTGGGTGCGGCGGATGCTGTCAGCGCCGCAGGCATGATCGCCACGATGTCCGGGTTGATCCTGGCCCTGACCGCAATCTTTGGTCCATGTCGGACGCGGGTCGGGGCGCACACGACTGCGTGAATTGGCGTTTTCCTGCCAGTGCTGTCCGCAGGTCATCGGCTGAACTCTGCCAAGACGGCCAAAGCGACAGTCTTAATAAGCCTTTTAGGCAAGCGCGTGTTAGATCGTGTTCATTGAAGGCTGAATACCTACCACTCACTTCGGCATGTCCGGGCAGTTGCGGTGCGAGGCCAGCGAATGCGCCCGCCGTCGATTGCCCGGACTTCCCCCTCTCTGAACGCTAATCCAAGCTGAATCACCGTTCAAACCGGTGGCAGAATCGCGTGCGGCTATGCTAGGTGTGGTGGTATGGCGCAATCAAACCCCAATATCAGCGACATTCGCCCTGTCATCCGGCAACTCGACGAAGCTGCGATCAATCGAATCGCGGCAGGCGAGGTGGTGGAGCGTCCGGCCTCGGCCGTGAAAGAGCTAGTCGAGAACGCAATCGATGCCGGGGCCACACGGGTTGCCATTGATATTGCCGATGGCGGCAAGACCCTGATCCGGGTCACCGATGATGGCTGCGGCATCGCGCCGGATGATCTGCCGCTGGCTTTGTCGCGGCATGCGACCTCGAAGATCGATGGGTCGGATTTGCTGAATATCCACACATTCGGGTTCCGGGGTGAGGCGCTGCCATCACTGGGCGCCGTGGGTCGGTTGACGATCACCAGCCGGGTGCCTGGGGCCGAGGCTGCGCAAATCCATGTTGCGGGCGGCAAGGCTGAGGCGGTCAAACCCGCCGCTCTGCGCGCAGGAACCGTTGTCGAACTGCGCGATCTGTTCTTCGCCACGCCCGCCCGGTTGAAGTTCATGCGCACCGACCGGGCCGAGGCGCAGGCGATCACCGATACCGTCAAACGTCTGGCCATGGCCGAACCGGCTGTGACCTTCACCCTGCGCGATGTCTCGGGCGGGGGCGAGGGGCGGGTGACCTTCCGCGCCGACCGCGAGAATGGCGATCTGTTCGACGCGCTGCACGCCCGTCTGGCCCGCGTTATTGGCCGCGAGTTCGCCGAAAACGCCCTGCGGATCGACGCCACGCGCGAGGGTATCCGTCTGTACGGTTATGCCGCGCTGCCCACCTATTCGCGCGGTGCGGCGGTGGCGCAGTATCTGTTCGTCAATGGCCGCCCCGTCCGTGACAAGATGCTGACCGGCGCTCTGCGTGCGGCCTATTTCGATTTCCTTAGCCGTGACCGTCACCCGGCGGCGGCGCTGTTCATCGACTGTGATCCGAAACTTGTGGATGTGAACGTGCACCCTGCCAAATCCGAGGTCCGGTTCCGCGACCCCGGTGTGGCGCGGGGGCTGATCGTGTCCGCCCTGCGGCACGCCCTGGCCGAGGCCGGTCATCGCGCGTCCTCGACCGTGGCCAACGCGACCTTGGGGGCGATGCGTCCGGAACCGGCGCAACCTGCGCCCGCGCGGGTTTATCAGATGGACCGGTCTTCTCCTGCAGCACGGCAGGCCGCGTACCGCGCGCAGTCTCCGGGTTTTGCTGAACTGGCCAATGATTACAGCGGCAGCATTGTCGAACCGAGTCCGGCCGCGCCGGTCGCCGAAGAGCCACCGGCGCAGGACCTGCCTTTGGGCGCGGCACGAGGACAAGTACATGAGAACTACATAATCGCCCAGACCGCCGATGGCATGGTGATCGTCGACCAGCACGCAGCGCATGAGCGGCTGGTCTATGAGAAGCTGAAAACCCAGATGGCCGAAAACGGCGTCGCGGCGCAGGTGCTGCTGATCCCGGATATCGTGGAACTGTCCGAGGGCGATTGCGCCCGCCTGATGGCTGTGGCTGATGACCTGTCGAGGCTTGGCCTGACATTGGAACCCTTCGGCGGCGGGGCCATTGCCGTGCGCGAAACTCCGGCCATTTTGGGTGAGGTCGATGCCCGCGCGATGATACTGGATATCCTTGATGAACTGTCCGATCAGGGCGAAAGCCAGATGGTGCAGGCGCGGATCGAGGCGATCCTCAGCCGGGTGGCCTGTCATGTCTCGATCCGCTCGGGTCGCCGGATGCGCGCCGAGGAAATGAACGCCCTGCTGCGCGAGATGGAGGCGACGCCCCATTCCGGCCAGTGCAACCACGGGCGACCGACCTATGTGGAACTGAAACTCAGCGATATCGAACGGCTGTTCGGGCGCAGTTGATCCGGTGCTGCGAACGCGTTAAGAAGATCGAAACAAAACGAGAACATATTGAGCGACATGATCGAGATTGCAGGCACCCAATACGCGCTGAATGACCCCGTGGTCCTGACTGTTGGGGGCGTGGTGGCGCTGATTCTGCTTCTGTTGTTCCTGTCGTTGCGGGCGGCCAACCGCTCGGCCCGGATGACGGAACCGCTGGCGCGGCAGATGGCGCATCTGGGCCAGCATGTGCAGCAGTTGGGGCAGGGGCAGGAACAGTTGCGCGGCGGGTTGCAGCATGTCTCGGACACGCAGGCCAACGCGCAGGTGCAGGTGATCCAGACAGTCGAATCGCGCCTGTCCTCGGTGCAGCAGCAGATGAATGACCGGCTGGCCGATAACGCGATGAAATCAGCGCGCGCGCTGGCCGAGATGCAGGAGCGGATGAAGGAATCGCTGCACGGCTCATCGAAACAGACCGCAACATCCCTGACACAGTTGCAGGAACGTCTGGCCGCCATCGACAAGGCGCAGGACAATATCACCAAACTGTCGGGCGATGTGCTGTCGCTGCAAGATATTCTGTCGAACAAACAGACGCGCGGGGCGTTTGGTGAGATTCAGTTGAACGACATCGTCTCCAAGGCGCTACCCTCGGACAGTTTTCAGTTGCAGGCGACGCTGTCGAACGGACGGCGCGCCGATTGTCTGATCAACCTGCCGAACCCGCCGGGGCCGATTGTGATCGACAGTAAATTCCCGCTCGAGGCATATGAGGCGCTGATCGCGTCCACCAACGACGCCGAGTTGAAAGCGGCGGTGCAGATGTTCCGCAGCACGGTGCGCAAGCATATCAACGATATCTCCGAGAAATACATTCTGGACGGCGAAACCGCCGACGGCGCGCTGATGTTCCTGCCGTCCGAGGCGGTCTATGCCGAGTTGCACGCCAAATTCCCGGAACTGGTGCAGGAGAGTTTTTCGAAACGAGTCTGGATCGTCTCGCCCACCACCTGCATGGCGACACTGAACACCATGCGCGCGATCCTCAAAGACGCAAGGATGCGGGAACAGGCAGGGGCAATCCGCAAGGAACTGGGCCTGCTGCACAAGGATGTGGAACGTCTGGGCGACCGGGTATCCAATCTGGACCGGCATTTCGGACAGGCGGCCAAGGATATCTCGGAAATTAAGATCAGCGCGGAAAAGGCGGGCCGCAGGGCGCAGCGGCTGGACAATTTCGATTTCGAGGAACTGGCCCCCGACGATCACACAAACGTGGTTCCGTTGGGCAAGACCGAAGGCTAGGGCCTATTGGATCGACAGGTCCAGATTGTACCCAACCGTCTTTCCCGAGTCGCGGTCGTTGCCCATCAGATAGACACGGATTGTATAGTCTCCATCTGCGGGCAGGGTGATCCGGGCGGTGTTGCCCTCAATTGACCCGTTGTAGATCGCCACGCCATCGCTGCCGGGTGGCAGGATGTTGAAATAAATCACTCCATTTCCATTGGTGTCGCTGACTTGAAGTTCGGCGAACATCTCTTGCCCGGCCTGCGCATCCAGCGAATAGTCGAAATACTCATCGCCAGTGACAGTCCCGCTGACCATCGTGCCGAAATTGCCCGGCTCGAACTGCACCTCGGCCTTCATCTGGGCCGAGGCCATGGGGGCAACACAAACAAACGCCAATGTCATCAGGATTCTTGGGATCACATTCCTACCCCTTACGTCGCGTGTTCTCGCGGGCGCGAAATCGGTGGCTCAGATACGCAGGAAGGGCTGAAGCAAACGCGGCACCAGTTTGGTGAATTTCAGCGGCGCATCTGTCACGGCCAGACAGATGCAATCCTCTGTCATATCCGCCACCGGCGTGTGTTCCAGTTCCTCATCCGCGATCTCGACATCGCCGCGAGCAAAGCGATCCACTTCGTCCGAAAAAGCGCCTTGTAGAACCATAGTCAGTTCGGTGCCGTTATGCCCGTGATCCGGCACGGCCACACCCGCCGGAATGAACAACAGCCGCGCGGTCGCCTCGTTTGTGGTCGGCAGGATCGCCTGTTTGACGCCCATACCAATGGGCTTCCACTTGATGTCGTCCACAGTTCCGCCGACATAGTCTTGCAGGGGGGTCGGCAGGACGGCGCAGCCCGGACGGGCGGGCTTGGGGGTCGGTGCGCCTTGGGCGATCAGGGCCATTGTGGCAGCCAGTGACGTGTCGCTCATGCTCATCGCATCGGATTGCTCTTCCAGAACATGCCCACCCACAGCGTCAAAGCTCTCGGCCCGTGCGCGGCAGTGGTCACACAGTGACAGATGCGTCGCGACCATCAGGTCGAACGCTTCGGGCAGAGAGCCGGCGGCATAAGCCATCAGCAGATCGTCCGTCAGGTGATGTTTGATCGGGTTGCTCATCTTACTCATCTCAGTTCATCGCGTGGCGCAAGCGGTCCAGCGCCAGCCGTAACCGTGATTTGATCGTGCCCAGCGGCAATCCGGTCTCAGATGCAATCTCTCGATGGCTCAGATCGCCGAAATACGCCTTCTCGATCAACTGTCTCTGCGCCTCTGGCAATGCCGACAGGGCATTGCGCAGTTGCGCGGTTTCCTGTTGCAACGCAATGACATCGTCCTGATCCGGCTCGGCTTCGGGTCCCCATCCCAGCTCTTCGGGTTCGGGGCGGCGTTGCTTGCGCAGCACGTCAATGCGTTTGTTCCGAGCGATGGTGAACACCCAGGTGGCCACCGTTGCCCGTGCCGGATCGAACAGATGGGCCTTGTGCCACAAGGTCGCCATCACCTCTTGCGCGCATTCTTCGGCCATCGCGGCGTCTGATCCTGATTTCATCAGGAACGCCTTGATGCGTGGCGCGAAGTGCTGGAACAGCTCGGCAAAAGCCGCCTGATCCTGCGCGTCCCGGATGCGCCGGACATGATCCACCCACACGGTCCTGGTGTCGCAACTGGCTTTCGTTCCGTTCACCTGTCTACCCTTGATGCGTTTCTTTGCGCGCCAAGGCTGAGGGGCGGCCCGTTCGGCCGCGGGTTCGTCCAAGGTCACGGTATTGATCTCGGTAAACATAACCACATTACGGTGGGTGGCCCAAGACGGATCACTTTCGCGCGACAAAATAATCCAATCTGCGCTAGATTTCGTATTGGATACAAACGGTGTTCGCGGAAAAGAGCGCCATTTGAACAGTTTACAGGCACAGCGGATACGCGGCGGAATGAAGAAAATCGACCATATCGCAGGTCACACCTATCACGGACGCAAAGGCGCGATCCGGAATGCATTTCGCTATTCGGTCGACTATATCCTGCTGGACCCCGAGGCCGACCCCGAGGCACCTTTCCTGTTCTCGATCGACCGGGCAAACGTCACCAACTGGCGCAGCACCGACCATGGCGGAGAGCCGGGGCAGGGTGTCGGTGCACAATGGCTGCGGGCGCGGTTCGATGACATGGATGTGCCGCAGCCCGCGCAGATCACGTTGCTGACGCAGCCCCGCGTGCTGGGCCATGTGTTCAACCCGGTCAGCTTCTGGTTCTGCTTCGACAGCAAGGATCAGCTGTACGCCGTGGTGGCCGAGGTCACGAACACCTATGGCACCCGCCACAGCTATGTCTGTCACAAGCCGGATTTCGTGCCGATCGACCCTTCGGATCGGGTGGTAGCGGACAAGCTGATGCATGTGTCGCCTTTTCAGGTCATCGAAGGAAGGTACACGTTCCGCTTTGACTATCGGCCCGACCGGGTTGGGGTCTGGATCGATTACGGGCGAAAGGGCGGTGGCCTGATCGCCACGTTGACCGGACCACGTCAACCGCTGACCAACCGCACGATCCTTTGGTCGCTGCTGCGCCGACCTTTTGGGGCGCGGCGGACATTCACGCTGATCGTCTGGCAGGCGCTAAAGCTGTGGCTGAAAAAGGCGCGTTTCCGCCCGTTTCGCACCGCTCCGGTGCCCGATCACCCGGTATCGCGGGTCCGGCGCTAGCGCGGGCCGTGTTTGCGTAAGATCAAAGACTCAAGCGTCGCGAACAGGTCAGATGGCCGTGAACCGCGAACACGAGGAGCTGAAGACATGCTGGAAATTTCGGCAAGAAAAGTCGCCCAGGTGGCCATGATGGGCCGCGAGCTGGAACGGGCAGAGGGCGAATTGCGCGCCTTTGTCGACCGCATGAGCGAGGACGAACAGGCCGAACTGGTCGCCATCATGTGGATCGGCCGCGAGAGCTTTTTCGCCGAGGATATTGCCGAAGCGATCGCAACGGCCAAGTCCGAAGCCTCCACCCCCTGTGCGGATTACCTGATCGGCACGCCGCACCTGTCGGATCATCTGGAGAACGGGCTGGATGCGCTGGGGATTTCGGCTGAGGATGTTGAGAATGATCTGATGTAGCCTCGGCCAGCGCCCTGGTTTGATACGGTGCGATCACCCATCTCAAAAAGTTAACGAACATTAACGAGGCCGCGTAGTTTCGTTAATGACCCGCTCCTTTATTTGAATTCAGACGGCCTGAAAGCCCGAGTTCAAGGAGGAGAAAGAAATGGAACTTTTGCACACTGCCAGACCGCAGAACAGCCTGCTTGCTTCCCTGATGTCCACTTACGCAGACGCCCGCACCGAACTCGGCCGGCGTCGGACATATGCACAAGCCATCCGTGCATTGGAAAACCTAAGCGACCGTCAATTGCAGGACATTGGCGTCCCTCGCAGTCAGATCAACCAGATTGCATATGACAATACCTACAACGGCCCGCGCCTCCGCAGATGAAGGCGCAACGGAACACCATTGGTTTTGGAACATGTCGGGAGGTTGAAAGATATTTGACGGAAACCCTGTGAGTGAAATGACGCCCGCAGCAAGCGCCCTTTTACTGTTTGATCGCGCAATGAAGATACGCGCGATCAGTGCCGATATTGTGTGTGCGGCTCAGGAGTTGAACCGGATGTCAGATCACGAGCTGTCGGAGCTTGGCATTAACCGAAGTGATATCGAGGACACAATCCAGCGCTATATTTGAAGGGGCCGTCCGACGCGACCACGTCAAAGAGCTTGCGTTGTCTTTGGTAGCCGCTGAAACCAAATAGCCATTCCAGTCGAAACGGAATGGCTATTTGGTGTTTCGGGTGTCGTGACCAGCCTTAGGCCAGATGATCCACAACTTGCAGATGCTGCGCCAACGTATCGATCTCAGCCATCCAGCCCTGTACCAGTTTCGGATCGCTGGGGGCTGCGTGCACGCCTGCGGGGATGGCGCGGTTCAGGACGGCCTCGATGGCCAGTGAGACCGGGATCGACACCAGCCGCGCCATGGCGGTGCCGCGTTGGTCACCCCAGGCGTCCATGACGTAGGTTTTGTGCCAGACCGGAATGCCGTCTTTCTCGGCCTTCAGGGCGACGCAGAGGACCACGCGGTCGGGCTCGCTCTCGTCATAGGCGTTTTCGGTCCAGAACTGGTCCGACATCTCTTTCAGGCGGGCGTCGCCTTGCGCGCCCGAGAGGGTCTCGATTTCCGTGAACACATCCGCCCACGCATCCGCCCAGCCGTTCAGGCGCAGGGTGCCGCGGACGAATTCCTTGACCGGCCAGTGATCCTCGAAATGGTACTGCGCCATGAAGGGGATCGAGTCGCGGTTAGGGTAGACCTCAAAGCTTTCCGGCGTGGGCAGCGGGGCGATATAGCTGCTGATGGCGTCCCAAGGGCGGGCGACGTCCAGCGGGGCGTAGTCGCGGATCGATTTTGACGGTGAGCGCAGGGCTTTCAGCACACCCAGCGGCGACCAGCTGAACTTGTAGCGGAACGGGTTGGGGTGCTTGGGGATGCCGCCGCAATACGAGATAAAGCTCAGGTGGTTTTCCGCATCAAACGCGTCCGAGGCGCGGTAGTCGTCGATCAGCGCGTGCGCCATCAGGTGGTCGATGCCGGGGTCCAGCCCGACCTCGTTGACCAGCGCCACACCGGCCTCGCGGGCCTTGTCGTCCAGCGCGCGCATCTCGGGCGCGATGTAGGACGACGAGACGAAGTTGGCCTGTTTCGAAATCGCCAGTTCCGCCAGAGGCACGTGCCAGTCGCCCGGCAGCATCGAAACGATCACGTCGCCTTTTGCCAGAACCGCGCCCAAGGCGTCGATGTCAAAGGCGCGGATGTCGTCGGTCAGGTCTCCGACCTCGGCCTGGGCTTTTTCGACGGTCCGGTTCCAGACGGTGACCTTGTGCCCGCCTTCGATCAGGCGGCGCAGGCCGGGGATGGCCGACAGGCCGGTGCCACACCAGTGAATGGTCATCGTTCAGATCCCTTCGATATGGGTTTTGTAGGTTGCTTCTGCCCGGCCCCAGACGCCGCTGTCCAGATCGGTCAGCGTCAGCAGAGAGGGCAGCAGTTGCGCGGCGTAGTCTTGCGAGCTTTCGACCGGCAGCATCGATGGCAGGTTGTCGATGGCCATCACGTCCATCACCGGGTCTGTGGCCACGCGCAGGGCGGGGGCGTCCCATGTGGTGGCGCGGTCGTACACGGGCACCGGGTTGTAATCGCTGTCCGGGTCGCAGGCGACGTCGCCGATAGCGGTCAGATTACGCGGGGCGGTCAAGGCCTCTTGCGGGACAAAGGCGGGTGTGCCGGGGCGGGCGAAGATGCAGTTCAGGAACAGGTCGTGGTTCAGAATTTCGGGGAACGGCCCGCCGCTGGCGGTCTCGGCCATGTCCCATTTGGTGACGGAAACACCCATCGCCTCGCACAGATCCGCCGCCCCGGTGCCGACACGGCCAAGGGCACCGATGACGATGGCGCGGGGGCGGTTTGCGCCCGTGGCGTCCAGTTCCGCCAGCAGTTCGGCATTCAGCGCATCTTTGCCGGGATAGACGCCAACCGGTGGGCATTGCTGTCCGCGTTGCTGCGCGGCCCATGTTTTCAGCGTGACGGCAGCCCCGGCATAGCCCGCCCAGTAGCCAAAAGCGGCGACCCGGCGGCCATCCTCATCCACCAAATATTCCAGATCATACAGCGTGCCGCCGCCAGCCTTGAACCGTTCCAGCAACGCGCGGCCCGAATGCTGGCCCTTATACGCATGGCCGAACATGATGTGGCGATGGGGCAGGGGGGTGCCGTCCTCGGGCAGTTCTTTGAGGCCGAAGATGATCGCATCTAGCGGCGCTTCGGGCCAGGAATTTTCAGCAGCGATCTCGCAACCGGCGGCCTTGTAGCCATCAATCGCAATGGCGCGAACCGAACTTTCCTCGACCGTCACGTGGATACCAGCCGCGATCAGGGCGGCGGCCCCTTCGGGGGTCAGCCCCACCCGTTCCTCGTTCGGGCGCTGTTCTGCCCGGACCCAGAGATGTGTCATGCGTTGTCCTTTTGTCAGAGCATTCCGGCGGCCCGCACCGCCTGTACCGATGCGCGTGCCTCCATCGCCTCGCGGAAGGCCAGAATTTTGGGAAAGGCCGAGACGTCAACACCGTCGCCCTCAAGCCAGCTGCAAACGACATACAGATACGCATCCGCCAGCGAGAACTGATCGCCCAGCACAAACGGCCCGCGCAGCCCGTTCGACGAGATATAGTCACAGGACGCGGTCATCGTCTGCGGAACCTTGTCCTTCATATCTTTCCAGCTGGCTTTCTTGTCAGCCCAACGCGGCCCGCGAATTTTGTGGGCGTGGTTCACATGCATTGTTGAGGCGAGGTAATACATCACCTCGCGCATCCGTGCCGCCATGACCGGATCATCCGGCACCAACCCTGCGTCGGGTGCCATTGCTGCAACGTAGTCCAGCAGCGCACCGGTTTCGGTCAGGATACCACCATCGACCACCAGCGCCGGAACACGCCCCTTGGGGTTGATCTGATGATAGGCCGGTTTGGTCTGCTCGCCCGCGGCAAAGTCGATCCGAACGGTCTCATAGTCCAGCCCGGCCTCTTCCAGTGCGATGGCAACGGCAACGGAAATCGTGCGTGGGGCATAGTAAAGCTGCATCATGAACCTCCATATCCGTGCTGATCACAGATGCGTCTGGGCATAGTGCCGGTCGGGGGCTTCCAGATGCGGCACCGCGTTGAACAGAACCGGGCTCAGCTGCGCACCGATCGGATGCAGACGATGGACCGAGGTGTTCATGATGGCAAGGGCCACCCGTGCCATGGATGGTATGTCCAGCCCCATCGCCTGCCGCACCACCATCGAGATCAACCCGCCCGAGGTGACAACGATGGCTGGCCCGCCCTCGGTTCCGATGTCGCGCAGCGCATCGCGAACGCGGGTTTCGAACTGGTCAAAGGTTTCCGGCGCGTTCTGGATGTCACCCTTGGCCCAGGCGGCGAAGGTCTTGGGCAGGTGCTCGACAAAGCCCTCGCGATCTGTGGGGACCGCTACGCCGTGCTGCTCCTCGAACAGTTGGGCAATCGTGAAATACTCGATCTCGTTCAGCCGCGCGTCACGGATCGGATCATTCAGCCCCATGCTGGCGGCGGTTTCGGCGTGGCGGGTCAGGGTGCCGCAATAGACGCGCGTATAATGGCTGCGCGTGTCCCGCAGATGCGCACCCAACCAGCGGGCCTGCTGATGCCCCAGATCGCTGAGCTTGTCATAGTTCTTCTCGTCCCGCGCCGCCGTGTTGGCCTGCCCGTGACGCACCAAAGTGATATGTGACATGTCGGTCCCTCTTACGCAGACGTCTTAGGGCACGTTCCATGCAGGGACCAGAGGGGTTTCGCGCCCGCCCGAAAAAATCCTCGCTGCGGGGTCATTTGTGGCTATGTTCGGCGCGGATAGCGTAGGAGGGGGTCAATGCCAGTCGATCACAAACGGTTCTTGTCCGATCTGCACATGCTGCGCACATTCGGCGCGTCGGGTGTTGGCAAGGGGGTGGTCCGTCCCGCCTTTTCACAGGTCGATATCGCCGCGCGGAAATGGCTGGCCGGGCGCATGGCCGAGGCTGGCCTGACACCGCATTTCGACCCGGTCGGGAACTTGTTCGGGTTGGCAGAAAGCCCGTCTTTGCTGATGGGGTCGCATTCCGACAGCCAGCCCGAAGGCGGCTGGCTGGACGGCGCGCTGGGCGTCATCGCTGCGCTTGAAGTGGCGCGATCCAGCGACCGCCCAATCTCGGTCGTGAGTTTTCAGGATGAAGAGGGGCGCTTTGGCGTCACCACCGGGTCCGCGGTCTGGTCCGGCGGGTTGCCGCTGGAGAAGGCGGATGCGTTGACCGACGGCTCCGGTGTCCGATTTGCTGAGGCGCGATCGGGTATGGCCGACCTTTCACAAGGCTTTGTGGACCCTTCCCGGTTCAGCGGGTTCATCGAGATGCATATCGAACAGGGCCCTGCGCTTGACGCCTCAGATCAGCAGATCGGCGTTGTCACGGATATTGTCGGCATTCGCGATATGTCGATCACGTTCGAGGGTCAGCAGAACCATGCGGGCACCACACCCATGCATCTGCGGCGTGATGCGTTTCAGGCCCTCTCCCTGTTCAATGCGCGCCTGAATGATCGGTTTCAGAATGTGGTAACGCCGCAAACCGTCTGGACCATCGGGCGCGTGGATCTTCATCCCAATGCCTCCTCCATCGTGCCGGGGCGGGTGCGATTCTCGACGCAATGGCGCGATGGCGATGCAGATCGTCTGGTCCGCATGGAAGATATCGTCCGGGAAACTGCCGAAAGCGTGGCCGTGGAACTGGGGATGGTGCTGCATTTCGGCACGATGCTGGGGCTCGAGCCTGTTGCCATGGATAAGACGCTGCGCAGAGCGTTAGAGCGGGGTGCCGAGCAGGTCGCGCCGGGCAATTGGCAACAGATGCCTTCGGGGGCCTTGCACGATGCCACCAACGTGTCACGCCTGATGCCGGTTGCGATGCTGTTTGTGCCCTCGATCAACGGAATCAGCCATGATTTTGCCGAAGACACGGCTGAGAGTGACCTGATCGCCGGTCTCCGGGTGCTGGAACATGCCGTCGCCGAATTGAACGGTCAGAATTGACACTTGGTTGCCAATTCACTGATATATGGTGGAAAATTCTAAGCTATGTCATACAGGTTTGGCCTCCGCTGCGGATCTTCACGAAGCTGTGCCACCGTGATCGTTTTGCGAGTGTTGCGTAACGGAAAAAAGTTTCCTATAGGAACATCAGGGATGCATGCACCCGTATACTGGCCGGTCCGGTGGCGGCTCTGGCCGGAAATCCTGGGCTGAATCGTTGCAAAAAATGCAACTTTGGTCAGACTGGCGGATATGCGTTCTGACAAATTGAACCACAGAAGGTTTTCGCCATGACCTCACCGAAACGCACGCCCTTGTACGCCTTGCACGTTGAGTTGGGAGGTAAGCTGGTTGATTTTGCGGGCTGGGAGATGCCTGTCCAGTATCCGATG
>NZ_JBQFNZ010000004.1:0-337883 GCF_056532945.1 Ruegeria sp. H7
TACCCCAGCTTCTGCAACTGAACCGCAGACTCAGGCGTCATCGCAACCCGATTCTCACCCTCATATATCTCTCTTGGTGTGCCTATTTTCATGTGCAGCTCTTTCAATGTCGTGGGAAGTCGGCTCGGAGACAGGGGAGAAGGAGTGCGTCTCCGAGCCAAACGCACAGCCTTGCAAGTGTGCGTGTTCCGGTGATCCGCCGCGTTTTGTTGCCGTTTGGCACGCATCGGCGATCAGGTCTCGGCAGATCAAAGCCCAACGGCCTGGCCGTTTGGGATCTGCCAGATATGCGGGTCTGCCTTGGCAAACGCCGCCGTGATGTCTCTGGGCAGGTATTGCCGGGTTTCGACAACGGCCCAGAAAGAGGGGTGAGAGCGCCGGGGCGCTCTCGGACCCGAAGAGTTATTCCATGACCGGGATGGTGAACTCGCCACCTTCCTTGATGCCCGAGGGCCAGCGCGCGGTCACGGTCTTGGTGCGTGTGTAGAATTTAAACGCATCCGGGCCGTGCTGGTTCAGGTCGCCAAAGGCCGATTTCTTCCATCCACCGAAGGTGTGATAGGCCAGCGGAACCGGGATCGGAACGTTGATGCCGACCATGCCGATATTGATACGGTTGGCAAAGTCACGGGCGGTATCGCCGTCACGCGTGTAGATCGCGGTGCCGTTGCCGTATTCATGGTCCATCGCATAACCAATGGCTTCTTCGTAGGTCTTGGCGCGCAGGGTGCTCAGAACCGGGCCGAAGATCTCTTGCTTGTAGATGTCCATGTCGGTTGTTACGTGGTCGAACAGGTGCGGACCGACATAGAAACCGTCTTCATAGCCTTGCAGGTTGAAATCACGGCCATCGACGACCAGCTTCGCGCCCTGATCAACACCACTCTGAACCAGACGCAGGATGTTTTCCTTGGCGGCCGAGGTGACAACCGGTCCATAGTCAACGTCGTTGCCCGAGGTGTAGGGGCCGACCTTCAGGCTTTCGATACGCGGGACCAGCTTTTCGATCAGACGGTCTGCGGTTTCGTCGCCAACCGGAACGGCAACCGAGATCGCCATGCAGCGTTCGCCTGCCGCACCGTAACCGGCACCGATCAGAGCGTCGGCGGCCTGATCCAGATCCGCATCGGGCATGATGATCATGTGGTTCTTCGCGCCGCCGAAGCACTGCACGCGCTTGCCGTTGGCACAGCCGGTCGCATAGATGTATTCGGCAATCGGGGTCGAGCCGACAAAGCCGATCGACTGAACCGTCGGGTTGTGCAGGATCGCGTCAACCGCTTCCTTGTCGCCGTTCACGACCTGCAGGACGCCCTTGGGCAGACCGGCTTCTTCCATCAGTTCGGCCAGCATCAGCGGAACCGACGGCGCGCGCTCGGACGGTT
This sequence comes from Ruegeria sp. H7, assembly GCF_056532945.1. NCBI lineage: Bacteria > Pseudomonadati > Pseudomonadota > Alphaproteobacteria > Rhodobacterales > Roseobacteraceae > Ruegeria > Ruegeria sp. H7. The sequence goes on from NZ_JBQFNZ010000004.1 coordinate 1,386, forward strand.
TCAGGATAAAGGCGTTGCCGCAGGCGATGGCCGGGGCAAACATCCACATCGGGATCATGGCCGGGAAGTTGAACGGGGTGATACCCGCGGTCACGCCCAGAGGCTGACGCATCGAGTACATGTCAATGCCGGTACCGGCGCTGTCGGTGAAGTCACCTTTCAGCATTTGGGGGGCACCGATGCAGTATTCTGCAACTTCCAGACCACGCTGGATGTCGCCTTTGGCGTCGGGCAGGGTCTTGCCGTGCTCGCGGCTCAGCGCTTCGGCCAGCTTGTCCATGTCGCGGTTCAGCAGGCTGACAAACTTCATCAGAACGCGTGCGCGTTTCTGCGGGTTGGTTGCGCCCCATGCGGGTTGTGCCGCAGCAGCAAGCTCGACCGCTTTGTTGACTTCTTCAGTGGTCGCCAGCGGGCATTTCGCCTGAACTTCACCGGTTGCAGGGTTGTAGACATCGGCAAAGCGCGATGTTGTTCCGGCGGTGTGCTCGCCGTTGATGAAGTGAGTCAGTTGTTCCATTGGCTTTCTCCACTAAGCTTTTCCGTTTCCTATCCATGTAAAAATGCAATTCCCATAAAAAATTTCGCATATCTATTTTGCGTTTTTGCAAAGCGACCGGAAGGCTGCCCGCTTAAGTATTTTGATTCATTGGGCCAATCCATCCATCTCGGATAGGTGGGGAAGGGTGGGTTTGTCACAAATCGGCCGAGCCGTGTTTCCCTGAAAGGCGTGTTTCATGGTGCTATTCGCTTGGTTTTTTGGCTGGCCAGCGGATTGGCTAGGCCCGCCTCAACCAAAACGGCGCCCAGTGATAAGCCGCAGATTCGGGTGTTGTGTCCGACGACATGGGGCCAGACCCCCGATCATTCCCGAGAACGGATCACCGCAATCAAGCCAAAGGCAAAAGCCGCGCTGCCGAACAGGTTGATCGCAATCGCCACCGCCCATGTTGTTGCCGAGGCATAAGAGGCCGGATCGGCAAAGGCATGCCTCAGGACCCCGCCGGCCAACAGCAACACAAGAACCGGTATGACAAGCACGCGGTAGGTTCTGAGCCACCCGAATAGGCCCAGCCCAATGACGGCCCCCATCACTATGACGACCATCTGAGCGCCAAGCGCCTGATCCCCGGCCCAGCCCGGCAGACCCTGCTTGATGTCGCGCAGGCTAAGAAGGTTAAAGACGGTGGCGGCCACAAGCCAAAGGCATTGCGCGTAAAGTGCTGTCTTGAAAGGCTGCATTCTGGTCCCCTGTGCCCCGAGAGTAAGCGGCGTTCAGAGCCAAAAGGACGCAAAAGCCAATGACATCAATCACGCCTCCAGCTTCAACCCGCTGAGCCTTGCGGCCAGACGCAACATCGGAATTTGCAGCTTTGACAGACCAAGCCTGGATCCAAAGCCGACCGGAATGGTCATGTCGTCCAGGCTGTCGGGCAGCGGTGTCAGGCTTTCATTGCCGTTCTCGGTGACAAGTACGGTATCGGAATGACGGAACCCGCCCAGCCCCTCGATGTAGACCCCAGGCTCAATGGTGAAGACCATGCCGGGGCGGATTTCGTGGTGATAGCCTTCGGCCAGAAACGGCCCCTCATGCGCGGTCACGCCGATCCCGTGGCCGGTACGGTGCAGCAGGTTGTCGCCAAAGCCCGTTTTGCGAAAAACGTCGTTCACCGCCACATCCAGATCATGCATCGAGGTGCCGGGCTTGCACATCTGAAACGCAAGCGCCCTTGCCTGCATCATGGTGTCAAAGGGCTTGCGCGCCGCATCCGGGACGCGGCCCAGAAAAAAGCTGCGCTCGACCTCGCACCCGTAGCCGTCCAACAGACCGGCGACAATCGCGGTGTTCCCGCCGCACTCAGCCATGCCCAGATCGAAAACCGAGGTGAAATTATGCTGATCATGCGAGATGCGCGGCGGCTGCAACACCCCGGCCATGCTGGTGCACAGAAAATTCGCCTGCGGGTTGTCGATCAAAAGTTTGAGCGAGGACAACTTGTGCACTTTGGAGTGAACCGAAAGCATCGATTTGCCCGGTTTGGCCCCTTTCAGAAGCCGCCGCGTCGGACGGGCGCAGGCCTTTTGCGGTGACATGGTGATCCACCCTCATCCGAAATGAATTGATTTGAAAATCAATAAACCAAGAGGGAACATCATTGTGTTACCACACTGTCAAGTTACTGACGGCACGGCCGTCGGTTCAGGTTTTGACTTTGTGGCGTCAGCGCACCGCCGGGCTGATTAGCACCCCGGAACGATGCGGTAATCGCGACGGGCACCATTGCCCAATGTGCGGATCGCGTCCTGATAGGCGACGCTGTAATAGGCGCTATGCGCCGCTTCGACGCTTTCGAACTCGATCACAACGACACGGTTGTTGTTTTCACCTTCCAGAATCTCAGCCGGTTCCGAGCGGGTGACGAAGCGCCCGCCAGCGGCCTGGATCGCGGGGCCTGCAATCGCGGCATATGCGGCAAAGCACTCGGGATCAGAGATTTCGGTGTAGGTGACGACGGAATATGCCTTGGTCATAAGTGACCCTTTCTGCTTCATCAGGTTGATTGCGACGCAACCTATGGGCCGGATTCTGAGGCGTCAAGCAAGGGTGGTGCGCGGTTTTTTGGGGTCGTTGGGGTCCATTTTGGCGAGGTTTGACCGGCCCGAAACAAGGCGCGAAACACGCTGGCCTACAGAGAAAGACTTGTGGTGCACAGACCACCACGCGTTTCAGTTTGTGTACTCATCTGACTCCTCACCGTTTCAGATTTTCGTTCAAAAGGATCGCGCGCGCGGTTTCGCGGACACGATCTGGATCGTTGGGATGCAGCGCGATTTCGCAAAAGCTGGTTGCCCCGAAACACAGCGCAACAATGCTGAAGGCCCGGTCAAACCGGTCGATATCGCTGTGGCCCAAACCGTCGCGGGCCATACTGTCGCAAAGCGTGGCGCAGACCCTTTGGTAAAGCGCTTGCAGCCCCTCGGAAATCGAGGGGCTAGAGCCTGAGGCGAACCAAAGCTCTTTCATCAGCTTGTTCATGACCTTGTCCGCGAAGATGTCCTGCACGAATAGATCGACCAGACGTTCTGTCGAGACGACCCCGGATTGCGGTTGCAGCTTGTCCAGATGGTCCTCGCTGCGGGCAAAGACACGGTCAAACAGCAGTTGGATCAGACTGTCGCGATTACCCGCGTAATACCGGATCAGCGGGCGCGGCAATCCCGCCTGCGCGGCAACCTTGGACAAGGTCGTTTTCGCCAGCCCCTCTTTCAGCACGACGATTTCCAGAGCCTCAAGGATCTGTTCACGGCGCTCGGTATCGATTTTGGGTCTGGGCAAGCGGGGCCTAGTAAATTGTCACTGTGACAAGATATGAGTCTACGAAACTTGTCAACAAGACAATCTTCAACAATCCCCCGAATATTGCCGCTTCCAGACATTCAATGTCGCCAAAACATACGTTTCAGCCCCGAAACCCATGTTTCACTCGGCTGTCTTTGAGGAGGTGGAGCATGATCGACACGCGATTGACCCGTCTGTTCGGGCTGACAAGCCCCGTTGTGCTGGCCCCGATGCCGGGGATGGCAGATGGTCGGCTGGCCTCGGCCGTGGCGCGGGCCGGTGGGTTGGGGATGATCGGTGTCGGCGAACAGAATGGCGATTGGATCGCTGCGCAGTTCCGTGCGGCGGGCAATGAATCGGTTGGCTGCGGTTTCAGCGCCGCACATCTCAAGCGAAATCCCGACCTGCTTGATCTGGCGCTAAAGCATCGCCCGCGTGCAATCTTTCTGACCGATGGCGATCCGCGTCCGTTCGCGCCCCGGATCGCACAGGCAAAGACAAGGTTGATCTGTCAGGTCCACGACCTGCAAAGCGCCGCGATGGCGGTTGAAGCCGGGGCGCATGTCGTTGTGGCACGTGGCGAGGCGGGCGGGCGGTCGACACTGTGCCTGTTGCCGGAAGTGGCCGACTATATGCGCCATGCAGACCATGACATCGTCGTGCTGGCCGCAGGCGGCATTGCCGATGCCCGGGGGCTGGCAGCCTGCCTCATGCTGGGCGCGGATGGCGTTTTGATGGGCACGCGGCTTTGGGCCAGTGCGGAAAGTGACCTGCCAGATGCGCAAATACGCCGAATCTTGCAGGCCCAAGGGGATCACGACGACGCAGTCCCATATTCGGGTGAGAGTATCGGTCTGATCCGGGATATTGCGCCGGTACAGGACATTCTGAGCACCATCTCGAACCGGGCAAGCCGCCTGATGAAGCACGCGCAGCGCAAAGTGATTCACTGATCCCGAGTCGCAAAAGGCGACCACCCCATTCTGCCGCGCCCGACATTCGCCTCAGTAAATTTTGCGAAAATCTGACGCGAAAGAGCCAATCTCACGAAAAGTTTGAGGTATCAGTAGAATTTATGTGATGGTTTCGCAAAAAAACAGTGGACAGGATGCGGTTTTCGCAGTTCACTACTGCTCAATCAAGGCGAGGCCGTATCACCACCACGGCTGCGCTGCTGAATTCGAAACCCTGTGTCAGGAACTTGAACGATGAAGCCAATCCATTCGTTGCTTGAGCCCTTCTACGAGGAATCAACCCTGAAGCACGGCTTGCCTGCGGCGGCTTATAAGGATGCGGAGTTCTGGCGGGCCGAGTGCGCCTCGGTCTTTACCCGCAACTGGGTTTGCGTCGGCTTTGCCCATGAATTGCAGGCGGTTGGGGACGCGGTTCCCGTCACCGTGGCCGAACATCCCCTGCTGCTGGTGCGCAATACGGCGGGCGAGATCAAGGCGTTCCACAATATCTGCCGCCACCGCTGTCTGACGCTGGTGGACGCGCCCAAGAACCTGGGCAAGCTGATCCGCTGCCCCTATCACGCCTGGGCCTATGATCTGGATGGGCAACTGCGTGCTGCCCCCCATTTTGGCGGCGCGAACGACCATCAGGCCGACGGGTTCGACAAATCGCAGAACAGTCTGGTTCCGGTGCGCAGTCATGTCTGGAACGACTGGATCTTCGTCAATCTCGACGGCAACGCCCCCGATTTCGAGGAATATTCCGCCGCAATCCGAACCCGTCTGGACGGTATGGACTGGGACAAGCTCGACTGTATCGGTACGCTGGATTTCGGCGAAATTGCCTGCAACTGGAAGTTCATCATGGAGAACTTCATCGAGCCCTATCACGTGCAGTTCGTCCATGCCTCGACCACCGATCAGCCGCTAGAAGATCATTACACGATCATCGATGGCAATTGCCTGGGCAGCGCAGTCGATCTGGACGAAGAGGTTGGCACATCCGGCAGTCTGGCTGTCAGCTCTCGCTATCTGACGCTGTATCCAAACTTCATTCTGGGCCGGTACTTCCCCGATCAATTGGGGGTTTATCTGAACATCCCCACCGGCCCCGGCACGACGATGCAGAAGCGGGCGCTTTACACCACCGAAGGCCAATCCCTGACGCCTGAGGAAGTTGAGGGGCTGAAAAAGCTGTGGTGGGACGTCCACAAGGAAGATCACGAAATGACGGAACGGCTGCAACTGGGGCGGTCTTCGATCGTCTCGGAAGCCGGGGGTGTGTTGTCCCCGGCCTGGGAAGACAGCGTGCGTGCATTTCAGGAACTGGTGGCCCGTGATGTCGCCACCGCTGAACACCACTGAATTAGGGAGAAAACAGTGACCGACAACCTAAGCAGCGGATTCCGCCTTGCCCACACCATGATGCGGGTGATGGACATGGAAAAATCGCTGGAATTCTATTGCGGCATTCTGGGCATGCAGGTGCTGCGTCGCACGGATTATCCCGAAGGTAAATTCACCAATACCTTCATCGGCTATGGCCCCGAGGCCGAGTCTCCGACGCTGGAACTGACCGCGAACTGGGATCAGGAAGAGCCTTACGACAAGGGCAATGGCTGGGGCCACATCTGCATCGAAACCCCCGACGTCTACAAAGCCTGCGAGGATCTGGCAGCCGCTGGCGTCAATATCACCCGCCCGCCCGGACCGATGAAGAATGGCACCCGCGTGATCGCGTTTTGCGAGGACCCGGATGGCTACAAGGTCGAACTGAACGAAAGCATTTTGAAACATCTGGCCAAGGAAGGGTCCTGATCCATGGGCAACGCACCAAGACTTATGAAATGGGACCTTGTCGAAGACCGCTATAACCAGATCGGCGATAGCGACAGCGACACCTATATCAAACCGATGGTGACCAGCGCCTTCAGCGATACGATGTGCGGCGGCATCAATGTGCTCAAGAACATCAAGGTGCCGTGGGACCTGACCTGTGATGAGATCATCTATTGCCTGGAAGGCACCTTCCGGCTGGTCTGCGATGGCGAGGAATATATCTGCAACCGCGGCGATGTGCTGTTCATCCCAAAGGACAACCACATCTCGTATGAGGCGGATGATCGCTGCGTGATCTTCTACGCCGCCTATCCCCATAACTGGAAGCAACTGGCCGGGATCACCAAGGTCCCCGGCATTGATCCGGACGATTTTGTAGCGGGTTGACGCACCGCTGCGACCTGAAGGCAGGCACCTGATGTGCTCTCCCCGCGAATAGGGTGTCTGCCTTCCCCCCAAACGGCGAATGAACGCCCAGAATCCAGACCGCCCGGACATGATCCAAACGACGGGTGGCACCCTGACAGGAGGACGCCAAATGCCCAAAGACAACACCAGCGCCAAGATCTATTACGAAAGCTTTCACGACGCGGTCGAACGCAACCGGCCGAAGATTCCCGAGGTGAAAAAGCGGCTGGAAGAGGCGGGCGTGAAATATGTCATGGGCGCCTGGATCGACCTGCACGGTATCCCCAAGACCAAGCCCGTCCCGATGAGCGATTTTGAACAGCTCTGCCTGGGCAAAGGGCCACAATTTGCGGTGCATTCGATCTCATACGTGCCCGAACTCAGCCCCGCCGACAGCGATCAGGTCGTGGTGCCGGATCTGGATGCGGTCTATATCTGCCCGTGGGACACCTCGATGGCGATCATCTTCTCGGATCTCTATTGGGAGGACGCGCCCTATAATGTCTGCCCCCGACAGGCGCTGAAACGCGCAATGCACGAGGCCGCGCAGGAAGGCTATACCGGCTATGCCGGGGTCGAGCCCGAGTTCATCGTCATGAAATATGACGAGGCCGGTCAGCCGGTGAAAGCCTTTGATGACGACCCGGCAGACGGCCTGCGCCCGCGTCGTCAGGCCTTTGGCTATGACGTGGAATACTCGGTCGACTCGATGCCTTTCCTCAAGGACATGATCGACATCATCGAGGGGCTGGGCTGGAACCTGCACGACGTGGTGGCCGAAGGGGCCTATTCGCAGTTCGAGCTGGATTTCCACTATACCAACATGCTGGAAATGTCCGACCGTCTGGCGTTCCTGCGCATCGTGCTGAAAGAGGTTGCCAAGAAGCACGGCATGTTCGTGACCTTCATGCCGAAACCCACGGTGGGTGACTGGCGCTCGGGCGCGCATATCAATATGTCGATGCAGCATGAAAGCCGCCCCGGCGAGAACATCTTTGAAACCACCGATGGCGACTGGAGCGACGAGAGCCGCTGGGCCGTGGGTGGTCTGATGCAGCACGCTGAGGCGATCACCGCGATCACCTGCCCGACTGTGAACTCGTATAACGGGCTGGTCCCACGTGTGGGCGGGTTCGAGGGCGGCACCGTCACATGGGCGCCGACCAACATAACCTACGGGTTCAACAACCGCTCGGCCCAGTTCCGCCTGCCGCAAAGCCGCCACTGCATCGAAAATCGGGCCTGCGACATGACGATGAACGTCTATCTGGCGATGGCGATGCACCTGTCCTGCGCAGTGATGGGGATCAAAAACAAGATCGATCCGGGCAAGCCCACCGATTTCGACCTCTATTCCAAGACCGAGGGTGAACTGGCTGATCTGGGCATCCGCCGCCTGCCGCGAACCCTGTTCAACGCCATCGAGGCGCTGCGCAGCGATGACATGGCCGAGCATGTGATGGGGCCGGTGATGCGGAAATCCTATCTCGAATACAAGAACGACGAGTGGGAGCGGTATCACCAGTCGGTCACCGACTGGGAGGTGCAGGAATACCTGCGGCTCTACTGACAAATCAAACGGTCCCGGCATGTGTCGGGGCCGTCTTTCAAGAACGGCGGGGCGGATGATGACGCAGGACTTTCAGATACTCGAACTGGGCGATTTTCAGTTGTTGTCAGGCGAAGTCCTGAAAGATGCCCGGCTGGCCTATCAGACCTATGGCACCCTGTCGCCCGCACGGGACAATGTGATTGTCCTGCCCACCTTCTACACCGGCACCAATTCCCGCAACGAAGGCTTCTTTGGCCCGGGTCGCGCGATTGATCCGGCCCGGCACTTCATCGTCAGCCCGAACCTGTTTGGCAATGGCCGATCCTCGTCCCCGTCGAACACGCCCGCGCCGCAGGACGGGCCGCGCTTTCCGCTGGTGCAGATGTGGGACAACATCGCCGCCCAGCATCGGCTGATCCATGACCATCTGGGGATTGATCAGATCGCATTGGTGGCAGGCTGGTCGATGGCCGGGTGCCAATCCTATCAATGGGCGGCGCAATACCCCGATATGGTACAGGCGATCCTGCCGTTTTGCGCCTCGGCCAAAACCTCGCCGCATAACTTTGTGTTTCTCGAAGGGGTCAAGGCCGCGCTGTGTGCTGATCAAAGCTGGAATGGCGGCGACTACGACAGCCCGCCGGTCGCGGGGCTGAAGGCGTTTGGGCGGGTCTATGCGGGTTGGGCGTTCTCGCAAACCTTCTATCGCGAGGGGCTTTACAAGCAGCTTGGCTTTGACAGCATCGAGGATCTGCTGCTCGATTGGGAGGTTGACCATGTCGAGGGCTGGGACGCCAACAACCTGCTGGCCAAACTGGCGACATGGCAGGCGGGCGACATCTCGGCCGGGCCGCTTTACAACGGTGATTTCAAGGCCGCCCTAGGGGCGATCAAGGCCCGCGCGATCCTGATGCCCTGCGCGCAGGACCTGTATTTCCCCCCCGAAGACAACGCGATCGAGGCGCAGCACATGCCGAATGCCGAGTTCCGGCCCTACGATTCACCCTGGGGCCATTGCGCCGCCAATCCCGGCAACGATCCGGGCTTTACGGCTGCGCTGGATGCGGGCATTCGCACGTTGCTGGGCGAGTGATCCTTTGGGGCACAGACCCAAGGCTTGTAGAGCAGGGCGAACTGGCTAACATGCCTTGCGCTGGCCGGCAAACGCGTCAGAACTTTGAGTGATAGGAACCCGTTTTGAACATACCGCGAAAGCCAGACACATCAAAACCAACCCGCCAGCGGGCGACGCATTCGGTCGAGGAACGTCTGAACAGCGAGATCGTCCGGATGCTGGAAGTGGATGGGCGCATGGCATTCTCGGAAATTGCGCAGAAGCTGGATGTCTCGGAAGGGACAGTGCGAAACCGCGTGAATGCGATGAAGGACGCGGGTCTGTTGCGGATTGTCGCCATCGCGGATCCGGTGGCATCGGAATACAAGGCGGACGCGATGATCTGCCTGAAAGTCGCACCGGGCGTCACCCCTCAGGCGGTGGCGGAGCGGCTGGGTGTTGTCTCGGGCGTGGTTTACATCCTGTGGGTCACCGGTCGATATGATCTTATGGTCGAAATGGTATGCGAGGAACCCGACGATCTGGCCGCGTTCCTCGAAGATCATATCCACGCTGACAAGGATATCGTGGATTCCGAAGTCATGCTGGGTCTTAAGAACTTCAAAAACCAATTCCTGCTAAAGCGCGACTGGGAACAGGGCGACACGACATAAAGGCGGGTTTCAGAACCTTGGCAAACCTTCGTCAGGCGCGCACCATGTGCCCCCCGTCAATGTCCAGAACAGTTCCGGTCAGAAATCCGTTTTCCATGGCCATGACCACGGCCATCGCGATCTCGTCAGCCTGCCCGATACGCCCGACCAGCAAGCCGTCACCAACTTGAGCGAACATGCCCTGACGTGCCTCTTCCGGCATCGCGGCATAGGCTTCGGTGGCAACCATTCCGGGGCTGATACAGTTCACACGCGCGCGTCCGGCCAGTTCCAGGGCCAACCCTTTGGTCAGCGCTTCGACGGCGGCATTGACGGCCCCAAGCCCGGTCGCCCCGACCGAGGGACGGCGGCTGAGAACACCCGAGAAGAAGGTGATCGATCCTGCGTCGGTCAGATAGGGCAGCACCTCGCGTGCGGTGATGTAGGGCCCGGTAAACTTGGCCTCAAACATGGTGCGCAGCTGGTCCAAGGGCAGTTCCGTGAACGCACCATGCGCCGCGCTTGAGGCCGTGATGACCAGATGGTCAACGGTGCAAAGGCTGGCGGCCCATGCCGTCACCGCAGCAGCGTCGGTGGTATCGACCGGAGCGAGTCCAACATCGCCGATTTCAGCGGCAGCCGCTTGCAGTTTGCCGGGGTCGCGGCTTGCAATCGTGACTTTGGCACCGCAGGATTTGGCCAGTTTTGCGGTCGCTTTGCCCATGCCGCTGCTGCCGCCCACGATGACGACATGCTGGCCGGACAGGTTTGTTTCCAATGCGTCAGACATAGCGATCTCCTTATTCGATTGTCAGTACAAGCTTGCCGGTGGTTTCGCCGCTTTCCAGCCGACGATGGGCTTTTGCCGCATCAGTTATCGGCAGTGTGGTGATCTGTGGGCGCAAAATACCCTGACCCAGCAGGTCAAAAACCGTCGCAAGGTCGGCGTTGAATGCCTGCGGCTGATCGTTGAAATAGGTGTAGATATCGCTGACCCGCACGGCGATGGATTTCTGAAAGTGCTGCCCAAGGTCCCCGGCAAAACTCCCGGTTGGCGGACCGGCAAGAAAGCCGAACAGCACAACGGTTCCCAAGGGGGCCAGGGCCGCCATGTCTGATGTCAATGTGTCGCCCGAGATAGGGTTCAGGCTCAGATCAACGCCGCGACCGCCGGTCAGGTTCAGCACCCGTGCCGTGACATCCTCGATTCGGTAGTCGATGACATGATCCGCGCCTTGCGCTTTGGCATAGCCCATCTTGTCGGTACTGGCCGAGGCGATCACGGTCATGCCGAGATGTTTGGCGATGTGCTGGATCATGGTGCCGACACCGCCTGCAGCCGCATGCACCAGAACCGTTTTTCCCTTTGCCGCGCCGCCCAGATTGACCAGCATGTGATAGGCGGTCATGGCGTTTACGGGGATTGATGCGGCCAGTTCAAAACTGACACTATCGCTGATTCGGGTAACGTAAGCTGCGCCGATGATCGAGTGCGTGCCGTAGCCACCGGCACCAATCGGACCCATCCAGGCGACCCTGTCCCCAATCGCAAAGCCGTCGACCCCGTCGCCGATGCCTTCGATCACACCTGCGCCTTCGACACCGGGGATGTGGGGCAGGGCGGGCATCATGCCGTCGGGCATTTCGCCGCGTCGAATGATCGTGTCGATGAAATTGACCGCAGCCGCGTGATTGCGGATCAGAACTTCGCCCGCGCCGGGCTTTGCGGGGTGAATGGCCGACCTGCTCAGCACATCAGGCCCGCCGGTCTGTGAGAGTTTGATCGCGTAGGACATGGGTTTCTCCGTCTTGATGGACCGAAGATAGAGAGATCGCCTATTCGAGATAATAGTTGAGATCAGGAGATAAATTCCCAAAAATAGAATAATGATCTACAACGACATTGCCCTGTTTACCGCCGTCGCGCGGGATCTTAGCTTTTCCAAGGCGGCGGATCGGTTGAACATACCGCTCAGCCGTGTCAGCCGGCGGATTGCGGCGCTTGAGGATCTTCTGGAAACCAAACTTTTCGAACGCACCACGCGACAAGTCCGACTGACCGAGGAAGGACGGCATCTGTTGGATCGCTGTCAGGACCCCATCGAGGCGTTGCAGGACATTGCGGTGATAGGCGAGGACACAAACCGCCACGTGATCCGCATCACGGCCCCACCGCTGGCGGCACGCACCACCATTGGCCCGCGCCTGCTGGATTTCGCGGTCCTAAATCCGGACATTCAACTGGAACTGACAACCACAAACGCAATGCTGGATTTCTTCCGGGACAACGTCGATCTTGCTTTCCGGGTCGGGCCGCTTGGGGATTCCAGTCTGGTGGCAAAGCGTCTTTGGTCGATTCCGTATTGTTTCTGCGCAGGCGATGGCTTCGTCAAACAGCATGGGTTGGAGGGCGCGATCACACGGGCAGAATTTCTGAAACTGCCCGCCCTTGTGGCGGGGCAGCCTTGGGTTCTTGATTCAGGAGAGCGCATCCACCCCTCGCATATCGTGCACAGCCTCACCGATCTGAGCGTCCTTGAGGATGCCGCCCGACGCAATCTTGGTGTCGCGATGCTTCCAACGGATATGACCGGGGCCGGTCTGCGACCTCTGACCGTTGATGGCGCAACCCCTTTGACCCGCGAGATGTATGCGGTCTACCCCAGTCGTCGTTTGCTGCCTGCACGTATGCGGAAGCTGATCGATTTCATGGCGTCGCGTCGCGATCCTGATCGAAAGTAATCACAAAACAAGCGCCGCCATTGCCGGGATCGATGTCAAGCGTCCCGTCGACCGCTTCGGCCGTCGCCTTGACGATGTTCAGGCCCATGCCGGTGCCGCCACTGTCCCGACGCGTGGTGAAAAAGGGTTCAAGCACCTTGCCGACATTGCCCTCACTGATCCCCGCCCCATCGTCCTTGATGCGCAGGCTGGTCTTGCGAATGCTGTGTTCCGTGCTGAGGTAAACCGTTTGCGCCCCATGCTGTTGCGCGTTCTGCAAAAGATGGGTCAGCATGAGCGTCAGTGTGCGGGCCTCGACCGGTAACCGGGTGGTTGCGGCCTCGATCTTCAGGGCCAGTTTCGGGAATGCCCGCCGCAACTCTGGTTCGATATCGGCCAGGCAACAGGACCCGGCCAGCGCGCTCTGATCGGCCAGGCTGAAGGCGCGCATGTTGGCAAGCAGATCCTCCATCCGCGTACTGCTTTTGTCGATCGCATCCAGAAGCCTGTGCCTTTGCGGCTGGGGCAGATCATCATCCCGCAACAACTCGGCCGCACCTTTTAAAGCGGTCAGGGGGGATTTCAGTTCATGGGTGACATGCGCCGTGTAGGTTTTCAGCGCGTCCTGCTTGCGTTGCAGACGTTCGGTCAGCGACTGAAAGCTGCGGCTCAGATCTTCCAACTCGCGGGTTCCGAGCTGTTCGGGTGGCTTCCATGGCTGGCCGCCATGGCCCGCAGACTGGCTGCGCTGAATCAACAGGCGAATGGGTTGGGTGATGAAGCGCCAGAAGACGTAGCCGATCAGGGCGGTGGACAAGGCGACGAAGATGGCCGCCTTGATCAGGTTGGACCGTTCGCCATACAGAAAGCGGAAGATGTGGTTCGGTGTGCGGCTGATATAGACGGCCCCGATCAGCGTCTCATCGATGAACACCGGCATCGCCACAAAGACCCGCACCCGTGCACCACGGCTGAACGTATAGAGCGCGGGGGGTTTGTCATCGCGCAACCGCGTTCGCGCGACCGAGGTGGTATCGCCCGCCAATGCGGCTTGGACCTCCTCGACATGGCCCATCCCCTTGCCGATCTCGGCGGTACCGGCAAAGACACGCCCCTCGGCATCCAAGAAGCGATAGCCCGCCAGTGTCTGCGCTTGTGCGGCGTCAGACATGCGCGTCAGCAATTCGGCAATGTCGCGATAGACAGGCCGGGTTGATGCCGTCACCGGAACCGCATCCGGGCGGGGCGGCAGGATCGTTTCACGATTGACGGACAGGGATGGGAACACCGCGTCATCCACGGAAAACGAACTTAGATCGGGCGGCTGAGCACCGGCTGCGTCCGCGTAGAGTTCGGCAAAAGTCGCGGACATCACAGCGGCTTGGGATAGCAGGCTTTCCTCGGTCTGTTGCACCAGCTGGCTGTCGTAGAACCGAAACAGGATCAGCCCGGCGAAGGGCAGGCACAGGACGATTGCAAGGACCAACAGGACAACTGTCCACAGCCGGGGGCGCCATCTTCGGCTTAGCCGGGCAGGCATGAACCCATCCTCAACCCGACACCATGGATGGTCACGATACCGTCGCCACACCCGGCTGAGGCCAGTTTGGCCCGAACATTTCGGATGTGGCTGTCGATGGTCCGGTCGGACACGTGGATGTTGTAGCCATACAGCGCGTCGATCAGCTGCACCCGCGACAGGACATGATCGGGCCGGGCCATCAACGTGGCCAGCAATCTGAACTCGGACCCGGTCAGAGGCACATCCATATTGTCGAACCGGCAAACATGGCGATCGGGATCAAGATGCAGGCGGCCCCGCGTCAGGCCCTGGTCCGCCTGCGCCACCAATGCGGTGCTGCGTTTCAGAATGGCCCGGATCCGCGCCACCAGCTCGCGTGGGGAAAAGGGTTTGGTCAGATAGTCGTCGGCCCCGATCTCAAGCCCTACGATGCGGTCAATCTCATCATCCCGCGCGGTCAGAAACAGGATCGGCACGTCCGAGGATTTGCGGATCTCGCGGCAGACTTCCAGCCCGTCTTTTTCGGGCAGTCCGATGTCCAGAACAATCAGGTCGGGGCGCTCTGCCTGACAACTGCCAAGGGCGGAAACGCCGTCGGTGGCGAACAGCGTTTCATAGCCCGCTTTTTCAATCGCGATCCCTGTCACCTCAAGGATATTGGGGTCGTCATCGACAACAAGAATGCGTGCGGGCATCAACGGCGGTCCTTCAATTCTGCTGCCGATAATAGGCTTGGATACGCCATCTCCGAAAGCCCCATTCGCGCCAGTTGGTGATCCTGTCTCGGCGCAGATCATAATACATCGCACGACCGCAAATCTGTTGATCCGTTTCGATTTCGACCGCATGAATGGCTGGAAAGGCATCGGCCCCCAGACCGCAGATGTAATAGGTATCGCGCGAGGCCAGATCGCCATGGCGCAGATTGTAATCGGCGACAATCCCTGAGAAGTTCACGAAACAGCAAACATAAAGCGTGGCCAGCGCGGCCGCGAAACATCGGCGCAACAGCCAGACCCGGCTATGGCCTTTGTGGATTTGCAACAGGGTCAGAACCAGCCCGACCATGACCAAACCCATCCAGATAAACGCCGCAATGCGCAGGTGGGTCAGGGCATATGCTTCGACATATAACTGCAACCGGAACGCGGCCGTGACGACCAGAAAAACATTCTGCACAAGCCACAGATAGACCAAAGCGCGCAAGGTCCGGTCCTCACGGATCATGCTGTGGGTTAGCAGTGTAAAGACGCCTGCAAGCAGGGCTGTGGCCACCAGCGGATAAGCCCCGCGATGCGCGTATTCGGCATAGTTCATCCCATCGGGCAGGGCGACACCACCGGTCAGGATGCCCAGGTCCATGACGGTTTGGACCAGAAACAAGGCGTTGAAAAGAAACAGAGAGTTTCGGACCGACGCTGGATTGACCAAAAAGGCGGATCGACCCGGCCCGGCCTGTCTGGCAACCGGATTGGGTGTGGTCGACCCCAGCAGCTTTTCGCTGAGGTTGAGATAGGGCCAGATCAGACAGGCAATGACGGCCCAGAACAGCACCCGAAGCCAGAAATCCAACACAAACATCTGACCCGGATCCAGCCGGGACAGGAACTCCTCCAGCAGCGGGTTGGCACTGGACAGAAGGGCCAGAAATACCCCGCCCATGATCAGGGGCAACAGCATCGACGCCGCCTGATTGCGAGCGCCCGATCCGACATCGACCGATTTGCTGGCCCGCGCGGTGTCGCGAAACAGCATAAGGCTTCCAAAAATTGGCAGTGTCAGGGCCGAGCGCAGGACAAGGTGCTCGTTCGAGCGGCTTCCATAAACGACCCAAACGGCAAGGCACACGATCCCGCCCAGACTGAACATCAGCGACAAGGGTTGCAGATCAACCGCAACCGGCAAGTTGCACATAAGCGCAAAGGTCATGGACCCCAGCCATTGGATCGGGCTGGGCCGTAGTGGTCTGGCAACCATGATGGCCACC
Organism: Ruegeria sp. H7; assembly: GCF_056532945.1. Taxonomy (NCBI): domain Bacteria; kingdom Pseudomonadati; phylum Pseudomonadota; class Alphaproteobacteria; order Rhodobacterales; family Roseobacteraceae; genus Ruegeria; species Ruegeria sp. H7. The sequence continues at coordinate 17,412 of NZ_JBQFNZ010000004.1, forward strand.
GCAAAGAGCAACGAGAATACCGCGACCGAAATACCCGCCGGTTGGTTCCAGAACAGCCAATCCGCAAGCGTGATCAACGCCGCCAGCAACGGGATCGCGTGCTGCATCCGAAGGGATTTCAGCAACGGCCCGTCAGGTGTTGAAAGACGCCGTTGCTGGGACTGCGGAGTGCTGACCGTTTCCAGCCACCATGCGTCTCGTTTGATGCGATCGGGTACGCCCTGAATGATCAGTTCCTGTCTCATGCTCTGTCTCTTGCTTGCTGTTTTTGTTGCCCACAGCAATGCCGGGCGCGATTGCAGCTTTGCGAAGCCATGCGCGCAGAGATCGGGGGGCTTTTGTGCAGATTTTCCGCAGAATGACCGGCAGAACTTCCATAAGGATCAGTGATTTTCAGCACCGCTCGCGGTATGGTTGCAGGCCTACGAACATTGCGATCCGAACATATGTCAGGCGCTTTGGTCTAAACCCCTAAATAACGGAAGATTGTAGCTGGAAACCCCGTAAATCCCTGTAATTCGGATACTCTTTTGCAACAGAAACTAACAAGTTAAGAACCGCGCCAATCCTATTGTGTAGATTCGGCAAGTTTTTGCCGTTAATCTGTTGTTTAGGACGGGTGACAGGGGGAAACTAAGATGTGCAAAGGCACGGAACCATGACTCAGGTTGTCGACCATTCGGCCCGCCTGATCACAGTCCTTGAAAAGGCCGGGTTGGAAGAACACGCATCCCGATTTGCCGAAGAAGAAATCTCGGATGAACTTCTTGACGATCTGACAGATCCCGAGCTGCGCGATCTTGGCCTGACAGTCGGGCAGAGAAAGCGTTTTCGGCAGGCCCAGATCGAGCTGAAGCGGCTGGAAGTAGAGGACAATCCCGAACTGTCCCGCGTGGCCGAGCGTCGCCAGCTGACACTGGTGTTCTGCGATCTGGTTGGCTCGACCCAATTGGCGCAACGCTATGATCCGGAAGAGCTGATGCAGATCATGACTCTGTATCTGGACACCGCAATCGGAACGATGAAACGGCATGGCTGCCACCTGGCGTATCGTCAGGGCGACGGGATCATGATGTATTTCGGCTATCCCAAAGCGATGGAGGATGATGCCGAACGCGCAGTACGCGCGGTTCTTGAAACCATCGAGGCGGTGCAGAATCTGGATACCAAATACGGTGAAAACCTGGATCTGCGGGCGGGCATTGCAACCGGTCTTGTCGTCGTTGGTACCGTGTCGTCCAAAAGCTTGGGCACCGGGGATTTTCTGGTTGGGGAAACCGCAAACCTTGCGTCGCGCCTGCAAGGGCTGGCCAATCCGGGCGAGGCCATTGTGGCATCCGAGACCTGGCAGTTGACCAAAGGGGCGTTTGATTTTGAACCCCGCGGCAGTCATGAGCTGAAGGGCTTTCAACACGAACGCACCGTTTATCGGGTCGTCTCCGAAGTAGTCGCCCCCAGCCGGTTTGACGCGCGGTCCGGTCAATCTGCGGTGACTTTGGTTTCGCGCCAAAGCGATCTGTCGACCCTCACGGGTCTGTGGGAAAGTGCAAAGGACGGCTCGGGCAAGCTGGCGTTGGTTGGTGGTGCGGCGGGGATCGGCAAATCGCGGCTGATCAAGTCCCTGTCCGAGACGCTGGATACCGTTCCGCTGACCCTGCAATGCGTTCCGCATCTGGCCAGTTTGCCGCTGCATCCGCTGCAGGGGCACCTTCGCGGCATGTCCAATGACGGCACGGGTGAAGAGGCGGTGAAACAGGCAATTGCCGAGTTTGTTCAGGACGCCTCGCGCCTGACTGACGCCGATCTGCCGCTGCTGGTGGATCTTGCCGGTCTGTCGGCAGACGGTCCGGTCGAATCCGATCCGTTGAAAAAGGCCCGGATGTCTTTGGACCTGTTGATCCGATGTGCCGGCAGTGTTTGCGACAAGCAGGGTGCGATGTTGCTGGTGCTGGAAGATGTGCACTGGGCAGACGCAACGACACTGGATGCGCTGGACGCGCTGGTTGGCGCACTGGATCAAATGCCGATCCTGATCGTGATGTCGCATCGCCCGGAATATGAACCGCCCGAGCATTTCGAAGGCCGGGCCGAGATCATCGATTTGACACCTTTGGGCAAATCGGAAGCTTCAGAACTGGTGCGCCGCGTTGCAGAGCCGCGCAGCCTGCCGGTTATTCTGGTGCATCAGATCATCCAGAAGGCGGATGGCGTGCCGCTTTATATCGAGGAAATGACCAAGGCGGTTCTGGATCAGCTGCCTCATGACGTACCGATCGACGCTGCGGTTCTGGATACGCTGAGCATTCCGGCGACCTTGCAGGACTCGCTCATGTCGCGTCTTGACCGGATGGAAAAGGCCAAACCGATTGCGCAGCTTGGGTCGGTCATCGGGCGCAGCTTTACCGCTCCGATGATCCGCGCGGTTGCACCGGATGGCACGGATGTGGACGGGGCGTTGATTCAGCTGATGGCCGCAGGGCTGGTTCTGGCCACCAGCGATGCCGGTTCGCCGACCTACACGTTCAACCACGCGCTTGTTCAGGATACCGCCTATAACTCGCTGCTGCTGGATGATCGCGAAAAGCTGCACCTGCAAATCGCCGAGGCGCTTCTGGCCGGGCATGAAGCATTTGGAACTCCGGCCCCCGACACAGTCGCGCATCATTGCGATCTGGGCGGGCTGAATGACGTGGCCGTCACCCACTGGATTACAGCTGGCGAGCAGGCGTTGTCGCGTTTGGCCAATCTGCCAGCCATTTCGGCATTCCGTGCGGCGCTTCGCAACATCGACACGCTGCCCGTTGCACCGGATCGCGATGGTCTGGAACTGCGCGTGCAGATGAATGTGCTTCCGGCCTATATGGCAATCTATGGTTGGTCATCGGATCAGGTCGGCCAGACCGCCGCCCGCGCGATGGAGCTTGCGCAGGCGCTTGGCGATGGCGAAACGCTGTTTGCGGCGACTTTCTGCCGATGGACCAATTTCTTCGTCGGCGGTCAGATGAACCGCGCCATGGAGATGGGGCAGGCCCTGGCCGGAATGGCCGGTGCGGTGCAGGATCCGGTCACACTGGTTCTGGCGTCGCGGGCCCTGAGCTTCACGCATTATTTCCGGGGCGAGTTTGCCGAATGTCAGCACCATGTCGACTATGGGCTGGACCTGCTGACACCGGAAATGGATCTGGCGATGTTGCCCATTACTCAATCGTCTACGGCGGCCTCTTTCCAGGCCATCAAGGGCTGTCTGCTATGGCAACTTGGCAAGTTTGAAGAGGCCGAGGCCGCCCGTCTGGAATCCATCGAAATCAGCAGATCGCTGAAACACGCGCCCAACCTTGTTTACATCATGGGGGCCTGTTCGATGTTCCTGCCCTATGCCGGGGAATGGGAGCGGATGGACAAGACAATGAAAGAAGCGCGCAAGATCGCGGATGAGGAAGGCTTCCTGTATCTGCACGCGATGCAAGACATCTATATGGGTCTGGCGCAGGCCGGTATGGGCGACGTCGCAGGCGGGGCCGAGCGGGTGGAAACGTACATGGATCTCGTCTCGAATGCGGGTGGGAACTTTACTTTTCCGCAGAATCAGATTGTTCTTTCAGAATTACAGATTGATCAGGGCAATATTGATCCGGCTCTGGAGCGGCTTGAGCATGTGTGCCAGCCCGGTTGGGATCGGGGTGAGACGCTGAACAAGCCCGAATATCATCGGGTCCGGGCCAAGGCCTTTGCCGCCCGTGGTGAATGGGACGCTGCGATAGCTGAGGCCAAGACGGCACTGCAGCTTGCCCAGGAAACCGGTGCCGTTGTTTTGGAAGATCGCGCCCGGCGTTTGTTGGAAACGCTGAGCGATACGACGAATATTGAAAAAGCTGCCAAGATCAGTTGAGCAGTACCAACTGGAGGGATTTTTGATGACCGAGGCACTTGAATGGAGTCAAGAGCAGTGGAGCACCGTCAATCAGGTTGTTCATGATGAGGCGCTTCGATCTCGGGTCGCTGCCAGTTTTTTACCCCTATACGGGCCGTTGCCAGCCGATACGCAATCGGTTCCGCTGAACACGCTAGAGGTGGATTCCACGGGGGGCGGTGCGGTCGATCGCCTTGTGGTGAATGATTATGACACCTCGCGCCTTACAACCGTATCGGTAAATGTGTTTCTGAAGGGTGCCCAGATTGCCGATCCGGAACTTGCCGCAGCGCAGCTCATGTTCCGGCGTGCAGCCACTGTTGTTGCCCGAGTCGAAGACTTGATTGTGTTCAAGGGGCAACCTGCAGCAAACCAGGCTCCACCCTCAACTGGGACCGGGAAGCTGCCAAACATTTTCACCGTCAGCGGCGGCGGCGCATATGACGGGCTTTTGCAAGCCGGGGCAAAAAACCCTACCAAAGGAACCAAAGCGGGGACTAACGCCACAGGAACCGAAGTGTTCCAGACGGTCGTGAAAGGGATCAACAAACTGGAAACCGAAGGCCATCTGGGTCCGTTTGCCTGTGTCATGGGTAACGATCTGTTCGAGGCGGTGACAACTCCGCTGGCAAACTCGATGGTTCTGCCGCGCGACAGCATCCTTCCCTTCCTTGATGGACCTTTGCTGCGCTCTGGCGCCATTCCGGCAAAAGAAGCGGTTCTGGTCTCGCTGCAAGGGGCGCCGATTGAAATCGTTGTGCCTTCGGATATCGCGGTCAAATACCTGCAAACCTCGTCCGAGGGTGAACATGTCTTCCGCGTGCAGCAGAAATTCCGTCTGAGGATCAAGGAAGAAAAGGCCGTTACCAAAATCCACTTCTGATCGGGGACGGGGTCGTGCGCGAGTTCACCGACAAAGGGATTACCCTGCGGTGGTCCGAGGCGGTCACCCAGACCGTCAGCGGGGTTCAGCGGGTTCTGGTCGAGGCCGGACCGGCTGTATCGTCGCACGACACGTTGCGATTGCTGTTTTCCGAAGCGGGCGGGCCGGAACGCGCGGTGCGGGGGTGGCCTGTTGGGTGTGATCCGAAGACAGGAATGCAGCAATTCGCCGCCACTTTGCCCCTTGCTTTGGCGGGCAAGCCGATGTCGTGGCGTCCCGTTCTGACAAGCCGGGGTCGCGAAGTTGATCCGGGCTATCAGCAGGTCAAGCCAGCGCAAAAACCGGCAGCAGATGCGGCCCCGGTATCGCCGGCTCTGGACCATATCGCGCGTTTTGTGGTTCCGTTTGACGCAAATTTTCGCACCACCGGAGAGACCCCGGAAGGGCTTTGGCTGCATTTCGCCATCCGCGAAGGCGGCACGGTTTGTGGCCCGAAGCTGAATGGCACGATTGAGCCGGTGGGCGGCGACTGGATGCAGGTGCGACCGGACGGGGTGGGCAGTCTGAATGCGCGGGCGATGATCAAACCGGACGATGGTGGCGAGCCGATCATGTTCGAGGACTCAGGCATTTGCGACTTTGGTCAGACAGCCTTTGCCGCATTGTGCAAGGGGCAGCTGCCCGCCACGGCCCCCGTTCACATTGCCTCACGTTATCTGACGTCGAACCCCAACTATAAGTGGCTGAACCGGGTGCAGGGGATCGGGATCGGGCAGGCGAGCCTGTCCGACGTCACCCTGCGCTTTGACGTCTATTCCGCGAAAGGAACATCTGATGCCTGAGAAGGTGGTCATACTGGGCGGCGGCGTGGCGGGGATGAGTGCCGCGCATGAGCTGATCGAGCGCGGGTTCGAAGTTGAGGTTTATGAACGACAACTGATCGCCGGCGGCAAGGCACGCAGCATCCCCGTGATGAAAAGCGAAGATGACCGGGGATCGAAAGCCAAGCATATCGAGGCGCTTCAGCAATGGGTCGATATGGACGGCGCGGACTTCCCGCCCGGTGTCAAACGCCCCTGGTTGCCGGGCGAACACGGGTTCCGCTTCTTCCCGAACTTCTACCGCCACATCACCGACACGATGGCCCGCACGCCCTATTACGACAAGGGCACCTGTTTCGATAACCTGATGCCAACCACGCAGGTTCTGGTCAGCCAGTTCGACAAGCCGGGCATTATCGTTCCCGAACGCTCTCCCCGGTCCTTGAAAGAGGTCGCGGACGCGCTCAAGACCTTCGCCTTTACGATCTCGCCCCGGGATGAGATCGGGTTCGAGGATGTCGAACATTTCATCAGCTGTATGTGGCGCATTGCAACCTCGTGCAAGGAACGGCGCGAGGATGAGTATGAACGCACCGGCTGGTGGGATTTCATCGGGGCCGAAGAACGGTCAGAGGCCTATCAGAAGTTTCTGGCGATTGGCCTGACGCGCTCGCTGGTGGCGGCCAAGGCCACAACGGCCAGCACCAAGACCGTGGGCGATATCGCCATTCAGTTGCAGCTGGGCATTGCCACACCGGAACCGCATTGCAACCGATTGCTGAATGGGCCGACAAATCTGGTCTGGATCCAGCCCTGGCTCAACTACCTCGAGAGCAAGGGGGTGAAATACCACTTCGATTCAAAAGTCACGGGCATCGAGTGCCGAGACGGGCGGATCGTGAACGCCACAATCGAGCAGGCCGGGAAAGAGGAAACGATCACCGGCGACTGGTTCATCAGCGCCCTGCCAATCGAACGGATCGCGCCGCTTGTGACCCGGTCGATGACCGCTCTGGATCCGGCGCTGGCCAAGTTGAAGCTGTTGGCTGAGAACGTCCAGTGGATGAACGGCATCCAGTATTACCTGACGAAAGAGGTCGAACTGACCCATGGCCACGTGATCTTCATCGACAGCCCATGGGCGCTGACCGCAGTGTCGCAGAAACAATTCTGGCCCGATATCAATTTCGAGAACTGGGCCGAGGGCAAGACCAAGGGCCTGCTGTCCATCGATATCTCCGAATGGGACAAGCCGGGCCTGAACGGCAAGACCGCACGCAACTGCACCCGCGAAGAGATCGCGGATGAGGTCTGGGCGCAGATGAAACGCAGCCTCAACGTGGACGGCCAAACCGTTCTGCGCGACGAGGATATGCACTATTGGTTCCTTGATCCCGATATTGTCGCCGACCCCGAGCACCCCTCGCGGATGAGCAATGTCGAACCGCTGCTGGTTAATCGCATAAACACGTGGCGCTTGCGGCCCAACGCGGCGACTCTGATCCCGAATTTCTTTCTGGCGTCGGATTATGTGCGCACCTTCACCGACCTTGCCACCATGGAAGGCGCGAACGAAGCCGCGCGCCGCGCCGTCAATGGCATCCTAAGGCGCAGCAACTCCGACGCCGAGCTTTGCAAAATCTGGGATCTGCACGAACCGGATATTCTGCGCCCGCTGCGGGCCTATGATTACGCGCGGTATCAGGCCGGTCTGCCCTGGGATGATCGGTTTTCGGAGGCGGTTCAGGCATCGCTGCGCACCGCGCAGGACACCACGGGAACGACGGGCGGGGGTGAAGGGCCGTTGGCCGCTGTCGGCCCAATTGCCAGCGAGTATTCCAAGCCCGGCGGGTTTGTCGAAGAACCCGCGATTGCGGATGCGCTGCGGATGGTGTGCCCTCCGCCCGCATTGTATGATATGATGGCGTCTTACGTGCCGGGTGTGGACATCCCGATCCCGGGTGCAGAGCAGGCCGAAGAGGTCGCGCTGGACGTTGTCGGAACCGGGGCCGAGCCCTCATCCGTGCCCGGCGTGGACCGGATCATGGGCACATCGCTGAATTCAAAGCCGAACCCCGGCGCGGCGGGCGGTTCGCGCCGCAAAGTTATCATCACGCAGAAGGGCTGAGCCTGTGAGCGCATCCACCGCGCATCTGGATCCGGCGGCAACGCAGGGATTTCTGGAGCAACTGACCTCTTACGGGGATCAGGCGCGACAGGCGTTGTTGGACCGGCTGCCGACGCATGAGCCCAAAGATTATCTGTACGGTCCAATCCGCGACTATATCGAAACGTCCGGCAAGGGGCTGCGCCCGGCGCTTTTGCTGGCGACCTGCGAGGCGTTCGGCGGCAAAACCGAAGATGCCATCGTGTCAGCAGCGGTGATCGAACTGCTGCACAACGCGTTTCTGATCCATGACGACATTGAAGATGTCAGCGATTTCCGTCGCGGCCGGGAATGCATGCATAAACGCCTCGGCGTGCCGCTTGCGATCAATACGGGCGACGGCATGCAGGCGCTGGCCTTACGTCTGTTGCGCGACAATCTGGACCCGCTGGGCCCCGAGACGTCGGCGCGCGTGCTGGATGAGTTCGATCACCTTCTGCTGCAATCCATCGAAGGGCAGGCGATCGAGCTTGGGTGGATTCGCGACAACCGGATGGACGTCACCCCGGCGGATTACCTGACCATGTGTCTGAAAAAGACCTGTTGGTACAGTTTTATCCACCCGCTGCGGATTGGAGCGTTGATCGCGCGACCGGATGATGTGGCCTCGGGCCGGTTGAATCTGGACGATTTCAACGCCTTTGGCTTCTTTCTGGGGGCCGCATTTCAGATACAGGATGACGTTCTGAACCTTGTCGGAAGTCAAGACAAATACGGCAAGGAAATCGGCGGCGATATATACGAGGGCAAACGGACCTTGATGCTGAGCCAGCTCAGCCTGAATGGCGAGCAGCGCGAAAAAGACCGCCTGTCCCGGTTTCTGTCCGACCCCAGACAAGACCGCTCGACCCATGATGTCGACTGGGTTTTGTCGCGGATGCACCATTACGGCTGTGTCGAGTACGCGCAGCGCGCGGCGGATGATCTGCTTCAGTCAGCGCGCACTGAGTTTGACAACGTGTTTGCCGGGGCTCAGGGCGGCCCACGGGCTTTTCTGGGTCAGTTCATGGATTATCTGGTCGCGCGTCAGGTCTGACGGGCGGCGATATCGAATTTTACCACGATGGCCGAGCGTTCCGAGCCAAAACAATGAACCCGCCCATGATACTGGCCGGGGTCCACCAGATCGTGCACCGTCAGAATAACGCTGACATCGACCACTTCCCCCGCGCCCAGCTTTAGAGTGGCAGGCTCGACCCGCAGGCGGTCGGCGGGGATCACAGCACCTTCTTCGTTCGTCAGATCACCAGCCTCGAACCGCATCTCAACCGCACCGAACCCGGCCGGTGCGGCAACGGACAGCACAATTGTTCCCGTTCCGCCCGGTCTGCAGGTTTCCTGGCATTGAAATGGCCCGTCCAGCGGCAGTTTCTGACCGGTTTCAGCGTCCAAAACACTGCGCGCCAAATCCGATATCGGGTTTTGATCCAACATCGGCGCGGTCGGATCTACTGCACGAAGCATGCTGGCGTAGGGTTTTCGCTCGAAATAAGGCATGCCTCGAATGTGCACGGGACGTGGCGGTCAGTAAACAGAATTTTCGTCGGGGTTATCGGCTTTTTCAGGGAAATGCAGGGTTTTGATGTCCCAGCGGTTACGTCAATTCCTCGACCGTCACTTTGCCCGTCGGGCGTATGTCGATCTCGAAATGGCGGGCCTGAACAACATCTTGCACCGATGGCGGGTCAAAGCAGACCCAGTTTTCATGTCCCGGCCTGCGAACGCTTTCATAGCGAATGCCAACCAGACCCAAACCAGGGCCCGCGTGTCGCACATGTTCGCCAAAGCGTTGGGGAACGGGATAGTTTGTATCGTCGGGGTCATGAAACTCGGGGTGTTTGCCAAAGACATCGACAAAATCGCCGACCAGCCGTGCCTCGTATTCGCGATAGGCCTCGCGTTTGTGGGTCAGACCCGAAAGTGAGATTTCCTTGCGCAGCCCATTGGCGACTTCAAGCACCGAGGTCATGAGATCGCTGGCCGCGTACCACGCGCCCAACAGGGATGAGGTGAAACGCATCCCCGTGACCGACCCGTGCAGAAACGAGGACATGACAATGCTGGCATTGGGTCGGCCATAGACCCATTGTGCCCGATCCAGCCGGGACAAGCGCGTGGCCACCAGCCGGTCATTGGTCCAGCCTTCCAGTTCAAAGACGTCTGCCAGATCGTCGGCGCTGGCCACGTCTTCGAACGCGGACACAGGCGGGAAGCGTGACGGGATGATACGGCAGGTTGAAGATGTAGCTCGGGCACGGGTGTACCCGGTCAGATCCCAGCTCACAAAAAGACCACGTCGTCTTCGGTTACCGGTTCGAAACTGCCCTCGGGCGCGCCCTGACCCATGTCACCACCGCGCCAGGCATCCAGATAGCGGCGCACGGTCATCATGCCGTCCTGCCCACCGGTCACGATCAGATGCAATGGGGACGACCCTGCAAAGACCGTGCCCTTATGCGGGCTGGTCAACCATTTCACCGCCTGATCCTGATCCAGAAACAGGATCGACAGGGCCTTGTGGATCCCCAAAATGGCCGAGATGCGCACCAATGTGTCAAAGGGCAGAGAGATCGGCTTGCGATCAACCGCCTTCCTGATCCAGGCGTGATAGGTCGATCGACCGGGATGCCCCAATGTTGCAATGCGCTGCGCCTCGCTCAGCCCCCAGCCTTGCGCGATATTGCGAAACGTGCGCAGACCCGGCCCGCTGAGGCGCGCGCGATCTGCGGCTTCAACCGGGACAAGCAACGGGGCGGCGTTGTCCTCTTGCGGCAGAGCTGCGATTTCCATGGCGTCCTCATTGTCCGAAAACAGATTTAATGTCTATATATAGACAAAACGCCCGTAATTCAACTCTGCCCGGGCAATTCCGCGCGTTGACCGAACCGCGCAGTTTGCCTATCCCGGTCAGGCTGAAGGAACCCAAAACGGCGCGTTGGACAAAAATTGCGCAAAACCAACATACTGGACCATGTGATCCTGATTGTCGGAGCGGTCGTCATGACCGGGCCGGTTGCCGTGTTGGGCTGGCAACTTGTGGCCGGTGTTGGCGTCGGCAATCTGTGGCCACTGTTCCAGAACCTTTGGGAAAACGGGGTCAGCAGCAACAGCATCAGTGCCGGGGCGATGATGTGGAACTCGCTGGTACTGGCTGTTGGCGTGGCGGCCCTGAAATGCTCAGTATCAATGTTGGCCGCCTATGCGCTGGTCTATTTTCGCCTGCGTTACAGAAACCTGATCTTTGCAGCGATCTTGCTGGCCATGTTCTTTCCCATCGAAAGCCGGATGCTGCCCACATCCGCCGTGACCAGCGATCTGGGCCTTCTGAACTCTTACACCGGGATGATCCTGCCTGTTTCGGCCAGCGGGCTGGGCGTTCTGGTGCTGAACCAATTCCTGCGGCAAATCCCGGTTGAGCTGATGGAGGCCGCCAGAATGGACGGTGCCGGACCGATGCGGTTTTTCTTCGATACGATCCTGCCCTTGTCCCTGCCGATGATGGCCGCGCTGTTTGCGATCCTGTTCGTGTTCGGCTGGAACCAATATGCCTGGCCGGTCATCATCACCACGACCAGCCTGACCCACAGCACGCTGGTCAGCGGGATGGTCTATGCCGGGATCGGGGATCCGGCGGGGATGGCGCTGGCGTTGATGGCCCTGTTGCCGCCCGCCGTTATTTTGTTGCTGGTGCAACGCCAGTTGGTGCGGACACTGACGGCTGGGATTCACTGACGTCAGCCGGTTCTAACGCAGCACAATATCCGCAGGACGTGAGTTGGAGAGAATCCGTTTCGCGTTCGGAATATCATTCGCCAGCGCACGGGCATGGGCCGCGTCAGGGGGCAGGCCGTGATCCAGCCAACGCGCGGTCAACCTGTCCTCCAGCGTGGGCAGATCAACATCCAGAAAGACGCTGAGCGCCCATATCTGGGTAAGGTTTGCCCAGCCAGCTTCTTTCAACAGCAGGTAATTGCCCTCGACCAGAACAAGCTTTTGCTCGGGCGCGACCAGTCCACGCGCGGCGATGGCCTTGTCAATCTCGCGGTCAAATTCGGGAACGGCGACCTCATCTTCGGTCAACAGGCGGTGCAGAATTGCCTGAAACCCGGCGATGTCGAAGGTTTCCGGCGCGCCTTTGCGCTCCAGCAAACCGCGCTTGATCAGGATGGCGTTGTCATAGTGAAACCCGTCCATCGAGACCAGACCGGTGGCGATCCCCTGCCGCTGCAACATGTCCCGCGCCAACGCCGCGATGGTCGTCTTCCCGGCGCCCGGAGGGCCTGCAATCGCCACAAGGTTCCGCGTTTTCTGGTCAGGCAGCGCCCGGACCGCCTCGGCAATCTGCTGGGCGAGGTCAGGGGCTGTCGATCCTTCCGCCGTCACGCCGCCTTGCCTTCACCGGGTGGGTCCATCGCGCCAGTCATAAAGGCCACCGCGTCGGACATCGAATGGTCTTTGGGGTCGATCACACACAAGCGTTTGCCCAGACGATGCACGTGAATACGGTCGGCGACCTCGAACACATGGGGCATGTTGTGGCTGATCAGGATGATCGGAATGCCACGCGATTTCACGTCCTGGATAAGCTCCAGCACCCGACGGCTTTCCTTGACGCCAAGCGCCGCTGTGGGCTCGTCAAGGATGATGACCTTCGACCCGAAGGCCGCCGCCCGCGCCACGGCGACGCCCTGCCTTTGACCACCGGACAGTGTTTCGACCGCCTGATTGATGTTCTGGATGGTCATAAGGCCCAATTCGCTCAGCTTGTCGCGCGCGAATTTCTCCATCGCGGGACGGTCGAGCATTCGGAACCATGACCCTAACGGGCCGCTCCGGCGGATCTCGCGCCCCATGAACATGTTATCGGCAATCGACAGGGCAGGGGACATGGCCAGGGTCTGGTAAACGGTCTCGATCCCGGCTTCCCGCGCGTCGATGGGCGAATGGAACTGCACCTTCTGCCCATCCAGCCAGACGTCGCCTTCATCCGGCGTGACCGCGCCTGAAACCGCCTTGATCAGCGTAGATTTGCCTGCGCCATTGTCCCCGATCACCGCCAGAATTTCGCCCGGCATCAGGTCAAAGTCACAATGGTCCAGTGCGGTGACCTTGCCGTAGCGTTTGACAAGGTTGCGTCCTTTGAGAATGGGTTCCATCAGGCTGATACCTTTCTGATCCATTGGTCGACCGCGACCGCTGCAATGATGAGGATACCGATCAGCAGGAAGGTCCATTGCGCATCCGCCCCAAGCAGGCGCAGACCCAGTGTGAACACCCCGACAATAAGCGCTCCGAACAGCGAGCCCAGTATCGAGCCGCGCCCGCCGAACAAAGAAATCCCGCCAATCACAACCGCCGTAATGCTTTCGATATTGGCCAGTTGCCCCGAAGTCGGTGACACCGATCCGATGCGACCGATCAGGGCCCAGCCCGCAAAGGCGCAGATCAGACCGGACAGCATATAGACCGACATCAGTGTGCGGTGCACGTTTACACCCGACAGTTCGGCGGCTTCGGGATCATCGCCCACAGCATAGACATGCCGCCCCCAGGCCGTGTGCCGCAACGCGTAAGCCAGCACCAATATCAGCACCAACATGAAGATGACGCCAACCGTGAAAACGGCCCCGCCCACGTTAAATTTCGCGCCAAACACTTGCAGGATCGGGGCGTTTGTTTCGATGTCTTGCGAGCGGATCGTTTCGTTTTGCGAATACAGGAAGTTGGCGGCCAGAACGATCTGCCACATGCCCAGCGTTACAATGAACGGGGGCAATTTGACCCGGCTGACCAAATATCCGTTGATCGCGCCAATGGCCGTCCCGACAGCCAGCCCGCAGATGATCGCGACCGTTGGCGGCAGGCCGTAGCGAAAGGTGAATTGCCCCATCACCACTGACGACATCACCATGATCGCACCCACGCTCAGGTCGATGCCTGCGGTCAGGATCACAAGGCTCTGTGCTGCTGCGACGATACCGACGATCTGCACCTGTTGCAGGATCAGTGTCAGCGCAAAGGGCGAGAAAAACTTCGACCCCAGCAAAACGCCAAAGATGACAATGGCGGCAACAAGAACGATCAGCGGAACAAGCGAGGGGTTCACATGCAGGAAATGCTGAACCGTTCCCACAAATCCCCGGTGATGATCTTCAAACTCTGCGACCTGTTCCGGGCTGCCCTGCGCGGCGGCCTCGAAATCATCAGGTTGTCGTGACGTATCGGACATAAAAGGTTCCCCCAAGCGTCAAGAGCCCGTCTGCGGACCATTTTAGCAAGTTTTCGGGTAAAGGTGTGATTGGATGGCAGGAGGCCGCAGTGCCGCCTCCTGCGTCGTCAGATTAACCCCAGCAGAGGTTCATGCCTTCATCGACCGAGATCGACTCGACCCCATCGGCGGCCTTGTCGGTGACAAGCGCAACGCCAGTGTCAAAGAAGTCCTTGCCGGGCGTGTTTTCGGGCTTCACACCCTCATCGGCCCATTTCTTAACCGCTTCGACACCCAGCGAGGCCATCAGCAGCGGGTATTGCTGCGAGGTCGCGCCGATCACGCCATCGGCCACGTTCTGCACGCCGGGGCAGCCGCCATCGACCGACACGATCAGCACGTCATTTTCGCGTCCAATCGCCTTGAGCGCTTCGTACGCACCCGCAGCAGCCGGTTCGTTGATGGTGTGCACAACGTTGATCGTCGGGTCCTTGGCCAGTAGATTCTCCATCGCGCGGCGACCGCCTTCTTCGTTCCCGGCGGTGACGTCACTGCCGACAAGGCGGGGGTCATCCTCGTCTCCGATCACGTTGGGGTCCGCCAGATCGACGCCAAAGCCCTGCAGGAAACCCTGATTGCGCAGAACGTCCACGGTGGGCTGGCTGACCGCCAGATCCAGTGTGGCAATCTTTGCGTCATTGGCCGCATCGCCCAGCGTCGCCTTGGCCCATTGGCCAATCAGCAGCCCGGCCAGGAAGTTGTCGGTGGCAAAGGTCGCATCCGCCGACTCAATCGGCTCCAGCGGTGTATCAAGCGCAATCACCAGCACGCCCGCATCCCGTGCCTGCTGCACGGCAGGTACGATGGATGAGGTGTCAGAGGCGGTCAGCAGAATGCCTTTTGCGCCGTCCAGAATGCAGGTCTCAATCGCCTGAACCTGGGTTTCGTGGTCGCCATCGACCTTGCCCGCGAAGGCCTTCAGGGTCATGCCAAGCTCTTCTGCCTTGGCGGTCGCACCTTCCTTCATCTTGACGAAGAAGGGGTTGGTGTCGGTCTTGGTGATCAAACAAACAGTGGTGTCGGCAAACGCGCTGCCTGCTGTGACCGTCAGGGCCAAAGCTGTCGCGCCTGCGAAAGTCGCAAGTTTCATAAGTTCTCCTCCCAATTTCTCCCATGCCGGTGTCGGCATATGGGTGATCGGGCAGCAATGGCCCGACCCCACGGCAAAACCATCACAAGAATCTCAAAATGAGTCAATAAATAAATCACTCTTATTTATTATTGACAGAAAGACGCCGGTTTCTCATGTTTTGAACAGGGGAGGGTCAGACGTGTCTGTTGAAGTGCCACAGGAAAACACGCCGTCAGAACGGATTTCCGAGGTCAAAGGGACCAACCAAAGCGGAATGCGCGCTCGGAATGAGCGTCTGGTCCTGTCTCTGGTCCGCAGGCACGAAGCCTTGGCCAAGTCCGAAATCGCGCGGATGACGGGTCTGTCTGCGCAGACCGTGTCGGTCATCATGCGGCAGCTGGAAAAGGATGGTCTGCTGCTGCGGGGCGAGCCTGTGCGGGGCAAGGTCGGGCAACCCTCGATCCCGATGCGGCTTAACCCGGATGGGGCGTTGTTTTTCGGTTTGAAAATAGGTCGTCGCAGCGCCGAATTGGTTCTGACCGACTTTCTTGGGCGCGTGCGAAAGCACGAAAGTCAGACGTACGACTACCCGCGACCGGACGCGACACTGAAATTTGCCAAACAGGCGCTGGATCGGATGATCTCTGACCTGTCGCCCGAGGCCCGACCCCGCGTCGCGGGCCTTGGGATCGCCATGCCTTTCTATTTGTGGGACTGGGCACAAACCCTTCAGGTGGCGCAGAAAAAGATGGACCCCTGGCGTACGGCAGACATTCAGGCGGATTTGGCCGAAGCCTATGACTTTCCCGTCTTTTTGCAGAATGACGCAACAGCGGCCTGCGGTGCGGAACTGGTTTTTGGCCCCGCCGACGGGCCGCGCGATTTCCTGTATTTCTATGTTGGCTATTTCATCGGCGGCGGCGTTGTCCTGAATGGTTCGATCTATGCGGGTCGGGGAAATGCAGGGGCGCTTGGGCCCATGCCCGTTCCTATAGAAACAGGCGTTGTGAAGCCGTTGATCGACGTGGCCAGCCTCTACACCCTGGAACGTGCCGTCACCGCAACCGACGGCTTGATGTGGGAGGAAACCGATCAGTGGCATATCCCACAAGTCGAGTTGGACAATTGGCTGCAACAGGCCGGGTTCGGACTGGCCTGTGCGATTGTCTCATCCTGCAGCCTGATCGATTTTGAATGCGTCAAGATCGACGGCTGGCTGCCCGAGGACATCAAGGCACGGCTGATTGCCGAGGTCGAATCACAGATGTCACAGCTCAACCTGACTGGGCTTGAACGGCCTCTGATCGCGGCCGGGTCTGTTGGCCCAAGCGCCAGATCGCTGGGCGCGGCCAGCCTGCCATTGTCCGAACGGTATCTGGTCGAAGCGTAAACCCCTCGGGTTTTCTACATTTTATCGTCAGCATCATGAGTGCCAGCGCGCGGGTTCCGGCAGGGGTAAATGATTCCTCTTGAAAATTTTGGAACGTTCCACTACACATCTCTGGAACGTTCCAATTTGGGAATCTGCTATGAACTGGGTATTCGTCGGGGCCAGCACAATTGCCGCGCAACATATGCTGAACGCCGTGCGCAAGCAGCCGGGCAACGAGGTGACCTGGATTGTCAGCACCTCACCTGACCGGGTGCAGATCTGGGCGGATGACCACGGCATTGCAAACGCCACCACCGATCTGGCCACGGCGCTGGCGGATTCGGATGTTCAGGCGGTCTACATTTCCTCGACCAATGAAAAGCATCACGCGCAGGCTTTGGCGGCGATCGCAGCGGGCAAGCATGTTCTGTGTGAAAAGCCGTTGGGCATGACGCAGGGCGAAGCGGTCGAGATGGTGCGGGCCGCCGAAGCCGCAGGCGTCACCTTTGGCACGAACCACCACCTGCGCTGCTCGGGCACCCATCGCGCGATCCGGGACCTCATCGCCGCCGGGCGTGTCGGCAAGGTGCTGTCACTGCGCATTCATCACGCGGTTCACCTGCCGGGCCATTTGCAGGGCTGGCGGATCAATGACGCGGGCGCCGGTGGCGGCGTGATCCCCGACATCGTCGTGCATGACGCGGACGTCACCCGGTTCCTGCTACAGGAAGATCCCGCAAGCGTTGTGGCGCAGATGACAAGTTCCGGCATGGGGCAGGGGGTCGAGGATTCCTGCATGTCGGTCTGGACCATGCCCTCGGGCGCGATGGTGATGACCCATGAAAGCTTTACCCATCCCTATGCGGGCTCGGGTCTTGAGGTGCACGGCACCCTAGGGTCGATCTTTGCCAAGGGTATCATGACCCAGCAGCCGGTGGGTGACATCACCCTTGTCACCGAAGCCGGTAGCGAAGCGATCCCCTATTCCAACCATGATCTTTACGTGCAGGGCGTCTCGGACTTCGTCGCCGCCGCTGCCGGGCAAGGACGCCCCGCCGCCGATGGCCCGGACGGGGTCAAATCCCTGTCCGTCGCGCTGAGCGTGCGCGAAGCGGCAGCAACCGGTCAGCGCGTTGACGTCAACTATGGTGGCTTCTGATGAGCAAGCTTGTTTCTGCATCCGACGCCGTATCCCGCATCCCGGATGAGGCGATTGTGACCGTCTCATCCTCGTCAGCTTTGGGGTGCCCCGATCTGGTTCTGAAAGCCATGGGTGAGAGGTTCCGGGCCGAGGGGCATCCGCGCAATATCACAACGATGCACCCGATTGCGGCGGGGGATATGTATGGGGTCAAGGGCATGGAATATCTGGCGCAGGACGGGTTGCTGACCCGTGTGCTGGCCGGATCATACCCCTCGGGGCCGTCCAGCCTTGAGATGCCGGAAATCTGGAAGATGATCGTAGAAGATCGCGTGGCCGCCTACAACGTGCCCTCTGGGATCATGTTCGACATGCACCGCGAGGCTGCGGCCCGGCGTCCGGGCGTTCTGACTCAGGTCGGGCTGGATACTTTCGTAGACCCGATACGCGAGGGTTGCGCGATGAATGCGCGCGGGTCCGCTTCGCCCATCGTCGCGCGCGCCGAGTTTGGCGGCCAGACCTGGCTGCACTTTCCCAACATCATCCCGACTGTCTGCATCCTGCGCGCAACCACTGCGGATGAATTCGGCAACCTGACCTATGAGCATGAAGGGGCCTATCTGGGCGGGCTGGAACAGGCCATCTGCGTGCGCAACCATGGCGGGCTGGTGATCGCGCAGGTTCAGCGCGTGACTGCCGAGGGCAGCCTGCGTCCGCATGATGTACGCGTACCAGGCCATCTGGTCGACTTGATCGTCGAGGACCCGGATCAGAAACAGACCACTGAAACGCCCTATGACCCCGCCATCTCGGGCCAGATCATGCGCCCATGGAACAGTTTCTCATTGGCCGAAGATGGTGTTGAGAAGGTAATCGCGCGCCGGTCTGCAATGGAATTGTGCGCGGGGATGAGCGCAAATCTGGGCTTTGGCATCAGCGCCATGGTGCCCCGCATTCTGCTGGAGGAAGGGCATCCCAAGGCCGTCACATGGGCCATCGAACAAGGGGCCGTCGGGGGTGTTCCGCTGACCGGTTTCGCCTTTGGTTGTGCATCCAACGCGCATGCTTACGTGCCCTCGCCGCAGCAGTTCATCTACTTTCAGGGCGGCGGGTTCGATATGTCCTTCCTGTCCTTCCTTGAGGTTGACGTGGACGGCAACGTGAATGTCTCGAAACTGGGCAAGAAGCCTTATCTGACCGCAGGGTGCGGTGGGTTTGTCGATATCACCGCAGGCGCGAAAAAGATCGTGTTTTCAGGCTGGTTCGAGGCTGGTGCTAAGATCGATCTGGGTTCGGACGGGATCAGCGTCGCGGCCCCCGGCAAGTTCACCAAGATGGTGGATCAGGTGGAACACGTCACCTTCTCGGGCCGCCGGGCGCGCGAGCTTGGACAGGATGTGATCTACGTGACCGAGCGCTGTGTCATCCGCCTGACCGAACAGGGGCTGGTCGCGACCGAGATCATGCCGGGCATCAACGCGCAGCAAGACATTATGGCAGCATCAGAGGGCCGCGTACAAGTTGCTGAAAACGCAGCCTTAATGCCAAAGGCCCTGTTCACCGAAGGCCCAATGGGGATGACGATTTGAGCGGGATTGGCTTTCATATCAACGGGGCGACGGCTGTCCTGACGCTGGACAACCCGTCCAAGCTGAATGCGCTGACGATTGACATGCTGGACGCATTGGAAACTCACGTACAGCAGGTCGAGCGGGACAGCGCGGTTCGGTCTCTGGTGCTGACCGGGGCGGGGGAAAAAGCGTTTTGCTGCGGCGCGGATATTGGTGCCTGGGGGGGGCTTAGCCCAGCAGAGTTTGCCCGCCATTGGGTGCGGGACGGGCACCGGATTTTCGACCGCCTCGCACGGCTGGGCAAACCAACAATTGCCGCGATCAATGGCCATGCCTTTGGCGGCGGGCTGGAATTGGCCAGTTGTTGCGACCTGCGGCTGATGGCCCCTCGCGCAACTCTGGCCTTGCCCGAGGCGCGGATCGGGATTGTTCCGGGTTGGTCCGGCACACAGCGCGTGGCGCGGCTGATCCCTGAAGGGGCGGTCAAGGAAATGGCTTTGTTCGGTCGCCGTATTGGCGCAGACCGCGCGGTTGCCCTGGGCTATGCCGCCGAAGTGGCCGACGATGTCCTGACCCGCGCGCTTGAGATCGCCACCGAGGCGCAGGCTCTGTCCCCGCGCGCCACCGAGATTGCCAAGAACATGATTCACGCGGCGGTCGGCGAAGATTCAGCAGCCGCGATCGAGGCGCTTGGCAGCGCTGCGGCGGCGGCCTCAGCCGATCGGGACGAAGGCGTCGCGGCCTTCATGGAAAAACGTAACCCCCAGTTTTCAGGGCTTTGACGCATATGAAAGACCTCACGATCAACCCTGCGATCCCGTTCGCGCTGCCCGAAATGTTCGAAGGCCGCCATCTGATCAATGGCGCATGGCAAAGCAGCGCGTCAGCTGAGACGTTCGAGCGTCGCTCGCCCTCGCACGGGCATGTCGTCAGCCGGTCAGCGCTTGGCGGCGCGGCCGAGGCCGAAGCGGCCATCGCCGCAGCCCGAACCGCATTTGACAGCGGCGTCTGGAGCCGCGCGTCGGGCAAAGACCGCGCAACAGTACTGCTGAAAGTAGCGGACCTGATCGAGCAGAATTTCGACCGCATTGCCCTGATAGAAACACTGGAAAGCGGCAAGCCGATCAGCCAGTCCAAAGGTGAAGTTGGGGGGGCCGCCGATCTGTGGCGCTATGCAGCGTCGTTGGCCCGCAGCAACCATGGCGACAGCCACAACACGCTGGGCGCAGATATGATGGGTGTGGTTCTGAAAGAGCCCATTGGTGTTGTCTCAATCATTACCCCGTGGAATTTCCCGTTCTGGATCCTCAGCCAGAAACTGCCCTTTGCGCTGGCCGCAGGCTGCACGGTGGTTGTGAAACCCTCCGAAATGACGCCCTCGACCACCATCATGCTGGGCGAGTTGTTGATCGAAGCCGGACTGCCCGCAGGGGTGTGCAACATGGTACTGGGCTATGGTGTGCCGGTTGGCAGCACGCTCTCGGCCCATGAAGACGTGGATATGGTCAGCTTCACCGGCTCGACTGCCGTGGGCAAAACCATCAGCAAGACGGCATCGGATACGCTCAAGAAGGTTGCGCTGGAACTGGGCGGCAAGAACCCACAGGTGATCTTCCCCGACGCCAATCTGAATGCGGCCGCAGATGCGGTGGTGTTTGGCGTCTATTTCAACGTCGGCCAGTGCTGCAACTCCAGCAGCCGCATCATCGTGCACGAAGACATTACCCAGGCGTTTTCGACCAAGGTCGTCGAGCTGTCCCGCAAGGTGAAATTCGGCGACCCCCTGGACCCCAGCACTCAGGTCGGGGCCATCGTTACAGCCGAGCACAATGCCAAGATCGATGCCTATGTGAAACAGGCGCAGGATGCAGGCGCGACCATTGCCCTTGGCGGGGACCGCCTGACCGTCGACGGGTTGGGCGATCAGTTCTACCAGCCAACCATTGTGACAGATGTTCAGCCCGACATGCCCATTGCGCGGGATGAGGTATTCGGACCGGTTTTGTCGGTCCTGACCTTCAAAACACTGGACGAGGCCATCGCCCTGACCAATGATAGCGCTTACGGTCTGTCCGCCGGGGTCTGGAGTGACGACGTTCACACCTGCCTGGAATTCGCCCGACGCGCCGAAGCGGGAACGGTCTGGACCAACACCTGGATGGACGGGTTCCCCGAAGTGGCCTTTGGGGGCGTCAAGCAATCCGGGCAGGGGCGGGAAATCGGACGCTACGGGTTCGAGGAATTTTTCGAGGTTAAATCGGTGGTCATGCGCATCGGCAACAGCCGTGCGCCCTGGGTGCCGCAAGACTGACCGGCGGGAAGCGAGCCGCCGGAACCAAGATCGCATTAAGGGAGGAAACAAAATGCGTAATCTGTTGAAGACGAAATCTCTGATTGTGGCCGGGTTGCTGTGCACGACCAGCTTGGCGCAGGCAGAAGAGGTCGAGGTGCTGCACTGGTGGACCTCGGGTGGCGAGGCCGCAGCGCTGAACGTTCTGAAAGATGACCTGTCCGGTCAGGGCGTCGGCTGGACCGACATGCCGGTTGCCGGTGGCGGCGGTGAGCAGGCGATGACCGTTCTGCGCGCGCGTGTGACAGCAGGCAACGCGCCAACGGCGGTTCAGGGTCTGGGCTTCGACATTCAGGACTGGGCCGCGCAAGGTGCTTTGGCCGATCTGAACGAAGTGGCCGCGCAGGAAGGTTGGGACGATGTTGTACCGGACGCGTTGAAGGCCTTCGCCAAGCATGACGGCAAGTGGGTCTCGGCCCCGGTAAACGTGCATTCGACCAACTGGGTCTGGGCCAACAAGGCGGTTCTGGATGCAAACGGCATCGCTCAACCCACCAACTGGGAAGAATTTGTGGCTGCTGTTGAGGCGCTGAAAGCCGCCGGAGTGACCCCGATTGCCCATGGTGGTCAGGCCTGGCAGGACGCCACTATTTTCGACGCTGTGGCCATGTCGACATTGGGTCCGGATGGCTACAAAGCCGCGTTCATCGATCTGGACGAAGAAGCCCTGGGTGGTGACGCCATGAAAGAGGCGTTCGACCGCATGGCCTTTATCCGCGAAAATGTGGACGAGAACTTCTCGGGCCGGGACTGGAACCTGGCGACTGCGATGGTCATCAACGGCGAGGCCGGTTTCCAGATGATGGGCGACTGGGCCAAGGGTGAGTTTCTGAATGCGGGTAAGGTGCCCGGTCAGGACTTCCTGTGCTTCCGCTTCCCCGGCACGGCAGATCAGGTCACCTTCAACGCGGACCAGTTCATGATGTTCGATCAGGGCGGTTCTGTTTCGGCAGAACAGGCGGCGTTGGCCAGCGCGATCCTGTCACCGTCCTTCCAGTCGGCGTTCAACGTTGTGAAGGGCTCGGTTCCCGCGCGGACCGATGTCAGCGACGCCGACTTTGATGACTGCGGCAAGCAGGGCATGAAGGATCTGGCGGCGGCTGCATCCTCGGGCAACCTGTTCGGATCGATGGCCCATGGTCACGCAGCACCTGCCTCGGTCAAAAACGCGGTCTATGACGTCGTAACGGCGCATTTCAACGGTGAATACGACAGCGAAACCGCTGTGGTCGAACTGGTCGACGCCGTTTCCATCGCCAAGTGATCACCTGATCCTCCCGACGGGGCGGCAAACGCGCCGCCCTGTCACCAGCGGGCACATCCCGCGCCTTAGACACCCCCGACTTGAAGGAGGGCGCGCCATGGCAACTTCAGCCGACGCGGATTTCAAGACACGCCTTCAGAACTGGATCCCGAAACTGGTCCTGTCACCGTCGCTGGCGATGATGCTGGTCTTTGTTTACGGGTTCATTCTGTTCTCGGTCTACCTGTCCTTTACCGACAGCCGCATCCTGCCGACCTTTGGATGGGTCGGATGGGAAAACTACGACAAGCTTTGGCGCCTGAGCCATTGGGAAACCTCGCTGATCAACATGGGAATCTTCGCGAGCCTTTATATCGTGATCTGCACCTGTATTGGCTTGGGTCTGGCAATCTTCCTCGACCAGAAAATTCGCGGCGAAGGGTTACTGCGCCCAATCTACCTCTATCCCATGGCGCTGAGTTTCATCGTCACGGGCACCGCCTGGAAATGGTTTCTGGATCCCGGTATCGGGCTGGAAAACGTCATGCACACATGGGGTTGGACCAGTTTCGAGTTCGACTGGATCAAAAACCGCGACTACGCGATCTATACGGTTGTTCTGGCCGCCGTCTGGCAGACCAGCGGCTTTGTGATGGCCATGTTTCTGGCCGGGCTGCGCGGCATCGACAACGAAATCCTGCGCGCGGCACAGATGGATGGGGCCTCGAACTGGAACCTCTATCGCCGGATCATCATCCCGCAACTGCGTCCGGCATTCCTGTCGGCCTTCGTGATCCTCAGCCACCTTGCGATCAAGACGTTTGACCTTGTGATCGCATTGACCGGCGGCGGACCGGGACGCGCGACCGAGCTGCCCGCGACCTTCATGTATTCCTACACGTTCACGCGGAACCAGATGGGGATCGGCGCGGCCTCGGCCACGATCATGCTGATGACCATCGCGGCGATCATGATCCCTTATCTTTACGCCGAATTGCGGGAGAAACGCTGATGTCCCAAGCAACTCAGGATACCGCAATTCGCACCGGTCGGGTCACGCGGACGCTGATCTATGTGGTGCTGATCCTCTTCTCGCTGTTCTACCTTCTGCCGCTTTACGTGATGCTGGTGAATTCGGTTAAACCATTGGAAGAGATCACCGGTGGCGGCATGATGAACCTACCGCAGGTCTTCACCTTGGAGCCTTGGCTGAAAGCGTGGTCCTCAGCCCAGATCGGTGTCGATCCCACCGGGTTGAAGCCCTACTTCTGGAACTCGATCAAGATGGTGGTTCCGGCCGTGATCGTCTCGACCATTCTTGGCGCGCTGAACGGCTATGTGCTGACCAAATGGCGTTTTAAATACGACACGATTCTGTTCGGTTTGATGTTGTTTGCCTGCTTCATTCCGTTCCAGATCGTTCTGATCCCGATGGCGCGGATGCTGGGCCTGATGGGTCTGGCAGGCACCACCTGGGGGCTGGCCTTGGTGCATGTGGTCTACGGGATTGGCTTCACCACGCTTTATTTCCGCAATTACTACGCGGTCTTCCCGACCGAGTTGATCCGGGCCGCTCAGATCGACGGGGCGGGGTTCTTCCAGATCTTCTGGCGTATCCTGTTGCCCAGTTCCGGTCCAATCGCTGTGGTGTCTATCATCTGGCAGTTTACCAACATCTGGAACGACTTCCTGTTCGGTGCGTCGTTTGCCGATGCCAACAGCCAGCCGATGACGGTGGCACTGAACAATCTGGTGCAGTCGTCAACCGGTGTGAAGGAATACAACGTTCATTTCGCAGGAGCCATTCTGGCGGCCCTGCCAACTCTGCTCGTCTATATCGTGGCCGGTCGTTATTTCGTCCGCGGCCTGATGGCGGGTTCCGTGAAAGGATAAGGCCTCATGGGTTTTCTGGACATAGACAACGCGACCAAATCCTACGGATCGGTCGAGGTGCTGCACAAGGTCGATATCTCGGTGCAGGAGGGGGAATTTCTGGTGCTGGTGGGCCCCTCGGGCTGCGGCAAGTCGACCCTGCTGAACATGATCGCGGGGCTTGAGGACATCACCAGCGGCGAGATTCGTATCAAGGACACTGTGATGAACGGGGTGCATCCGTCGAACCGCAACATCGCCATGGTGTTCCAAAGCTACGCGCTTTATCCCAACATGACCGTGGGCCAGAACATCACCTTCGGGCTTGAGATGCACGGCGTCCCCAAGCCCGAACGCGACAAGGCGATGCACGAGGTCGCCACGCTGTTGCAGATCGAGCAGTTGCTGGACCGCAAGCCCGGTCAATTGTCTGGCGGTCAGCGTCAGCGGGTCGCCATGGGCCGCGCATTGGTGCGGGAACCGGATGTGTTCCTGTTTGACGAGCCTCTGTCAAACCTCGACGCCAAACTGCGTGTCGATATGCGGACCGAGATCAAGAAGCTGCACCAGAATCTTGGCACAACCATCGTTTACGTAACCCACGACCAGATCGAGGCGATGACCCTGTCCAGCCGCATCGCGGTGATGAATGGCGGTTATGTGCAGCAATTGGGAACCCCGCAGGAAATCTATGACACCCCGGCCAATATCTTTGTGGCAACGTTCATGGGCTCGCCCGCGATGAACGTGGTGCCTGCGAAAGTGACCGTGCTGAACGGTCGTCCTCATGCCGAGGTTGCCACCCATGACGGATCGATGGCGCAGTTGCCATTCAGTCAGGATAATCTGGCCGAATGGGACGGGCGTGAGATCCTGTTGGGCATTCGTCCCGAAACCATCACCGATATGGATGGCGCGGATCGCAAATCCTCGAACATTGCGCAGATGACCAACCGGATTGTTGTCACTGAACCCGCAGGCTCGGACACGTTTGTGTCGATGCAGCTGGGGGGCCGGGATGTGATCGCGCGGATGCGCTCGGACGCTGAGGTCGCGCCGGGGCAGGATTTCGACTTTGCCGTCAATATGGAGAAGGCCGTGGCCTTTGACCCTGAAAGCGAGATGCGGATCACTCCGTGACAAACCCGGATGTCATAATCATCGGATCGGGGGTCGGAGGGGCAACGCTGGCCGCAGCGCTGGCCCCCTCGGGCCGCCGCATTCTGATCCTTGAACGCGGCGACTATCTGCGCCCTTCGCCCGTGGATCGGGACACCAAGGCGATCTTTGAGGATGGGCATTTCCGCCCCGACGAAACCTGGCTGGACGGCGAAGGGCAGCCTTTCAGTCCGGGCAACTATTACTGCGTCGGCGGCAACTCGAAATTCTACGGTGCCGCCCTGATCCGCTACCGGGCCGAGGATTTTGAACCGCGCCAGCATATGGGCGGTCGCTCTCCTGGCTGGCCTCTCCGTTACAGAGATCTGGAACCGGACTACACGGCGGTGGAGCAGCTTTATGCAGTGCGCGGAACCGCCGATGAGGACCCGACCGAGCCGCCGCATAGCGGCGCTTACCCGCATCCTCCTGTAGCTGATGAGCCTGACATCGCGGATCTGCGCGCGCGTTTGCGCGGGGCGGGGCTGTCGCCCGCATCTGTCCCTTTGGGGGTGGATATCGACCGCTGGCTTTCGGCCGGGCAAACCACGTGGGATGCGTTTCCGAACACCTGCGGTGGCAAAATGGACGCGGAAACCTGCGCTCTGGCGGATGCCCTGAAGCACGAGAATGTCGAACTATTGACGAACGCACCCGCCAAAAAACTGCTGAGCGACAAAGACGGGCACATCACAGGTGTTGAGGTCAAGGGGCACGGTACCCTGCACGCGCCGGTGATCGTGTTATCTGCAGGGGCTGTTCAGTCCGCCGCGCTGTTGTTGAAATCCGCCAATGACAATTGCCCCGCCGGATTGGCGAACCGATCCGATCAGGTTGGGCGCAACTTCATGAACCACAATTGCTCGGCGGTTCTGGCTTTGCATCCGCTGCGTCGTAACCGCGCGGTCTATCAAAAGACGTTGATGTTCAACGACTACTACAATGATGACGGGCAGGGCGGCGCGCCTTTGGGCAATATCCAGATGCTGGGCAAGATCACCGGGCCGATTCTGGCATCCCAGCCCGGTATACCCGGTCCGATTGCGACAATGATCGCAAACCGCAGCTTTGATTTCTATGCGATGTCCGAGGACCTGCCCAATCCGGACAGCCGGGTAACAGTCGAAGGTGATCAGATCCGGCTGGACTGGAAACGCTCGAACTGGCAGGCGCATGAGGCACTGGTGGCCAAGCTGAAACAGCACCTGCGCCGAGCCGGGTTTCCGATTGTCCTGTCGCGGCCCTTCGACCGGCGCACGCCCTCGCATCAATGCGGAACGGCCCGGATGGGGCAGGACCCGGCCAGCAGCGTGGTGGACCCGTTCTGCCGCAGCCATGACCACCGGAACCTGTTCATCGTTGACGCCTCGGTCCTGCCGACCTCGGCTGCGGTCAATCCGGCCCTGACCATCGCGGCGCTGGCCTTGCGCGCCGGTCGCCACATCTTAGAGACGGAGTTTGCAGCATGACCGGAGTTGCTTTGGTCACAGGTGGCCAGCAAGGCATCGGCCTTGGAATCTCGCGCGCCTTGATCGCGGCTGGGTACAAGGTGGCGCTGGCGTCACGGTCTGCCCCGGACAAACCGGTGGTCCGGAACGCTTTGTCCGAATTGGGACCGGGCGCGATCTATGTGCAGCATGATGTGTCCCAGATCGATCACGTGCCCGCCTTGCTGGATCAGGTCGAGGCCCAGCTGGGACCGATCACCGCCCTGATCAACAACGCAGGCGTCGGCGCGCCGGTGCGGGGAGATATGCTGGACCTGAAGCCCGAGAACTGGGATTTCGTGCAAAACATCAATCTGCGCGGTGCCTTCTTTCTGGCGCAAGAGGTCGCGCGGCGGATGTTGGCGCAGCCTCAGGACAGCTATCGCTCGATCACCTTTGTCACCTCGGTCAGCGCCACGATGGTGTCTATCGAGCGCGCCGAATACTGCGTGTCCAAGGCCGCCGCCGCGATGATGGCGCAGCTGTTTGCGGTGCGGATGGCCCCGCATGGGATCGGCGTTTTCGAACTGCGCCCCGGCATCATCGCCACCGAAATGACGGCTGGTGTGCGTGACAAATACACCGACCGGATCGAAGGCGGGTTGGTCCCCGCCGCGCGGTGGGGTGAGCCGCAGGATATCGGCGCGGTCATCGTTCCCATCGTGGACGGCCAGATGCAATTCGCCACCGGGGCCGCGATCCCCGTGGATGGCGGGCTTTCGATCTCGCGCCTGTAAGGAACTCAGAGGACAAGATGTCTGAAGGATATGATTTCATCGTGATCGGCGGCGGCTCGGCAGGTTCGGTCATTGCGGCGCGCCTGTCCGAGGAACCTGCGGCCAAGGTATTGCTGCTTGAGGCCGGGTCTTCGGATCGCCATCCGTTTTTCCACCTGCCTGCGGGCTTTGCCAAGATGACCAAAGGCATTGGCAGCTGGGGCTGGTCGACGGTGCCGCAGAAGCACATGCAGAACAAGGTGTTCAACTACACCCAGGCCAAGGTGATCGGGGGCGGGTCGGCAATCAATGCCCAGATCTACACACGCGGTGCTGCGCAGGATTATGACGACTGGCGGCAGATGGGATGCGAGGGCTGGGGCTATGACGATGTCCTGCCCTATTTTAAGAAGTCCGAGGATAACGACAGCTACGACAATGAGTTCCACGGCAAAGGCGGCCCGCTGGGCGTGTCGATGCCCGCCGCGCCTTTGCCGATCTGCGATGCCTATATCAGGGCCGCCGAGCAGGTTGGCATCCCCGAAACGCGGGATGTGAATGGCGCGAAACAGGACGGGGCCGGGTATTACCAGCTGACCCAACGCAATGCGCGACGGTCCTCGGCGGCGATGGCGTTTCTGGCACCTAATCGGAACCGTCCGAACCTGACTATTCGCATGGGAGCTCAGGTCCGTCGGATCACGGTCGAGAAAGGACGGGCAACCGGCGTTGAGATGATGAGCGGCGAAAAGATCTCTGCCGCGCGCGAGGTGATTTTGTCCTCCGGTGCCATCGGCTCACCCCGCCTGTTGCAACTGTCCGGGATCGGACCAGCAGGTCATCAGGAAAGCCTCGGGATCAAGCCGGTCTATGACCAGCCACAGGTTGGGGAGAATCTGCAGGACCACCTCGATCTCTATTCGATTTGCGAGGTCACTGGCCCGCATACCTATGACCGCTTCGCCAAGCTGCACCTGTCGGCTTGGGCCGGGCTGCAATATCTGTTCACCCGCAAGGGGCCGGTGGCGTCCAGCCTGTTTGAAACCGGCGGCTTCTGGTACGCCGACCCCGACGCCCGGTCGCCCGACATTCAGATGCATCTGGGGCTGGGCACCGGGATCGAGGCCGGGGTCGAAGCGATGCCCAATGGCGGCGTCACCCTGAACGCCTGTTTCCTGCGGCCCCGGTCTCGGGGGACGGTGCGATTGCAAAGTTCCGATCCCGCAGCAATGCCTTTGATCGATCCGAACTATCTGGCCGATCCCTATGACCGAGAGATGTCGATCCGGGGTCTGAAACTGGTGCAGAACATCCTCGCGCAGGATGCGTTGAAGCCATATGTTCTGGCGGAACGTCTGCCCGGTCCGACTGTAAAGACCGAGCAGGAGTATTTCGACTTCATCTGCGTGCATTCCAAAACCTCGCACCACTGCGCGGGCACCTGCCGCATGGGCAATGATGCCGAGGCTGTTCTGGACCCGCGCCTGCGCTTCAACGGGATCGAGGGTCTGCGCGTGGCCGACGCCTCGATCATGCCAACGGTCAATTCTTCGAACACCAACGCGCCCACGATCATGATCGGCGAGAAAGCCGCCGACATGATCAAGCAAGATCAAGGATTTACGCAATGATCCGTCATATCGTTCTGACGAAATTCCGCCCGGATGTGACCGAAGAGACGGTCGCCCAAATCTACAATGGACTGGCCAAGGTGGCCGAAGCTCTGCCCGGTGCCAAAGGCTTCACCGGGGGCCGCAGCCAAAGCCCGGAACAGATCGAACGCGGCTATATGCATGGGTTTGTGATCGATTTCGACGATTGGGACGCTTTGGCGACCTATCAGGCGAACGAGGATCACAAGGCGTGCGGGGCGCAACTGGTCGCAAACGCCGTGGGTGGAATCGACGGCATTCTAGTTCTGGATCTGGAGGTCTGAGACAATGACATTGATATTGCCAAACCGCGACGGCCAGTTGGAACCTTATGCTCTGACCGGAACGCCCTTGATCCCCCGCGCGCCGCAGGTACCGTTGACGCGCACCGCATTCGCGGCCGCACATGTGGTCTCGGACCCGCTGGCCGAGCGAAACCCGTGGGATGGTCGACCGGCGGTAGACTGGGACGCGACCCTGAACTTCCGACAGGGTCTGTGGGATCAGGGCCTTGGGCTGGCCGAGGCGATGGACACCGCCCAACGCGGCATGGGCGTGGATTGGGAGACCGCGCTGGAACTGATCCAGCGCACGATGGTGGCCGCCAAAGCGCACCCCCTGTCGCCACGCGTTGCCTGCGGGGCCGGGACGGATCATGTGCCCATGGGCGCGCTAAATACGGCCGGGGAAATCCTGTCCGCTTATGAACATCAAGCCGAGGCGATCGAGGCCGCCGGTGGTCAACTGATCCTGATGGCCTCGCGCGCCTTTCCGGCCATCAATGCTGGGCCGGACACCTATCACGACGTCTATCGCGCGCTGATCGACGGGGCGGCGAAACCGGTGATCCTGCATTGGCTGGGCGATATGTTCGACCCGGCCCTGACCGGCTATTGGGGCAGCACGGATGTGGATCAGGCCAGCGAGTTTGTGCTGTCTTTGATCGCTGAGAACCCATCCAAGGTCGACGGCATCAAAATCTCACTGCTCGATCAGGCGCATGAAGAGACGTTTCGCAGGCGCCTGCCGGACGGCGTGCGCCTCTATACCGGGGATGATTTCAACTATGCCGATCTGATCGCTGGGGACGGGGGCCATTATTCTCATGCTCTGCTGGGCATCTTTGCGGCCATCGCCCCGGCGGCCGCGCAGGCGCTTGAGGCCCTGACACAGAACGACATGGATCGCTACCACGCGCTGTTTGCCCCGACCGTGCCGCTCAGCCGCGAAATCTTCCGCGCCCCGACGCGGTTCTACAAGGCCGGGATCGCCTTTCTGGCCTGGCTGAACGGCGCGCAGACCCATTTCATCATGCCCGGCGGGTTCCAGTCGAGCCGCGACATCTGTCACTACGCCGAAGTGTTCCGGCTTGCGGATCAGGCGGGTTTGCTCTCGGACCCGGATCGGGCTACAGCGCGGATGACAACATTGCTGAACCTGCACGGGGTAGACCAATAGACTGAATGCGCAGACCGACGATCATAGATGTCGCCAACAAGGCGGGCGTGTCGAAATCCACGGTCAGCCTTGTGTTGCAGGGCAGCGCGCAGGTCAAAGCGGAAACCCGAACGCTGGTTCACGCAGCGATGAAAGAGATCGGTTATGTTTATAACCGATCCGCGGCCAATCTGAGGTCAACCGGGAACGCCCTGATCGGGTTGGTGATCAACGATCTGACCAACCCGTTTTTTACTGAATTCGCCACCTCGCTGCAAATGGCATTGGGGTCGCGCGGCTATGCGGTGGTGGTCGCAAACACCAATGAAGACCCCGCGATTCAGGATCAGGTGGTCACGGCCATGTTGGAACACGGGGTCTCGGCCCTGATCCTGTCGCCTGCTTACGGGGATGTCTCAAAAACCCTTAAGGCGGTTGAGCGTGCCGGCATCCCGATGATGCAAGTTCTGCGTCAGGTGGAAGGCGATAACGGCAAATACCCATTCATCGCACCCGATTACCGCGCCGGTGGACGGGTTGCGACCCGTCATTTGCTGGAGACCGGCGCGCGCAAGATTGCCTTTGTTGGCGGGCTGGAAGGCAGGCAAGTCACGCAGGAACGGATCTCGGGCTATCTTGAGATCGTGCAGGAGAATGGGCTGCAACCGGTTGTCGTAACAGGAAAATCCACCCGCGCTTTTGGTCACGCGGCGGCGGCGGGCCTGTTCAGGGATCACCCGGATTGCGACGCCGCCTTGTGTTTCAACGATCTGGTCGCGTTTGGCATGATCAACGCCTGCCACGAGGCGCGGGTCGCGATTGGCGCATCTTTTCAGATCATCGGCTTTGACGACATTCAGGAAGCCTCGGAATGCTGGCCCGCCTTGTCGACGGTGCAGTGCGGGGTTGGTGATTTTGGGAAACAGGTGGCGGACACCATCCTGCGCTGGCTTCAGGACGATGACGTGCCAGCGGCGCTGACCCAAACCCCGGTGCGTTTGGTTCACCGTCAGACCACAAAGGATCTGAGCAAGTAACCAATTCCGCCAAAACTTGCGGGAATGGCGGATGTGTTTTACGCTTTATCGCCGTCATTTTTTCGAAATTGGCCATCTGAATGTCGCAGCCATCCGATCAGATTCGAATTCGGGTCATCGTGACCCCCAGCTTCAATATGGCTGCGACCATGGGGTTCATCGATCCCTTCCGGGCTGCGAATTATCTGGAAGGCGCGGCCCATTACAGCTGGGAACTTGTGTCGGAAACCGGCGGTCCATGCGTGGCCAGCAACGGCATCAGCATCGAGACTCAGAGCCTGAAAACCGCCTCCGCCCAGCCCGTCGATTTTCTGATCGTCTCTTCAAGCTGGACCCCGGAGGAGCATGGCTCGGACCAAATTCAGGCCGCCCTGCGCCGCGCCGCACGCCAGCAGGCGACACTCGGCGGGATTGATACCGGCGCGTTCATCATGGCCGAGGCCGGGCTTTTGCGCCATCGCCGCGCCACGGTGCACTACGAACATATCGACGCCTTTCGCGAGCTTTATCCGGATGTCGATTGCACCGAGGCGCTGTTCGAATTCGATGGCGACCGCATCACCTGTTGCGGCGGATCAGCCTCGTTCGATTTCGCGCTGCAAATCCTGCAGGGCATACATGGCAACGCACTGGCGAACGCAGCCGCGCGGTATGTGTTTCACCCCAGCCTGCGCGAACGCGGCACCCCGCAGAACCCGCAATTCATGGAACCATTGGGGGCCAAGATCCCCGATACCGTGCGCAACGCCATCCGGGCAATGGAAGACAACCTGGAAGAGCCGCTGACTATTGGCGAGATTTGCAAGGCGGCGCAAATTTCGCAGCGGCAGCTCAACCGCCTTTTTGCCCAGCATCTGAAGAAAACGCCGGTGCTGTATTACCGCGACATTCGGCTGGACCGGGCCCGTGGGCTGGTGACGCAGACAACCCTTGCCATGTCCGAGATCGCGTTCGCCTGCGGCTTTTCCAGTCAGGTCCATTTCAGCCGCGCCTATAAGGACCGGTTTGGCCTGCCTCCGATGCGGGACAGAATCGAAGGCCGTATCCCCTTCGAATTCCGCGCCTGGCCCATGCATCGCAAACATGGCGCGTCCAGTTAAGGCCAAATGTTGGCGAACCATGTAAAGTATTCGCCGATTTTTCTCGGCTAAATCACTCTACCCAGCGGATTTGCACGCGCGCCCGCGTGCGCTTTGGATGAGGATCACCATGACTGAATTGCCATCGGCCAAAGAGTTTGCGGAGATCGGCAGAGGCTATGATCAAAGCCCGTCCCGCTCGCTGTCATTGCGCAAGGAAGCCTATGTCGAGCAGGTTTGGCACAATGCCGACCTGGAAGCGATCATTGCGAAGACGTGGCAATGGGTGTGCCATGTCGAAAAGGTCCGGGAACCGGGCGCGTATACGACCGTCGAGGTCGCGGGCAAGCCCATCGCCGTCGTGCGCGACAAGGACGGCGGGCTGCGCGCGTTCTACAATGTCTGCAAACACCGCGCGCATGAGCTGCTTTCAGGCGATGGCAACACCACGCGCATAATGTGCCCTTATCACGCCTGGGTCTACAAGCTGGACGGCAATCTGGTGCGCGCGCCACATACCGAGCAATTGCAGGACTTCAACCCAAAGGACATCTGTCTGGATCAGGTGCAGGTCGAAGAATTCTGCGGTTTTGTCTATGTGAATCTGGACCCGACAGCGCAGTCTCTGGCCGAAACAACCGGCGATCTGGCGACCGAGATCAAGCACTGGGCCCCGGATATCGAGGATCTGACCTTCGCGCACCGTCTGACCTATGACATCAAGTCGAACTGGAAGAACGTGGTCGACAATTTCCTTGAATGCTACCACTGCCCGACCGCGCATAAGGATTTTTGCGATTTGGTGGACATGGACACCTACAAGGTGACCACCCATGGCATTTATTCCAGTCATATGGCGGATGCAGGGAACACGGCCAACAGTGCCTATGATGTCTCGAATGCGACGGTTAGAACGCACGCGGTTTGGTGGCTGTGGCCCAACACCTGCATCATGCGCTATCCGGGGCGGTCGTCGATGATCATCATGAACGTCATCCCCGCCGGACCGAATCGCACGCTGGAAACCTATGACTTTTTCCTCGAAGAGACGACGCCGAACGAGGCGGAACTCGACACCATCCGCTATCTGGATGAGGTTCTGCAGGTCGAGGATATCAACCTTGTCGAAAGCGTTCAGCGTGGGATGAATACGCCCGCTTTCACGCAGGGCCGTATCGTGGATGACGCCAATGGCTCGGGGCAATCGGAACATGCCGTGCATCATTTCCACGGTCTGGTTCTGGATGCGTACAAAGCGGCGGCCCGATGACAGGTATTCCGTCTTCAACCCGACCGGGCGCTAAGCCGATGCGATACGAACCGCCCCCAACCCCCGCCTGACACAAGGGATCAGCGGCTTT
Organism: Ruegeria sp. H7; assembly: GCF_056532945.1. NCBI lineage: Bacteria > Pseudomonadati > Pseudomonadota > Alphaproteobacteria > Rhodobacterales > Roseobacteraceae > Ruegeria > Ruegeria sp. H7. Next base: position 52,009 of record NZ_JBQFNZ010000004.1, read on the forward strand.
TACGGGAGGGGCATCGTGCCAAATCAGCCAAACATCGTGATCATCATGGCAGACCAGCTGGCACCGCATTACTGTGGTGCCTACGGTCACAAGATTGCAAAAACTCCGCATATGGACGCACTTGCGGCACGGGGTATGCGGTTTGATGCGGCCTATTGCAACTCGCCGCTTTGTGCGCCCTCACGATTTGCCTTCATGTCGGGGCAGTTGATCAGCCGGATTGCCGCCTATGACAACGCATCCGAGTTCAAGGCAACAGTGCCGACCTTTGCGCATTACCTGAAATCGCTGGGCTATCGTACCTGTCTGTCGGGCAAGATGCACTTTGTCGGACCGGACCAGAAACATGGGTTCGAGGATCGTGTGACCACCGATATCTACCCCGCGGATTTCGCGTGGACGCCCGATTGGGAAGCGCCGGATGAGCGGATCGACAAGTGGTATCACAACATGCAGACGGTCAAGGAAAGCGGCGTTGCCGTCGCGACCTTTCAGACCGACTATGATGACGAGGTTGGCTTTGCCGCCCGCCGCTGGCTGATCGACCGGGGCCGGGATCGCGCCGCAGGCGATGATGCGCCCTTTGCCATGGTGGCCAGCTTCATCCATCCGCATGACCCTTACGTCGCCAAGCCCGAATTCTGGGACCTCTATTCCGACGATCAGATCGACATGCCTGACTTCGTGCTGTCGCCCGAGGAACAGGACCCGTTCTCGCGCCGGGTTATGGACGGGATCGAGGCCAGCTATGTCCCCCTGACCGAGGAAGAAATCCGCCGCGCCCGCCGCGCCTATCTGGCCAATGTCAGCTATTTCGACAGCAAGATCGGCGAGATGGTCAAAACGCTGGAAGACATGGGTGAGCTGGACAGCACGATCATCATCGTGACCGCAGACCATGGCGATATGCTGGGCGAACGCGGGCTGTGGTACAAGATGAACTTCTTTGAACCCTCGGCCCGGGTGCCACTGATCATGGCAGGCCCCGGCTTGGCACAGGGGGTTGCGGCCAATGCCTGCTCGCTGGTCGATATGCTACCCACATTGGTCGAGATCGCCGGTGGAGATGACACCATGTTTGGCGAACCGGTCGATGGCCGCAGCCTGATGCCTTTGGCGCGGGGCGAGGCCGATCCGGTGGACGAGGCCATTGGCGAATACTGCGCCGAGATGACGCCCTCTCCGGTCTTCATGATCCGACGGGGGCCTTTGAAATACATTCATTGCGACCCCGATCCGCCGCAGCTGTATGATCTGGCGAAAGACCCGTTGGAAAAGACCAACCTTGCGGCCGACCCGGCCTATCAGGTGCAGGCTCAGGCCTTCGCCGCCGAGGTCGCCGCGCGATGGGATAGCGTGCAATTGCGGGCTGACGTGATCGCGACGCAAAAGTCCCGCCGCGCGCTGCATGCCGCGATGGAGGCCGGGGCGGGCGAGCATTGGGATTACAACCCGCCCTCGGATGCCAGCCAGCAATATGTACGCAATCACATGGATTGGACGGTGGCCGCAGACCGCTACCGCTTTCCTCCGCTAAAAAAGGGCAAGATGGATGAAACTTGACAGCAAGGTCGCGCTTGTCACAGGCGGGCGCGGCGGCATCGGGCGCGCCATTGTCGCGCGGTTCCTGCGCGAAGGGGCCACGGTCTATGCCGCTGATCTGACGGCGCAGGGATCGCTGGACGCCCATGACGATGACGGCAGCCGGTTTGTGCTGATGAACGTGGCCGATGAAGATGCCGTAAAGGCCGCAATGGCGCAGGTTCACGCCGAATGCGGCAAACTGGACATTCTGGTCAACGCTGCCGGGATCGAGATCGAAAAGACCATCGAAGACACCACGCTGGAAGAGTGGAACCAATCCTTCGCGGTCAATTGCACCGGCACGTTTCTGACCTCAAAACACGCTCTGCCGTTGCTGCGGGCGGCGGCCACGTCCGGGACCAGCGCCTCGATCATCAATTTCGGCTCCTATGACGGGTTCATCGCCGATCCGGGGCTTGCCGCCTATTGCGCCACCAAGGGCGCGGTGCATGCCCTGACCCGCGCCATGGCCTGCGATCACGGCCCCGAAGGCATCCGCGTAAACGCGATCTGCCCCGGCTATATCGACACGCCGATGCTGCAAAGCTTTTTCACCGGAGACGGCTCGGGCGGCGGTGGCAAGACCATCGACCAGTTGCAACAGGCGGTGCGCGATGTGCACCCGATGCGCACCTATGGCACCCCCGAAGACATCGCCAATCTGGTGAACTGGCTGGCCAGTGATGAGGCACGCTATGCCTCGGGGCAGCTATGGGTTCTGGATGGCGGTTTGTCCGCGCAAGTGCAGCAGATGAGGTTGTAATCCATGGCAAAGCAGAAATCCGTCATCATCACCTGCGCCCCGACCGGTGGCATCCACACGCCCACCATGTCGGAACACCTGCCGATCACCCCGACCCAGATTGCAACGGCCAGTATCGAGGCTGCCGAGGCCGGGGCCTCGATCATCCACCTGCATGCGCGCGACCCAGACACTGGCAAGCCCGACCCGAACCCCGATCTGTTCATGGAGTTTCTGCCCCGCATCAAACAGGCCACCGACGCGGTGATGAACGTCTCGACCGGCGGCGGCCTGGGCATGACGCGCGAGGAACGTCTGCGCGCCGCCACCCGCGCCTCGCCCGAGATGGCCAGCATGAATATCGGCTCGATGAATTTCGGCATCTTCCCGATGAAAGACAAATACTCGAACTGGAAACACGCGTGGGAGCCCGAGTTTCTGGACATGACCCGCGATTTCATCTTTCGCAACACCTTCGCGGATATCGAATACTGCCTGAAAGAGCTGGGGCAGGGCCACGGCACACGGTTCGAGTTCGAATGCTACGATCTGGGCCACCTCTACAACCTGGCCTGGATCCGGGATCAGGGCTGGATCGACGGGCCGATCTTTGTGCAGATGGTGTTTGGCATTCTGGGCGGCGTCGGTGCTGATCTGGACAACCTGATGCATATGCACACCATCGCCAACAAGCTGTTCGGGGATGACTATGAATGGTCGGTTCTGGCCGCCGGGCGGCACCAGATACCCTTCACCACGCAAAGCGCTTTGCTGGGCGGCAATGTACGCGTGGGGATGGAGGACAGCCTTTATATCGGCCCCGGCGAAAAGGCAGTGTCCAGCGCGCAGCAGGTCAACAAAATCCGCAGCATCATAGAAAATCTCGGCCTTTCGGTCGCAACCCCGGCCGAGGCGCGTTCGCGACTGGGCCTGAAGGGTGGCGATCAGGTGGCGTTCTGAGGAGAGGTTACAATGCAGACAAAAATGCTGATCAACGGCGAACTGGTCGAAGGGCAGGGCGCTGCGATCCCGGTTCTGAACCCGGCAACCGGCGAAGAGATTTGTGCCATCAACGCCGCCACGCCCGAGCAAGCAGATGCAGCCGCCGCTGCCGCGCATGAGGCATTTGACACTTACGGTCAGACCAGCCCGGCAGAACGCTCGGAACTGCTGGCCAATATCGCGACTGCGCTGCAGGATCACGCCGAAGAACTGGCAGAACTGGAGAGCCTGGACGCGGGCAAACCATGGCCCTCGGCCTTAGACGATGAAATGCCGTTGACCTTGGACACGTTCAAGTTCTTCGCCGGGGCCGCGCGCACCATGGCCGGGGTGACGGCGGGCGAATATGTGGCAGGCCATACCAGCATGATCCGCAAGGACCCGGTAGGTCCGGTCGCAGCAATCGCACCGTGGAACTATCCGCTGATGATGGCCTCGTGGAAACTGGCCGCGCCTTTGGCAGCGGGGTGTCCGGTGACCCTGAAACCCTCGCAATTGACACCGCTTTCGACCTTACGCGCGGCGCAGTTGATTGCCGATGTCGCGCCCAAAGGCGTGGTGAACGTACTGCACGGATCAGGCCGCGAGATCGGCGACCGGATGATCAATGATCCACGGACCGAGGCGATCTCGATCACCGGCTCAACCGCAACCGGGTATGAGGCGATGAAAGCCGCGTCGCGCAAGATCCGCCATGTGCATCTGGAACTGGGCGGCAAAGCCCCGGTCATCGTGTTCGAGGATGCCGATATCGATGCGGTGGCCGAAACGGTGCGCTATGGTTCGTTTTTTAACGCCGGGCAGGATTGCGCACAGCCCTGCCGGTTGCTGGTCGCGGATGAGATTTATGACAAAGTAGTCGCCGCCGTCGCCGATCAGGTCGGGCAGATCAAGGTCGGCGCGCAAAAGGCCGAAGGGACCGAGATGGGTCCGATCATCTCAGCCGCACAGCGCGACACAGTCGCCGGGTTCGTGGACCGTGCCCGTGACACCTGTGAGGTTGTGACGGGCGGCAACATGATCGACGGTCCGGGCTTTTTCTATGAACCGACCGTTCTGGCCAACATCCCGCATGATGCCGAGGTGTTCTGTACCGAAATCTTCGGCCCCGTCGTGACCATCTCGCGGTTCAGTACCGAAGAAGAGGCCCTGAGGGTCGCCAATACCGGCCCCTTTGGGCTGGCTTCGTCGGTCTGGACCAACAATACGGGCCGCGCGATGCGGATGAGTGCGAAGCTGCGCTATGGGTTCACTTGGGTAAACACTCACGGCGTCGCGACGCCCGAGATGCCGTGGGCCGCGATGAAATCCTCGGGCACAGGCTGCGATATGAGTGTCTTTGCGCTGGATGCGTATACCGCAGTCAGACATGTGATGATCGCCCATGGATAAGCAAACGGCTCTTGTGACAGGCGGAAGCCGGGGCATCGGGCGCGCCATTGTCGATCAACTGGTCTCGGACGGGTTCAACGTCGTGACCTGCGGACGCGGCGCACGGCCCGAGGGTCTGCCCGAAGCGGTCATGTGGGTCACTGCGGACGTCTCCAAAACCGCCGATGCCACGCGGCTGTTCGACGCCGCCAAATCAGCCTTAGGCCCGGTTACCCTGTTGGTCAACAACGCAGGTGTGCAGGTCGAAAAGACCATAGCCGACAGTGACGATGCCGACTGGGATCTGGTGATGAACGTCAATTGCAAGGGCGTCTTCAACATGTGTCGCGCGGCGCTGCCGGATATGAGCGAGCATGGCGGCAACATCATCAATATCGGCTCGATCTCGGGCATGGTCGCGGACCCGTCCATGGCGCTGTATAACGCGTCCAAAGCATGGGTTCACGGGCTGACCCGATCCATCGCGGTGGATCACGGGCCCAAGGTGCGCTGCAATGCGATCCGGCCCGGCTGGATCATGACCGAGATGGCCGAGGATGGGTTCGCGTTGGCGCAAGACCCCGAGAAAGCCATGGCCGACGCGCTGGCCCGTCATCCGGTGGGCCGGTTCGGCCAACCGCAGGACGTTGCCAATATGGTGTCATGGCTGGCCTCTGAGAAAGCCGCCTATGTCAGCGGTGAATGTTTCACAGTGGATGGCGGCATGACGGCTGCCTCACCCCTCAATCCGGGATTGTTCTGATGGAATTTCAACACACTGCCTGTCTGGGTGGCGGCGTCATTGGTGCAAGTTGGGCCGCGCTGTTTCTGGCCTCGGGGCGGTCGGTAGCGCTGTTTGACCCGTCCCCGACGGTCGAGACATCCGTGCGTGAATACATCGAGATGGCCTGGCCCACCCTGACCGAGCTGGGCCTGACCAAAAACGGCAACCCGGATGCGATCCGGTTTCACCCAAGCGCCGCCGCCGCAGTTGAGGGCGCGGACTTCGTGCAGGAGAACGTGCCCGAGCGTATCAACATCAAGCACGCAACCTTTGCCGAGATCGAACCGGTGCTGAACCCGAACGCCATCGTGGCCAGTTCAGCCTCGGGCCTGACGCTGGGCCAGATGCAGGGCGGCTGGGCCAATCCCGCCCGCTTTGTGCTGGGTCACCCGTTCAACCCCCCGCATCTGATCCCGCTGGTCGAGGTGATGGGAAATGACCGAACCGATGCCAGCGCCGTGGACGGGGCCGAGCGGTTCTACGAAGCTGTCGGCAAGGTCACAATCCGGGTGAACAAGGAACGACCGGGCCATGTGGCCAATCGCCTGCAGGCGGCGATCTGGCGCGAAGCGATCAGCCTTGTGATGGATGGGGTCGCCTCGGTCGAGGATGTGGACAAGGCCGTTTGGGCCGGGCCGGGGCTGCGATGGGCGGCGATGGGGCCAACCATGCTGTTCAACCTCGGCGCGGGAGAGGGCGGTCTGCGCGCGTTTTGCGATCATTTCTCGGACACGTTCAATGGCTGGTGGGACGATCTGGGCCAGATCCATCTGGACGAATCCGTCGCCCAACACCTGATCGCGGGCGTCGGCGAGGCCGCGAAGGGCCAAAGCCCGGCGGAGTTGTCCGCCAAGCGGGACGCATTGATCCTTGCGATGCAAAAAGCCACAACGGGATTGCGCGATACAAGCTAAGAAAAAGCGCCGCTCAACACGCGGCGCTTTCTTTACTCTCACATCCCTCCGGACACTCAAGCAGCCGGAGGGATCTGACAAACTGGCTTACTGAAGCAGCGCCGACAGGTTGCCGCGCGCATCGTCGTTCAGCCATTCCGACCATGTGTCCTGATAGTTGGTCAGGAAGTAAACGGCGGCCTCGTCATAAGATGCGCCATTGTCATCCTGCCAGGCCAAAACCGTGCCCATCTGATCGTTCGAGAAAGACATCTTCTTGAGGAACTCAACTACGTCCGGCTCACGCTCCAGCAGGGACGGGGCCACGGCGGTCACAACCTTGGCGGTCGGATAGGCGGACAGCACCGGGTTTGCGCATTCCGGGTCACCGTTGCAGGTGTGTGCATCCTGATCGAAGGGTGCGGTTTCGACCTGAACCATCGGATACTTGCCAAGAACCGAAGTGGGTGCCCAGTAGTAACCGAACCAGGGCTCTTTCGCCGCATAGGCCGCCGCGATTGCGGTGGCCAGCGTTTCGCCGGACCCGTGCTGGAACCGCTCAATCCCGTTCTCGGTCATGTTGAGCGCTTTGAGGTTGTTGTTGTTCACCACATCACAGGCCCAACCCGACGGGCAGTCATGGAACCGGCCACCGACCAGTTCAGGATTGGCCAGAATACCTTCGACCGTTGTCAGTTCGGGGTGCTCTTCGGCCAGATAGGCTGGAATCCACCATGCCTCGACCCCGCCATCAGCCAGAACATTCGCCAGTTCGACAAGTTTGCCGTCGGCGCGCAGCTCTTCATATACCGGTGAAGAGTTGGTCCACAATTCGGTCAGGATGTCAGGCTCGCCGGTTTCCGCAATCGACGCCATCGCAGGCGTGGTCGAGGACGGAACCGCAGCAACCGTGCAGCCATATCCGTTCTCAAGCAGGAACTTGGCCACCGCAGTCACAACCGCGGACGAGGCCCAGTCCATTTCAGTGATCGAAACCTCACCGCAATCGGCCAGTGCCGTGGTTGCGCTGAACCCGGTCGCAAGAGCCGATGCAGCCAGTAGTGTCTTGAGTTTCATTGCTTTCTCCCTGTAGCAAGATTCGTTTTTATCATGCGCCATTATTATCGAGCGCTTCTGGCAATTGAACCGCTAGATTGCATCAATTGCCGTTCTGTCATTTTTCTCAGACAGTCGCCGAATTAACATAATCAGTCATATCGCTGTTCGCTGATCATACCGCCGACCCGATTGGTTTCCCCGTGGCGGGTCCTGCACGAGGGCAGTGGAATTCAAATTTGACATAAGTGCCCAAGCCAAAAATGCTGACCGACAGGAGGAATCATCATGGTGCACCGAAACCTGTCCGTGGGCTGGAAGCCACTGGAGTCTCAAACCGCAGCAGGAAGACGGGTGCCCGCATGAACATCGTTTCTGGTTTCCCCAATCCCATCCGCGAAATCTATCACACTGAAATCGCCATGTCCGATGGATGCAGATTGGGTGCACGGATCTGGATGCCCGAAAACGCCGAGGCGCAACCGGTCGCTGCGATCTTTGAATTTCAACCTTATCGCAAGAACGACATCATGGCCGAAAGGGACGTGACACTGTACCCGTATCTCGCGGGTCACGGATACGCCGTGGTGCGGGTTGACCTGCGCGGCAGCGGGGATTCCGAGGGCGTTTTGACCGATGAATACACACCGCAGGAGCTGCAGGACGGGTGCGAGGTAATTGCATGGATCGCCGCGCAGACCTGGTGTGACGGCAAGGTCGGCATCACCGGCAAGTCCTGGTCCGGGTTCAACGGGCTGCAAATCGCTGCGTTGCAACCTCCGGCCTTGAAGGCGGTGATGACGCTGTGTTCAACCGATGACCGCTATGCCGACGACATCCATTATTCCGGCGGCTGCGTGCTGGGTGAGCAACTGACCTGGTCCTCGACGATGTTCGGCAAGAACACTATGCCGCCGGACCCTGCAAATGTCGGTGATCGCTGGCGCGACATGTGGCTGGACCGGCTGCGCGGCTCGGGCCTTTGGCTGAAGACATGGATGCAGCACCAAACCCGCGATGACTATTGGAAACATGGCTCGGTGTGCGAGGATTTCTCGCGCATCCGCATTCCGGTCTTTGCAGTCTCGGGCTGGGCCGACGGCTATTATCCGGCGGTCTTTCGGATGATGGAACATCTGCAAGGGCCGCGCAAAGGGCTGATCGGACCATGGGCACATGTGATGCCAAACGCTGGCAATCCGGGGCCGCAAATCGGGTTCCTGCAAGAGGTTCTGCGCTGGTGGGATCATTGGCTGAAAGGCCGCGACACCGGCATCATGGCGGAACCGATGCTGCGGCTATTTCTGCAGCACAGCGCGGACCCGGCAGCGGCAATGGAACGTCGTGAAGGCCATTGGGTGGCCGAGGAAACTTGGCCATCGCCATCAATCGGGGCGAGCAATTGGTATTTCGATGAAAATGGGGGGCTTTCAGCGACCCCGCGCAGCGCGGGCAGGGTGCCTGTCAATTCGCCGGTCATGGTTGGCGGCAATGCCGGTTTCTGGTGCGCCTTTGCCAGCGACGGCGATTTACCCGGCGATCAACGGCGCGACGACGCCGTGTCGGTCTGTTTCGACAGCAATCGCCTGACCGAACCGTTTGAAATCGTCGGCCAACCGGTTCTGCGTCTGGCTTTCACTTCGGACAAGCCCGTGGCCCAGATCGCAGCGCGTCTGAATGAGGTGTTGCCCGATGGAACATCCTCTCGTGTGACCTATGCCGTTTTGAACGTGACCCATCGCAATAGTCACGAAAGCCCTGAACCTCTAGTACCGGGGCAGGACTATGAGATCGAAATCCCCTTACGCGCCATCGCACATCGATTCGGGGCAGGCAGCCGCATCAGGATCGCGCTTTCGACACAGTATTTCCCCCTGATCTGGCCCGCGCCGGAAGCCGCAACACTGGAGCTGAAGCTTGAAAACTGCCGCCTGACGCTGCCGGACAGGCAGCCAAACCCAATCGACGAAACGCTGCATGAGTATCCGCCGGCCGCGCAGGCCCCGGCACTGGAAACCGAAATGCTGGAAGCGGCCGAAGGCGGGCGTTGGGTGACCCATGATGTGGTCAACGGCGTCACAACCGTGGTTTCACAACACGCAACAGGCCGGTACCGGATCGTCGACAACAACCTTGAACTGAGCGTTCTGGGCCGGGAATCCTTCAGCGCATCGGACCATGACCCCGAAGGCGCTTTGGGCCAAACGACGTGGGTTTATGAGATGTCGCGCGGCGACTGGTCCATTCGCACGGAAACCGAGGTCAGTATGACGGCCCGCCTGACGGACTGGCAGATCAAGGCAAGCCTGCGCGCCTTTGAAGGTGACGAGCTTGTGCACGAAGACCATTGGGACGAAACCGTGCCCAGACACCTGAACTGACACAGATGCAGCACATTTGAGATTGATTTGCAAAGACGCCTCGCATCGCTGGTGAAACGCTGCTGCTCGGGCTAAGGTTTGCGCACAAATACAACAATAAAACTAGTCCAACACCGGGCGGCGTCCTCGCTGGCCTGACCCGGAACGCAGAGGGGTACAATGGCAACTTACGATTGGCTATTCAGCACGCTTGGCCTTACGGAATGGTGCAATGCCGGGAAGACCGGCGGCGAACAGCTTTCACTCACAGATCTCATGGCGCAGGTCAAAGGCAGCGAAGCCAAGACCCCCTGGTATGAAACGCCGTTTCCGTCGCTTGATGCGCTGCACGATGCCTGCCCGGCCATCGCCCAGACACGGGACATGACATCGGGGGTCGAGAATGGTTTTCTGGCAATCAAGGATGGTCTGAAATTCATTCTCGATCCGCTCACGCAACCGCTCAGCTGGATGCTGGACGGGTCGCTGTGGCTGTTTCTGGCAATCCCGTGGTTCATCCTGATCCCGCTGATCCTGATCGGGACACATCTGGCGGTGCGCAAGGCGTCGGTCACCATACTGGTTGCCGTGACCTTCCTGTTCATGGCCTTCATCGACCACTACACATTCGCCGTCCAGACCTTGTCGATCATCTTTGTCTGCACCTTCCTGTGCGTCCTTTTTGGCGTTCCGATCGGAATCCTTATGTCTAAATCGGACAAGACGCAGAAATCGGTCATCCCGATCCTGGATATGCTGCAAACCCTGCCCAGCTTTGTCTATCTGATCCCGCTGATCTTTTTGTTCAGCGTCACGGAATCCAAACTCTACGGTATTGCCATCATCCTTTATGCAATTGTGCCGATCATCCGCCTGACCGATCTGGGTATCCGTCTGGTCAACAAGGACGTGATCGAGGCGGCAGATGCGTTTGGCATGACCGCGCGCCAGAAGCTGTTCAAGGTCGAAATCCCGCTGGCCCTGCCCAACATTATGGCCGGTCTGAACCAGACGATCATGATGAGCCTGGCAATGGTTGTTATCGCCTCGCTGGTCTCGGCCCCCGGTCTGGGTGTTCTGGTCCTGCGCGGCATTCGCAACCTCGAACTTGGGGTTGGTCTGGTATCGGGCTTCTGCATCGTTCTGCTGGCGATCCTGCTGGACCGTGTGTCCAAGGCCGCCCTGTCGCGCGTCGACGAATCCACGCATCATTAAGGAGGCATGAAATGAGCAAGACCCCGATTGTCTCCATCAAAGGACTGTACAAAATCTTCGGCGCAAACCCGAAATCGGTGATGCCGCAGGTTCTGCAAGGCATGGACAAGGCCGAACTGCTTGAGAAACACCAGCACGTGCTGGGCCTGCGTGACATAAATGTCGACATGCAGGAAGGTGAGATCACCGTGATCATGGGCCTGTCCGGGTCCGGGAAATCGACCCTGATCCGGCACCTGAACCGCCTGATCGAACCCACGGCAGGCAGTATCGATGTGCGCGGCGAAGATGTGCTGAGCTATGGCGAACATCGCCTGCGCGATCTGCGGCGCAACGTGATGTCGATGGTGTTCCAGAAATTCGCGCTGTTGCCGCATCGCACTGTCGAGGAAAACGCTGCCATGGCCCGCGAAGTGCGCGGCGAAAGCCATGACGAACGTCTGGCAGAGGCCCGAAAGTGGCTGGCCCGCGTCGGTCTGGCCGGGTTCGAAAAGCGCTATCCGCACCAATTGTCGGGCGGTATGCAGCAGCGGGTGGGGATCGCCCGCGCCCTGGCCTCGGACAGCCCGATCATGTTGATGGACGAGGCGTTCTCGGCGCTCGATCCGTTGATCCGGACCGACATGCAGGACCTGTTGCTGGAACTGCAAAAAGACCTGCACAAGACCATCGTGTTCATCACTCATGATCTGGACGAAGCACTGAAACTGGCCGATCACCTTGTGATCCTGAAAGACGGTTACGTGGTCCAACAGGGTGAACCGCAGCATATCCTGCTGAACCCGAACGATCCGTATATCGAGGATTTCGTCAGCGACATTAACCGTGCCCGCGTTCTGCGCGTGCGGTCCGTCATGCACCCGATGAATGGCGAGACCGATTTCGCCGGGGTGGTCGATGTGGACGACAACCTTGAGCACCTGATCGGCCTGTCCGGCGGCGACACCTACAAGACCTACAAGGTACAATCCAACGGACAGGATGTGGGCGTTTTGGACATGAAGGATCTGGTGCGGGCACTGGTGCCTTCCGCCGCATCCGAAAGCGCATCACGCCGCATTTAGGGGCACAATCCCCGAAATCCGTGGCCGTTTTCCCGGCCACGGATGGTCACTCAGATGGCATGTTTGCCTTGTGGACAGGCGTCAGAGCAGACCACGCTCTTCCAGAACCTTGCGCGCGACGCGGAAGCATTCCAGTGACTGCGGCACGCCGCAATAGATGCCGATCACGTGAATGATCGCCTGAATCTCTTCCTTGGAGACCCCATTGTTCAGCGCGCCTTTGCAGTGAATCTCCCATTCATGCATCTTCCCAAGCGCGCCGATCATGGACAGGTTCATCATCGAGCGTGTCTTGGCGTCAATCGTGTCATCGCCCCAGCCAAAGCCCCAGCACCAGGCGGTCATCGCCTCTTGAAAGGGAAGCGTGAAATCATCGGCTGCGGCCAGGTTTTTTTCCACATACTCGGCCCCCAGCGTCGCCTTGCGCTGTTCCAGCCCTTTTTCGAACAGATCATTGTCCATTACGTGTCTCCTGTTTCAATCTTCGGAAGGCTTTCATAAAAGCGGCCCTCGCGCACGCGTCTGGCGGTTCCGGCCTCTTCGTCGGGGTCATGGGCGTCCAGAGCATCCAGTCGCAAACCGTCATGGGCGTAGACCGGGGCGCCAGCGTCTGTCATACCCCTCAACCGGGCTGCCAAAGCGTGTTTCTTGCGGACCTGATGGGGTTGGAAATCGTCGAACATGCGCGGGGTGATGGTCTGGCCAAAGTGCAGATCGCCTGCGGCGCAGGCCGCGCGATACAGATCCTCTCCGGCGGTCGTGCGGGTGATCACACCGTTGAACCCCTCATCCTCACCCACCGGTGCGCCACCAAGCCAGATATCAGCTGCGGCAATATCGGCAGCCTCGCCCAAGGCATCCGGGCAGAGCTTGCAGCGACTTTGGATACGCCAGCCGGATTCGTCCGCCCACATATCCAGATAGGTCTTTTCAAACACCTGCCCGTCGCCGGTTTCGATCCGCGTGGCACCGGGGTTTCCGTACCCACGATAGCGAAACAGGGTCACGTCCCGTTCCGACAGGTCATATTCATCCAGAACCGCCTGCGATTTGCCAAGGTCCGACGCCCCGCCACACACCATCACCAGCAGGGCAACCAGATTTCGGCGCAACCGCTCGTCTTCCTCTGCCCGCGCCCGCACGGCCCCTGCGTCGCAGGGTTTGGCTATGATGGCAAAGGGCGCGTCCCGGTCCAGCGCCGCACTCAGACCGGCCAGAGTGTCACTGGGTCCATATCGCGACCCCGCCCGCGCCACGACCTGCTCTGGCGTTTCGCTGATGCACCAACCGGTGCGCATCGGGTCATCCGGCAAGGCGGCGCAATGCAGGATGAATTTGGCCTGCCCGGATCGCAGCAGGTGAACACCAAGCGCCGTTAAAACTCCGCCAGTTGCCGCGCGATAGCGAATGTCCGGGTCTGCGGCCCAGGCTTCCTGCATGCTGTGATAGCCGCCCCAGATCTGATCCGTATGCGCCGAAGGTTCAGCATTCGGGCGCGCAACCGCGCCGGGACAGGCGCGCAGAATTTCAGCATCCGAGCCGGGCCCGATTTCCGCAGGGCGCAGCCGACCTTCGGCCGTATAGGCCATTTTCCAACGCGCGGGGGCCACAGCCTCGCACAACCCGCACCCGATACACAGACCGGCATTGACCACATCTTTCACGGAGTGCGGGTGTCGCATACCTTATGCCCTCAACCGGATCGCGACGTTCTTGGTTTGCACGTAGTTCCACAGCGCCTCGCGGCCCTTTTCGCGCCCATATCCGGATTTTCCATATCCACCAAACGGGGTTTCGACGCCGCCTGCAAACCATTCATTCACAAAGACCTGACCGGCGCGGATTTGTCGGGCCGCCTGCGTGGCGCGGTCAATATCGCGGGTAAAGACGCCCCCGACCAGACCATAAGGGGTGCCGTTGGCAATCTCGATCGCCTCGGCGTCGGATTTGAACTTCAGGACCGACAGAACTGGGGCAAAGGCCTCTTCATTGGCGATGGTCATATCGGGTGAAACATCGCACAGGATGGTCGGTTCCAGAAACGCGCCGGGCCGGTTCAGCTTGCGCCCACCGGTTGCCGCCCTGGCCCCGTCCGACACGGCTTGCGATACCATGCCAAAGGCGCGGTCCCGTTGGGCCTGACTGACCATGGCACCCATGTTGGCACCGAATTCGGCGCGCTCGATCCCTGCACCGACCGACAGCCCTTCGGCCATGTCCACCAGTTTTCCGACAAGCGTGTCATGCACATCCTCATGCACGATCACGCGGCTCATGGCGGAACACACTTGTCCGGCATTGAAGAAGATGCCCCAGCGGACATCATTGGTGAAGGCGTCGATATCGGCATCGCTATGAACGATGGCTGCCGATTTTCCGCCCAGCTCCAACACACAAGGTACAACGTTTTGCGCTGCTGCGGTGGCGATAGCGACGCCTGTGGGAACCGAGCCGGTGAAGACGATCTGGTTGACCTGCGGGTGAGCGGACAGGGCTGCACCGGCCTCGTGCCCCAAGCCGCACAGGATATTCACCGCGCCTGCGGGCAGGCCAACCGCTTCGGCCGCGTGGGCGAACCAGGCGTTGGTCAGCGGGGTCAGTTCAGGTGTCTTGATCACGCAGGTGTTGCCCGTGGCCAGCGCGGCCGACAAAGACCGCGCCGTCATTTCGACCGGGTAATTCCACGGGATGATCTGCGCCGAAACCCCGTAAGGTTCGTAGGTGGTGAAGTCGAAGTAATTCGCCCCCAGCGGGATCGAGCGCCCCTCGACCGTTTCGGCCTGATTGCCGTAATATTCGAAATAACGCGCTGCGCCCTCGACCTCGATCCGCGCTTCCCAAAGGGGTTTACCCTGTTCCAGCGTCAGAACGGGCGCGATCTCATCGATATGATCCAGCAGATAGCGACCGATGGCCTGAACCATCCGCCCGCGTTCGACCGGGCGCAGCGCGCCAAGCGCGCCTGACAGATGCACCCGGCGCGCGGCCTGAACGGCGCGGTCCACGTCAGCGGCATCGGCCAAAGCGTGTTCGGCCAGTTTCTCACCCGTGGCGGGATCGACAACATCAATGCGGCCCGCGCCGCCATCGACCCATTGCCCGTCGATATAGTTCTGCCAATAGGGTTTCACGTCATGCATATCTCGCGCCTCCGGGTATTCAGGGAACGCGCTTGGCATTCCTAGAACAACTTGTCTTTCGCTATTCTGAGTTTCAGTCGACCGCGTCGCGCATCCATTGCTGCAACTTGGCAATCGAATGCTCGCTCATCACGCCGCCCTCGGGGTCCAGCACCAGTGGGCCAGGCACGTAGCCTTTTGATTTCAAACCACGATAGACGGATTCGACCAGACGAATATCCTCGGCCACAGTGGTTTCCCGGTCCTGCACGGCAAGCCCGCGGATCACATCGCTTTCATGGCCGCCTTCGGTATACCAGCCACGCCAGACCGTGCAGCTATCGACGGTTTCAGCACGCCAGTGATAGGTGTTCAGCACATTGCCCGGATAGCACTGGAACGAGAACATCGGCCACAGAAACCACGATTGGTAATCACCCGCATGCGGCACCGTCATGTCGATGGGGTAAGTCATCTTTTCAAGGGCCTGACACTCGGTCGTGTGGCGCAGAACATAGCCGCCATCTGAATCCGGCTGAATGTCATAGGTTTCAGGTTTAACCACGCCTTCCGCGAAGGTCGGGTGGTTGGTCGGGCAGTGATAGCATTCCGAGTAATTCTCGACCGAAACCTTCCAGTTGCAGCTTTCGGGGATTTCCACCCATTCCAACGGCGCAAGGTCATTGATCTGTGGGACAAATTCGGCGATCTCTTCCCGCACGCCGGGATACCATTCGTCCATAGGCGCGGCGTCCCTGTCGAGATTGACGAAGATGAAGCCCAGAAAGATCTCGGTCCGAACCTCGGTCAGGCAAATCTTTTCGCGATCAAATCCGGGCACTTTCTTGATATTCGGCCCGGCGCGCAGGCCGCCGGTCAGCTCATAGGTCCATTGGTGGTAGGGGCACACAACAACGCGCGTGTTCCCGGTGCCGGTCACCATCTCATGGGCGCGATGCTGGCACACGTTATAGAAGGTGCGGATCACCTCATCCCGCCCGCGAATGGCAAACAGGTTCTGCCCGGCGATCTGAAACGCAAAATAGTCGCCGACATTTGGGATATCCGCCGAATGCCCCGCAAATTGCCAGGTCCGCGCCAGAAGGCCGTTCATCTCATTCTCGAAGACGGCGGAATCCGTATAGTAGCTGGCGTCCAGCGAATGGGTGAGCGGCTTATTCATTTGGGTTCCTCATCCTAGAAGCCAGGGTGCTGGGGGTGATCGCAAAAGGTCCGAACAGTCCCAGTGTCAGCACAAAACGCAACGACCTTGCGTGCCTTGGGCGACAGCGAATCCGATACCAGCGACAAACCGTTCTCGTCGCGGGCCGATTCACGCATTTGTTCCATTCCGATCCGTTTCTCGATCATTTGTATCATTTATCATTGACCGTGGTACATTTGTTTGAATATCAAATCCACAGAAATCTGCGACTCTCGAACAGGAATTTTGCGATGTCCAAAAAAGAACTGCCGCAGCGTGCAAAGGTCGTCATTGTTGGCGGCGGCGTCATGGGTTGCGGCCTGGCCTATCATCTGGGGCATGAGGGCTGGGGGGACGACACCGTCCTGCTGGAAAAGGCCGAACTGACCAGCGGGTCGACATGGCACGCAGCAGGGCAGATCACCCATTCCACCAGTTCTTACGGGCTGGGGCGGATGGTCGATTACAACATCGGCCTTTATTCCAAGACGCTTGAGGAAGAGACAGGGCAGGCGGTCACCTGGCACGGCTGCGGCTCGTTCCGGCTGGCCTATACCGAGGATGAGATGGACTGGCTGCGCCACACCCTGTCCGTCGGCCGTTCGCTGGGTTTCAATATCGAGCTGGTGAGGCCGGACTTCATCGCAGAAAAGCACCCCTTCTATAATCTGGAAGGCGTTCTGGGCGCGCTTTACACCCCGGATGATGGCCATGTGGACCCGTCAAACGTGACCATGGCGATGGCCACCGGTGCGCGTCAGAAAGGCGTGAAGATCTTTCGCCATTGCCGCGCCACGAACATCACCCAGAATGATGCGGGCGAATGGGTGGTTGAAACCGAAAAGGGCACAATCATTTGCGAGCATGTGGTCAATGCCGGTGGCACCTATGCGCGCCAGATGGGCGAATGGTCGGGCTTGCAACTGCCGATGACCTCGATGACGCACCATTATTTCGTGACCGAGAATGTGCCCGAGTTTCAGGATCTGGACACCGAGCTGCCCGTGATCCGCGACGACAAGATGGTCTCGGGCTATATCCGGATGGAGCAGAAAAAGGGCCTGATCGGGATCTACGAGAAAGAAAACTCGAACTCGGTCTGGCATGACGAGTGCCCGTGGGAATACGAGAACTGGCTATTCGAGGCCGATTATGACCGTGTCATGCCATGGCTTGAGAATTCTCTGGAGCGCATGCCGATCTTTGCGGAACTGGGCATCACCCGTGAGGTCCACGGCGCGATCAGCCACCCGCCGGATGGCAACCCGATGGTTGGGCCTGCGCCGGGCGTCAAGAACTACTGGTGTTGCTGCGGCACCCAGATCGGGATCGGTTGGGGCCCCGGCCTGACACGCGAACTGGCCAAATGGATGGTGCGGGGTGCCGCCGATATCTCGATGCGCGATTACGACCCCCGCCGCTTTGGCAGCTATGCCAAAAAGGACTGGCAGGTCATCAAAGCGCATGAGGATTACAAGCTGCGCCACGAGATTCCCTTCCCGCATTTCAACCGACTGGAAGGTCGCCCGATCAAGCCGTCACCGCTCTATGAGATCCTCAAGGACAAAGGCGCGGTGTATGAAGAGGTTTACGGGTTTGAGCGCCCCCGCTGGTTTGCGATGGACGGCGTCGAGCAACGCGACCACTACAGCTTCCGCCGCAATGTGGTGCATGATGTGGTGGGCGCCGAGGTAAAAGCCGTACGCCAAGGCGTCGGCATTATGGACGTCACCGCCTTTACCAAGGTCGAGGTTTCGGGCCCGGACGCATACGCATTGTTGGACCGTCTGACCGCCAACAAGATGCCGCAGAAAACCGGCTCGATCACGCTGACCCATATGCTGAACCGCCGGGGTCGGGTCGAGTTGGAAACCACGCTGGTGCGCATGGCGGATGACCGGTTCTATCTGGTCTGCGCCGCCTTCTTCGAACAGCGCCTGCTGGACCACCTGAACCACAACCGCGCCGATGAGGATGTAATCATCACGGCGCTGTCCGCCGGATGGTCGGCCCTGTCGCTGAACGGCCCGAAATCGCGGGATGTTCTGGCGCAATGCACCGATGCGGATCTGTCGAATGCAGGGTTCCGCTGGCTGTCGGCACAGGAAATCACCGTTGCAGGCCACAAGGTCTGGGCGTTCCGGATGTCCTACGCGGGTGAGTTGGGTTGGGAGCTGCACATGCCTGACGCGGCCTGCGTTGACGTCTATTCCGCGCTCTGGGCCGCAGGTGCGCCCTCTGGCATCGTCAATTACGGGTCCTTCGCGATGAACGCGATGCGGATGGAAAAAGCCTTCCCCGGTGCGGGCGAATTGACCAATGAGGTCACGCTGCCCGAGGCCAATGTGGGCCGCTTCATGAAGCTGGACAAAGACTATCTGGGCGTTGAGGCCACCCGTGTCAGCGCGCAACAGGCCGAGACGGGCGAGATGCCGTGGATCTGCGCCTATCTGGAGATCGAACCGGACGGGGTCGAAGACGGCCATGGCGGCGAAGCCGTTGTTGTAAATGGCGAAATCGTCGGCGCAACGGCCTCGGTCGCCTATGGCCATACGGTCGGTAAAATTCTGGCCTTTGCCTATATCAAACCGCGCGCACATGTGCCCGGCACCGAGATCGAAGTCATCATAGCGGGCAAGCCGCGCAAAGGGTGCATTCTGGGTGAGCCAGCCTATGACCCGGCCAGCCTGCTGCCGCGCACCGACGCCCCACAGCTTGAACAAGTAGAGGAAGCCTGACGTGAAGATCACGCGCATCGCGCTGTGGGAAGTCCCCCTGACCAGCCATGAGACCTACTACATGGCAGACGGAAAAACCTGCGACACCACAACCTCGGTGGTGTTGCGGATCGACACCGACACCGGGCTGCAAGGATGGGGTGAGGTCTGCCCCATTCCCCATTACCTGCCTGCCTACGCCAAGGGCGTGGTGCCTGCGGTAACGGAACTGGCCCCGGTTCTGATCGGGGCCGACCCGGTTGGCCCTGAAACACTGATGGAAAAACTGAACTCGTATCTTCAGGGCCACGGTTATGCCAAATCCGCCCTTGATACAGCCCTTTGGGATTTGACGGCGCAGGCGGCGGGCTTGCCGCTGCATCGCCTGTTGGGTGGGAGGCAGGTCAAGGACATGCCCCTTTATCACTCGATCACCTGCGTCGCGCCGGACGAAATGGCGCGCATGGCGCGGGATGCCTATGACAAGGGCATGCGCCAGTTTCAGGTCAAGCTGGGCGCCGACAATGACTGGCAGATGGATGTCGAACGTCTGGCCAAGGTGCGCAAGGCCGTTGGGGCAGGGCCCCTGGTCTATGGCGATTGGAACTGCGGCAGCGATGCGCTGTCGGCGATCCGTGTGGGACGCGCCGCTGCGCATCTGGACGTGATGCTGGAACAACCCTGCACCACCTTGCAGGAATGCGCCCATGTCCAGCGCACCACCGGTCTGCCGATGAAGATCGACGAGAACGCCCATGACATCGCCTCGGTGATCGAGGCGCATCAGGCCGGTTGTATGCAGGCCGCAGCGTTGAAACTGTCCAAGATGGGTGGCCTGTCGGCGATGCGGCAAATCCGCGATCTGTGCCTGACCCTGGGCACCCGGATGTGCGTCGAGGATACATGGGGCAGTGACATCACCACGGCGGCGCTGCTGCATCTGGCGGCATCGACACCGGCGCGCGGCATCATGAACACCTGCGACCTGAGCCACTATGTCGGCCCGCGTCTGGCACCGGATGGCCCGGTGCGTGAAAACGGCCGTATCGCCCCGCCCGAAGGGCCGGGGCTTGGCGTCACACCTGATGCGGACGCGCTTGGCCAGCCGGTCACGATCATCGACTGACCTCGGTGGCAGCCCCAGTTCACCGGGCTGCCGCCTTGCCCCTGGCACCGGTCGATCCTACGCTGCGCCAGCGGCACAAGTGCCCTGGCAATTGCAGGCGAACTCACCATGTCCAAGCCCCTCGACAGTTGGATCGGACGAACCGAGACCCACAGGGACGTTCTGCGGCCCGAGCCTGCGCGCTTCATGCAGGCGACTCTGGGGTGGACCCCCAGCCTTCAGGTCGGCGACCCGCTGCCGCCGCTGTGGCACTGGCTTTATTTCCTTGAGGCGCAGCCGATGGATGGCCTGGGGCGCGATGGCCACCCAAAGAAAGGTGGTTTTCTACCCCCCGTGTCGCTGCCCCGACGCATGTGGGCCGGAGGGCGATTTGTCTTTCACAACCCGTTGCCTATGGGGGTGTGGGTCGAAAAACGCTCGACCATCAAAAGCGTCGTGGAAAAGACCGGTCGCAGCGGCCCGCTTTGCTTTGTAACCGTCCTGCACGAGCTGATGCTTGAGGATGGCACCCTCGCCCTGACCGAAGAACATGACATCGTCTATCGCGAAGACCCACATCCCGATGCGCCACAGCCGATCCCGCCCGTGGCACCCACGGATGCGCAAATCTCTGAGCATGTGGCGCCGTCTCAGGTCATGCTGTTTCGCTACTCGGCGCTGACGTTCAATGGCCACCGCATTCACTATGACGTTGATTATGCTAGGTCGGTCGAAGGGTACGACGGGTTGGTTTTCCACGGCCCACTGACCGCCACGCTTCTTGTCGATCTGGCCTGCCGGACAATAGGCAAATCGCCAAAAACCTTCGCGTTTCGTGGGCTGTCGCCGATTGCGGGCATGGTCCCGTTTAATATCGAGGGCAACAGAACCGGCAAAGATATCCAGCTTTGGGCGCGGCGTCAGGACGGTGTCAAAGCGATGGACGCCAAGGCGACATTCTGATCCGTTGCCCAAACCCTGTCAGCGCTGATCCAGATGCTCCAGCAAAGACAGGCACTTATGCGCAACCGGGTTCTGTTGGCCGAACCGAGTCAGGCGCGCGAAGAACTTGGTTTTGTTTGAATGCCAGTCGACCGGCATCTCGACCAAGGCGCCCCGGGTCAGGTACGAATCCACAAAGCTGCGCCAGCCAAGGCCCAAACCTTGCCCTGCGGCAGCGGCTTCCAGCAGGTAGACATAGCTGTCAAACTCTTCGGCAATCGGCCACCCGGCATAGGCGGGATGCACATTCACCCAGTCGGGCCAGTCCATCCATCCGAAATTCTCTTTCTGCAACCTGAGCAGAGGAGGGGGCTTGGCCTTGCCCGCAAGGGCGGCAACAGCCTGTTCAACGATGGCGGGCGTGCCGACTGGCTTGATCTCTTCCTCGCACAAAACCACATGCGGCGCGTCCGGAGTGGCCGAAGCGTATTCAAAGACGATATCGGCCCCGGTATCAATGGCGGCGGTCAATAGGTTGTATTCCGCTGTCAGCAATCGCAGCTCGGACCCGCTTCCCAACGCCCTGCGCAACGCGCCATAGCGCGGCATCAACAGAAGATGCGATACCGAATGGGAACACACAACTGTCACCTCGCTTTGCGGACGCGCCAGGCTGTTCACAGCGGATTGCATTTTATCCAGCGTCTGCGCGACAGAATGATAAAAATCCCTGCCTTTTCTGGTCAGTGAAACGCGCGCGCCTTGCCGCTCGAACAAGGTGGTTCCGAACCGGATTTCCAGATTTCGGATATGTCGGCTGATCGCGGGCTGCGATGTCCTCAGCTCTTCTGCGGCCCGCGCAAAACCCTGTAATCGTGCCACCGCCTCAAACGCAATCATCGCGTTGATCGACGGCAGGTTATATTTGCGCTGACTCATATCAGTTTTGATATTGAATGCTGCACGTCAAAGCAATGGCATTTCGGGCTGCGCGGCAGCAAGGTCCGAAAACCCACCACAGGTTCGGAACGGCACAAGGCTGGCGCATGGAAAGCTATGTAAAACCCCCAAAATGGCAGAACCCCAAGGTCAAGCTGTTCCCGCATCAGGTGGGGTTTACCGCCCCGCCACATGACTTTGACGCAGCACCTTCGGACTTTCTGCGCATGGCCCCGCGCAGCGTGGGCGTGCATGGCCGGATGCTGCATGTACCGGACTACGCGCACCGTCTGGATCAGCGGCAAAAGAACTTTGGCCTTTTGGAAGAATTCGTCGAATGCATGGCCAATAACGGTGCGGATGTCTGCGGTCAGGTCGGCTCGAACTGGGTGCATGCCAGCGGTCTGGGTGTCGAGGGCATCCGGCAACATTGCGAGCAACTCAGCGACAAATACCAGACCCCCTTTCACATGGCGGGTTATGCCATGGTCGAGGCGCTGCGCGCGTTGAATGTTGAAAAGGTGGCGCTGAACGCCTGCTACCACCCCGACAGTTGGTATACCGGCACCGTTGGCTTCCTGCGCGAAGCCGGGTTTGATGTGGTTTGGGCGGGCAATTTCTTCGATCAGGGTTGGTTTGAAAGTCAGGACGCGGTTGACGACTGCATCTGGTGCTTTGACGAGGACCTGTTGTGGAAATCCTTCGACTACACGGCAGAGCAGGCCCCGAATGTGGACGCCTACCTGATCAACGGGATGAGCAACTATCGCCGCCCATCTGACGGGATCGCACAACGCCCGGTGCATTATGAGGTCGCGCTGGAAAGCCGTTTGGGCAAACCGATCATCGGCCATGACACGGCGCTGTACTGGCGGATTTTCAAGACACTCGGCATTGCCCCGGAAACGCAGCAGGGCCGATTGCTCTCATCACTGAAAGGCTGAACATGCACAAAATCGTCGCCCTTTGGGCCATCCCACGCTCAACCTCGACCGCGTTTGAATGGATGATGCGTCAGCGCGGCGATCTGGACTGTCTGCATGAACCTTTCGGCGAAGCCTGGTATCAGGGCGAGGATCCCATGTGGCCCCGGTTCAAGGAAGGTGAGAAAACAACGCCCGGCCTGACCCTTGAAAGCGTGTGGAAGGACGTCAAGGCCCGCGCCGAGAAAAGCCCCGTCTTCATCAAGGATTTCCCGCATTATATCAATCACATGTGGGATGCCGAGTTCCTGTCTCATTTCACCCATGCTTTCCTGATCCGCGATCCGGCCAAAACGATCACGTCAATGTATAACAAGTGGCCCGATTTCGACGAGTTAGAGGTCGGCTTTCCCGAGCAACGCGCGCTTTACGATCTTCTGACTGCCTTGCACGGAACGCCGCCGCCGGTGATCGACAGCGATGATGTGCTGGAGAACCCATACGAAATGACCCAAGCCTTCTGCGAAGCCGTCGGAATCCCGTTCATCGAAGAGGCGCTGAGCTGGGAGGCGGGCGGCGATCCTTCAGCGCATAGCTGGTGGGACGGAGGATCCTTCCACGCAAACCTCGCCAAATCGACCGGCCTTGTCCGGCAGGAACGCAAATATGTCGATCTGTCCAACACCCCGGATCGCGTCCGCCGCGTTCACCGCCGCATGAAGCCGCATTACGACCATTTGTTCCGCAACCGGATCCGGGTGTCGGAAACTGTCTGAGGGATGAAGCAACCGGCTAGGCTGAAGGTGGGGTTTCGACCTTGAAGAAGGTCGAGCAACATTTAACATAACCTTGCTTATAGGTCTTTAATGCACATCGGCTTTTACGCCCGCATGTTGGCCCCGTTTGCATCATAGATGGGTCCGCCCAGAACTTCGGCGTCATAGCATTCACCCAGAATTTCCACCTGAAGCGCCGTGCCCGGAGCGGCATGCTCGGTCGCGACATATCCCATCGCCATGGATCGCCCGACCCGGTGGGCAAAGCCGCCGGATGAGACATATCCAACAGCGGCACCGTCTTTCAGGATCGCCTCGTCGTTTGAAACGTCAATCCCGTCCACGTCGATCGTCATTGTCACCAGTTTCTGCTTCACGCCCTGTGCACGCGACGCCTCAGTCGCATCTTTACCGACGAAATCTTTCTTCCAGTTGATAAACGCGTCCATTCCGCTTTCGACCGCATTGAAATCGGGACGGAATTCCAGGGTCCAGACGCCCCAGCCCTTTTCCAGCCGCATCGACATCAGCGCCCGCGCGCCGTACCAGCGATAACCAAGATCGGCCCCGGCCTCTTCTATGGCCTCAGCCAGACGCAGCAGATATTGCGGTTTGCAGTAGATTTCATAGCCCAACTCGCCACTGAACGAGATGCGGTTCAGAATGACCGGAACCCCGGCCACAAAGGTCTGACGCAGGTCACGGAATTTGAACGCGTCGGCCGAGACATCCTCGCGCGTCAGCCGCGCCAGCACGTCGCGGGATTTTGGACCAGACAGCGCGATGCCATGCCAGTCGTCCGAGACATTGGCATAGGTCACACCGTCGGGCAGATCCTTTTCGAACCAGCGGCGGTGCGCCTCTTGCATTGCACCCGAGCCGAACAGGACAAAGTGATCCTCGGCCAGACAGGCGACAGTCAGATCTCCGTACAGCTTGCCCTTGGGTGTCAGCATCGGCGTCAGTGTCAGGCGACCCGGTTTGGGCACATATCCGGCCAGTACGTGATCCAAATATGCACGCGCGCCTGCGCCCTTGAATTCATGCTTGGCAAAGTTGGCGATCTCGATCCCGCCCACGGCCTCTTGCACAGCCTTGACCTCGCGCGCGACATAGTCGTGGCTGCGATTGCGCTCGAATGTCGGGTCTTCGTGTGCGTCGTCGGGGCCATCTGCGAACCAAAGCGCGTTTTCCAGACCGAACCCCTGCCCCATCCGCGCGCCCTTGGCGACCAGCCGGTCATAAAGCGCGGTGGTTTTCTGCATCCGGCCCTTGGGCAAGGTTTCGTTGGGGAAGGTCATCACAAACCGCCGCTCATAGTTTTCCGAGGACTTGACCGTGCCCCAGTCTGGCGTCGCAAATTCGCCAAATCGCGCAACATCCATGGCCCAGACGTCGATCGAGGGTTCGCCGTCGATCATCCACTCGGCCATGGTCAGGCCGACACCCCCGCCCTGACAAAAGCCCGCCATGACGCCAACCGCGACCCAATAGTTCTTCATCCCCGGTACCGGTCCGATCATCGGGTTGCCATCGGGGCCAAAGGTAAACGGACCGTTGATCATGTCCTTGATCCCGGCCTGACCGATCGTGGGGATACGTTCGAATGACATCTCAAGCCGGTCAGCAATACGGTCGAGGTCGGGTTGCAGCAGTTCGTGCCCAAAGTCCCACGGCGTGCCATCCACTTTCCACGGGGTCGATTTCGGCTCGTAAGTACCCAGCAGCATCCCCTGCCGTTCCTGCCGGAAATAGATGTTGGCCTCATAATCGATCCCGGCAGGCAGGCGACCGGCCTCACCCATGCTTTCCATCCGCTCGGCGATCTGAGGGATTTTTTCAGTGATCAGATAGTGATGTTCCATCGGCTGCACCGGCAGATGGATGCCGGACATATGCCCCACCTCACGCGCCCAAAGGCCGCCGCAATTGACCACATGCTCGGCGTTGATCCGCCCTTTGGGCGTGGTCAGGTCCCAAGACCCGTCCGGCCGCTGAGACATTGCCGTCACCCCGCAATGGGTGAAATATTGCGCCCCATGCACGCGGGCGGATTTGGCAAAAGCATAAGTGGCCCCAGACGGATCAAGATCACCATCCTGATCATCCCATAGCGCCGCATAATAGTGTTTCGGATCGATCAGCGGGTGCCGTTCGGCCAGTTCTGACGGAGAGATGAATTCCTGATGCAGCCCCATATAGCGCGCTTTCGAGCGTTCGCGTTTCAGGTAATCATACCATTCCTTGGTCGAGGCCGCGTAGAACCCGCCAGTGATATGCAGGCCGACCGAATGGCCCGATGTTTCTTCAATCTCTTTATAAAGATCAATGGTATAGCTTTGCAGGCGACTGATATTCGGGTCAGAACTGATCGTGTGAATCTGCCCCGCCGCATGCCAGCTTGAGCCCGAGGTCAGCTCGTCCCGTTCCAGAAGCACTACGTCTTTCCAGCCAAACTTGGCCAGGTGAAACAGGATCGAACAGCCAACAACGCCGCCGCCAATTACAACAACCTTGGCGTGGGACGGCAGCGGTTTACCGGTGGCGGTCTCGTCTTTTTGAATCTCGGGCATGGGGTGTTCCTTACATCATCCGGGTCGCGGCAAGGGGGCGATCAGTACCAGGCATCGGGAAGGGCTTCTTTGCGTTTGGCCACAAACGCCTCCAGGGCTTCGCGCGTGGCCTCTTCGATAGGCGGTGCTTCGTAGTCCTTCAGCATCTGGGTCCAACGGTCATAAGCGCGTGTCCGCATATCTTTCGCGCCTTCATCCTCCCAGCTTTCGACATTCTCGCTGTGGCTCAGCGCGGGTTCATAAAAGGCGTTCTGATAGTGGCGCATGGTGTGACCGCAGCCCAGGAAATGACCGCCGGGGCCGACCTCGGCATAGGCGTCGCGGGCCAGTGCCTCATCCGAGGTATCCAGCCCTAGGCTGAGAACCTTTTGATAAGACCCCAACCGGTCCGCATCCATGATCAGCTTTTCAAACCCGGTGCACAGGCCGCCTTCCAGCCAACCGGCTGAGTGCAGGACAAAATTCGCCCCGGCCAACATGGTCGAATGCATCGAATCCGCGCTTTCATAAGCGGCCTGCGCGTCCTCGATCTTGGATGCCGTCAGCGAGCCACCACAGCGCAGCGGCAGACCCGCGCGGCGGGCCAGGTGGCCGATGGCATAGTTCGAGATCACAGGTTCGGGCATGCCAAAGGTCGGCGCACCGGATTTCAGTGACATCGACGACAGGAAGTTGCCCAGAACAAAGGGCGCGCCGGGTCGGATAAGTTGAACATATGCACAGACCATCATCGCCTCTGCCATGGCCTGCGCGACCGAGGCGGCGGTCGAGACCGGACCCATCGCCCCCGACAGGATGAACGGCACGACGATCATGCCCTGCCCCCGGCTGCTGTAAACC
Organism: Ruegeria sp. H7; assembly: GCF_056532945.1. Classification (NCBI taxonomy): domain Bacteria; kingdom Pseudomonadati; phylum Pseudomonadota; class Alphaproteobacteria; order Rhodobacterales; family Roseobacteraceae; genus Ruegeria; species Ruegeria sp. H7. Next base: position 79,218 of record NZ_JBQFNZ010000004.1, read on the forward strand.
CGCGCGGACTCGGTCACCACCTTGTCGACCAACAGCGGAGAATTGGTGTTCACGTTGCCCATGATGACGCAGTTTTCGGCCATCACATCGGCGCCGAACACAATCTCGGCCATATCGACACTGTCTTGCGCGCGGCTCATCTCGGTGATCGCGCCCAGATGGGGTTTGTCGCTCAGCGTCATATGGGCCAGCAGCATGTCCAGATGGCGCTTGCTGACTGGCACGTCGCAGGGCTCGCAGGTGACAAAGCCGCCGTGATGCAGGTTCGGGTGCATATAGGTCAGGCGCACAAGGTCCTGAAACGCCTTGATGTCACCATAACGCCGACCGCCGTGCAAATCGCGCACAAACGGCGCGCCGTAGATCGGCGCGAAGACCTGATTGCGTCCACCAATCCGAACCGAGCGTTCGGGGTTGCGGGCCAGTTGCGTAAACTCGCGCGGGGCCTTGGCGCACAGGCTGCGGATCCAGTCCGCCGGGGCGCGCACGGTATCGCCTTCGATCCGGGCCCCTTCCCTTTTCCACAATTCCAGCGCCTCGGGGTCGTCGCGAAAGGCGATGCCGGCATCCTGAATGATCCAGTCGACTTGCTGTTCCAGCCGGGCAATCTGCTCTTCATCCAGCAGGTCGTAATATGGTGCTTGCCGTTGGATAAACGGAGACGCTGGCTGCGTGTCCTGTCGTTGTCTGGATCCCCGTGCGCGCCGTGCCATTGCCAACCCTCATCGACTTGTTCGCACATAGTCATACTGCGCAAACGCCCATCTGTGACGGTTGAAAAGAATGATCTTTTGCATAAGCTGAATTTATGCAAAACCTCTGGTCCCAACTCGCATCCCCCCGTCATCTGGTCGTTTTCGAAGCTGCCGCCCGGACCGGGTCATTCACCAAAGCGGCGCAAGAGCTGAATGTGCAGCAACCGGCGGTCAGCGCGTCGATCAAGCAGCTTGAAACCGCGCTTGGCGTGATCCTGTTCCGGCGCAGCCATCGCAGGATCACCCTGACAAATGCGGGAACGCGATTGTTCGCCGATGTGACCCGCGCGTTCGAGATGTTGTCGCATTCCGCATCCTCGATCCGGCAGTTCGCCAGCAATGACCACGTGACACTCAGTGCCTCTTCGGCCTTCAACAACTATTGGCTGGTGCCGCGTATTGCCTCGTTCCAGCAAAAGCACCCAGATATTGACCTGCGCCTGCAATCCAGCGACCGCGAGCCTGACCTGACGGTCGAAACCATCAGTCTTGCGGTGCGGCTAGGCGATGGCAACTGGCCGGATTGCGAGGCGCAGCTGATCTATGACGAGATTATATACCCCGTAGCCGCCCCCCGCGTCATGGCCGCCGCAGTGACCTTGCGTAGTGTGCCGGGCCTGTTGAACCAGCGCCTGATCCATCTTGAGGAACCCATCCGCGAGCGCCCCTCGTGGGATCAGTGGTTCAGCGCGTTCGGCATATCCGAAGTTACGCCCCGCAGCGGTCTGCGTCTCAACGATTACGCATTGGTTTTGCAGGCGGCGATGGCGGGCGAAGGGTTTGCCTTTGGCTGGCACCACATCGTCGAACATCTGGTGCAGCAAGGCGTGTTGGCCGCGCGCCCGGAATGGACATGGAGAACCGGCAAAGGCTTCTATCTGGTCTGGTCGAAATCCCGCCCCCTGACACCCGAGGCCCAGAGTGTCCGCGACTGGATTCTGTCGGCCCGGACGGTTGACTGAGGCCGCTACCCGGTATCCGCAAGGCAGTCATCCACGAACGGGTGTTCGACCGCCGGCCAATAGGGAAGTTTGCGCTTGTGCAGGGCGATGTCACGAAACGCGGGCTGGGTTCCGCCCGGACTGGCGACCTGCAGGATGTGATCCGAGATTTTGCTGAACGGGCCGTAGAAATGGAACAGAGATTTCACCGCCACCGCCGATTTCTCGGCCAGTCGGATACCCATCTGTTCAAACGCTTCGGGGTGGTACACCTGAACGCGCAGGTCGTTGACCAGCAGGTCGATATGGCCGTCCAGACGCAGCCAGACCACGGTGCCCATCGGCTCTAACCCGGTTCCCAGATGCTGACCCAGACCTGTTGCGATATTCATGACCGTCGCCCGCAGATCAATGGGATCGCCTGAAACCGCGCTTGTCTTGCCGCCCAGCCGAACGGTCAACGTGCTGCCGATACCCGCATCCTGACAAATGCGAACAACGCCGGGGTCCCAGAACATCCCGCTGGCAAAATTCCTGAGCCCACGTTCCAGCATGGCGGCCAGCAGATAGGTGGCATCGCCGGGTGCGCCGCCGCCCGAATTGTCACCCATATCCGCCAGAACACACAGCCCTGCGCGCGTTCCTACCTGATCCAGCGCGCTGTCGATCGGCAGATAGTCAGTGGTCACCCGGTGACGCAGATCGAAAAACCGACGGCCCAGTGTCTCGGCCAGTTGGACCGCAAGTTGCGGCTGATTGTCGGTCACGACCAGCATCCGCGCGCCAACATCCGCAACATCCGCCCATGGAAACCCGTGGCTGAGTGACACCGACAACACATCGGGCGCGGACTGAGCGGTGGCCATTTCGGCCACGAAATCCTTCATCGCCCCCGCTTTCGTCAGATAAAGATTCACCATCCGCGCATCATAAAACGCCATGCAAGGCACGATCTCACCCACATGGGCGCGCCGGGCCAGGTCGAATAGCTCAGCCGCGCAGGCGGTGGCGTCGTCATGGGGGTATTCCCTGAAATGCACGATCAGATCGCTGGCCTGCAGCATCCTGTCGGTGAGATGAGAATGCAGGTCCAGAGACACCCCAATCGTGGCATTCGGGCACAGCGCACGGGCGCGGGCCAAAAGGTCGCCCTCGCAATCCTCGATATGTTCGGCCACCATCGCGCCATGCAGTTGCAACAGAATGATATCTGCGCCGCCGCACTCGGTCAGATCAGACAGGATCTCGCCGCTTAACGCATCATAACAGCTACGGGTGGTCGGCCCGGCAGGTTCGGCAATGGCGGCCAGACTTTCGATGACCTGCCACCCCAAGGCCTCTGCTTTCGCGCGCCATAGATGCAGTGCCTCGGTCATCAGGTTGGGCGGCTCCTGCGTTGCGGTTCCGTGGCGCAGAAAATACTCCTCGAACCCCGACATCGCGGTTGGCATGGTGCAGAACGTATTCGTTTCGGTCGATAGCGTTGCAATGAAGAGTTTCATGGAATCCTATCCCCGACACGGCAGAGGACGACCGCAAAAGCCATCCCCTTTTCTTTCACGATACTAGCATAGATCGGCTGCTATTCTGCTTTCCACCAGCGTTCCATAAAGCTGCTGCCATCCAGATCGAGGTTCGAGCCGAATTTTTCCGGCGTGCCGACGCTGGGCCGCGTAGCAAAGACGTATGAGGCAAACATCGGGATCGCAACGCCGCCCTGATTGGCCACGATGTCCTGCATCTCGCCATACATCTGGCGGCGTTTGTCAGTGTCCAACTCGGCCCGCGCCTCGACCAGCAGCTTGTCGAATTTTTCGTGCGACCAGAAGGATTCGTTCCAGGCAACGCCGGACTGGAACGCCAGCGAGAACATCAGATCTTCGACCGGGCGACCGGCCCAGTAGCTGGCGCACCAGGGTTTCTTGGTCCAGACCTCGGACCAGTAGCCATCATTGGGCTCGCGTTTGACGGTGACATTGATCCCGCATTTCGCCGCCGAGTTCGAAATCAGCGTCGCGGCGTCCACCGCACCGGGGAAGGCGGCATCTGACGACGAAAGCTCGACATCCAGCGAGTCCAACCCGGCCTGTTTCAGATAGAATCTCGCCTTGTCGGGGTCGAACGTCTTCTGCTCAAGCTCGGCGTTGAAGTATTTCTGGCCCGATCCGATCGGGTGGTCGTTGCCAACCGCGCCATAGCCCAGCAGGATTTTGTCGACCAATTCCTGCCGGTCGATGCCCCATTTGATCGCCTGACGGATGTTGTTGTCATCAAATGGCGCGGTATTTGTCAGCATCGGGAACGAGTAATGCTGGGTGCCCGCCACCGAATGCAGCGTGACATTGGGATCGCGCGAGATGAATTTGGCGGTTTTTGGATCGACCTTGTCAGCAACGTCAACCGTGCCCGCCGACAGGGCCGCCATACGCGCGGTCGTATCCAGCAGCACCAGCAGCTTCCATTCATCCACATGGGCCACATCATCGTTCCAATGGTTGGCATGACGCACCAGATCGGCTGAGATGCCGGGCTGGAAGTCGGTCAACTGATAGGCCCCGCAGCCAATGCCCGACTGCCAGTCGATACTGTCACCTTCGGCGGGCAGAATGGCAAAACGATAGTCGCTGAGGATGGCCGGAAAGTCCGCATTGCCGCCTTCCAGTTCAAATACGATGGTTTGCGATCCGTCCGCGCGGACCGATTTGACCCCTGCCAACAGCGGCGCACCGGTCGAGGTCGAACCCTCGCCCCGGTGATAGTTGATCGACGCGATCACATCGTCCGAGGTCACGCTGCGACCGCTGTGAAACTCGACCCTGTCGCGCAACTGAAATGTCCAGACCGAGGCATCCGGCGAGGCTTCCCAGGATTGGGCAATCGAAGGCTGAACATTGCTGTCTGCGTCCACAGCCGTCAGGAAGCCATTCACACCCAGGCTCAACGGGATCAGGAAGCCCGCCGAGATCTGCCCCGGATCCAGTTGTTCGGTGGATGCACCGTGGCCGATCCCTGCGACCATGCTGCCACCTTTCTTGGGTGTCGCAGCGATTGCCCGGTCAGCCAGCAAGGTTGCAGCGCTGACGGTCATCCCGGTTGCCAGTACCCCACGCATGAACTGGCGGCGGTCCACCTGACGCATTTGCAGGCGGTATTCCAGTTGCCGCACATACTGAAATTTATCCATTGCTTGACCTCCCCTGGGCATGGATGCGTTGGCCCAAGGATTGCGCGCCCAAATGGGCTTAACAATAACGCCAGATTATGCTTTCTTTAGCGAGTTTAAGCGAAAGACCAACCGCATATGCATGAACATCTGGCAGCGAACCTGCGCCATCTGTGCGCCGATCACCCTTCGGTTGCCGCGGTGTGCAGGGACATCGGAATCAACCACCAGCAGTTTGCCAAATACCTCAGCGGTCGCAGTCAGCCCTCGCCCAACAACCTGCGCCGGATCGGTCGGTTCTTTGGCGTTGACGAGCATATTTTACTGGGCGACCCGGCCGAGTTGCGCCGCCACACCACCCGATTGGCCAAAACCGAAGCCGACCGACGTCGGGACCCGCTGATCGACGTGTTTCCGGGCGATCTGCAAAGATTGCGACCTTTCCTGGGATCGTATCAGGTGTTCTTTCGCGCGCCCAACGATCCGACCAAAGTGATTGTCAACGTAGCCTTCTTGGATGAGCGCAACGGGACCGTCTACAGCCGAATTGTCGAAGCGTTGAGCGAAGGAAAATCCTCGACGCGTCGCTGGACCCGGTGTGATGGCAAAGCGGCCTTCCGCGCCGGTCAGGTGTTTGTCGTCGATGCCGAGCGGGGACCGGACGCACCGCTAAGCCTGTATATTCTGAACAAACCACACCGGGACAAATCCCGCCTGTTGTTTGGCACAATGTCCTATCTGGCCTCGCTTTCGGGCCGGGCGCCGACCTCTTCGCCTGTTGTATGGAAGAAGGTCGAAAGCTACCGCTCGGTGCGCGAACTCTTTGCCAATAGCGGCAGCTTTGATCTGCACAGTCCAAGGGTCGAGTCCAAGATCCGCCAGCATCTGAGGCAGGCATCGGGATAAGGGCAGTCTTCCGCCAACCGATCACCCCAGATAGTCGCGCAGTTCTGGCGGCGGGTTTTCGAATAGCGGGCCTGTCGCTGCCGGAGGATGCGCCTGTCCGTTGGCCACAAGAACGGTTTGACTTGCGATCCGTCGCGCATCCTGCGGATCGTGGCTGACCATCATCAGGGTCGTTCCGGTTTCTGCCAGCAAATCCGCGACAAGGTCCAGCATCTCTGCCTTCAACGCGGGTCCAAGGGCCGCGAATGGTTCGTCCAGCAACAGTAGCTGTCGCCGCTGCACAAGCACCCGCGCCAAAGCCACCCGGCTTTGCTGGCCACCGGACAACTCGGCTGGTTTGCGTGCTTCGAACCCGGACAGGGCCACGCGCGCCAGTGCAGTCTGAACCTGCGACTGCTCAGCGTCAGTCAGGCGTCCGTTCGGACGCAGGCCCAGGGCCACATTCTGCGCGACGGTCAGATGCGGGAACAGATTGCCGTCCTGAAACAGCATCGCCACGGGGCGCTTGCCCGGCGCGAGGTCGGAAATTCGCGCGCCCTGCCACAGGATCTGCCCCTGCCTGAGATCGCGAAACCCGGCGATCGCCTCCAGCAGCGTTGACTTGCCCGCACCGGACGGGCCGATGATTGCTACGCTGGCACCCGCCTCGACCTCAAAATCCGCATGCAGCGAGAAGCCGCCATTTTCGATGACGCATCCCTCAAGTTTCAGCATGTGCTCGCCCTCCACGATCCAAAAGCCAGAATGCGCCCATCGACAACACCAGCAACAACAGCGCCGCCCCTGCAGCAGCTTGCATCTGATACGCCCCCATCAGGCGGTAGATCTGCAGCGGCAAGGTCGCAACCTGCGGATCGACAAACAAGGCGATCACGCCCAGATCGCCCATCGACAACGCCGCCGCCAACCCTGCGGCGAAGCCGATTTGCGCGCGCATACGCGGCAACAGGACGCGCGTGAAAAAGGTACATCTGGTCATATCCAACGACAGCGCCAGCCGCCCGTGCCGGGTGACCACATCACGCGCCGCAGGCACCAGAATCCGAAGGGCAAACGGCAGCGCCATCACCGCATTCACCAACGCGGTCACGGGCAAGGCCAGCGATGTGGGGCTGATCACCGGTCGGATCAGAATGAACAGGCCGGTGCCAATCACCAGGGGTGACGCTGCAAGGCCCAGAATGCCGCTGATCTCGACCATGCCATGTCGTCCGGTCGCAACCGCCATCGCCATAGGCAACGCCAGCATCAGCAAAACGGCGGTACTGACGGCTGCCACCAGAACCGAGGTCAGCGCCGCGCGGAAGACCAATGCGGGCATGTCGAAAATCCCGCTGATCCCCGAGATCACGACCGCCGCCAGCGGCAACAGCAGAAACGCCGCCGCGGCGATGATCCAGAACGTGTCGAAGACGGGTGCCCCTCCATCCCAGCGGCGAATGGCCCGGTCCAGCCCGGTGCCAAAGCCGTCACCCCGCGAAAACCGAAGGGCAGCCAGTGCAGCGGCGGCTGTCAGAGCCAGTTGCAGCGCGGATAGCAGCGCGGCGCGGCCCAGATCGAAATCGTAGGTGAAGGATTGATAGATCGCCAGTTCGATGGTTGTCGCGCGCGGCCCCCCTCCCAACGTCAGGGCGACGGCAAAGCTGGTCAGGCAAATCGCGAAGATCACCGCCAGCACACCGGGCAGGATGCGTTTCAGCATCGGCAGTTCGATCAGGCGGAACATCGCCATTCCGTCACAGCCCAGCTGCGCGGCCAGACGGAACCTCTCGGCGGGGATTTCCTGCCACGCCTGCAAGATCAGCCGTGTGGCAAGCGGCAAGTTGAAGAACACATGCGCCAGCACGACGCCGTGCAACCCGTAGATCCGTATCGGCGGCAAGCCAAACAGACCCAGAACGTCGGAAATCCAGCCCGCACGGCCAAAGACCTGCAACAGACCAAGGATTGCGACGATGACCGGCAAGATAAACGGGGCACCCAGCAGCGCGATCAGCGCGCGCCGCCCCGGAAAGCGCCGCCGGGCCAGTGCACGGGCCACAGGGATCGCCAGCGCCGCGCTGAACAGGGCCGACAAGACGGCCTGCACCAGCGTAAAGCGCAACGCGGCCCAGTCCGCCGGGCCGAACCCGCCGGCTGCATCAGCCCGCAGTGCAACGGCGGCCAGCGTCCCAAGGATCAGCGCAGCGACCAGCGCCGCTGCGCCAACACCCGGCCAGGGGCTTACTGGCTGAGCGCGCCCAGCCATTCCGCAAGCGCCTGATCCCGCGCAACGGCAGCCTCATCCGGGGACAACAACAGTGATTTTTCCGGGGTGATCAGCGTATCGAACCCTTCGGGCAAGCCCAATGCCGGAGTCACCGCCGGATACATCCAGTTGGTCGTGGGAATGATCTGCTGGAACGCGTCCGAGACCATGAATTGCAGGAACTGATCTGCCAGTTCCGGCTGATCCGTCCCAGCCAGTTTCCCGGCCACTTCCACCTGCATATAATGACCTTCGTCAAAAGCCGCCGCCGCCTTGCTGGCGTCTTCTTCGGCAATCAGGTGATAGGCAGGCGATGTGGTGTAGCTGAGGACCATGTCGGCCTCACCTTCCAGAAACAGCCCGTACGCCTCGGACCAACCCTTGGTCACGGTTACGATATTGTCGGCCAGACCGGCCCAAATCTGGGGCGCGTCATCGCCATAGGCCGCCTTGACCCACAGCAGCAGACCCAGACCGGGGGTCGAGGAGCGCGGGTCCTGAATGATGATCTTGGTGTCGCTGTCGGCCAGGTCCCGGAAATTCGCAGGGGCCGCAGCATCGGCATTGTGGACAAAGGCGAAATAGCCCCAGTCATAGGGGGCAAACACGTCATCCGACCACTCGATCGGCAGCGCATATTCAGCGGTCACTGCGCTTGGCGCAAACAGGCCGGTTTCCTTGGCGGCGGTGATCAGGTTGGTATCCAGACCCAACACCACATCCGCGTCCGAGCTTTCGCCCTCAAGCCGGATGCGCGACAGAAGCGCTGCGCCGTCTTCAACGCCAACAAGGTTCAGGTCACAATCACAGACGGCCTCGAACGCCTCTTTGACCTTGGGACCGGGGCCCCAATCCGAGACGAAGCTGTCATAGGTGTAAACGGTCAGCTGAGGTTTGTCGTCCGCCATGGCGGCTGTTGCACTCAGAATTCCCGCAGCAATCAGCAGATGTTTCATGTCATCCTCCATTGCGGCGAGAGGGCAAGGATGGATGAACCGTTACCTTTCCCTCCGCCGGTTCTAGCCGGTTCAGGTTCAACGGGTTCGCCCATGGCATCTCAGCGTTTTTGTCACGCACCCCGAGGTAAAAGCCTGACTAGGGGGGAACGGATCAAAAGACAACCAGATTCGCTGCCCGCAGGTGCCGCCTGAAAGGGCCGCGTCGGGCCGAAACCGGGCAGGAAATTTCCGATAATGCCCAAAACAAGGGCCAAAAAAACGGATTGTTTTGCGCCCGATCCGATTTTTGGGAAATTCGTCCTGTCTGAGCGCTGGTCATTCCACTGAAGACCCCATATGAGGAACGCCACGCGTTTAACAGGCAGAAAAACAGTCCCGTGTTCGACCTTCCCGCGCAGCGCGCGCATCTCTCCGAAAAATATGATCTTGCCCCCTCGCCCGAGCTTGCCGAAAGCATGAGCGACATCTACGACCGCATGTCCCGTGTGGTGTCGCCGATGGATTGGGCGATCTACGCGCCTTACGTCAAGGCGATCAACGATCTGAAGGCCAGGCGCAACGCGGTCATTCTGGGCCACAACTACATGACGCCCGAGATTTACCGGGGCATTTCGGATTTCGGCGGCGACAGCTTGCAACTGGCCATCAAGGCGACCGAGGTCGAAGCGGATGTGATCGTGCAATGCGGTGTGCATTTCATGGCCGAGACGTCGAAGATTCTAAGCCCCGACAAAACCGTGCTGATGCCGGATATGGAAGCCGGATGCTCGTTGGCGGAATCCATCACCGCCGAAGGCGTCGAGGAAATGCGACGCCGCTATCCCGGTGCGCCGGTCGTGTCTTATGTGAACACAACGGCCGAGGTCAAAGCGGCCTCGGACATCTGCTGTACCTCATCGAACGCGGCGCAGATCGTTGCGGCGCAGGACAGCCATACCGTCATCATGACCCCGGATCAGTATCTGGCCCAAAACGTGGCGCGGGACGTGCCGCAGAAAAACGTGGTCTGGTGGGAAGGTTCGTGCATCGTGCACGAGCAGTACAGCGCAAGCGATCTGCGCGACTTCCGCGAATGGAACCCGGGCACGCGTCTGATTGCCCATCCCGAATGCCCGCCGGATGTGGTGGCCGAGGCCGATTTCTCGGGTTCGACCAGCGGGATCATCAAATACGTCACGGATGAGAAGCCGGAAAAGGCGCTGTTGATCACCGAATGCTCGATGGCGTCGAATATCGCGGATTCTCTGCCCGAAGTCGATTTTGTCGGCCCCTGCAACATGTGCCCTTACATGAAGAAAATCACGCTGGAAAAGGTGCTGTTCGCGCTGGACACGATGACCGGACAGGTCGAGGTGGATGCCGAAGTGGCAAACAAGGCCCGCCTGTCGGTGCAGCGCATGATCGACCTGTCGCGTCAGTTGGGTATTTGATCGGCGATATGCAAACCGTTCAGACACCACGCGTGGTGATCATCGGGGCCGGGCTGGCGGCGGTCTATACGGCGCTGAAACTGGCCCCCTGCCCCGTTGTCATGATCTCACCCGAACCGCTTGGATCCGGCGCAAGCTCGGCCTGGGCGCAGGGTGGCGTTGCGGCGGCGATGGCGCGAACGGACAGCCCGCAGGCCCATGCCGAGGACACGATGCGCGCCGGGGCCGGATCGGTTCTGCGTGAAGTGGCCGAGTTTGTGACCAAGGCGGCACCTGAACATATCCTTGATCTGTCCGATCTGGGCACCGGGTTCGACCGCACCGCCGATGGCGGCTTTGTGCAATCGCGCGAGGCAGCGCATTCCGCCGCGCGGGTCGTCCGCGTCAAGGGCGATCAGGCAGGGGCCGAGATCATGCGCGCGCTGATTGTGGCCCTGCGCGAAACGCCTTCAATTCAGGTCATCGAAGGCGCTCTGGCGGTTGGGCTGGAAAGCGACGGCGCGCAGGTCAGCGGTGTCTATCTGACCAGCGCCGACGCGCCGGGCGCGCCACAGGTCTTGCTGCGCGGGTCGGCGCATGTACTGGCGACCGGCGGCTCGGCGGGTCTTTATGCGCAAACCACCAACCCTGCGCGCATCCGGGGTCAGGGTATCGGCATGGCCGCGCGCGCCGGTGCGCGGATTGCGGATGCCGAGTTTGTCCAGTTCCACCCCACCGCCATCGACGTCGGCGAAGACCCCACCCCGCTGGCGACCGAAGCGCTGCGCGGTGAAGGCGCTGTTCTGATCGACAATGACGGGCATCGGTTCATGCCCGACATTCACCCCGATGCCGATCTGGCCCCGCGCGACACCGTTGCACGTGCCGTCTACACACAGGCACAGACGGGCAAACGCCCGGCGCTGGACACCCGCGCGGCGATTGGCGCACAGATCGCGGACCATTTCCCGGCAGTGACCGAGGCCTGTCTGCGCCACGGTCTCGACCCGATGCGCGATCCGATCCCGGTGACCGCCTCGGCGCATTACCATATGGGCGGCATCGAAACCGATCTGGCGGGCCGCAGTTCGCTGAACGGGCTTTGGGCTTGTGGCGAGGCGGCTTCGACCGGGTTGCACGGCGCGAACCGGCTGGCGTCGAACGGATTGCTTGAGGCGCTGGTCTTTGCCCGCGCCTGCGCACAGGACATTGCAACCGTTGTGTCCGGGCAGCCTGCACCAAAGGTCGATGTTTCGCTGACCCCCGAAAGCGCGACCGAACAGATCCCGGATCTGGCTGCCCTGCGCCATGCCATGACCCAGCATGCGGGCGTTGTCCGCGATCAGGCCGGTCTGCATCGCGCTCTGACCGAAATCGCGGCGCTTGAGGCCCGGCATCCGGACTCCGACGTGTTTCTGAACATGACCGCCACCGCCACGCTGATCGCCGCCGCCGCTCTTTTGCGCGAGGAAAGCCGTGGTGCGCATTACCGTTCTGATTTCCCCGACCTTACCCCCGGCCCCGGCCAACGCTCGGCCCTGACGCTGAACGAGGCGCTGACCCTGCGGGACCGCATTGCAAAGGACGCAGCATGACCCATCCGGCCCTGCCCGACATGATCCTTGAACCCCTGGTGCGCTCAGCACTGATGGAGGATTTGGGTGCCTATGGCGACATCACCACCCAGACCGTAATCCCGTCGGATACGGCCTATGCGGCCCGCTTGAACGCGCGCGAGGATGCCGTGGTCTCGGGGATGCAGGTCGCGGCGCTGGCGTTCCGTCTGATCGACCCTTCGCTGGATATCTCGACACATATCGCGGATGGCCAGCCCTGCGCCAAGGGCGATACGCTGATCGAGATCACGGGCAAGGCATCCTCGATCCTGTCGGCGGAGCGCGTGGCACTGAACTTTGCCGGGCGGCTGTGCGGCGTGGCAACGTCCACAGCGGCTTTGGTCGCGGAAACCAAGGGCACCCGCGCGCGCATCACCTGCACGCGAAAGACCACGCCCGGCCTGCGCATCGTCGAAAAACAGGCCGTTTTGCATGGCGGTGGGTTCAATCACCGGTTCTCACTATCGGATGCGATCCTGATCAAGGACAACCACATCGCGGCGGCAGGCGGCGTGCGCGCGGTGCTTGAGGCGACGCAGGCCCGCGCTTCGCACATGATGAAGGTCGAGATCGAGGTGGATACGCTGGATCAATTGGCCCAAGTGCTTGAGGTTGGCGGTGCCGATGTTGTGCTGCTGGACAACATGTCGCCCGAAACCTTGGCCGAGGCAGTCGCGCTGGTGAACGGTCGGTTGGTCACAGAAGCCTCGGGCAATGTCACACAAGAGACTGTGGCTGCCATTGCCGCGACCGGCGTGGACTTCATTTCCTCCGGCGCGCTGACCCATTCCTATCGGACTGTCGATCTGGGTCTGGATTTCTAGGCCGATCCGCGCAACTCAGCGCATGACAAACGGATCCGGGATCGGGTCGTCGCTGGTGCGCAGCCAGACCGATTTGATCTTGGTGTAATCCAGCGCCGCTTGCAGACCCCCTTCGCGCCCGTGGCCCGACAGACCGTGGCCCCCAAACGGCGCAATCGGGCTGACCGCGCGGTAGGTGTTTACCCAGACAATCCCCGCACGGATGGCACGGATCATGCGATGCGCCCGCGTCAGGTTCTGCGTGAACAGGCCCGAGGCCAAACCGAATTGGGTATTGTTGGCGATGGCGATGGCCTCGGCTTCGGTCTCGAACGAAACGACCGACAGGACCGGACCGAAAAACTCGTTGGTCAGGCTGTCGGCGTCCGGCACGTCGGAACAATCCAGAATGGTCGGAGGAAAATAAAACCCGTCGCGGTCAATCGGCTGCCCACCGGTTACCAGTCGGGCACCTTGAGCAACAGACCGCTGGATCAGGTCGACCGCAGTGTCCCGCTGACGCAGCGTGCACAGCGGGCCGACCTCGGTCGACATGTCGTCGGGGGCACCGATCACAACCGCCTCGGCCTTGTCCTTAAGACGAGCGAGGAATTCCTCCTTGATCGAGGCCTGCACCACCAGCCGCGACCCGGCGACACAGCTTTGCCCCGTTGCCGCGAATATCCCCGACACCTGTGCATTCACGGCGCTTTCGATATCGGCATCCTCGAACACGATGAACGGGGATTTGCCGCCCAGTTCCAGCGAGGTTGAAGCCAGATTCTCGGCCGAATTGCGCACAATATGGCGCGCAGTCTCCGGCCCGCCGGTAAAGGCGACATGCGCCACTTTCGGGTGGCTGGTCAGCGTTGCCCCTACCACCGGTCCACCAGTGATGACGTTCAGCACGCCCTTGGGGAACCCGGCCTGATCGAAGATGCGGGCAAATTCCAGCATCGGCGCGGGGCCTTCTTCGGATGCTTTCAGCACCACGGTACAACCCGCCGCCAAAGCCGGGCCGATCTTGACCGCCGACAGGAACAGTTGCGAGTTCCAGGGCACCACAGCGGCCACAACGCCGATGGGTTCGCGGCGCAGCCAGACCTCCATATCCGGCTTGTCGATGGGCAAATGCGCGCCTTCGATCTTATCAGCCAGCCCGGCGTAATACCGATAATAATCAGCGACATAGGCGATCTGGGCCGAAGTCTCTCGGATGATCTTGCCGGTGTCGCGGGTTTCCAACTCGGCCAGGCGCGGGGCGTTTTCCGCAATCAGATCCGCCAGCCGGTACAGCAGCTTGCCACGGGCAGTGGCCGTCATCCCGGCCCATTCTGGCGCAAAAAACGCACGATCCGCGGCCTCAACAGCTTGATTGACATCATCCGCGTTGGCCTCGGGCATCTTTGCCCAGACCTTTCCGGTGGCCGGGTCCAGACTGTCGAACTGTGTCGCCCCATCCGAAAAAGCGCCATCGATATACTGTTGAAACTGCTGCATCTTATGGCACCCCTTTACTGAAACGCCGGCATGACGTCTTTGATAAACCGCTCAAGCGAGGCTTTCTTGCGCTCGAACGGCATGCTGGAGTCGATCCAGAAGGAATACTCATCATAGCCAAGCGCCTGATAGTGGCGCAGCCGGTCGACGACGGTATCGACCGTACCGATGACCAGATCGCGCTGCATGTTTTCCGGGGTATAGAAGGGATGCGCGGCAATCTCATCGTCGCTCAGCGGGTCGATCAGGCCCTGCGAGATATCGCGCTTGTTCATGAACCAGGCCCCGAAATAGTTGTAGAACCGGTTCAGCTCGACCGCCGCCTGTTTCACGTCCGCGTCATTCGAGGCCACATAGGTGTGCATCAACAACATGATTTTGGGCCGTGCTACATCAGGAAACTTGGCGCAGGCGTCGTTGAACTTGACCATGAGGCTTTCAACCTCGTTATCGCCGTTCCAAAGCGGCGTCACCTGCACGTTGCACCCATGCGATACAGCAAATTCGTGGCTGTTGGGATCGCGCGCCGCAACCCAGATGGGCGGGCCGTCTTTCTGAACCGGCTGCGGGGCCGAGGTGGTCTTGGGAAACTGGTGAAACTCACCCTCATGCGCATAGTCGCCCAGCCACAGCTTTTGCACCGCAGGGATCAGTTCGCGCATCCGCTGACCGGCTTCCCAGGCGTCCATGCCGGGCATCAGACGTTCGTATTCAAAGCTGTAGGCCCCGCGTGCGATACCCAAATCAAGACGGCCCTCGGTGATGATATCGGTCATCGCCGCCTCACCGGCCAGACGGATCGGGTGCCAGAACGGCGCAATCACGGTGCCGGTGCCCAGACGCACATTTTTGGTATGGCGCGCCACGTCGATCAGGTTCAGGAACGGGTTTGGGGCGATGGTGAAATTCATCCCGTGATGCTCACCCGTCCAGACCGCGTGCATCCCGCCCTCATCGGCGATTTTGCACAGTTGAATGAACTCGTCATACAGCTGCTTCTGGTCCTGATCCTCCGAGATCCGCTCCATATGCGCAAAGAGTGAGAATTTCATGTCCGCTTAACTCCCCCGGTGAGAGGCTTGACCCGCCCGCTCACCTCATTGCCGTAATACACCCCGAAATTCCCGATCTGACTTTCCGCCGCGAACCGTTCAAGCATGGTGCAAAGGGCCGGGTCCGACACATCCATCAATGTGGACGGGCTAATTTCTGTGAAAACCCCATTCACCGGTTCACCGCCGTCGGCCTGACACAGGAACGAGATATGCTGCTGCTGGCGCGCGTCGTCCTGAAAGACGGAATAGATAAAGCCGGGCTCCGCATTCACGCCGCTGTCGGCGATCAAGCGGGTAAGAGCCGCGTTTGCGCCGCCCGCGACATCGTCGGTATTGGGAATGGTCAAATAGCCGTTGCCATCGTCCTGCAGCAGGATCTTCCCGTCGCGCTCGATCAGGGCCGACACCACCATGTCCGAGCGTTTGCTGAGCGCCCGCGCCTCGGCCGCCGGTGTGACATAGGCCCCGCGCGCGTATCCCAGGCCCGGCGCGATATCCTGATCAAAGGCTTTGACCTGACCAATCAGGATCAGGTGATCGCCCGCTTCGACGGTTCTGTGCATGGCGCAATCGAACCACGCCGAGACACCCCCCAGAATGGGCGAGCCATGCGGGCCGGGTTCCCAGTCGACACTCGCAAACCGATCCTCGACCGGGCGGGCAAAGGTATTGGACAGTGCGATCTGTGCCTCGGACAGGATGTTGATCGCGAATTTCGATGTATTGGCGAAGGTTTCATAGTTGCTGGAGGTGTTGGCCAGACAGACAAGAACCAAAGGCGGATCAAGCGAGACCGAGGTGAAGGAATTCGCGGTAAAGCCCAACGGGTTGCCCGCATCGTCATTGGCCGTCACAACGGTCACGCCAGTCATGAAGGTGCCGTAGGCATTGCGTAAGGCGCGCAGGTTGTTCAGCGTGTTCGGGTCAAATTCAATCATGTCAGTTCACCCTGTTCAGATGGCATGTGCAACCAGTCCGTCAGCGCAGCGTTCACCACGTCTGGTGCGGTCAGGTTTACCATATGTCTGTGGTTTTCGATGATAACAGCGCGCCCGTATGGTGCCGCCTCTGCCATCGCTTGCGACATTGCGGGGGTCGAGTTGGGATCGTCCCGCCCGGTCAGCGCAAGCAACGGGCATTTGATCCTGCCGAACCCGTCAGCATACAGCGCATCACCTCGCGCAAATGCGCCATAGGCGGTCGCGTAGCCGTCAATATCCACCTCCGACAGCCATTGCGCCACGTGGCCCCGCGCGGCGCGGTCGGTCGGTGTGTCCCCGAACCAACGGCGCAGGGGCGTGTCCAGATCGAAGGACCCGGTTCCGATCAGTTCGGCCCGTTCGATCACGGACTTGCTGGCTTTGGCGTCGCGGCGGAACACACCGTTCAGCAAGGCCACGCGGGCCACCCGGTCCGGGTGACACACGGCGAACCCGCCTGCAATCAGGGCCCCCATGGAATGCCCGGCCAAACTGACCCGTTCAACCCTCAGCGCATCCAGAACGGCCAGCAACCAGTCCAGAAACACCGGCAGGTCCGCGCCAGAATGGATACGGTCACTACCCCCATGCCCCGGCATATCCAGCGCGATCACGTGATGCGTTTGCGACAACGCCTCGATCTGCGGACCCCAGGCCGCCGATTGCATGCCGACCCCGTGGATCAGAACCACAGGTGGGGCCTTCCCGGCATGGGACAGGCCCGCCTCGCGACAGGCAATCTGCCCGAAGGGCTCAGACAGCTGCAGGGTTGTCGACGTCATGGCCCAGTTCCCTGAGGTCCTGATAGCGGTCGCCAATTCGGTGATGCGGACGGCCCCCGATGGATGCCCCCAGCGCGATCATGATCTCATCCGGAGCGGGCGCGTCTGCCACTTGCAACTGAATGGTCAGATAGTGGCTGCGCCTGCCGCCATCGTTCTTGTCCATCAGCGGGATCTGCATCGACGCATTTGCCGGGCCGCGGGTATTGGTGAAGGCCAGATAGGATTTGGCCCCGACCGCCTCGCGATAGAAATTGCCGAACCGCAGCGTGTGGATCAGGGCCGAGCCATGCTCGACCTCACCATTCACTCCGACAATGGCGGCCTTGCCGTACCCTTCGACCATGTCGCCCCCGCCTGCGGCTTGCAGCACCATATCGGTCAGCAGTTTGCCCAGACCCGGCGCGCACTCGTGGATCTCGGGCTTCAGGTCCTCGACAAAACCGCGCCCGGCCCACGGGTTCCGGATCACCGCAACAGCCGCAATCATCCTCAACGGCGTCTCGGCGACCTTTCCCCCTTCGATCAATGTGTTTTCCACATGCAACAGGGTCTTTCGGATTTCGGCGGGCATGGTTCTGCTCCTTACGATTCGGTGCAGATCTATTTGGTATACCATCATACCATCTGTCAATCATACCTTGCGAGCGATCTTCCAAACCGATAGGTATCTGGCCATGACGGAACCCAAACTGACCAAGATAGACCACCCCCCCGCGACCCTGCGCGATATGGTTCAGGAACGGATGCGCGAGGCGATCATCGAAGGCACGTTCGAACCCGGAGAGCGGCTGGTCGAACGCCCGCTTTGCGATCAGTTGGGCGTCAGCCGAACCGTGATCCGCGAAACCATTCGTTATCTCGAAGCCGAAGGTCTGGTAGACATCCTGCCCGGGCGCGGACCCATCGTTGCCGTCATGTCGTGGGAGGATGCACGCCAGATCTACGATATTCGCCGCATGCTCGAAACTGCCGCCGCAGAAAACTACGCGCGCAATGTCACGCCCGAACGCGCAGGCGCGCTGCGACAGGCGCTGGACCATCTCAGACGCGGGTTTGAGAACAAGGCACCGGGTGCCCTGTTCCGCGCCACGGCGGATTTCTACTCCGAGATTTTCGATGGCGCGGGTCACTACATCGCCTGGGATATCGTTCAGCGCCTGAATGGCCGGATCAGCAGGCTGCGCATGATGACCCTGTCTTCGGACGATCGGGATCAGCCCGGCCTGACCCATATGGAACAGATCTGCGACGCCATTACCTCGGGCGACCCGGTCGCCGCCCGCGCAGCGGTCGAGCGGCATCTGGACGACACCACCAAAATCGCCGAACGGCTGTTTGCATCGGATGAAAGAAACCAAGTTGAGTGAAAAACCCAAAGCCTATTGGATCGCCAACGTCACCGTCACCGACCCCGAGGCCTATAAGGGCTATCAGGATATCGCCCCAGCGGCCTTTCAGAAATTCGGCGCGCGGTTCCTGGCCCGGGGCGAGGCCGAAACGCTGGAAGGCCACCCATGGCAACGCCGGGTGATCATCGAGTTCGACAGTATCGAGGACGCTCGCGCCTGCTATGCCTCTGACGAATACCGCGCAGCACGAGAAAGGCGCCGGGATGCATGTCAGGCGGATATTGCGCTGATCGAAGGCGTCTGAGGCGGGCGCGCTCCGTCATGCTACAAGGCCGGACTGCGAAACACTCCGGCCTTTCCCTGTTTCAAAAAGGGCGATGAACCTCAGATATCCAGCGTGTGCTCTTTTTCCCAGCGCGAGAAATGGCTGACGAAAGAGTTCCATTCCTGATGTTTCATCTTCAGAAACGCGGCGGAGAATTCTTCGCCCATCGCAGCCTTCAACTCGGTATCCTTGTCATAGTCGCGCAGCGCGTCCAGCATGTTCAGCGGCAGTTTGGGTGCGTCGGTCACCGTATGGCCCTCGGCATACATGTCGATGTCATAGCGGCGGCCCGGATCGGCCTTGGACCGAATGCCCGACAGGCCCGCCGCGATAATCACCGCTTGCAGCAGATAGGGGTTTGTCGCGCCATCGGCCAGACGCAGTTCGAACCGGCCCGGTCCTGGGACGCGGACCATGTGGGTGCGGTTGTTGCCGGTCCACGTGACAGTATTCGGAGCCCATGTAGCACCCGACATGGTGCGCGGGGCGTTGATGCGTTTGTACGAGTTCACCGTCGGGTTGGTGATCGCCGCCAGCGCGCTTGCGTGCTTCATGATGCCGCCGAGGAAATGTTTTCCCTGTTCGCTCAGACCGACCTCGCCCGTCGGACCGTCACCCTCACCGGCAAACACATTGGTCTTTGCATCCGCGCCCGGCGCATCCCAGACCGAGATGTGGGCATGGCAGCCATTGCCCGTCAGCCCCTCGACCGGTTTCGGCATGAAGGTGGCGCGGAAGCCGTGCTTTTCCGCTACCGATTTGGTCATGAACTTGAAGAAGGAATGCTTGTCGGCGGTGCGCAAGGCATCGTCAAATTCCCAGTTCATTTCGAACTGGCCATTGGCGTCCTCGTGGTCGTTCTGATACGGCCCCCAACCCAGTTCCAGCATGTAGTCGCAGATCTCGCGTACCACGTCATAACGGCGCATCACCGCCTGCTGGTCGTAGCAAGGCTTTTCGGCCGTATCGAACGGATCGCTGATCTGCTCGCCATCGGGCGTCAGCAGGAAGAACTCGGCCTCGATCCCGGTTTTGACATGCATGCCCATGTCGGCGGCCTCGTCGATCAGGCGGCGCAGCACGTTGCGCGGGGCCTGGGCGACGTCCTCGCCCTCCATCACGCAATTACCAGCGACCCAGGCGACCTCGGGCTTCCAGGGCAGTTGGATCACCGAGGACGGATCGGGCACCGCCAGCATGTCGGGATGCGCCGGGGTCATATCCAGCCAGGTGGCAAACCCGGCAAAACCTGCGCCCTCTTCCTGCATATCCGCAATAGCCTGCGCGGGGACCAGCTTGGCCCGTTGCCCACCGAACAGATCGGTGAACGAAATCATGAAATATTTGACGCCTTTTTCCTTGGCGAAAGCTGCCAGATCTGTCGTCATGGTCGGCCTTCCTTTCCCTGTTGGTTCAAAAGAAGAAAGGCGCCGCCCGTTTGGGCCGCGCCTTCATTTCGCTTGCAGTTCAGAACCCGGCCTTGCCGGGATACCAGTCGGTGCCCGCCAATGGGACGCGCGCCATGGCGGCGGCCTCCATCGTCAGGGCGCACAGATCCTCGGGCTCCAGATTGTGCAGGTGATTATGGCCACATGCGCGCGCGATGGTCTGCGCCTCAAGGGTCATCACCTTCAGGTAGTTGCGCAACCGGCGGCCCGCTTCGACCGGGTCCAGCCGCGCGGCCAGATCCGGGTCCTGCGTGGTGATACCCGCAGGGTCCTGCCCTTCGTGCCAGTCATCATAAGCCCCGGTGGTGGTGCCCAGCTTTTGGTACTCGGATTCCCATTTCGGGTCATTGTCGCCCAAGGCGATCAAAGCCGCAGTCCCGATGGCCACCGCATCTGCGCCCAATGCCATAGCCTTGGCCACATCAGCGCCGGTGCGGATACCGCCCGAGATCACCAGTTGCACCTCGCGGTGCACACCCAGATCCTGCAGCGCCTGCACGGCAGGGCGGATACACGACAGCGTCGGCAGGCCCACATGCTCGATGAACACATCCTGCGTTGCGGCAGTGCCGCCCTGCATCCCGTCCATCACTACCACATCGGCCCCGGCCTTCACCGCCAGCGCAGTGTCGTAATAGGGCCGGGTCGCGCCAACCTTGACGTAGATCGGAACCTGCCAGCCGGTAATCTCGCGCAGTTCAAGGATCTTGATTTCCAGATCGTCCGGGCCGGTCCAGTCCGGGTGACGACAGGCCGAGCGCTGGTCGATGCCTTTCGGCAGGGTGCGCATCTCGGCCACGCGGTCGCTGATCTTTTGACCCAGCAACATGCCGCCGCCACCGGGTTTTGCGCCCTGACCGACCACGATTTCGATCGCGTCGGCCTTGCGCAGGTCATTGGGGTTCATGCCATAGCGTGAGGGCAGGTACTGATAGACCAGCTTGGACGAATGGCCGCGTTCCTCGGGTGTCATGCCGCCATCACCCGTGGTGGTCGACGTACCCGCCGCGGAAGCGCCGCGGCCCAAAGCCTCTTTTGCCGGGCCGGACAAGGCCCCAAAGCTCATGCCCGCAATGGTGATCGGGATGTCCAGTTGAATCGGGTTCTTGGCAAAGCGCGTGCCCAGCGTGACCGAGGTGTCGCAGCGTTCGCGGTAGCCTTCCAGCGGGTAGCGCGACACCGAGGCACCCAGAAACAGCAGGTCGTCAAAATGGGGCACCTTGCGTTTGGCACCGCCACCGCGAATGTCATAGATGCCGGTCGCCGCCGCCCGCCGGATTTCGGCATTGATCGGGTTGGTAAAGGTCGCCGACTGGATCGGCATGGTGCGGGGGATGGCGTGATCTGTGTCTTTCATACCCATATCCTCAGTAAGCAGCCGCGTTGTCGACGTCGAAATTGTAGAGCTGACGGGCCGAGCCGTACCGCTTGAACTCTTCCGGTTTGGCGTCCGCTCCGGCGCGGTCCAGCAGATCGGCCAACAATTCAAGGTGCTCGGGCCGCATCTCTTTCTCGATGCAGTCCGCCCCAAGGCTTTTGACCGAGCCGCGCACAAACAACCGCGCCTCGTACAGCGAGTCGCCAAGCGCATCGCCCGCATCGCCGCAGACAACCAGATTGCCATCCTGCGCCATGAAGGCCGACATATGACCGATATTGCCATGCACGACGATATCGATCCCCTTCATCGAGATCCCGCAGCGCGAGCTGGCATTGCCCTTGATCACCAGCAAACCACCATGCCCAGTGGCCCCGGCATATTGGCTGGCATCACCATCGACAATCACGGTGCCCGACATCATGTTCTCGGCCACGCCCGGACCAACCGAGCCTTCGACTTTGATGGTCGCCTGCTGGTTCATCCCTGCACAATAATAGCCGGTGGACCCTTTGACCGTCACCTCAATGGGCGCGTCCAACCCCACGGCAATGGCGTGGCTGCCCTTGGGGTTCCGCACTTCCCAACTGGTCTGGTTGGTGTCGGCGCTTTGGGCCTGAAGGGTTGAATTCAAACCGCGCAGGCCGTTTTCTGCAACATCGTAAGTCTGCATCTCAGTGGCTCCAGAAATAGACGGTTGCGGGTTCGGGTTCCCAGACCCTGGCGTCTTCGATGCCCGGCAGGTTGACCAAAGCGCGGTATTCGCTGCCGAAGGCCACATATTGATCGGTCTCGGCCATCACCGCCGGTTTGCAGGCGATGGGGTCGCGCACCACGCCGAACCCATCCTTGGTACCGACGACAAAGGTAAAGAACCCATCGAGATCTTCCAGACTGCTTTCCAGCGCCTCACCCAAGGTGGCCCCGTTCTGCATCTTCCAGGTCAGGTAGGCCGCGCCAACTTCGGTATCATTCATCGACTCCACCCGCACGCCTTCACGCTTGAGCTTGCGTCGCAACGCGTTGTGGTTCGAAAGCGAGCCGTTATGCACCAGGCACTGATCCGAGCCGGTGTTGAAAGGGTGTGCGCCTTCGGTGGTCACAGCGGATTCGGTGGCCATCCGCGTGTGACCGATGCCGTGGCTGCCGCCCATGGTCGACAGGTTGAACCGGTCGGCCACATCCCGTGGCAGGCCAACCTCCTTGTAGATCTCAATCGCCGCGCCGTCCGACATCACGCGCAGACCGGGGCGCAGTTCGCGCACGGCCTGACGGGCCTGTTCGACCTTGGCACCGTCCATCTGCAGTACCGCATGCGTGTCGTTGGCCTGCAAGGAAACCTGCGCGCCAATCGCCTCGCCCAGATCAGCGGCCAACGTTGCAAAGTCTTCATCCGCCGCATCCGATTGCACCGTCAGCTTTGCTGTCCCATCGGACTCGGCGCCATAAATCGCAATCCCAGCGCTGTCCGGTCCCCGGTCCGTCATCGTGACCAGCATATCCGTCAGCATCGAGCCCAGTTCAGGCTCCAAACTCTTGTCCTTGAGAAACAGACCGACAATTCCACACATCCGCTTTGGTCCTCTGAAATTTCGTCGAATCTGACGCTAGCAGGCCGAAGTGTGAAAAACAACACTGAGAAATAAATATTCCTGTGAGGAAAATCCACAAAACAGGAATAGGTCCACGGTCCGGCGCAGCACTCAAGCAGCCCGGTTTAGACGACACCAATGATGAAAATGGTCAGCTTGTCTGTGGATACGAGATGATCGACAGGTATTTTGCAGGCAGTTTCACCAGACCCTCTGGCCCATGCGGGGCATCGGCATCGAAGAAAAGCGTGTCGCCCGGCTTCATCGAAAAAATGCTGTCCCCGTGACGGTAATCCACTTCACCTTCCAGCAGATACAGCATCTCAATCCCGTCATGCTGGAATGTCGGAAAGCGGTCAGATTCCTCGGTCAGCGTGATCAGGTAGGGTTCCACCACGACACCGCTGGCATTGGCCCCCAAATGACCCAGTAGGGTATAGTGGTGCCCGGCCCGCGTGCCGGCCCGCTCGGTCTCGACCCCTTCGCCCGATTTGGTGTGCACCGCGTTGCGGGTTTCTTCATAACGTCGGAAAAACGATGTGATCGGCGTGCTCAGCGCATCGGCCAGAGACTGGAGGGTTGTCAGGGAAGGCGAGGTCGCCCCGTTCTCGATTTTGGACAACATACTGATCGACAGGCCGGTCAACCCGGACAATTCGGCAATCGTTGTCCCTTGCTGCAGGCGCAACGCCTTGATTTCGCGCCCGATTGCCGTTTCCAGATTCTTTTCACCGCTGTCCCGAACCCTGTGCGGGTCCTGCGACAATGTCAGCTTGTCATCGGTCGTTTCGGCCTGCGCCATTGCTATTCCCTTGATCCCTGAGGGTGGTTCTGCCAACCATGGCACACGAGACCCTGATTTGTGTAGCCACTCTTGTCAGGAAAGTATTTTTCCCCATAGTATATCGAAATTCCCTGCAACGGAAGCTGACATGCACCAGTTATCGGCCCCTTTAAAGGATCTTGATTTCGACGGGCGAGACCGGATTTCGGTTGGCTTCCTGCTGCTGCCCGGCTTTCCGATGGCCTGTCTGACCTCGGTGATCGAGCCGTTGCGCGCCGCCAATGAAATCGCGCGCAAACAGGTGTTTTCCTGGGTGCTGTGTTCCGAGGACGCAGGCCCCGTTACCGCCAGCGCGGGTATCCCGTTCCAAACCGAGTGCGCCCTGAAGGCCTTGCGCGATGTCGATCTTCTGATTGTTCTGTCCGAACCCGATGGCCAGTTCAGCGCGCCTGCCGAGGTTACGGCGCAACTGCGCTATCTCGCACGCCACGGCACACGGTTGGGCGCGATCAGCGGCGGGGTGTTCCCACTGGCCCGCTCGGGCGTTTTGCAGGGGCAGACCTGCTCGGTCCATTGGCTGTACCGTACGGCGTTCGAGGCCGAATTTCCCCAGATTGCCGTAACCGATGACGTGATCGCGGTGAACCGGCGCTGTTGCACCGCATCCGGCGCGGCCTCGGCCTTTGATCTGTCCTTGCACATGGTCGAAGCCATGCTGGGTGAGGCCACGATGACTGAGGTCGCCTGCTGGTTCCAGCACCCCGCGATCCGCAGCCCCAATATCCCGCAAAAAACGCCGACCTTTCAAACCGACGAAACCGCCGATCATCTGCCGCATGTCGTGGCCCGTGCGGTCCGGTTATTTGCCGACAATCTGGAATTTCCACTGACCACGCGCGATGTTGCGCGTCAGGTCGGTGTATCCTCGCGACATCTGGAACGCTGCTTCCGTCAGGCGCTGGATCAAAGCCCGGCAGAATACTACCGGCATCTGCGCCTGCGCGCGGCACGGCAATTGGTGATCTACACGCAGGATTCCCTGACATCGATTGCCCACGCCATCGGCTACACCAACCCAACCGCCATGTCGCGCCACTATGCAGAACAGTTCGGCGCGTCCCCGCGCCAGGACCGGCAAGAGCGTAACCGGTTCCGCGTCACCCGCGATACCGTGTTGCACTGATCGTTTCAGCCGACCGAGATGGCCTGCGCCGCCTCTTCCAATGCGTGATGCAGGGACCCGGCAGACGACCGTGGCCCAAGCACGGCAAAGCTTTGACCGGCCTCAAGGCACCAGAGGTAGCAGCCGATGTGATGAATGGAGCAACGTGTCGCGGTCTGGGCCTTCATCGCGCGAATGTCCACGTTGCACAACCGTTCGAACAGATCGCAGGCCGTCGGGCCGGTGACGTCGAACTGGCACCATCCGTCGGTCTGCTCAACCACCGAAGCGGTCTGTTGCATGGCCGACTTGAGGTCTGCAGCCAGCGTTTCATGCGCCGCGTAATCCGCATCGATCATCCAGCTGTCCGGGCCAAGCCAGAAGCCGGAAAATGGCGACCCAACAGCCGCGCCGCCGGGACCCGGCAGATCGAACCCCAAAACGTCTTTGGCCCGTTTGGCAAATTCCGCGCCCTGCCCCAGACGCATCGAAACAGCGGCCAGAGCGCGGTCTGTCACCTCGGTTATCGTCAGCCCTGCGATGGTCGAGACGCGTGCCTCGGTAGATCCAAGGGCGGTTATGGCTTTCAGTTTATGCACGCAAACGCTCCCCTTCCGGATCGACAAAATGGGCGCTGACAATTTCGACCTCGGTCTCGGACCCTTCCAGCGGATTGACCAGACGCATGACCTCACCCATCCGCTCGGCCCCGTTCTTCAAAAGGCCCAACCCGATCGAAGACCCAAGGATCGGGGAATAGGCCGCCGAGGTGACATAACCCTGATCGTGGGCCGCATCGACAGGGCCGCCCTTGTTCATCAGGTGCCCCCCGGCTGTCACGGTCCGGCTGGCATCGACAGGTTTCAGCCCGACCAGCCGCAAGGCATCCGGTTCATTCAACCCGTCCCGCTCGCTGAGCGTATTGCCGATACAGTCCTTCTTCTTGCTGACCATCCGCCCCAGGCCGAGGTTTAGGGCCGTTGTGGTCCCGTTAATCTCATTCCCGGTTGCATGGCCCTTTTCGATCCGCATGACGCCCAATGCTTCGGTGCCATACGGGGTCGCATCGAACTCTTCCCCTGCCTCCATCAGCGCCCGGATCAGGGCGTCGCCATAGCGGGTGGGTACGGCGATCTCATAGGCCAGCTCACCGCTGAACGAGATACGGAACAGCCGCGCGCGGCAACCGCCACAGACGGTGATCTCGCCACAGGCCATGAAGGGGAAGGCCTCGTTCGAAATGTCAAACTCGGCATCAACCACCTTTTGCAGCAACTTGCGCGCGTTCGGACCTGCCACCGCATATTGCGCCCAGGCTTCTGTGGTCGAGATCAGCTGAACATCCAGATCGGGCCACAGGCATTGCCGCGCGAATTCCATCTGGCGATAGACCAGCACCGCGTTGGCTGTGGTTGTGGTGACAACGAAATGATCCTCGGCAAACCGCGCGGCGGTGCCGTCATCATAGGCGATCCCGTCCTCGCGCAGCATCAACCCATAGCGCACCTTGCCGACGGGCAGTTTGGCAAATGCGTTTGAGTAGATCTTGTTCAAAAACTCAGCCGCATCCGCTCCCTGCACGTCGATCTTGCCCAGCGTGGTCACATCGCAGATGCCGACCGAGTTGCGGGTGGCCAGAACCTCGCGATCCACCGATTGCCGCCAGTGGGTCTCGCCCTTGCGCGGATACCATTGCGCGCGCAGCCAGTCGCCGACTTCGGTGAATACCGCGCCCTGCTCGGTGGCCCATGTGTGGCTGGGAGTTTTGCGGGTGGGGTGGAAGTGCTTGCCGACTGCACGGCCTGCCAAAGTGCCCATCGCCACCGGTGTATAGGGCGGACGGAAGATGGTTGTACCGGTCTCGGGGATCGACTTGCCGGTCATCTCGGCCATCACCGCCAGACCACCCATATTCGAGGTCTTGCCCTGATCGGTCGCCATCCCGAGGGTTGTGTAGCGCTTGAGATGCTCGACCGAGACGTAATTCTCCTGATGCGCCAGTTTCACATCCTTGACGGTCACATCGTTCTGCTGGTCGATCCAGGCCCGACCTTTGCCCTGCTTCACATACCAGAAGGGTTGCAGATTGACCGCAGCATCCTCGGCTGTTGGAACATCACCCGGCGTGGCCTGAATGCCCATATCAGCCAGAGCTTCGACGGCACGCGCGGCGCCCGTTTCCATAGCTCCATGGGTGGACAACACTCCCGCCGCCGCACCCGCGACCGACAGGCCAACCGGCAGAGACTCACCTGGCACAAACGCAGCCAGCGCTTCGTTCCACTGGGGTCGCCCGCGCTGATGACAGGTCAGATGCACATTTGGGTTCCAGCCGCCAGAGACAGCCAGCGCCCCGCAGATGATGTCGTGGGTAAAGCCCTGTTGCGTCTGGATCGTGACGGTCTCAAGACCCAGCCGCCCTTTGCTTCCAATGACCTGAGCCCCGGCGAACAGCTCCGCACCGTCGACCGCAGGCGCATCGGCCCGCGTGTCAATGACCGCGGCAACTTTGACGCCCTTTGCCATCAGATCCGCAGCCGTGCGATGCCCGTCGTCGTTGTTGGTGAACACTGCGACACGTTCATGCGGCGT
The DNA here is from genome assembly GCF_056532945.1 of Ruegeria sp. H7. Classification (NCBI taxonomy): domain Bacteria; kingdom Pseudomonadati; phylum Pseudomonadota; class Alphaproteobacteria; order Rhodobacterales; family Roseobacteraceae; genus Ruegeria; species Ruegeria sp. H7. Next base: position 106,968 of record NZ_JBQFNZ010000004.1, read on the forward strand.
CACCGCCCAGCGATTGGTGTAGGATCGCACAGCCCCCGACATCATGATCCCGGGCCGGTCATTATTCGGGAAGGCTATGGGGCGCTCGGTTGCGCCGGCGCACAGAACCGCCCGTTTCGAGTAGATCCGCCAGAAGATCTGGCGTGGCTCTGCCGAACCGGGTTGCGGTTTGTGGTCGGCCACCCGCTCGACCGCGCCGTAGATGCCATGATCGAACGCGCCGACAATCGTTGTGCGCGGCAGCAGGCGCACATTGTCCATCGACGTCAGTTCGGCCACGGCCTGAGCTGCCCAGTCCGACCCGGCCATGTCGTCGATGGCATAGGATTCCGAATTCAGCCGACCACCAAGGGCAAAATCCTCATCCGCCAGTATCACCCGCGCCCCAGCGCGCCCTGCGGTCAGGGCCGCCGACAAACCGGCAGGACCGGCCCCAATCACCAGCAAGTCGCAATGCAGGAAACCCTTGTCGTATGGGTCTGGATCATCCTGTCCCGAAACACTGCCCAATCCGGCAGCGCGGCGGATAATCGGCTCGTACAGCTTCTCCCAAAACGCCTTGGGCCACATGAAGGTCTTGTAGTAGAAGCCCGCCGTCAGGAAATTGCTGAACAGGTCATTGACCGCCAGAACATCCCGCTGCAGTGACGGCCAGCGATTCTGCGAACGCGCGTCCAGCCCTTCATACAGCTCCGCCACAGTGGCGCGCGTATTCGGCTCTTGCCGCCCGCCCGAGCGCAGTTCGACCAGAGCATTCGGTTCCTCCGATCCAGCGGTTAAAACCCCACGCGGACGATGGTATTTGAAGGACCGGCCCATCAGGCGCACGCCATTGGCCAACAACGCCGAGGCCAGCGTATCGCCCGCAAGCCCTTGATAACGCTTGCCATCAAAGGTGAAATTCAGGCTCTGCCCGTGGTCGACCAGACCGCCACTCAATCGATTGATCTGTCCGCTCATCTGCCGCGCCCCCGTTCCCGGGCCACGTCGCGGGCCAGTTTTACATCGGTAATTTCATGGGTCAGCGTGTTGCGCGTGACCACCAGCCAGGACCGGTCGCCCTGTTCGTGATACCAAAGCTCCTGATGCTCCCCCGCCGGGTTGTCGCGCAGATATAGATAGTCGTGAAACGCCTCGGCCGCGTTATCGGCCTGCCAATCGGGGCGGTCGATCATGGCAGCGTCGCCCAGATAGACGAATTCCTGCGCATCGCGAGGGCCGAGAAGAGGATGGTTTATTATCATATGCCGGCTCCGTCAGTGCAGGTTGGGCTGCGCGCCCACCCCTTTTTCGTCGATCATGTGACCCGTGCGGAACCGGTCCAGACGATAGGCTGTTGCAACCTCATGAGGGCGGTCGGTGGACAGCAGATGCGCAAAACACCAGCCCGAGGCCGGGGTGGCCTTGAAGCCGCCATAACACCAGCCACCATTGAAATAGAGACCCCCGATCCCCGTCCGGTCGATGAAGGGTGAGCCGTCCATCGACATGTCCATGACGCCGCCCCAGGCCCGCAACAGGCGCACGCGACCCAAGGCCGGGATCAGGGACACGCCGCTTTCGACCACATCCTCGATCACGGGCAGGTTTCCGCGTTGCGCGTAGGTGTTGTACATGTCGATATCGCCGCCAAAGACCAGCCCGCCCTTGTCGGACTGGCTGCAATAGAAATGCCCGGCACCATAGGTGATCACGCCGTCGATCAACGGCTTCAGCCCTTCCGAGACAAAAGCCTGCAACACGTGGCTTTCGATGGGCAGGCGCATCCCCGCCTTTTCCATCACCCGGCCGGATGATCCGGCAACGGCCACCCCGACTTTCTTGGCCCCGATATACCCGCGTGAGGTTTCGACCCCCTGCACCTTGCCGTTTTCAATGCGAAAACCCGTCACTTCGCAGTTCTGAATGATATCGACGCCGCGCATATCCGCGCCACGCGCATAGCCCCAGGCCACCGCGTCATGGCGTACGGTGCCGCCGCGTCGGTGCAGCAAGCCGCCTTTGATCGGGAACCGCGCATTGTTGAAGTTCAGGAACGGGTACATCGCCCGCACGCCCTCGGTATCCAGCAGTTCGGCATCCGAGCCGTTCAGGATCATGGCATTGCCCCGCCGCCGCGCCGCATCACGCTGCGCATCGGTGTGCACAAGGTTCAGAATGCCACGCTGGCTGACCATGGCGTTGAAGTTGAAATCCTGTTCCAACCCCTCCCACAGTTTCAGCGAGAACTCATAGAACGGTTCATTCCCGTCCAGCAGATAGTTCGAACGGATGATGGTCGTGTTCCGCCCCACATTGCCGCCACCGATCCAGCCCTTTTCCAGCACGGCAATCCGGGCCTCGCCGAATTCCTTGGCCAGATAATAGGCGGTGGCCAGCCCGTGCCCGCCACCGCCCACGACGATGATGTCATATTCGCTTTGAGGCGCGGGGTCGCGCCAGGCGGGCGTCCACCCTTTGTGGCCGGTCAAAGCCTCTTTGATGATCCGAAATCCGGAATAGCGCATGGGTCTCTCATGTCAGTTTGACCCCACAATGCGCGATTCTGGATCGCTTGGCTTAGGTGTTTTGCGGTGTGCACTTGTCTCTTTGCGACCTGAACAGGGTCCTAAGCCCAAAAGGAGCGGGCTGTGAACCTTGGGGCACCAAAAAAAGAGGGCAGCCAAAAGGCTGCCCAGGTCGCTAAAGCGATGGGGAGTTTTGCTAGTTCTGGTTCGGCACCACAAGCGTCGGAATGGTTGATCTGCGCAGAACGCGCTTTACGACTGTGCCCAGAAACGTATGCGACGTGCCATGTTCGTGCGACCCCATCACGATGAGATCGCATTTCAGCTCTCTGGCGCGTTTCAGAATCGATTCGGCAGGGTGACCGTCGATCAGTTCCACCGAAGACACGGCGGAATATTTCTCCTGATCTTCGGGGGTCAGCGATTTCAGGAAATCGTGCTGATTGTCCGTCAGCAGAGACTTCACGGCATCGTGCCGGTCCTTGATGGCCTGCTTGCGGGATTTGTCGTCCTGAATGAACATCCGCATGGTGACGATGGCATCCTGCGACAACGGTTCGGTGACATGCAGCACATGGGCTTTTGCCCCATGTGCGATTGCGATGCTCAATGCGTGCCGAAGCGCGTTGTCCGCGTTTTCGGACAGGTCCGTTGCGATCAGGATATTCTCGATTTTGGGTAGCATTGTCTTCTTCCTCCGTGTCGCGGATCAGTACCCAAAGAACCTTGGGAGCCATAGCGCGATTTCGGGCACGAAAGCGATAATGAAGATCGCCACCGTGTTGATGAAGGCAAACGGCAGGGCCGCCACCGAAATACGCTCGATCGAGATATTGGAAATACCCGATGCGATGAACAGGTTTTCACCCAATGGCGGCGTCTGGAAGCCGATGCCCAGAGTACAGACCATGACAACACCAAAGTGGATCGGATCGATCCCCATGCTGTAGGCCACCGGCAGCATCACCGGAACCAGGATCAGAATGGTCGCCAGCGTCTCCATGAACATGCCGACGAACAGCAGGAACAGGATCACCAGCGTCCAGATGATATAGATGTTGTCGGTGATCGACAGCATCCCGTCCGCGATGATGGCGGGGATCTGGTTTTCAACCAGCAGGCGGCCAAACACCGTCGCCGTGAACATGATCAGCAGCACGCGGCCGGTCAGCCAGGTCGTGGTCTCAAGCGAGGTGAACAGCTTCGGCCATGTCAGTTCGCGGTAGATGAACGCACCCACGATCAGAGTGTAGAAGATGGCCACAATCGCCGCCTCGGTCGGGGTGAAGAAGCCCGAATAGATGCCGCCCAGAATAACCACCGGTGCCATCAGCGCCCAGAACCCACGGTACATCTCGCACCAGATATGGCGGGCGGACCAGCCTTCGGTCGTGCCTTTGTAGCCGCGCTTTCTGGCCAGGATGTAGTTCATGACCAGCAGGCTTCCGGCAATCAGGAAGGCCGGGAAAAAGCCCGCGATGAACAGTTTCGGAATCGACACAGTCTGGAAGGTGCCATGCTCGGCCACCGCCTCGGGTGGGGGTGGCATACCCAGTGCCGCGATGCCGAAGATGATCAGCGGGATCGATGGCGGGATCACGATGCCCAGACCACCGGACGAGGCCGTGATGGCCGACGCATAGTCGCGGCTGTAGTTCCGCTGGATCATCGCGGGGATCATCAGCATGCCCACCGCCGCCGTTGTCGCGGGCCCCGAGCCCGAGATCGCGCCGAAGAACAGGCAGGCAAAGACCGCCGCTGCAGACATGCCGCCGGTAAACGGCCCGGCAAAGCTTTCGGCCACGTTGATCAGCCTGCGGGACAGGCCCGACGCCTCCATCAGCGCACCGGCCAGAATGAAGGCGGGCAGCGCCATCAGCGGGAAGGACCCCACCGAGGTAAAGGCGATCTGGACGAACTTGATCGGGTTTTCATCCAGCACGAGGAAGGTGATCAGCGTCGACACACCCAACGCCACCGTGATCGGCGCGCCGATGAACAACAGCAGAAGGAACCCGCCGAACAGGATATAGATGATTTCGGTGCCCATTACTTGCCCCCTTCTTCGCCGAGTTCTGCGCGGACCTCTTCCAGGTCAACCTTGTCCGGATCGCGCAGATCCTCGTCCAGAACGATTTTCTTGTAGTTCACCTGAATAATGCGAACGGTCATCAGGGCAAATGCAATGGGAAGAACGATGTAGACCCAGCTGAGGTGGAACCCGAGCGTCTGGGACGACTGGAACCGGTTCATACGGTTGAAGATGAAGTCCAGCGCCAGATAGACGAAATACAGGTTGAAGCAGATCCAGAACAGGTCGGCGAACGCTTCGATATACTTGATCGCGCGCGGCGGCAGAAACTTGAACTGGAACGTCACCCGGTTGTGGGCGCCCATCTTGGCCGCATAGCTCGCGCCGAAAAACACGAACCAGACGAACATGTAGACAGACAGCTCCTCGACCCAGGAGAACGAGAAATTGAACACTGTTCGGACGACAACCTGAAGGAACAACAAGCAAACAAATGTCGCAAGCAGAAAGCGGCAAAGGTAGCTTTCTATATTGTTGAGGATCCCTAAAAAGGTTTTCATATGCCCCTCCCTAGAAGTGAGAGAGCGCCACTTGGGCGCTCTCTTGGTCTTTTTGTATTATTATTCCGAGACCGGCTCGCGGCCGATTGCGGCCAGCACGGCGTTCAGCTTTTCGACGCCGCCGATGCTGTCATAGAACTTTGGCCACACGGCGGTGGTTGCCAGTTCGATGAACTCTGCCTCGTCGTTTTCAGGAACGTGGATTTCCATGCCCTTTTCGACCAGCAGTTCTTTGATCTCGGCTTCCTTGTCGCGCAGGAACTGAGCCGAGGCTTTGGTGGCGTATTCACCGGCTTCCAGAATCATGGCCTGATCTTCAGCCGACAGACCCTGGAATACCTGCTCGGACACGATCAGAGGCTCGATCGAGAAGATATAGCGGATCTCGGTGACGTAGTCCTGAACTTCGTAGAACTTCATCGCGTTGATGGTGGTGTAGGGGTTGTCCTGGCCGTCCACAACTTTGGTCTGCAGACCGGCAAAGGTTTCCGACCATGCCATCGGGGTCGGGCTGATGCCCCACGCCTTGTAGGTGTCGATCATGATCTCGTTCTTGGGAACGCGGATGACCAGACCTTCCAGATCAGCAACCGACTTGACCGGTTTTTTCGAGTTCGTCAGAACGCGGAAACCCGTATAGGTCCATGCGATGATGCGAACACCGGCGTCATTGATGGTGTTCTCGGTCAGTTCCTGACCAATCGGGCCTTGGGTCAGCGTTTCCGCGTCTTCCAGGCTGAGAATCACGTAAGGCAGCGTGAACACACCAACGGTTGGCGAGAACGGCGTGACGTTGTTGATCGCCAGCAGCGACATGTCCAGCGTGCCGATTGCGGCATCGTTGACGGTGTCCTGTTCGGATCCCAGCTGACCGTTCAGGAACAGTGTCGCGGTGTGATTGCCGCCTGACAGCTCTTCCAGTTTTTCCTTGAAGGCAAGGCCGGTTGCTTCCTGGCTGGACCCTCCGCTGTCACCGACAGCGATCTTGAAGTTCTTGGCGCTTGCAGGCGCGGCCAATGCCAATGCGCCAAGCGATGCAACCGCCGCAAATGTTTTGATACTGTTGAGCAGAGTCATAAAACCTCCTCCTGTTCGTTGGTTTTTGGAAAGTGTTCCGACATGAACGAGCGCTCACTAGACTCACTTCGCACGAACACTAAGTTGTTTTGACTGTAACGCTAAGATAAAGTAATCGACGTAAAGGTGCAGAAAACTACACGTAAACCGTGCCACAGAAAAAAGCAATTACCAGCATCTCTGATGTCGACATAAGGCTGCTTCAGGTCTTTCGTACAGTCGTCTCCTGTGGCGGGTTCACAGCGGCAGAGTTTGAACTGAACATCAGCCGGTCGACGATCAGCAAGCATATTGCCGATCTCGAAACCCGGCTGGGCGCAAAACTGTGCCATCGGGGGGCCGCCGGGTTTTCCCTGACATCGGACGGCCAGTATGTGCTGGACTCCTCCAATGAGCTGTTTCTGGCCATCGACAAGTTCCAGAACGGGCTGGGCGATGTGCGCTCGGAACTGACCGGAAAACTGCGTATCGCCTTGTTTGATCATTCTACTTCAAACGAGGAATCCAACCTCGACGAAGCAATCAGACTATTCATCGACAAGGCGCCGGGCGTGACGCTGGACATATCCATGGAGCCGCCGAACATCATCGAAGAAGGCGTCATCAACGGGCGCTTCAATCTGGGGATCGTTCCCTTGCATCGGCAGTCGCCGATGCTGTCCTACTCGGAACTTTATGTCGAAAGAATGCGGTTGTTCTGCGGCCGAGAGCACGAGCTGTTTCATTCCGCGTCCGACATCGTCCCCCTGAACCAGCTGCGCAAATACAATTATGCCGGTCTGAGCTTCAACTCGCCCAACATGGCCGTTCACCAAAAGTTGATGCTGAGGAAATCCGCATTCGTCCAAAACGAAGAATCTTTGATGCTTCTGGTTCTGTCCGGTCGATACTTGGGGTTCGTGCCGACACATAAAGCACGCGCTTTGGTGAAGGACGGTTTCCTCAAACAGATCAACTGCCCCGAGGCCGAGTTTTCGTCGACCATGGCAGCCATTGTCCGAAAAAGCGCATCAAAGGGACGTCGGTTGAATTTGTTTCTGGATATTCTGCGCAAAGCCCACGAAAGTTAGCCGCGAACACAGCCCTTCTGATTGCAGAGGATAAACGCGTGACCCCCAGTTTCGACGCTTTTGCAGCCGGACTGCGCTATGAGGATTTGCCCGAACAGGCGTTGTGGACTCTGCGCCGCTCCTTTCTTGATACCATGGGCGTCGCGGCCATCGGGGCCACCACCGAGCTGTCCGGAATCGCGCGTCGCGTGGCCCCGCTGATTTTCGGGGCGGGCGGTGCGGGGCAGGCACAGATGCTGATGGACGGGCGCGCGGTCAGCCCCGTCGGCGCGGCAATGGCCGGTGCCTTCACGATTGACAGTATAGACGCCCATGACGGCACTACGCCCTGCAAGGGCCATGCGGGATCGGCCATCTTCCCGGCACTGATCGCGATGGCGCAGGCCAGTGCGCCAAAGATGGACGGGCGCGACTTTGCCACGCTTCTGGCGACTGCGTACGAGCTGTCTTATCGCGCCGGTCTGGTACAGCACGCAACCTGCGCCGATTATCACACATCCGGGGCCTGGACGGCCGTGGGCGTCGCGGCAGCCGGTGCAAAGCTGCTGGGCGGACACGCGCAGCATATCCGTCACGCCGCAGGTATCGGCGAATACCACGGCCCGCGCAGCCAGATGATGCGCTGCATCGATCATCCGACCATGCTGCGCGACGGGGTCGGCTGGGGGGCACCATCAGGCGTCACCGCCGCCTATCTGGCCATGGAAGGCTTTACGGGCGCCCCTGCCCTGACCTGTGAAGGCGATGACGGCGCCGCCTTCTGGAACGATCTGGGATCCGGTTGGCGGTTGGTCGATCACACGCATTACAAGGCTTACCCGTGTTGTCGTTGGGCCCATCCCTCACTTGATTCGGTTCGGGACCTGATGCGCGAACATGCTCTGTCCCACCAGCAAATCGAACGTGTAGAAATCCGAACCTTTCACTACGCCACCCGTCTGGCAGGCCACGAACCGGCAAATCAGGACGAATTTGCATATGCAATTGCCTTTCCGGTGGCGGCAATGATTGTGCGCGGCCGCCTGGGGATTGAAGAGCTAAGCGCAGACACATTGCGCGACCCCGACATCCTGCGTGTCAGCCGCGCCATTCACCTGATAGACGACCCCGAGATGACGCGTATCAGCACCGACAAACGCTGGGCTCAGGTGACGCTTATTCTGCGCGATGGCCGCCAGATCGCCGATGCACCCCGCACCCCCCGCGGTGATGCAGACATGCCGCTAAGCGACGCGGAAATTCACGAGAAATTCCACCTGCTCGCCGACCCCGTCCTTGGATCGGACCGCGCCGATGAAATGGCAGAGCTGGCGTTGCAATTCGACAGTCTGGACAGCGTCCGTTTTGCTCGGCTTCTTGAGCTCTGTTGCCTGCCTGTCTGAACCACAGTCTTTCACCGTCCCGCAACGCCTTTGAACCAAACCAGGCGACGGCCTCTCTGAATATCGGTTATCGCACCGTCGCTAGAGCAAGAGCCGCACTACCCGGTCTGGGTCAGCCTGACGCGTGACTCTGTCAAGGAACTGAACAACGCCAACCTGTCCTTGTTGTCCGGCATGCAGGCCGAGGTCTACCTGATCACAGAAAACCGCACGCCTTTAAGTTACCTGACAAAACCACTGACCGATCAATTCGCACGCGCGTTCAGGTAAGAGGTCGCAGACATAGCTTCAGGCTTTTGCTCTGGCGTTGCTCCTGTCCCATGGGGCCTCGGACAGGACGGTCGCGTCGATCAATCGCCCGAGAAGCGAGACATGCACCAACGTCCCGGCGGCGCGTGCGTGATCTTTCAGGAAGGCAATGGCCAAAGATTGATCAACGCTGTGCCCATAGGCCGCCGAGGTGATCGAGCCGACCCGTTCACCGTTCAGAAACACCGCTTCGCCGATCAGCGCATCGGTGGTTTCACCCTGAAGCGCCAGCAGGGCGATGCGGCTTTGCGGTTGGCGGGCCAGCATGGCCGAGCGGCCCACGAAATCCTTGTCGGTGGCCGCAAACCGTTCCTGACAGACATCCTTGTGACTGGCATCGTTGGCCAGTTCGTGGCCGCCGCGATAGAATTTCTCGATCCGCAGACTGTCCAGCGCGCGGGTTCCGAACGGGGCCAAGCCGTGGGCCTGCCCAGCGTTCCACAGCACATCCCACAACGCACCCAATTGATCGTTGGGGGCGTGAAGCTCATAGGCCAGCTCTCCGGTAAAGCTGAGCCGCAGGGCGTGAACGGAAATACCTGCGATGGTGATCTGTTTGGTCGAAAGCCACGGCAGGGCCTTGTTGCTGACATCGTCCGGGGTGACGGTTTCCAGAACCTCACGCGCTTTGGGACCGGCGAGGCACAGGAGACCGATTGCATCGGTCTCGTTCCGGATTGTCACGCCCTCCATCGGCACACCGCAATGCAGGGTCAGCCAATCCCAGACCCGCCGTTCCGAGGGCGCGCCGGTGACAAAATAGAAACTGTCTGGCCCCGTGCGGGCGATGGTGGCCTCGCCTTCGATTGTGCCCTTACGGTTCAGAAGCAGTGTCAGACAGGTCCGCCCCACGCGCGGCATCCTGTTGGCGCAGACCGCGTTCAGCCACGCTTCGGCCCCCGGCCCTTCGATCCGGAATTTGGCAAAGGCCGAAAGATCCGCAAGGCCCACATGGTTGCGGACCGCATGGCATTCCGCAGCGGTTTGCTGAAAGCTGCTGGTGCGTCGCCAGCCCATTGGCTCGGGCGCGTAAAGGCGGGGGCGTTCCCAACCTCCTGCCTCTTCGAACGTGGCCCCAAGTGCGGCGCTGCGGTCATGGGCGCCGGATCGTTTCACGTCGCGGCAGGTTTGGCGCTGGTGCTGCGGATAGGGCATGGCTTGGCGCAGCGTGTAATCCTCGGTCGCGCGCTGGCGGGCATAGTCGGCGTCCGCCCAGATGCCGAACCGGCGCGGATCAAAGGCACGGGTCGAAATACCCGCGCTGCCTTCGATCATCCATTCGGCCAGCGCGCGCCCTGCCCCCGGCCCCCAGGCAATGCCCACGGTAGCCCCACACGCCAGCCAGAAATTCCGCAACCCCGGCGCAGGGCCAAGCAACATCGCGCCGTCAGGCGTATAGGTGATACCGCCATTCACCACCCGCTTGATCCCGCGATTCATCAGGGCGGGCATACGTTCGAAACAGTTTTCCAGCCACGGGGTGATACCGTCCCAGTTGGGCTCAAACAGCTCGTTCTCACTGTCCCAGGGGCAGCCATCGGGCCAGACCGATTGCGGGTCCTGCTTGTCATAGAGACCGATCAGGGCGGACCCCTGTTCGCGCCGTGTATAGCCGCAGAAATAGTCGTCACGCGTGACGGGGATCTCATGCGTCATCGATGTAAATTCGGGCACCTCGTCGGTCACGACGTAGTGGTGCAGCATGGTGGTGATCGGCAGGTCCAGCCCGACCATCGCCCCCACCTGCCGGGCGTGATACCCCGCAGCATTGACCACATGCTGGGCGATGATCGTGCCCTGCTCGGTCTCGACCTGCCATTCGCCCGAGGGAAGCTGCATCAGGCCTGTTACCCGGCAATTGCGCCGCACCTGCGCCCCCAACTGCCGTGCACCCTTGGCCATAGCCTGACAGGTGCCCGAGGGATCAACATGTCCGTCATCCGGCGTGTGGATCGCGCCCAGAACACCCGCCGCCTCGACGTCATATAGCGGGTTCAGCCGCGCCACCTCGGTCGCGTCGATGATATGAGCCTCTTGCCCGCGCGCCAGCACCGCGTCGCGGATGTGGTTGATCCAGTCCATATGCGCGGGGCTGGTTGCCACTCGCAACGAGCCGCAATTGTGCCAACTGACGCCAACCTCGGTTTCACGCTCGATCCGCTTGTACAGGTCCACGCCATAGTCATGGATCGACCCCAGCGCCTGCCCGCCGACCATGCGGCTGACCAGACCGGCGGCGTGCCAGGTCGCGCCGCTGGTCAGTTCGGATTTCTCGATCAGGATACAATCGGTCCAGCCCATATGGGCCAGGTGATACAGCACACCCGCACCCATATTGCCGCCGCCGATCACAACTACGCGCGCGTGTTCCGTCATTGCCTATCTTTTCAGTGTGACCGGCGTGTTGGCCCAGACGATCTGGGCCTCGACCCTGCCGGGATTGCGATACCTGTGTGGAATGTCGGCGGAAAAGCCGAAACTGTCGCCGGTTTTCAGGTGAAACACCTGATCGTCCAGCGTCAGTTCGATCTCGCCTCGCAGAACCATCCCGGCCTCTTCGCCTTCGTGGGTATAAAGGTCATCGCCGGTACTGCCGCCGGGTTCGTAGGTGGAAATGCCCATCGCCAGTTGCCGGTCCAGACTGGCCGACAAAAGATGGTCTTCGAACCCCATGTAATCCGTGCCCGACAGGCCCGAGTATGTCAGCTTTCGCCGCCGGTCAGCGCGCACGATATAGGGGCGTTCCTCGGCGGGGGTGGGCGTGTCGGTTTCGAAAAACCAGCCCACCGGAACGCCAAGCGCCTCGGCAATTTCCTGCAGCGCAGTAACCGAAGGGCGTGCCAGACCGCGTTCAATCTTGGACAGGAAAGACACCGATCGCCCCGACACCTCGGCCAGATCGTTCAACGTCATCTTCTGCGCCTTGCGCAATGCGCGCAGGTCTTCGCCCAGTTTGCCAAGCGAGTCTCGAGAACTTGTTTGATGATTTTTCTTGACGTTCATGAAAATTTACCGTGCATAATTTTCCTAAGCCCGCAAGAATTTTCTGAATGGAGCAGCAGATGGACGGACAATTCCCGGACACGCCAGTTTTGCAAAAGGTCAAGGAGCTGCTTGGCCCCGAAGGCTTTGCCCAAACCTTTGCCCCGATCGAAGAGGCCAGCGGGCTGCCCAATGCCGCCTATTGGTCTGACGAATGGCTGGCGCTTGAGAAAGAGCACTGTTTTCGCCGGTCCTGGGTGTTTGCGGGTGCGGCGGCCGAATTGCCCGAACCCGGCGACATGAAACCGTTGGAAATCGGAGGTGCCCCGCTGATCATTCTGCGCGATCAGGATGGGGAAATTCGGGCGCTGCACAATGTCTGCCGCCATCGCGGGCTGAAACTGGTGACGGAACCTTGTAAAAGGTCAACCCTGACCTGCCCCTATCACGCATGGGTTTACGGGCTGAACGGCAAGCTGCGGGCGCGGCCGCATTTCAGCGGACCTGACGTGACCGACCGGTTCAAGGATGGTGGCGGCGACAAGCTGGATCTGGTGCCGGTGCGGTCCGAGGTCTGGAACGGTTGCATCTTCGTCAACGTCTCGGGCGATGCTGAACCGCTGCAGGAGTGGCTGGCACCGATGCTTGAACGGACGCCGGGATATGATTTCACGTCGATCCGCTGGGCCGGCAAGATCGATTTTGAGGTCGAGGCCAACTGGAAGCTGGTCTATGAAAACTACATGGAGGGCTATCACGTCTTTTCGGTACATCCCAAGCTGCTGAAATTCGCGCCCATGAACGTGCGCTGGTCCGGCGAATGGGACCGGCATGTGTTCTATAACGACTATATCTTCCCGGAACTGGGCGAAGGCCGAGGCGACCGCCTGCCCCATTATCCCGGCCTGTCGGAGCAGGATGCCAAACGGGGCCTCTGGTTCCTGTGCTTCCCGCATTTCGCCGCCGAAGTCTTCCCCGATCAATTCACCGTGCTGGTCAGCTATCCGATTGCCCCGAACAAAACCCGCGAAGAACTGCATGTCTTTCTGATCGGCGATGCCGCCACCTCGGACGACCATGCCGAGGCGCGGGCCGAACTGATGCAGATGTGGGACGATCTGAACCGCGAAGATCTGGGCATGCTGGAACTGTTGCAACAGGGCCGTCTGTCCCCGGCTTATGACGGAGGACGCCTCAGCCCGCATTGGGAAGGACCAACCCATGATTTTGGCCGCCGGGTGGTCGAGCGGATTTTGACCTGAGCCGCGGTCGCTGCCGGGCAAAACGCAATTGTCGCCCTTATGGCGGCTTTGTCGGTGCAACAAGATCGGTCATACCTTCGGTTGCCGTATAGCCTGACAGGCACGCCACCGCCGCGCGCATCCCGAACCTAAGGCTGCTTTGAATGGGCCAATCCTCGTGCAGACCGTGAATGACACCGGCGGCAAAGGCATCCCCCGCGCCGACCGGGCTGATGATCTGGTTCACAGGGATGGGGTCCGGTTCAATCGAATACTCTGCGTCATTGCCACACCAAACGACCTGCTCCGGAGAATGCAGAACAACGGCCTTTTTCACACCGCCCGCCTTCAAAGCGCGGGCAGCCTGCATCATCGCATCGGCGGAACCGGCCACAGCCACTCCGGTTGCGTGCTCGGCCTCTTGCTCATTGGCAAACAGAACATCAATCGCGGGCAGCGTGGCTTCGACCACATCCCTGAACCTGTCCGACTTGAACGACACGAGGTCAACGCAGGTTTGAATGCCCTTTGCGCGAGCCTGTGACAAAACCTGTGCCGCAACGGTTTCGCCACCGGGCAAAACGACGTCCAACTGATCAAGCAAGGTCAGGTAGCCAAGATACAGCAGCTTGACGCCAGACTCTGACAGATGCTCGATATTGATCGCGGATGCATCCAGATGGCTGTTGGTTCCCGGATAGTGAAAGAAGGTCCGACTATCGCCCGGAACGTTCATCACGTGGGTCTGGGACGTGGCCGCTTGCGCCGTTCGCTGCAACCCGTCCAAGGGCAACCCAGCCTCTTTGCACAGGCGCAGGACTTCGTCTCCCAACGCTCCGGCGCCTATGAGACCGATTGGCCAAATCGGGTAAGACACCTTCATCGCCTTCAAACCCAACGCGACATTTGCCGGACCGCCTCCAAGGCCCACATGCTGCGTTTCAATGCGCGCAAGGTCCGATTTCTCGGGCCAATGCGAAATTGTGTGAACCGTGTCCAGGATCCAATTGCCCGCACAGGCAACGCCTTGTCTTTCAACCTTCTTTTGGACGTGTTTGGGCATGAAAACCACCTGATGGAACCGGGTTCTGACGGCAACATTACCCGATCTTTGCCCAGATCATGCTTTTCAAGTGGCTTCTATCGCCTGATGCCGTTGTTGGATGGCGGTTCTAACCATGGGTTCGGGTCTTGTCGGGATCATAGACCGGGCCGGACACCAGCAAGGCCGATGTCTTCAAACCGTCGCCCGTCACTTCGAGTTTGGTGCCAACCGCAAGGCCCGGCCTGACATGCCCCAACGCAAGTGATTTTCCCATCCGATGCGAGAAACACGGGCTGTTGATTACACCCACATCCTCGCCGTTCAGAGACAGTGTTTCACCGCCTGCAACCATGTCCGGGTGGTCGATATCGAGGCAAACATTGCAGACCTTTTCGTTCCCCCTGGCCGCCAACACGGCCGCCTTGCCCCGGAAGTCGCCCTTGGTTGTGCTGATCGTAAACCCCAACCCAACTTCCCACGGCGTGTTTTCTTCGGTCATGTCGTAGCCGTAAAACAGCAGACCGGCCTCGATCCGAACCTTGTCCAGCGCAGTGAAGGAACAGGGCATCACGCCGGCATCGACCAGTTTGTCCCAGATGTCCCCAATCACTGCGCCATCCGCAAAAACCTCGTACCCGCGTTCGCCGGAATATCCGGTGCGCGAGATCCGGCAGGGATGGCCAAACAGATTTGCGGTGGCGTGTTCGAAATAGGCAAGCCCGGTCAGGTCAATATCCGTATGGGCGTTCAGAATCTCCAGCGCGGCCGGACCCTGCACCGACAGATCATGCAGATCGTCGGTAAACTCGACCTCGACGTCGCGCCCCTTGGCCGACGCCGCAAGCAAGGCCATCGTGTCGCCCGAGCCATGCACGATCATCCATTCGTCCCCGCCATTGTTCGACACGATCGCATCGTCCGCGATCCCGCCCTGATCGGTCAGCACGCACAGATAGGCTGCCTTGCCCGGTGCAAGTTTCGATAGATCGCGTGTAGTCAGATGATCCAGCGCCGCTTGCGCATCGGGGCCGCGCACAAAGACCTTTTTCAACGGCGACATGTCAAACATGCCTGCCCGTTCCCGTACCGCGTCATGTTCATCATTGGGGTCGGTGTCATAGGTCCAGGCGGTGCCCATGCCGTTCCAGTCCTCCAACCCCGACCCAAGCGCCCTGTGTCGGGATGCCAGGGCAGATGTTCGGCTGAGCTCTTCGGTCATTTTCGGTCCTTTCTAATGCCATTCATCCGGCATTGCCGCCTTGCGTTCGGAAACGAACGCCGCAAGCGCGGCGCGACTACCGGGTTTCATTTCAGGGTGTTCGTAGTCGTCCAGCATCTGCCGCCAGCGGGCCGAGGCGCGCTGATCCGCGGTCAACGCTCCGTTCTCGACCCAGGTCTCATATGGGCCCGCATCCGCGATCTGCGGCTCGTAATTGGCCGAGGTGTAGTGGCGCAGCGTGTGACTGGTCGACAGGAAGTTTTCGCCCGGCCCGGTCTCGAAATAGGCATCGCGGCCAAACGCCTCGTCATCGGTATCAAACCCCTGCAACAGTTTCAGCATCGCGCCGCAGTGGTCGAGATCCATGATGAATTTCTCATAGGACATCACCAGCCCACCTTCGAGCCAGCCCGCCGCGTGCCAGACCTGATGCGCCCCCGACAACAGCGTCGCCCACATCGCGCCAACGCTGTCCTGCATCGCCTGCCCGTCCGGTGCGTTTGAGGCCGTGATCTGACCGCCGCCGGACCGCACGGGCACGCCAAGCCTGCGGCCCAGCTGGCCAAGCGCCATGGTGGTCATGTTGGCCTCGGGCGACCCGAAGGTCAGCGCGCCGCTGCGCAGGTTCATTGTCGAGTGAAACGAGCCGAACACCACCGGGCAACCGGGCCGGACAAGCTGCGCCAGCGCAATCCCCACCATCGCCTCGGCCAAAGTCTGCGCCGCCACAGCCGCGGGGGAAAGCGGCCCCATGGCTCCGGCGAAGATCGCTGGTGAAACACAGACGCACTGGTTCGCCTCGGCATAGACGCGCAACGCGCCGGACATGGTGTGATCATAGATCAACGGCGAATTCACGTTGATATTGGCCTGCATCACCGCATGGCGATCCATCATGTCGCGCCCAAAGACCAGCCGCGCCATTTCGATACTGTCTTTGGCGCGCTCTGGTGCGGTGACCGATCCCATGAACGGTTTGGTCGAAAGGGTCAGATGCGCCAGCATCATGTCCAGATGACGCTTGTTGACCGGCACATCCGTCGGCTCGACCACTGTCCCGCCGGAATGGTGCAAAGCCTGAGAGCGATAGGCAAGCTTCACGAAGTTCCGGAAATCCTGCAGCGTGGCATAACGCCGACCGCTCGCCAGATCGCTGACAAAGGGTGAGCCATAGCCGGGCATCAGCACCACATTGTCACCGCCCAATGTGACGGTGTGCTTTGGGTCGCGGCCATGTAGCAGGAATTCTTCGGGGGCGGTGGCACACAGCGCGCGCGCATGACCCGGCTTGAACCGCACCCGCTCACCTTCGACACGGGCACCCGCCTCGGAGAAGTAGGTCAGCGCCGTCTGGTCGCCGCGAAACTCGACCCCGATCCTGTCCAGAATCCAGTCCGCCTGATCCTCGATCCGGGCAAGCGCGGCTTCGTTCAGCAATGCGTATGGCGGAATCTTGCGTCCCTGAAACGGCTGAACCTCGGGCGGCGTGTTATGGCGCGACAAACGCCCGCGACGCATCCTGCCGCGATCGCCTGACAAACCCGATGCGTTCAACCTGCCCAACGTCATCCCTCCGACCAGTAGGAACAGAACCAGCTATGCATGGCGATCAGGCTTTGAAAATCGAGTTTTTCTTTCCCATGCGTTCAAGAATTTTGTACGAAAAACTATGCGCACCCTGTTCCGCCATCACGATCTTCTCAGGCAGTTTGTCGAAATTGCCCGCTACCCGAGTTTCTCTGACGCCGCCGAGGCGCTCAACATGACCAAGGGGGCCATCAGCTATCAGATCAAAACGCTGGAAGGTGATCTGGGCATGGCCTTGTTTCGGCGCACGCCGCGCGGGGTGGCTTTGACCGGCGAAGGGCTAAAGGTCCTGGCCGCCTGCCAGACGCATTACGAGGGGATCGAGGCCGGATTGCTTGCCCTCAAGGGCACAACATCGAAAACCCTGACTGTTGGCGTTTCGACCTATTTCGCGGCACGCTGGCTGTCGCCCCGGCTGATGTCCTTCATGCAAAGCCATCAGGACGTCCAGCTGCGAATTCAACCCATGGTGCAGTTCTCGGGGCACGAGTTGCAGGATGTCGATCTGGCCATTCGCTGGGGCAACGGAAACTGGCAGGACGGCGTGGTCACGCCATTCATGCCCATCCGATCGTTCCCAGTTGGCAATGCGGAAGCCGCGCAACTGGTCGCACAATTGGGCATCGGGAACGCAATCTCGCGTTTGACGCTGCTGCGGGATCGCGACGACAGCAACGCCTGGTCCGAGTGGTTGACCCTGGCGGGCCTGCCCCTGCAAACCAGGCGGGACGCGTTGATTGTGCCGGACCCGAACGTGCGGGCGCAGGCTGTGATCGACGGTCAGGGCATCGCCTTGATGGATGATCTTGTCAGCGACGAACTGGGCACTGGCAGATTGGCCCGGCTGTCAGATATTGTGCTGTCCGACTACGGCTATTTCCTGTTCAGACCGCATCACGTTGTTGAAACCGAAACCGCCCGGCTGTTTTCCGATTGGTTGCAGGGTCAGACCTGAGGGGGCGTTTGCACTGGCTGGGATGAGAAGGCCATTCTCTGGCACCAAAGGTTCGGACTATTGCCGCCCTTTAACCGGGAAAAATGGGCCGCCGAAACCGGCGGCCCATATCTTTATGCCGCGTTATTCGGCGGCAACTTCGTCGTTTACGGTGCTTTTCACACCTGCGGCCTGGCGTTTGCCATCCTTGTAGATCGCCTTCAGGACCGAGATGCCCATCAGAACCATCACAAGGCTGAACGGAAGTGCTCCGATCACCATGGCCGTCTGGATCGCCGACAAGCCGCCCGCGATGATCAGACCGCCGACAACCAGCGCCATGGCAACACCCCAGAACAGGATGTGCGGGCGGGCTTTCGGGCCTTCGTCACCGGCTGCGTTGATCGTGTTGATGATCAGAACGCCCGAGTCCGCCGTAGTGACCAGATAGGTCAGCAGCAGGACCATGACGACCAGGGACATGACCCAGGCCATACCCTCGCTCAGCATCACGCCCAGCATGGCGAACAGCTGATCCGCCTGACCGGCATCCAGAATGGCGCGGTTGGCATCGCCGTTCAGTTCCAGATCAATGGCGGTGCCGCCAACCATCGAGAACCAGACAAAGCACATCAGGCCGGGGATGAACATCGCGCCGATCACGTATTCACGCACGGTACGACCGCGCGAAACGCGGGCAAGGAACAGGCCCACAAACGGCGCGAATGCGATCCACCACGCCCAGTAGAAGATGTTCCAGCCACCCTGCCAGCTGGCCAGCTGATCGGCCACCGAGCCTTCGACGCCATCGCTGCTCCAGACGTTGAACAGGATCCATGGCAAGTTGGTGATATAGTCGAAAATCCCGACAACCAGCGCCTGCAGACCAAAGAAGGTCGAGCCGAAGATCAGGAAGAAGGCCAACAGGAAGAAGCTGAGGCCCATGTTCAGGTTCGACAGCCACTTGATGCCTTTTCCCACACCGGACAGCGCCGACAGGGTCGAGGCGCCCATGATCACGAACAGCGAGAAGATGATCGCCGCCTTGGACACGGTGCGCGTTCCTTCGGCATCAACGGTATAAAGCCATTCGCCAAAGCCGATCCGGTACAGGCCGGACACGAACTGATCGACGCCAAAGCCCAGCGTTTGCGCCATACCCAGAATGGTTGCGACAACCGCCACAACGTCAACCAGGTGGCCCAGCGGACCGGACAGCGCCTTGCCAAAGATCGGGGTCAGACCCGAACGGATGGTCAGCGGCAGGCCGCGACGGTACGAGAAATAGCCCAGCGACAGGCCGACAACCGCGTAAGAGGCCCAAGCCGCCACGCCCCAATGGGTGAACGACCAGATATAGGCGTCACGCACGTTGCCCAGCGTTTCGCCTTCGGTCAGACCCATGATGGTCGAGGGGTTGGACTTGAAGTGATAGATGGGCTCGGCTGTCGCAAAGGTCAGCATCCCGATGCCGATCCCGGCACCGAACATCATCGAAAACCATGAGAAGTTCGAGAACTCGGGCTTGTCATCGTCCAGGCCCAGTTTCAGCCGCCCGGATGCGGGCCAGACCGCCAGCGCCAGACAGGTCAGCACGTAGAACGCCATGGCGTAGACGTACCAGTAGTTGAACGTGGACAGAATGAACGAGTTTATCCCGCCAAGAAA
The DNA here is from genome assembly GCF_056532945.1 of Ruegeria sp. H7. Classification (NCBI taxonomy): domain Bacteria; kingdom Pseudomonadati; phylum Pseudomonadota; class Alphaproteobacteria; order Rhodobacterales; family Roseobacteraceae; genus Ruegeria; species Ruegeria sp. H7. The sequence continues at coordinate 126,581 of NZ_JBQFNZ010000004.1, forward strand.
GGCGGCAGCATTATCAGGGAAGGCCACAGCCCAGATGATAATGATGCCCACGATCAATTTGGCCGAGACGGTTACGTCCTTTGTAAACCCTCGATAAAAGCCGCTATCTGCGACCTTAATGGGCAGATCCATTAGGGGTGGTTTCATGTTTCTCCTCCTGTAGACTTAGTTTTCTTAGTTGCTGGCTGATGGGCCCGCCGCATGGAAGCGACAGGTCATCAGCCGCGCGCGTCATCCGAGCTGCACAAAAACGTGACCGTTTTCGATTTTGACGGGATAGGTTTTCAGGTCCTCGGTACAGGGCGCGGACAGCGCCTTGCCGGTGCAGATGTCGAAACGTCCGCCATGCAGCGGGCACTCGATCACGCAGTCGATGACCAGACCGTCCTCAAGATGCTGTTCTTCGTGGGTGCAGTGGCCATCGGTGGCAAAAAAGCCTTTTTCGGTGTTGTAGATCGCATAGGTCTGACCGCCGTGATCCCAGCGGATCAGGTCTTCCTCGTCGATGTCATCCGTGCTGCAGGCTTCAATCCAGTCGCTCATGTGCCTAGACCTCTTTCGTCATCAGTTCTTCTTCAAAGGGGTAACGCGACAGGGTTATGGGTCCGCTTTCCGTGACCAGCACCATGTCTTCGAGTTTCACACCCTCGACCCCGCCAACCTCGCCGATATAGCTTTCGACACAGATCACCATGCCGGGCTCAAGCTCGCCGTCATAAAATTCCGGGTGGTCGGGGGAATGCAGGATCACCGGCCATTCATCGGCCATGCCCAGCCCGTGCATCATGCAGGGGTAAGGCTGATCGCCAAAGCCCGCAGGCGGCAGGTGGCGGTTCAGCGCGATGTCGGAATAGGCCGCACCGCTTTGAACCAGCTTGGTGTTTTCCATCACCTCGGTATGGGCCATGGTATACAGGCTTTTCTGATAGTCAGACGACCGACCCGGCCCGCAGCGGAAGGCGCGTGAAATATCGGCGCCATAGCTGAACGGCCCGACCATGCCGCAATCGAACACCACCAGATCACCGGCGCGGATCATGCGCGATGATGCCTCTTGCTGCCACGGGTTCGTCCGCTCGCCCGAGGCCAGCAGGCGGTAATCCAGCCATTCACCGCCACCCTCGATCAGGGCCGACCACATATGTGCCCACAGTTCCTGCTCCGTCACGCCGTTACGCAGGTTGTCGCGCATCCGGGTCATGCCATCCTCGGCCACCGCAATGGTCAGGTTCATCGCCAGAATTTCCTCGGGCGATTTGATCTTGCGGGCATGGGCCAGAACCGGGGCAACATCCGACACAGTGTGGCCCTTGTCGACCAGCGCCTGCTCGGCATGGAAACCGGCGCGTTCGATGGAGATTTTCCGTTTGCCCGGGCCGCAATGTTTCTGGATCAGATCATCCATCTGATCGGCCCATTTGCGCGTCCATTCGTCATGGCGCGGACCTGCGAACATATAGGAAAGCGGCAGCAGATCGTCCCGGATCTCGTCGATGGTCTCCAGCGTGCTGCCTGTATTCCGACCCGGTTCCGAGTCGAAATACACCACCGGCCCCTCGGCGGGCATGAACAGATACCCGGCCTGAATATGCATCTGGAACAGGGTACAATTGCGCACGCCGGTGGCGTAGCGGATCGACAGCGGCTCGACCAGAATGATCGCATCAAGGCCTTGCGCCCTGATCTGTTCGCGCAGCCGGTTCTGGCGATACCGGCGCATCCGGGGCACGTCGATCATCCCTTCGGTATCGACGGCCTGCATCGGGGGGGTGATCCAGGCGGCTTGTTCAAGCGTCAGCGGCTGGGGCTTGGCGGCGAAGGCCTGGCTATAGTCGGTGGCGTCGTTCATTGATGGGTCGGCGTCCATTTTTCGAGGGCTTCGAGGAATTTCTCTTTCTCGCCCGCATGCATTGAGATGTTGGTTTGCGGATAGGGGAAGTTGCCCGCCGTGACTTCGCGGTGGTATTCACCCAAGGCGGCCACGCGTTCTTCGTGGATCTGCTTGTGCAGACGGCCCACCTGTCCAAAGGCATAGGCGTGTTTCGGCGGCTTGTCCTCTTCGCTGGCCTCGCCACAGATATCCGCCACAAAGGAAAAGATCGCGTCGCCCGCCATGCCGGAGCCCAGCGAGAAGGTGACGACCGAGGTTTTGTCGTTCACCGCTTCCAGCACTTCTTCGGCCAGACATTCGACCTCGACCGCGAAGACGCCGACATCTTCCATGCGTTTCAGCGTGTTCCAGACCTGTATCGCCTCATCCGCTTTGCGGCCAAAGGCGCGCAGGCCGCCGCAATGGTGGCTGAAGGTGGGGATCAGGCCGATATGGCTTTGCACCGGGATGCCGTCGCTGGCCATACGCTCCATCACGTCGAAGGACCGCAGGGTATAGTACATATCCGCCCCGTGCCGCATCGCCTCATAGGCGTGGGCGACGATCTCATCGTCTGATCCGAACTGCGCCCAGCTTGAGCCCGCGCCGGTGAAATGCGCCGGGGCCAGTTCGCGCACGTCTTCCATCTGATCGGTGCCGACCACGAACAGGTCAATCCCCGCCTCGACACAGGCGGTGATCTGGTCCCGGTCCGCCGGGTTTGCCATCGACAGTTTTTTGCCCGACCCCTTGAGTGCCTTGAGGTCCGCAACCGTATAGTTGCGGACCGCAGGGTTACGACTGAAATCGTAGATGCGCTTCATTTACATTGTCCTTTCCGCGACACGCTCGATCGGCCCGCCGCTGGTGATCATATGAGGGGCCTGCCGGATGGAACCCGCCTTGGTCGACAGGCCCAGCGAACGGCGCAGCGTGACCACGAAGACCTCCCAATTGGTGCGCAGGAACCCAGGGTCGGGTTCGGGCAGTTGATCCTGCACCGCCTCGGCCAGTTTCGGCAGGGCGTGGAACGGCACCTGCGGATAGAGGTGATGTTCGACGTGGTTGTTCATGTTCATGTAGAGGAAGTTGGCCAGCCAGTGCCCCCGGAACGACCGGGTGCTGTCCAGGATCGAGGGCGAGTTTTCCTGCAATTCCACATGCTGGATCAGGGTGAACAGCAGCATGACGGGTGCACCCATGATGCGCGGGATCACGATGAACCAGATGGGCCACCAGATGCCAACGAAGGGCGCGATTGCGATCAGCGCATAGATCGCCAGCATGATCCGCGCGTTGCGGGTCATCTTCGCGAACTCGTTCTCGGGCGTCACCATTTTCATGGTGTCGGTGTAGTGACCGATGGCCAGATGCCAGAACACCTGCATGTGAAAGCGCAGCAGGCCAAAGCCGGTGATCTCGGTCATCCAGCCGCCAAAGCCCATCGGCGTGTCAAACGGCATCTGGCTGTCTTTGCCCACATGCCATGTATGCGTGTGGTGGTTGGTGTGGGTGTAACGCCGGTGCAGCGGCTCTTCCATGTACAGCAGCGATGTGACCCACAGAACGGTCTCGTTCAGCCAGCGGGTGCGGAAGGCGGTGCCATGCGCCGCTTCGTGGCTAAAGGAATAGGCGGGCACGGTCAGCACGATGCCATGCACAAACATGGCGGGCCAGACCCAGAGCGTACCGAGGCTGAACCAGACCAGCACGCCGGTCAGGCCAAGGGCCACCGCCCATTTGGCCAGATAGATCAGGCCCGGACGATCAGACCGGGCAGCGATGGATTTCAGGGTCTTCTTGTCCAGCTTGACGCCGGAAGAAGCCGCATTCGTTGGGACGTAGTCTGGCATGATCTCAGCTCGCGTAGTCGTCGTTTTCGTGGTCCAGAATGGCTTTCAGTTCGGCCAGATGGCGTTCTGCCTGACCGGGGTAGTCTTCCAGTTCCTGCGCGGTCTTCTCGGCGATCTCGTCCGACAGGACGCGCAGCGGCACATTGCATTGCAGCGCGCGGATATAGGTCTCGGCGGCGCGCTCGAAGTAATAGAGACGGTTGAACGTGTCCGCGACGCTGTCGCCCATGACCAGAACGCCATGGTTGCCCATGATCATGACCTTCTTTTTCGGGTCCTGCAGGGCGGCGGCACAGCGCGCGCCTTCGTCGTCGAAAGCCAGCCCGCCGAAATGCTCATCGACCACATAGCGGTTGAAGAAGGTCGCGGTGTTCTGGTCGATCGGCGGCAGGGTGCTGTCGGCCAGACAGGCCAGAACGGTGGAATAGATCGAATGCACATGCATCAGACAGCGGTGATGCGGGCAACCGCGATGGACCGAACCGTGCAGCCCCCACGCCGTCGGGTCCGGCGCGCCGGGACGGTCCAGCGTTTCGGGGTCGTTCGCATCCAGCAACAACAGGTCCGACGCCCGGATGCGGCTGAAATGCATCTGGTTGGGGTTCATCAGGAACCGGGTTCCGTCCTCATTGACCGCCAGGGAAAAATGATTGGCGACCGCCTCATGCATGTTCAGCCGCGCCGTCCAGCGGAACGTTGCCGCCAGATCCGCCCGTTCCGCCCAGTGTGATAGGTTTTCGCTATGCGCGGTTTGCAGCATTGGCCCTCTCCTCCTGAATTCAAAAAGAGATGCCTCAGGATGGGCTTTGGTGACAAATGATGAATCTTTGGCTATACTATTAGAAAAATTAATGGAGTGATCGCGAATGATCGACCCGGCCTCGGGCCTTCCCCCGCTGACATGGCTGCGCGCCTTTGAAGAAAGCGCTCGTCATCTGAACTTCACCCGCGCGGCCAATGAACTTGGGCTGACGCAATCAGCGGTCAGCCAGCATGTGCGAAACCTCGAAGCTTATCTGGGCCGGGACTTATTTATCCGCAAAACCAGAGTGTTAGAGCTGACCGAGGATGGCGCGAACTATCTGCCCAGCATCCGCGAAGCCTTTGCCCTGATCGCCAGCGGGACCCGTGCCTTTACCGGCTCTCCCAGCGGCGAGATCGTGCGCGTGCAGTGCAACATGGCGTTTTCCGTCTTCTGGCTGACCCCGCGCTTGCACCGGCTTTATGCGCGCTATCCATGGCTTGTTCTCGATATTGTGACCCCGATCTGGGACCCCGAGCGTCACGCATCACAGGCGGCGATGGAAATCCGGTTTGGACGGCCCGAGGAAATGCTCGAGTCCGCCGAACGCTTGTCCACCGACAATTTCTTTCCGGTCTGCACACCCGGCTATCAAGGCGGGAACATAGACCTGAATACGGCGGTTCTGTTCGATTGTGCCGGAACAACCGGAACATGGGATGCCTGGAGCAAGGCCAGCAACATCCCGTTCAGCAGATCCGGAAATGTCAATCTGGCCTCGACCTACGTGATTTCGATCACGGCGGCGCTCAACAATGCCGGGATGGCAATGGCCCATGACACATTGGTGTCCGATCTGCTGGCAAAGGAGCATTTGGTCCGGCCTTTCGAGGCGTCGGTCAAACAGGTCGAAGGGTATTACCTGTTCCCTCCGTCCCCGCATGCAATGACCCCAGCGCGCGAGACGTTCCTGAACTGGCTGCGCGAGGAAACCGAAAAGCCATGACTGCACGCCTTTGGACTCTGAACTGGCAGAAGAGGACGGCTTGGCATAATAAGGGCTGACCCTGATATATGAATTGATCGGAGTTTGGTGTGACAGATACGGAAAAGGCGTATGAAGCGCTGGAGGCGATGGTGGTTATCGGCCAGCTGACCCCCGGCGGCCTGTATACCGAACGCGAATTGGGCGAGATGTTGAACCTTGGGCGCACTCCGGTCCGCGAGGCGCTGCAGAAGCTGGCACATGAAGGTATGCTCGAGGTTCAGTCGCGCCGCGGCATTCAGGTTCCGCAGATCAGCGCGGGCGATCAGCTCAAACTGCTGAAGGTCCGCCGCGCGGTCGAGGCAATCTGTGTCGAATCCGCCTGTGACAATGCCTCGGACCATCAGCGCAAGGAACTGGCCGCTCTGGCCGACGACCTGCCCCGCATGGCGCAGAATGTGGAAAACCGGACCGATTTTCTGAAAACCCTGCGCACGGCGCATGAGGCGCTGACGGATGCAGCCGAGAACCCCTATCTGATCCGCGCAATGCGCCCGGTTCAGGGCCTGTCGCGACGGTTTTGGTTCTTCAACGCGACCTTTGACGATTATCAGAAGGCCGCCGGTCTGCACGCCGCGATATTGCGCGCCGTCAGCTCTGGCGACCGGACGGCAGCCTGCGCTGCATCCCATGCGCTGATCGATTACCTTGAAGAATTTGCCAGGGCGACCATCGACCTGCGCCCTGCCATGGGCTGATCCCGGGACGCCTTGGTCAGCCGCCGTCCGGAATGCTTCGGAGCCAAACGACGGCCCCAAAGCGCATACCGGGACGGCACCGAAGGCGCGGTTACAGGCGCGCGCCCTCTTGGTTCAGAAGGGTGCGGATATCGGCACCCTTGATGTCGCGGATGGCGATACCTTCGTTGATCGACAGATCGGTCGCCAGCGCGGCAGCGTGGCCATAGCCAAAGCACTGCGCGGTCACACGGGCCGAGGCTAGCGCCTCATGCTCGGCCGACAGGCAGCGGCCCGCGACGATGATGTTTTCGCCCTGCACCGGCACCAGCGTGCCATAGGGGATTTCGTAGGTGTCATCGAACAGCCACTCGACCTTGGGCTTGGTGCCGGAATGCAGCTCGATCGGCCAGGGTGAGGCGGCGATGGCGTCGGGCGATTTGCCCCGGCCCAGCACAGCGTCATTGGTCAGGGTGGCGATGCCGGTCACGGTACGGGTCTGGCGGATGCCGATCTCGACCCCGGTGTCGTTGACATAGCCCTCTTCGCAGCCCGGAATGTGCTGACGCAGGAAGTTCGCGTATTCGCGCACCTGCAGGCGGGCGACCAACTCGCCCTCGGAATGGTCAACCGGGTTGGTCACATCCAGATCGCGCCCGTCAAAGCCCAGAATGCGGGTGGCGTTCACCATCAGCTCGCCCGGGCGGGTGGTCGGGAAAATCCAGATCTTCTTGCGCGGCAGGCGCGAACCTTCGTTGTCGGCGGCGATCAGCTTGTCGATCACCTTTTGCGGGCTGATCGTATCCTCGCCCCAGTAATCACAGAACCGATCCACGTCGATGCCGCCCATGCGGAAGATCATGGTCGGGTTCTGGATTGCGCCGTTGTTGCCCTTGGTGGTGGCAAAACCGGCACGGTGGATCACGTCACCATCCCCCGACGCGTCGATGATCCGCTTGGCCCGCACCTGCGCCAGCCCGGACTTCGAGTTCACAATGACGCCGCCAAACGCGTCGCCCTCCATCAGCACGCCGACGACCTGCGAATGATACAGGATCTGAACGCCCGCCTCGCGCAGGAAACCGTCGGCAACCTCGCGCCAGACCAGCGGGTCGTGGGTGACGGTGAAGGTCTTGCCATAGCGTTGCGGCCCGCTGACGCCATTGCGGCTTTCCAGCGCGGCGCGGAATTTCTCGGCCCAGCCAAAGACCACCTGCTCGGGCGCGGCCTTTTCGTTTTCGGTCGACAGGAACATGCCGCAAATCGTACCGGACAGGCCTGCCACGGCCTCGCCGCCACAGAACCCATAGCGTTCGATCACCAGAACCGAGCGCCCCTTGCGCCCCAGCGTTTCAGCCGCCGCAACACCGGCGGCCCCACCGCCGACGACAACAACATCGACATCGGCGAACACGGGAAGAGTGCTGTCCGCGCTGTCCTTATAGGTGCTCTGCCACTGCGATTCAAAGCTGGCCATCTGCGGTCTCCTCTACAACTGACTGCCATTTGGGCGGTGATCGATTTTTGGCGCATTAACTGATATATCTATTGATCGTCAATAGTCTTTGACATAGTTGAGTAGAGCGTAGGAACGCAATTCAACCTCAACCCCCGCATCCGAGGGCGCGCAAATGGCTGAAATGACAGAAGATCGTTTTGGTAAGATCGAAAGAATCCAGGTCTATGTGGTCAAGACCGGAATCCCCAAATTCTCATGGTCGCCGACCATACCCGCACTGCTGACGACCAATACAATCGCCAGAATCACCACCTCGGACGGGTATGAGGGTGCGGGCGGTGTGTTTTCCTGCACCGAACATGATTTCGACCGCGCCGTGGCCGAAGGGATGCGCCCGCTGCTCAAAGGGCTGCTGGGCCGTGCAGCGCTGCGCCGCGAGGATATCTGGAAATGGATGCAGCTGCGCCGCCTGTCGATCCCCAACACCTCGATCGCCGGGCTGGACATCGCCATGTGGGATCTGGCCGCGAAACGGGCGGACATGCCGCTGTATATGTTCCTCGGCGGCGCGCGCGATCGGGTTAAGGCCTATGCCTCGACCCAGGTTTTCGACGGGCCGGAGCCTTATGTCGATCTGATTGACGAGCTGCGCGAACAGGGCTTTGGCGCCTTCAAGTTCCACTACAAATGCGAGCCCAACGCCGATATCGACATGATGCGCGCCGTCCATGCCGCCCATGGCGACAAGGGGCTGGATTTCATGTTCGACGCCGACGCCTATTACAGCCACAAGGGCGCGCTGAAAGTGGCCCGCGCGATGCATGAAATGGGCTATGTCTGGCTCGAAGCGCCCTTCCCCGATCACGATCTGGACGGCTATCGCGAGCTGCGCCGCCGCACCGAACTGCCGATCCTGCCGGGCGGCAACACCATCGTGGACCTGCCGAACATCGCCCACGCCATGCGGCATGATTGCTGGGACGGAGTGCGCATCGACGCCACCACCGCGGGCGGCATCACGCCGTCGCGCAAGGTCATGGCGCTGGCCGAGGCCAACAATTTCAACGTCGAGTTCCAAAGCTGGGGCTGCGCCCTGTCGATGGCGGCGAACTTGCACCTGATGCTGGCCTACGACAATTGCGACTATTTCGAAATGCCGGTGCCCTATGCCGACTTTCAGGTCGACGCGCTTGGCCGGATCGAGGTTGACGCTGACGGCTACATCAACGCCTCGGGCGGTGCCGGGCTGGGTCTTGAAATCGACTGGGATGAGGTCGAAGAGATGTCGATCTGCAAGATCGAGGTCCATAGCTGAGCGTTAGCAACCCAGACGTTGGCTTGCTGCGAAACCCATTGCGGCAAGCCGGTCTCAAAAACCATCTAGCGGCAAGCGGCCAGTCGCGTCCAGACGGCCATCCGTCGGGGCGAAGGATGCAAGCGTCATAGAGCGCTCCTTTCGCGCACGGGCTGATAGGCGGGCTGAGTTCGTAAAGGCCGGGCGTGATTCCGAAAGATCTGACTGAGCCGTGGGTTATACGACTAATTTGCTCAGGATTTGCAAATGGTGTTTTTAGGGCGCAATCCAAGGACGCTCAGCCCTGGCACCCGTCAATTGCCCAACGGCGCAGATTGACCTTCAACCCGCCGCCGAACGGATGCTGTTTGGCCACGTTGCCTGCTGCCGGACGTTTGACATAGGTCTGCGCCTGTTCGCACAGCGCGTCAGCGGTCCATTGGTGACAGTTCGAACAGTTCTGGTTCTTCCACAGTTCATCCGGCAGCCCCTCGATAGGTGGGAATTGCGGTGAGCCTGCGACCAGCTCTTCAATCGTTTTGCCGCGCACATGCGAGTTTCCGAAGGTCAGGACCGACTGCATCGTCACCGCAGCCGAGGCGTCGATGGTGCCGGTGGTCTGGGTATCGGGGGCCTTCACGTTGGGCTCGGCCTTGCGAGTCATTGTCTCGCCCTGCAACTGCAGCGCCGCCAGCCGTTCGATGGCCTGATCCGAAAACGCGCCGTCCGGGAAGCTGTGCAGGTAAACCTCGTAGGAATGAATCGAATCGTCCACCTGTGCCAGTTCGAACATCAGACGGTCGGTTTCATTGGCATCGGCCACTTCGGGCTCCGCCTCGGGGGTTGGGGGCGTCAGGGCGGTGCCGAAGGATTCGGCCAGAACAACCTGCAACAGATCGCTGGCCTTGTCGGCGTGGACGCTTTCGGGAAAGCTGCGCATGAACAGCATGATCTGCACCGGATCGCGCGAGTTCACGGCCTGCTGCCACTGTTCCTCTTCGCTTTGCTGAGATTGAACGATCCGGGTTTCAGTCTCCAGCGAAAACGCGAAATCCTGCGTCAGGGACGAGGTATCCCACGGCGTCTGCAAGCCGCGCGTCTGGTCCAGAACCTCGACCCGGACCTTCTTGAACAGCTGCTCAATCGCCATGCCGGGCGTTTCGATATGTTTGGCCAGGCTCAGGGTAAAGGGACTGTTACCGGTCTCACCATCCAGCGCAACGCCACCGGGATCGGTCGCATAGGCCAGAAAGGTGCCGGTGGGCGCCTTCATCTCGGCCAGACCATTGTCGTCCATATCGGCCAGATCTTCGAACGGGTTATTCCGGCAAGCGTCCAGAATCACGATGTTTGTCTTGTTGTTGGCCGAGGCCATCTGATGCAGGACCGAGCGCGCCTCGACGGCCATCAGGTCCAGATCCGCCGGGTCGTCCAGCGACACATCCACCGGCAGCAGATAGTTCGACCCGAAGGACTGCACGCCATGGCCTGCGTAATAAAACAGACCGACCGCATCCTCACCACCGCGCCGCAGATCGCGCCCGAACTGGGAAATGGCGCGCTTCATATCGATCTGATTGCTGTCGGACAGATGCCGGACCTCGAACCCCAGCCCTTCCAGCTTTTCGGCCATCAGACGCGCGTCATTGACCGGGTTGTCCAGCGCAGAGACCGAACCATAAGCGGAATTGCCGACCACCAGCGCAATGCGCGGCTCGGCCATGGCCGTTGCCGCCCACGTCATCGCGAAGATCGCAATCAGTATTCTGCACAGTCCAAGCACGTCTGGTTCCTTGATCCTAATCTTCGGCCTTCGCCCGTGATCCCTGGGCATCATTCAACCCGGAAATCCCTTACAAACCTTTTTGGGCTTTCTTATGGCCACGCCCTGCCATATCCCGAAAAAGGTATCAAGAATAGGAAGAGGTTCACACATGCCGCATTCAACCCTGATGCGACTCGTTTCTGCGATAGCCGGGGTGCTGATCGCACAATCCGCGTGGGCACAAAACGTGGATCCGTTCGAACATGGCTGGAAACTGGATGCCGCAGCCTCGGAACTGCAATTCCTGTCAGTGAAAAAGAACTCGGTCGCCGAAAATTCCGGGTTTGCCACATTGTCGGGTGTGATCGGCCCGGACGGGGCGGCAGATATCCGGGTGCAGATGGACAGTGTCGATACCAAGATCGACCTGCGCAACGTGCGGATGCGGTTTCTGTTTTTCGAGACCTTCAACTTCCCCGAGGCCGTGATCACCGCCCAATTGCCGCCCGAACAACTGGTCGATCTGCATCAGTCCCGCCACAAGATCATCGATCTGCCCTATCGGCTGACCCTGCATGGCGTGACCAAGGACAGCGTGGCGCAGGTGGCGATCACTCTGGTCGATAATGACCGGGTGGCAGTGGCGAACACGACGCCGATTGCCATCGCCCTGCCCGATTTCAATCTGGAAGAAGGCCGTGGCAAGCTGCAAGAGGCTGCTGGCGTCGATATCCTGCCCTTTGGTTTTGTCAGCTTCGGCTTTGTCTTCGACCGCGCCAAGGCGGGTACACCGCCGCAACTGGAACTTGTGTCGGCCACGCCGGGTGCGGCCGCGCTGGAAACCAAGGGCGATCTGGACCGCACCGCCTGTGAGGGCCGGATGGAAATCCTGTCGCGCACCGGCAATATCTATTTCAATTCGGGCAGTGCGCGGCTGAAAACTGACTCGATCCCGCTGTTGACCAATCTCTATGACATCGTGGATCGCTGCCCCGAGCTGAAGATCGAAATCGGCGGTCATACGGACAGTGACGGATCGGATGCGGACAACCTGGCCCTCAGCGAGCGTCGCGCCCGTGCGGTGAACACCTACCTTGTCGAAAAAGGCATTGCGCCCGAACGTCTGGTGACAGTGGGCTATGGCGAAACCCGTCCCGTGGTCTCGAATGACACGGCAGAGGGCAAACGCCGCAACCGCCGGATCGAGTTTGTTCCGGTGAACTGATCCCACCCTGCCGGGCGGGGCTTGGCGTCTAGTTCGCGGCCAGAATGACCGGGTCGAACCCGCCACTGCGCCATTGGCGCAGAGCCTCGACAAAGTTCGGCCCCGGTACACCGTCAATGGTGCTGTTGTAGTAACCAGCGGTCTGCAAGAATTTCTGCACCTCCATCAGCGTGTCGCGTGACCACTGGTCCGAGGCGAGCGAGAGCTGATCGAGGATCGCGCCGTTATCCTCGGCCGCACCGCGCAGCAGCATACGCGCGGCCTCCTGCGGATCGCGCGGGATGCCGCGCCCTTCGTCCAGCAGAATGGCGGCGGCCAGATAACCCTGATACTCGCCGTTCTGTGCCGCCTTCTGGAAATAACCAAGCGCTTGCGCAGGTACGCCCGCCGCCCCATCTTGCGCCAAAACGCCCAGATTGAAAGTGGCCTTGGCCGAACCTCCGTCAGCGGCCTGTTGCAACAGGGCAATGGCGCGCGCCTCGTCCTTGGGCACGATCTGGCCTTCGAACAGGGTGACGGCCAGATTGATCATCGCATCGAAACTGCCCCCGGCGGCGGCCTGTTCATACAGGTCCAGCGCGCGGGTCATGTCCTGCGGCACGCCGGTGCCGCTTTCATGCAGTTGCGCCAGCGAGACCATGGCCCGCAAGTCGCCCTCATCCGCGGCCTGCTTATACAGGGTCACGGCCCGGTCAACATCCCCGGCGGCAATCGTGGCCCGCGCCAGCAAGGCGACGTAATGCGACAACTCCGGCGATTGTGCGGCGGCGGCGCTGCATGCCTGAATCGCGGTCAGGGCGTTTTCCTGCAACCGGGTGAAGGGCACGCCGGGAATGCTGGCGGTGCGGTCCCTTGGGTGGGTCGCCAGTCGCTCGCAAATTCCGCCCGGCGTGCTGTCTTCGGGGCGCGGCACCGACGCGATCAACCGTCGCGCCTGATCGACATGGACACCATCGGGGTATTGCTCAAGGTAGAATTCCAGCAAAGGCCGCATCCGGCTGCGTTGGGCCAGTTTCCACAGACGCTCGGCCTGTTCATCCTCTTCCTCAACCGACAGCGCGCGGGTCTGCGGACCCGCCTGCCCGGCGCGGTCAAGAAAGGCCACAACCTCATTCACATGCGCGCCTTGCGGATAGCGGTCGACATAAAGCTGCATCAGCGACGGTTCCTGCGAGTTCGCCGCCACCTGCCACAACAGCGTCTCTTCCGAGGCCGTTACGGGGCTGTTGTCAAAACGGAACTGCCGCGTCAGCGACGAGTTGTCCCACGGAATCTGCCGCCCGCCCGTCGAGGTCAGCACATCCTTGCGGACCGAGATCAGCAGGTCAGAGATATCCTGTCCCGGCGTATAGATATGGCTCAGCAGAGCCTCGGTGAAGAAACTGTTCCGACCGGTGCCGTCATAAGCCACGTTGTCGGGCTGGGTGGCGTAGGCGAACAGGAAATCCGCTGCGCTGCCGACGCGGGCCAGACCGTTATCGACGCTGATCCCGGCATCCTCGAACGGGTTGTCGCGGCAGGCATCCAGAAACACCAGGCGAATACCGTCGGACCTTTCCATCCGGGTAACGAATTCTTCCATCGCAACGGTCTGTTCAGGGATGTCCGCCGCGCTGGTCAGGTTGGCATCGACCGGAACCAGATAGTTGCGCCCCCCCACCTGAAACCCGTGCCCGGCATAGAAAAACAGCGAAACATCCGAATCCGCCGCTGTCGCGCCATAGGATTCCGCCAGCGACAGCATCTCATCCCGTGTCAGATCCATCCCCAGAAACACGTCAAACCCCAACCCTTCCAGCGCAAGGGTCAGGTCCGAGGCATCGTTGATCGGGTTGTCCAGCGGGCTGACGGACGCATAGTCCGAATTGCCGATCACAAGGGCCACGCGTTTATCGGCCAGCGCCATGCAGGCACTGATCAGCGTCACCAGAAAGGCCGCACAAAGACGGATCACGAACATAGGCTATGCCTCCGAAGGATTACAGACCGATGGCGCGGCTCAGGCCGATTTCGGCTTGTCCAACGGCCGCCACGATCGACTCTACCTGCTGGTTCTGGACGCTGACAAGTTCCGGATCGGTTGCTCGTATCAATGTGATCGCCTTGCGAATTTCGCGCTGCGCCTGACGGATCTGGCGGCGGGCTTCCTGCACTGCTTCACGACGGATCGCCGAGCGCTCTTCGGCGGTGGTTGCAAGTGCCAGACGGCGGTTGGCGTCATTGCCGGCTTCGCGAATACCGGCGCTGGCGCCGCGAATGATGTCACCCACGGATTCAAGCCCCGGCGGCAGACCGCTGACAATCGCATCCAGATCCGAGGCGTAGTCGTCCATCGCCTCGGCCAGACAGGCCAGATAGGCGCTGACATCGGCCCCTTGCGAGGCACAGGCCGACAGCGTGGCGTCAAAATCCTGCGAGGCGTTGTCGACAGTACCAAGCGCGGTTTCAGCCTCGGTGACGGTGGTTGTGACCGTGCCACCACTGCCACCGCCGGTAATTGTCGTGTCCACAGTCGGCGTGATCTTGATCGTCGGCGTCGGCGGGATGGTGACGATGGTGGTTCCGCCCCCGATCACAGCCGTACCGGGCAAGGCCGCCACCGTATAGACCTGCCCCCCGGAACTGGTCAGCGACGAGGTGTTCAGCGTAAAGGTCGTGGTCCCGGGCGACGTGCTGGCGAAATTCGGCGATCCAAAGATCGGCGATGTGTTCAGACTGTCCGAAGCCGGGCCAAAGCGATAAACCGACGGGCCGCCTGCCACGGTACCGGTGGCCGTTGCGCTGCCGGTTTGCCCCTGCGCCACGACCAGCGGGTTGGGGATGGCAAAGACCACCGGCGACGTGGTGTAGTTCGCCGGGTTCGTGCTGCCGGTGCCCGGTGCCCAGACATTGGCAAAATCCCAACCCTGCGCCGAGGCACGGTTGTAGAAGCTTTGGGTATTTTGCAACTGCGCGGTGGTCAGGCCCGTGCCCCCGGCGCTGGAACTTTGACCGGAGGTCTGGGTGTTCCAGAAGGACGCGCCGACCGACCCGGAATTGCTGCCGACCAACCCGCCAAACGTCGGGGTGTTTATTCCTGAAAAACCAAGACTACCGGTTGAGTACGTGCGGTTAATCGTTCCGCCGACATTCCTGCCGACCAACCCGCCCAATGTCGCTGTAAAGGTCTGCACATCTGTCAGATTGACGCCAAATACATCCGAGGTTGAGTAAGAATCGGTAATCGAGCCCGAGTTCACCCCGACCAGTCCCCCCATAGCATGTCCGCCGGCGGTTGTGCCCAGAACCGCACCCGAGCTGTTGGACCGGATGATCGAGCCCGAGTTGTCTCCGACAAGACCGCCCGCAACAACAAAGTCTGATTCAATTGTAAACACACTCACAGAGGCAGTAGAAAAGCTGTCGATGATGGTCCCGGTATTGAACCCGGCAATGCCACCTGCCTCAAAATCGGTGCTGGTATAGCTGCCGGACACCATGACGCCGGAAATCGTGCCGTTGTTTGATCCCGCCAGAATGCCGCCCTCGGCCGAGGTGACATCGGCATTGGTAACGCTCAGGTTGCGAACGGTGCCGTTCAGATCACCAAAAATGCCACCAAAGGCAAATGCATCGTCGATGAACAGGCTATCAATCGCAAATCGGTTGCCGTCGAGCGTGCCGTCGAAGTCCATCGGCTCAAACCCTCGCGTCCAGCCTGAGGTCACCGAAGCATCGATGTTGTTTGCCAGCTCAAAGTTCTGACTGGACCCAACCAGCCCCTGCAATCCGTAAATGTCGGTCAGCCGGTACGGGTTGCCAGCCGTCCCTGCCCCGCCAAGAACCCGTAGGAAGGTGCCGCCGGATTCGATGGTGAAATCGGCGGCAAAGAAGGATGGCAGGGTGCTGGAAATCTGCTGCCACGATCCGTTCAGCAAGGTGAATGCGCCCACATTCACGATGCCTCCTGCCCCGGTGGTGATCGTGCCCACTGCATCGATGATCAAGCCACCATTGGTGTTGATCGCGCCGTTCAAGACGACGTTGTTGTCTGCAAGCAGCGTCAGGTCGAAACCGGACGTCCAGTCGATATCAGCGTTGATCGTGATGTTGCCGACATCCGGGCCCGTCCCGGACGTATCCAGCGTCACGTCTCCATTCGCAAGGTTTGCCTCAAGCGTTGCTACGTCGATGGTGCCGGGAACCGTGATGTTCGTCGGGTCCAGCAACAGGTGTCCGACCGTTCCCTTTGGTGCGCGCAGATCGGCAAGCCCGCGATAGACCAGATCCTGCTTACCCGACACTTCGGCAAAACCGCCATTGCCGCCCTGCGCCCCGCCACGGGCCGAGATGTTGCCGTGGAACTCGGTCAGAACGTCCGACCAGATGATGATCTCACCGCCATTGCCGCGGTTGCCGCCGTCCGAGATGATCCGGGTGTCGCCATCCACATAGGTCGAATGGGCCGTCTGCAATCCAGCGCCGCCCTGATAGTTTCCGCCGACCCGGATGTTGCCGCCCTCGCCATTACCTGACCCGCTGGCCTTCAGCGTCGCACCACGCAGTGCAATCGCCTCACCCGTGATGGTGATCGATCCGCCATCCTGACCGCGCGCCACCGGGCGGGGCGAACTGGCCACAAGGGTCTTGGCCGAGGTATCGATGCGACCGCTGACCTCAACCGCGCCGCCGCTGCCGCCCAGCACCACCGCCCCGGACACACCGCCGACCGTGCGCGCCTCAATCACGCCGGACATGTTGATCACCTGCCGCGCCGCATTGCGCGCGCTTGCTGCCTTGAGGTGGACGATCCCGCCATCCGCCTCGATCCGGCCCGAGTTGGACACCAGCGCCTCCATCGAGGCATCGTCGCTGTTCGACGGCACCGCAACCTGCAGGAATCCGTCGCCCGACACGTCCAGAGTGACCTTTTCACCGGCCCCAAGACCCACCTTGCCCAAAGGCACACGGATCAGGCCCGAATTGGACACTTTGCCCCCAATCAGCGCCGCATAGCCGCCGGGTACGACCGAGATCGTTCCGGCATTCTCAACCGCAGCCGAGTTGCCATTGCCGTTGTAGCGGTAGCGCCCGTTCAGGAAATCGTCATCCGAGATATTCAGGGTCGAGGCTACAAACCCAGCCGTGTTCACATGCCCGTTCGGGCCAATGAAAATACCGTTTGGATTGACCAGATGCACCTGACCGTTGGCGTTCAGTTGTCCGTGGATCTGACTGGTGGTGTCGCCCGTGACCCGGTTCAGGATCACGCTGTTCTTGCCCGGTTGGTTGATATTGACGGTCGAACCCTTGCCAATCGAGAACCCGTTCCAGTTCACGATGGCCGCGCCACTGTTCTGGTTGATGTTCAGTTGAGCGCCGTTGGGCTGGGTGATGACCACATTCCCGGCTGCCACCGTCCCGCCATTGGGCAACGATTGCGCCAGCGCGGTGGTGCCCCACAGCAGGGCCGAGGCCGAGGCCAGTGCAAAAAGCCCGTGTTTCATAGCTGTCGCGCCGTCAGAACCGGCGGCTTGCAACAATGCTGAAGCGGTTTCCGTCTTCCCCCAGATCATCACGTTCACCTCTCCCATATTCAACTCGTACCGACCCGGACCGATAGGCCGAATCCTCAATCGTAAACACGTCAAAACCGACGCCGTAAGAATAAGCCGTTGTTGTGCTTTGCTCAAAAAATGTGGGCTGTTCCACCCCAAGTTCACCATATGCGCCAAATACGTATGGCTTGAAAATAAACGGAAAATCGGCAACCTGAACCTGTTGCGAACGGCCAACCTCACCGCGCAGCACCCAACCATCATCGCCGCGCAGCTCGCCCGCGTCAAATGTGGACAGCTCGTTGCTGCTGGCAATGCTGAATTGTTCCGAGGTCACCAGCGGGTCGCCAAAGCTGGTCTGGACGCGGCCATTGACGTTCACCGACCAGTTTGCGTTCAGCGGACGCTGATACTGCGCCGACAGCACCAGCTTGGTAAATTCGGCACTGGCCCCCTGCCGCGACAGGGGCGTATCGCCCGGCCCGACCGAGGCACTGGCCCCAAAGGCATCCAACCCGCGCGACAGCACGGCCCCGGCGGTCAGGAAACCGCCATTGGTCTGGTTCCAGCTGGCATCCACCGTCGCCCGCAGCACGCTGAGATCATCGTCATAAATCGGCAGGTTCAGCGAGCCCACCAGCAAATCCTGTGAATCGCTGACCCGATCGAAGATCAGTTGCGAAGATACATTCAGTTTCCGCGTCCGGATCCACGGGTAATACAGCCGCAACGACAGGCGCTGGAACGTGCTTTCATTGGGCAGAAAATCCGAGTCCGGCTGCGCCACGCTGGATGTGACCTCGGCATTGAAGGTCAGCCCGTCATAGCCGATCGGGAACACGGCCCCCGCCGCGGCGATGCGATATTCCGGATCGCTGGAAAAGAACCGGGTCGGAGAGCCGCCGAGGTTGAAATAGAAGGTCTCGCCCATTTCCAGCGCGCCATTGACCTCAAGCCCCAGGCTCAGGTTCACCGGGCCAAGCTGATCCGACAGGGTGTTGTCGAACCCGTAAGAGCCGGTGATCTGCTTGAACTGGCCATCCAGTGTCAGCACTGTGCCGCCCCGCGCGTCGCCCGCCGACAGGGTCGAGGCCAGACGGATGCCAAACGTATCCCCCGCCAGCAGCAGGGCGCGTTCGATCTGTTGCAGCTTGATGCCACGCTTGCCGATCAGCGGCTTGGTGATCTCAACCACCCGCGCGCGGGCCTGTTCGGGCACTTTCTCGGCGTCGATCCGTTCGATGAACCCGTCGATCACCACGATGCGCAGGGTGCCACCATCGCGCAGGGTCTGCTGCGGCAACACAACCCGGCTGAGGACAAAGCCCGCATTGGTATACGCGCCTTCCAACTGGTTGGTGGCGGCAAAAATCTCGGACACTGCAACGCGTTTGCCCGTCAGCCGTTCGACAAAACCGGCATTTGCGGCCTCCATCTGCGGCAAGGCCCCTTCAATCCGGACGCTGCCGACGGTGACAAACAGCCGGTCGGCCCCTTCGGGCGCCGGTGCGCCGGGATCGCGCGCAACCGTAACCGGCCCGGTCCCACGCTGATTCTGCGGCTGAAATGTCGAGGGCGCAAGGTTCGACGCGCTTTGTGCCAGTGCCGTCTCTGCCGCGCCGAAAACACATAGCGCAGCAAGGGCTGCCAGACACACAAACTGTCGGACCCACATCATATTAAAGGTAACCTTTACGCATTTTCCGACCTGCCCCACGCTGTCGTCTGCAAATAGCAAATCCCAATCAGGGGACCAAAGCAAGGTTGAACTCAAACTTCTCTGGCCACCGTTGAAATTGCCCCACAACCTGAACACAGTTATCCGGCACCCGTCTGTGTCTGACTTCACAATGTGCCGATTTTATTATCGTTTTTTCGAATTCAGAGCAGCCCGGCCTCAACCCATTCTTCGATCTTGTTGCGGCTGACCTCAAAATGCATCGAATCCTCGCGCCCCCAGGCAGCCCCCCAGACCCAGCCTTCATCGCGGAAGAAATCGGCCAAAATGGTCAGACCCAGCTGGGTTTTTCCATCGCCCAGCGTGTCCAGAACCCCGTCGATGTTCAGATCGACCGCCAAACCGTAAGCATGCGCCGACGCGGATGAGGTCGCCCCGCGAATGCGCCGCACACACAGCGACCCGGCAGTGTTGATACGGTCATACAGGTCCGGGTCCGTGCGCTGAATATTCTCGAACACATTGCGCAGGGAATCGACAGCCGGTTTCAGCATCCGCACCCGCACGGGGCCTACCTCTTCCAGCACCAGCAGATCTTCCAGTCGCGGGTTGGTCATCGACTGGCACTCATCCGTCAGATCCTCGCGCGGCAGGCCGAACGTGTCGCGCAGGAAGGACGAATTTGCCAGCTCCAGCCCCTTGTTCACGTTGTTGCGGTTGGCGATCAGCACGACCTGCGCGTAAGCGTCTATGATGTCGTTCGGGCTGGACCGGTCAAACCCGTAATCATCAGCGGCCGAATTGTCCTGCGGCACAACGGCCGAGTTGTTTTGCGATCGCGACAGCTCCAGCGACAGGCGTTCGATCTGGTCGCGCATATCCTCGACCTGCTGGCTTAGCATTTCGATCTCGATCCGGGCGCCCGAATCGATGGCGGGGCCTTCGAAATTCTCCTCAAGCGGGACAATCAAAGGGAAAACATACCAGATGATCGGGGCCAGGATGATGGCCACACCCAGAATTATCGCTGGAACGATGCGCATGTCTTTGGATTTTCCTATTTCCGCCGTCTTCTCACCCGAACCTAGAAGCCACCCGTCGGGATGTCACGTCATTGCACCAAAATGAAGGCCAGAAGTGTGACTTTCTTCATTGTCGGTTGTCGGGCGCAGGGGTACTCTTTGCGTGAAACAGGTAAGGAATAGGTATATGTCCACGTTTTTTTCGCTGAAATTCATCGGGGCCACGGCTTTTGCCGCCCTGTGCACCACGCAGATCGCGCTCGCGCAATCCAATGATCTGACAGCCGACGAAATCACCGACGCGTTCAACAAGCAAAAGACACGCGGGCTGGTGATCGTGCCCTCGACCGGCGACGACGCCGCAGCAACGGATGATGCCGATACCACCGTCGCTGCCGCGCCGACAGAATACCAGCCGGTTGCCGCCGAAGATCAGGTGAATATCCAGGTCCGGTTCGACTTTGCCTCGGCCGCGCTGCGCGATGATGAAAAGCCCAAGCTGGCCGCCCTGTGCGAGGCGATGAAGGGCGTTGACGTCAACGTCTTCCAGATCATCGGCCACACCGACAGCGCCGGTTCCGCCGAATACAACCAGAACCTGTCGCTGCTGCGCGCCAAAGAGGTCAAGCGTTTCCTCGTCGGCGATTGCGGCATTGCCGATGAACGCCTCGAAGTGCTAGGCGTGGGTGAGGCGGAACCGCTGAACAAGGACAATCCGCGCGCCGATGAAAACCGTCGCGT
Organism: Ruegeria sp. H7; assembly: GCF_056532945.1. NCBI lineage: Bacteria > Pseudomonadati > Pseudomonadota > Alphaproteobacteria > Rhodobacterales > Roseobacteraceae > Ruegeria > Ruegeria sp. H7. The sequence goes on from NZ_JBQFNZ010000004.1 coordinate 147,489, forward strand.
CGAATTCCAGGCCCTCGGCTGATCGCCACACCACCTGACTAACAAGACTGAGGGCAGTATGACTGAATCCCGCGCAGGCGACCTGTTTCAGCCGGGCGATCTGGTGAACAATACCTATCGGATCGAAGCCATCCTTGGGCGGGGCGGTACTTCTGACGTCTATCGGGCCCGCTCGGAAATTTCCGGGCGGCTTGCCGCGCTGAAGGTGCTGAAGGCCGAGTTTTCCAGCAATGACGACTATCTTGTCCTTCTGACGCGCGAGGAAGAGATCCGCGACATCCGCCACGATGCGGTTGTCCGCTATTCCGAAAACAACCGCACCGCCGATGGCCATGTCTATCTGGTGATGGATTATGTCGATGGGCCGGGTCTGGACCAGAAGCTTCGCGAAGCTCCGATGCCCGCCGGTGACGTTCTGACCGTGTGCAAACGCGTGTGCGAAGGGCTGGAGGCCGCCCATGCCCGCAATATCGTCCACCGCGACCTGAGCCCCGACAACATCATCCTGCGCGACGGCGACCCGGCGCAGGCGGTGATCATCGATTTCGGCATCGCCAAAGACACCAATCCCGGTGCTGAAACCATCGTCGGTGGCGAGTTCGCCGGGAAATACGCCTATGCCGCGCCCGAACAACTGTCGGGCAAGACCGACCAGCGCACCGACATCTATTCACTGGGCGCGCTGCTGCTGGCCAATTTCCGCGGCCAGAAGGCCGATGCGGGTCGCAACCTGCTGGAAGTGGTCGAAAACAAGAAAGAGCCTTTGGATACCGAAGGCGTGCCCGAGCCGTTGAAATCGATCCTCGACAAGATGACGGCTCCGAACCCGGATGATCGGTACCAAACAGCCGGAGAAGTGTTGCGCGCCCTGGCCACGGCCCGCAATAGCGCGCCCGCACCGGCAACGGATGATCTGGACGATGCCACGGTGATCAAACCGCGCGGCGAGGCGGTCGCGCCGACCCCCGCCCCAAAACCAGCCCCCGCCTCCACCCCAAAGGCCGAGGTTGCAACTCCGAAACCGGTACAGGTGGACGAACCGACAAAATCTCGCGGCTGGCTGGTCGCGGTGTTTGGCGTGCTTGCCGTCGCAGGCGTCGGCGCAGGCGGGTATTTCGGCGGGGTCTTCGACGGGCTGACCGGGCCGCAATATCCCGTTGCCGCGCCCTATACTCTGGTCGCCGACAAGCGCGACGGCCTGCCGCCGCGCGCCGTGGGCTTTGTGCCATCGGAAACCGTGCGCGACGCGATGACCGGCGAGATCACCGGCGAAGGGGGCGAGGTTGATCTGACGCTGGCCTCGGGCGACATCTCGGACAGCTGGGGCACCGCCGTCGTCGATGTGATCGACGCCGCCATGCCGCTGGACGAATGGCGGCTGGTGGTCGAGGGCAATCAGGCCCGCCTGACCGGACAAACCACCGATCAGGCACTGCATGCGCAGTTGGAACAACTTTACTCGGCCGGTCTGCCTGCCGGGTTGCAGGGGTCGGCCGAAATCGAACTGGAATCCCTGTTCCTGTCCCCCGAGGAGGTCCGCCCGATCCTGTCAGGCATGGCAGATTGCGGCGCCCTGACGCTGGTCGACGTGCCAACCGCCGGATATGGCCCGGAAACACCCATCGAAGTCAGCGGCACCCTGGCCTCGCGCGACAGTCTTGTGGGTCTGGACACCGCGCTGACCGCGCTGGCCGGACCGCGCCCCATCGATCTGGATCGGGTGGCGCTGCTGAACCCGACACTGTGTCTGATCGAGAACTTCCTGCCCTCGGCCCCGACCAGCGATATCTCGATCGCCTTCTACAACGGCGAGCAGAACAACGCCCCCAATCCGACCGGCGATTTCATCGTCGGCCAGAACCCGGTGATCGACGTGGACCTGCCGGATGATGTGCAGGACGGCTATCTGTCGGTGTCGGTGCTGGATGTCTCGGGCAATGTGTTCCACCTGCTGCCCAACGTCATCCGCCCGGACAATTCCATTGCCGCGTTGCGCGACGGGGATTCCGGGCCGATGTCCGTACGGGTGGCCTATTCCATCCCCGAAAGCCAGGACAACGGCGGTATTGCCTTTCAGGTCGATGACAGCGCCTTGGGCAAAAGCAAGGTGATCGTGCTGCACACCGACAATCAGCTGTTCAACACGATGCGCCCAACCACCGAGTCCGCTGCCGGTTACGCCGAGGCGCTGCGCGAACAGGACCGCAATGTCGAGACGCAGATCCTGTCTCTGGACAGCCGCATCCTGACGACCTTGGAGCAGTAGGCCGCGTCATGCCCTGTTTCTGCAAATCCAATGCCGCAACGCTGCCCGGTCTGAACGCAACGGCCAACCTGTCGGTGCAGGCGGTGCCGCCGCAGATGATGAAACTGTTATCGCTGCTGGGCCTGCAGGGCACAGCCAGCGGACAGGCGCGCGCGGACCTCAAGCTGAACGCCATGTTGCCCGCGATGACGCCGGACATATACCTCAGGGCGACGATGAACGCGAAGGCACCCAACATCGCCCTGCCCGCGATCCTTCCGCCCGGTGGCGGTGGAGCGATTTCGCTGATGATGAAACTGGCGGCGACCGGTTTCCCCTTGGCGGACCCGCGCGCCCTGCTGGCCGAAATCCAGCAAGCGGTGCTGAGCCTTGCCGCAAATGTCATGCCGCAGGCGCAGGCCATGCCCAAGATCCCCGGCCCGCAAATGCAGAACATCACGCTGGCCGCCAAGATGACCTTGGCGCTGCGGGCACAAGGTATCTGCCCTATGGCGCTGGCCGGGCTTGATTATTCCTTTGAATCGGAAATGGAACTGGGCGAGGCCGGAAGCTCTCGTGGGACCTGCTCGGCGGCGCTGAACTTTGCCGCCTCGCTGCCCCGGATCACGCTGCCGCCCTTTGCGCTGCCACTGCCCAAGCTCAATCTGGCCAAGGAACTGGCGCTGCTGGCCCCGGCGGCAACCGCGCCGGGCGATCTGGGCCTGCCGGCCTTCTCGGACCCGAATCTGATGAAGGCGCTGATGGGCCAGTTGGCCGCCCTGTCCACGGTGCCAATCCCCAACCTGCCAATCTCGCTGGACGAGTTGCAGGCGCTGGCGGATCAATTGTCGGACCTGGCGACAATCCAAGAGGCATTCGGCCCCGACGCCCTGACGCCCGCTGGCGTGGCCCGGATCAATGCGATGCTCAGCTATGTGGCCCGGTTGAATATTCCCGTACCGCTGGATGCGCAGGCGCTGCAAATGCAACTGGACGCCCTGCCCAAGATCGACGACATCACCCAAGGTGCACAGGCCGCACAAAGCGGCGCGGTGAACATGGCCATGTCCATGAGCGTTCAGGCCCCGCCCATGCCTGTGCTTCCAACCCTGCAATCCCTTGCGAAAATGGCAAAATCCCTGCCCGGTCTGCCGTTGGGGCCATGCAACGCCTGTAATTTCGACATTGGCGCGATCAAAGACAGCATCGCGGGGATGCAACTGCCCTCTCCGCCCCCGATCCCGGCGCTGCCATCCGTATTCTAGAGAATATCCACCACCACAACGGTGATATTGTCGGCCCCACCCCCATCCAAGGCCACCTGCACAAGCTGGTCCGAGACCGTCTCTATCGGCATTTCCGACAGGGCTTTTTGCAGCATCGCGAAGGTCGCGTATTTGCTGAGGCCATCCGAGCAGATCAGGAATCGGTCGCCCGGCTGTACCTCGCCCCGGACCTTGTCCAGCTCCAGCTCCTCACCGACGCCCACCGCGCGGGTGATGGCGTTGGATTGCGGGTGTTGCTCGGCCTCATCCCAGGTCATCTGCCCGGCCAGAACCAGCTCGGCCACGACGGAATGATCCGAACTGAGCATCTGGATCTCGCCCCCGCGCAGCAGGTAAATCCGGCTGTCACCGGCCCAAAGCCCGACGAAATGCCCATTGGCCAGCATCAGACAGGCCACCGTGGTCCCGATGGTGCTGCCACCACGCGCCGCGGCTTCCTGCCGGATCACTGCATGGGCGCGGGTCAGCGCGTCGCGCAAAGCGCCCAACCGATCCGACGGGGCCAGACCGGGTTGGATCGAGGCCACCATGTCGGCCACCAGACGGCTGGCATAGTCACCGGCCTCGTGCCCGCCCATGCCATCGGCCACCAGCCAAAGGCTTTCCTCGGGCAGGGCCAGCACTGAATCTTCGTTGACTTTGCGCTTGTGACCGACATGGCTGCGTGCACTGTACCGAACGCGGTGACTTGAATTCATATTGGTCTTGCCTCGGTCCACAATGCGGCGTGAAGGTTGAACAAGCCTTGCATGTTTGCCAGTGCCGGTAAACCTTCGCAGACCATCATCCGCGGGACGCCACCGATTTCCGTGCTCCAAATGCTGGGAGTGCGATATCTTTGCGACATCAACCCGGCGGCCAGATCGGGCAGCACGCTGTCCGCGGCCTCGCCCCGTGTCAGAACCATCGTGCTCTCATACCCGCGGATCGGGGCGGTTGGTTGCTGCACCGGCACTGTCAGTTCGGCCAGGCTGGCAGCCAGCTTGTCGCGTGTCATGTCATCTTCAAGCGCGGCCAAAGCGATGTCTTCCAACTGGCGAAAGGTCTGATCCGTGCGGAAATGGGTCAGGATCGCCGATCCCTCGTTCGAGACCGGCGCCACCAACGTCAGCGGAAACCGCCGCCCGACACGGTCTACCGAAGGCATCAGCACACCCAGCATCTTCTGCGGCCCGCTCAAGCCCGGCGACAGGCAAAACCGCCAGATCGGCGCGGACATGTAATGCGCGTCCCATGCATCGCCCATCACCTGCGACACCGCCAGCATGCTGCGCTGAATCCATTCGTCCCATGGCTGCACAAAGGCGGGTGAGACCCCAAGCCGGAAGAAATCCCCAACCGAGGGCATCTTGCCAAATGCGCCGAACCCGTCCGCTGGCATCAGAACGACTTTGGACAGCTGAAGTTCTGCAACGCCGGCAGCGCAAACGGGTTGATCACCGAGCCCGATTGCAGCTGGAAGATCGCGATCCGACCGCCGACGTTAAAGATCACCTTCTTGCGGTCCGACACGTTTGTGCGCCGCACCTCGGCTGCGTCCAGCAACCTAAACCACGCCCATGGGCCGTCCTTGGACAACACGCTTTCGATATTGCGCTTTTCCGGCTCGAAGCTGACGCGCGCCAGCCCGACCGACCCCGGCCATGTCACCGCCAGGGGCGAGGGCAGCCCGCCGCGATGGCGGAATTCCAGCGACTGGCCATCAATCTCAAGTTTGACGCCTTTGGCCTTGGGATCCAGCGCCTCGGGCATGATCTGGAACTGAATCTGCGGCTGCGGACCACCGGCAAAGAACGCCTCTTTGATCTCGGCGGCGTTCTGGAACTGGGTCAGAACGGCCTGACTGATCCCCAGATCGGCCTCGTTCACACCCGATTTCCACGACCATGGCCGCGTGCGCATATCCACATGCTTGGCCAGATTCTCGTTGAAGAAGTTGTCGATCAGACCTTGCGGGCCAAACAGCTTGCCAAAATCGCCCATCGCCACATCCGCACCGGACCGGCGATTGAACGGATAGCGATCCGTCACCACCTGCTCGCAGAACGGCAGAACCGAGGCCTGCCAGCGCGCGTTGATCGACGACCGTGTGCTGTCCGAGGTGATCCCCGAGGACCCGTCGATGATCTGCACCGCCCAGCGTTCCATCGGGCCGGGAATGCGCGCGGCCTCTTGCTGGAACTGCTGCAAGGCTTGACCGGTCTGACCGTCCGAGACGCCGCTGAACGACATCTTGTTCAACTCCTGATACACACCCGTCAACGACCCCATCAGCAGATCAAGCTGCGAGGGCTGGCCCTCTTGCTGATCCACCAGATCATGCAGCCAGCTAAAGCGATCCTCGACATATTGACCGGGGGCCGCCACAGGCTCGGTCACGCTCGCACCGCTGGTTTTGGCCAGCGCCTCCAGCAGAATCTGCGTCTGGACCGAGGTGGCCGATTGCAGCTCCAGGCTGGCGGCGTCCGACAGCCCCTCGCTCAGCGCATCCGTGTCACCCAGAACCGAGCGGGTCTCGGTCAGCTTGGTCTCGTCCGAGATCGAATTCAGCACATTCACAATCGGCGAGGTGGGGCCGGACAGAACATTGGTCACTTCGACCGCGTGGCTCAGGCTTTCCATGGGCACGATATCGATATCGCCCAGCATCGCGTCATAGCGCGCGATATAGTCGTTGTAATACAGGTCAAGCACGTCCCGGCTGAGCGCGGCCAGCGCCTGTTCGGTCTGTTCCGCCTCGCCGCGCGGACCCAGAACCCAGCTTTCCTTTTGCACTCGTTTGGCAACACCAACGGCCTCGCCCACGAAGACGTTGTTGAACCCGTTATAGGTAAAGATGCCTTCAATACCGTCATTCAGCGGCTTGCCAGAGGAGCGCACCAGAACCCGGCCCACGGCAGGGCCGCCAACCTCGGTAATCCGCCATTCGGGCAGCGCGGTGGCGGCGGGGCTGGAGATGATGCCGTTATAAACCCGCTGCGCCAGCGGCAATTCGGACAGGATGCCCTGAATCTGCTCGACCATCGGGCCGTTCAGCGCGACCTCGCGCATCGGCTGGCTCAGCAACGCGTCCAGATGGTCATTCAGATCGGCCCGGAACTCTTCCCGCGCCGGACCGGGGAACGAAACCGTCCAGTCGATATTCATCCATTCCTTGACCAGATCCTGATTCATCGGTCCCTGCAGGCCCAACATCAGATAGACCTTCAGCGCCTCATACAGCACATCCGCGTTGTTGATATTAGCGCTCATCTGCTCTTCCAGACGCAGCAGCAGACGCGGCAGGAAGCGCTGGTTCAGTGCCGCGCGATAGGTCTGCGCCGCCTGCGTCCCGATCACGTCACCCTGATACAGACCATAGGTCAGGCGTGTTTCGGGGTCTGGGTCAGACAGGGTCGGGTTGGCGGGCAGATCGCGCAGCGTGTTCAGCGCCTGCACCACCGGTACCAGATCGGTATCGCCCACCGGGCTGGGCGGCAGGGTCGCGGCGGCGGCCTGATAGGCGGACACGCCCTCCTGCGCCTCGGCAATCAAATCCGAGTTGCCCATGAAGCTGCGCACCAGCAACGCACCAACGGTTACAGCGGCCACAACCGTCGCCGCCATCGAGGCCCATTTGGTGATCTTGTAACGCCGCTCGACCTTGTCATCGGCGCTGACCAGACCGGCCTCGCGGAAAATCACCTGATCGAACAGACGGGTCAGGAAATACGATCGGCCCGAGCCCTGCCCGGACCCGATCGCCTGACGCCCGATCCCGAAGGTGCGCGCCATGCCCAGCATCAGCCGGTCAATCGGCGTGCCTTCCTGCGTGCCAGAGGTGAAATAGACCCCGCGCAGCATATGGCGGTGCTGATATCGGCTGTCCTGAAACACTTCGGTCAGGAACTCATGCGCCACCTTGCGGACCGAGGCGACCTGCATTGGGAACCCGGCAATCAGCGCGCGGCGCTGCGGGTCGGTTTCCGTCTGCATCCGCTCCAGCGATTGCGCGTTCAGACGGCCCAGAAGCTGGGCAAACTCGTCATCAAACGCCGCGACCGGCGATTGCTCGGATTTCGACTTGTCCAGCGGCAGGGTAAAGCCCCAGACCTGTTCGCGGTCTTCTTTGCCCAAGTTGTCGTGGAATTCGGCAAAGCCTGCGATCAGGTCGGCCTTGGTGAACAGGATGTAGACCGGGAAACGCACGCCCAGCTTTTCACGCAACTCCTCAAGGCGGCGGCGCACGGCTTTGGCGTGTTCTTTCTGCGTGATCTCGTCCTGCAAGGACAGATCGGACAGGGAAATCGCAATCATCGCGCCGTTTATGGGCTGGCGTTTGCGGTACTTTTTCAGCAGATTCAGGAACCCGATCCAGGCGGCGTTGTCGACCTCGGCATCGCTTTCCTGCGTGGTATAACGCCCGGCGGTGTCGATCAGCACCGCGTTTTCCGTGAACCACCAATCGCAATTACGCGTGCCACCGACCCCGCCAACGGCGGTCTTGCCCAGCTCATCGGCCAGCGGGAAGTTCAGGCCCGAGTTCACGATGGCCGTGGTCTTGCCCGCACCCGGCGGGCCGATCATCACGTACCACGGCAACTCGTTCAGATGCCGCCGCCCGTTCTTGGACTTGCGCAGCGCCGCCATCGCGGTTTTCAGCTTACCGCGCAGCTCGGCAATCTCGCTGTCGATCATGTCGCCGCCATCGGCGACGGATTCCGTGATCTCTTCGGTCAGCTTCTTTTCACGCCTGCGCCGGATAAAGAATATGGTCAGCCCGATGATCAGGAAGATCAGATAGATGACGCCACACCAGATCAGGCGCGTGCCCGTACCGTCCAGCGGACGCCACTCGTCGGACCCGATCAGCGGGCCAAAATAGAACAGGCTGAATGACAGCACCGTGGCCGTGAAGAACAGCACGGTGTAGATCGACAAGAACACGTATCTCAGAATTCGGCGGAAATACATCAGTTCTCCTCCTGAACCAGCAGGACTTCGATCCGGCGATTGGTCGCGCGGCCTTCACGGGTTGAGTTATCGGCGATGGGCTCGCTGTCGGCCCGGCCTTCGGCGCTCAGGCGGTCCGGGTTGCCCATCTCAACCGCCATCTGGTTCATCACTGATTTCGCCCGCGCCAGCGACAGCGCTAGGTTTGACGGGAACCGGGACGAGCGGATCGGCACATTGTCCGAATGCCCCGCCACAATGACCGAGCCGGGTTCTTCATTCAGGGCCACAGCCACCCGACGCACCGGTTCGCGGAACTTGTCCTGCAAATGGTCCGAGCCCGAGCCGAACATGCCCGAGCCTTTGATGCGGATGATCAGCGTGTTGCCCTTTTCAAAAACCTCGACCAGCCCTTCGTCGATCTCGGGCTGCAGGAAGGCCACCACCTTCTCGACCTGCGGCTGCGCCTGCGGGGGTGGAGGCGGCGGAGGCGGTGCGCGGCGCTGCAATTCAGCCACCGGACCTGCATCGATCACCGACATCTGACCCACCAGGTTTTCGGTCTTGTTCGACAGCAGGAAGGACAGCCCGCCAAACTCGATCATCAACAGCAAGGCGGTGACGCCGACGGCGATCCAGACCGGTTTCCACATGCTGAGCGCGCGATAGGGTTTGTCGACCCCTTCCCAATGCGGGGACAGATCACGCTCAATCGCACCGCGCTGGCCGCGGATGATACGGGCCAGGCCCTGCCGGATTTGCAAATGCTTGTCCGAGCCACCCTGTTCGACGCGCAACCGCCCCTCGAACCCCAGCGACAGGCACATATAGACGAATTCCAGCAACTCGATATTGTTGGCCGGATCCTGTTCCAGACGGGCCAGAAGGTCATAGAAGCGATCGCCGCCCACGGTTTCGCGGTGGAACGTGCCGACCAGAGACTGCGTGGCCCAACTGGATTGTCCGCCCCAGGGCGTGTTCAGCACCACATCGTCCAGCGTCGCACACAACGCATAGCGCGCCACCTTGACGGTCTGGGCCGCGATACCCGCCTGTAGGGCGGCGTTTTCAAACGACCGCACCTCGGCCACGACGCTTTGGCGCAGCTTGTCGGGGTCCATATGCTGGGCGCGGTTGCGGATGCGGCTGATCAGAGAAAACAGCGGTGCAGCACACGCATTCAGCCTGTTCATGCCGGTGGTCGCCACCTCTTCGCCGCCGCCCGGCGCGGGCCGCGATTGCTGAGGCTGTGCCGGGGGCACGCCATAGCCAGCCCCTGCGGGCGCAGCAGCAGGTTCCGGCGCAAGCGACGGCTGCGGGATCTGCATCGGGTCCGGATACCCCGCCGGTTGCTGAGGCGCAGCAGGCTGTTGCGGCGCACCGCCTGCCTGACGCCGCCCGCCCGGATTGGGTCGGATCACCGTCTTGTCGGTATCGTCCGGTTCGGCGAAAGGATCTTTGTCGGACATCGTTTGACCTGTTTCCTCAAGGCTTCCACGTCACAAGTGTGACCCACTTGGGAAGCCCTATCAAATTGTTTCGGCGCAGCCAGTGATCGCGTTCACTCTTACTGGTTGCGGATCGCCCAAAGCTCCATCTGCAGCCCCGGATACTGGCCCGAGACATGCACCGCGATCCCGCCCGAAGTTGTCATCTTGCCCCAATAGGGGCTGGCCGCGTCCAGCTCGAAATAGACGACGCCGGAATGGTAGGGGATCTGGCGCGGCGCAACGGGCAGCGGGCGCAGCGTGATACCCGGCAGGGCCGAGTTCACAAGCTGGCGAATTTCCTCGACCGGGCCGGTTTTGGCCTGACCTGCGAAATGCCGCCGCACGTCTTCGGCGGGGATGTCGGCATTGACCGCCAGCACGAAGCCCGCATTGCCGATCAGCTTGCGGTCGGCAATGACACCAACACTGATACCGTATTTTCGTGGCTCCAGCGGGATCGAAATCGCCGTCTGCTCGAGAACCGAGCTGAGGTATTGGCGCAGGGTGCGGATCACCGGCGCGAAGGATTCCGTAAGGTTGTCATGCTGATAGGCCGGGAATTGCACGGCCTCTTTCTCGGTGCTCATGAAGGTGGCCAGTTCCCCGGCCAGCGAGGCGCAGACGCGGTAGGCGTGCTCGGGATGCACATTCTCGATATTGGCGAAATGGCGCACCAGCGGCAGGTTGCGGTTGATGGTCATCAGCAGCAGGAAGTCCGAAATCTCGGCGGCACCCTTCGCGGGCCCGCCTTCTGACAATCTCCCGGCCAGGGCCTGCATCCGGTGCGACAGCATCCCTTCCAATTCGTTCATGAACCCGGCCAGCGCGGGTGCCGCGCGTACATCCAGAACGGAGGGGATAAAGCCGCGATCCAGAATGATTTCCTTATCGGGGCGTACCTCGATGATCTTGGCAATTGGAATGGCCAGCTTGTCGGCCAGATCATCCACCGCCAACGCAAATTGCAGGCGCAGCTTGCCGATGCCCAGCGTCACCGGCTTTTTCTGCTGGCTCATCACGTCAGTGATTTCCTGTTCCGCCGGGCGCAACCGGCTGACCGATTGTTCGGCCCCGCTCAGATCAACTTCAGACGCACCCTGCCGCCGCTGCGGCACCGTCAAGTAGACCACGCAATCCTTGATCGTTTCGGGCACTTCCAGCGCGGGCGGGTGGTCTTCGGCTTGTGGCACACGAAACACTTGCCCGTCCGGGGTAAGCCCCGAGCAGGATTTCAGTGCAAACTGCCCAACCTTCAGAACCTCATCGTCGATCTCCAGCGCGCTGACACCCCAGGCATAGGGCGTGACGCGCCGCGCAAGGCCAGCCACCAGCGCCTCGGTATACCGATCCGCCTGCTGGAAATGATGGGGTTGTAGAAACAACCCTTCGGTCCAAAGCACCTTGCTGTCCCAGGACAATGGCTGCCCTCCCTTGTTCTTGCCGCCCTGATCAGGGCGTTATTTCAGCTTTTCCAGCTGTTCTTTATATGCGCGCGCGAATTCCCGGCTAAAGAGATCATGAAAATCGTTCTCTGCCTGATCCGAGATTTCAGCATACATCTTTTCATATACTTCCCAGTACTGGGCCTTCTTACCCTTGAAAAGTGACCCAAGTTTGCCCGAGCCTTCGATTTTTCCCGCCAGCACCTCGGGGTCCAGCCGGGCCAGCACGCCTTTCAGCGCGGCTTCCATGCCGGTGACCATCGCAACCTCATGCGCCTTGATGTCGTTCAGCGCCTGTTCGGTGGCTTCTTCTGCGGCCAGATAGCCTTTGACGCGCGGCTTGACCAAGGCCTCGATGGCCTGTTCCGGGCTGATCGAAAATTTCAGCGGGTTGTTCCCGCCCGCACTGATCATGGTCTGGTCGATGCGGAATTCCGACTTGATCGAAGTGCGGGTCATCAGGATTTCCCGCAAACCGGTGATCATCGCGCGCAACACGCGGCCCATGCGGCCCATGGTGGCGGGCAGATCGGCATCGTCGATGCGCAGGTCGTCCACCTCAAGCGCCTCCAACAGCGCCCGCGCCGCGGCCTGATCACCTGCGGCCACAGGCGCAGGTGTTTCAGGCTTTGGCGGCTCCGGCGCAGGCGCGGCGGGGGTGGGTGGTGCAATATCAGCCTGACCGCCGGGCGTCGGTTTCGCGGGTGGCGGAGGCGCGGGTTCCGGCGGAGGGGCCGCAGGTGGCGGCGGCTCGGGCGCGGCAAACGGGTCCGACGGTGCGCCGCCCGAGGGTGACAACAGATCGTCATCATCCCAGTCATCGGGGATCAGGTTCGCCCCGCCCCCGGACTGCGGTGCCGAAAACGCATCGCTGGCCGACGGGTTATGCATCGGATCGCTTGCGCCCATATCCGCGTGAACGTCCTTGGGCTTGGCAAAGAACGGGTCATCATCGTCCAACGGCGGCAACAGCTCGTCCATCGGGTCGGGCGTTGCAATCTGCCCCGGTCCCTTGGCATCGCCGCCCAGCAGGTCATCCAGAAAATCCCCGCCCGGCCCTGCATCGTCCAGCAAGGCCAACGGGTCCGGCGCGTTCTGCGACTGGCCCGGGGACACCCCGGCCTGTTGCATCGGCTGCGGGATCATCTCCTCGAACGTGGGCAGATCGGCCCCGATCTCGACCACCATCTCATACCCGCCTGCGGTCAGCACATCGCCGTTGTTCAGCGGCGTCGGCGTGCGGCCCAAGGGGATTTTCGAGTAGTTCAGGAACGTACCATTGGTCGACAGATCGACGATCACCACATTGCCATTGTGATCCTCGATCACGAAATGGCTTTTGCTCAGCGTGCGTTCAGGGTCCGGCAGCACCAGATCATTGGCCGGGCCACGCCCGACGGTCAAAGAGCCTCCCTGCATCGACACCGGGCGCCCGTCGCCCGGCACAACGCCGGTGGATTGGAATTTCAACGTGACCGTCATGCGTTTGTCTTCATCCTCCGACCAGTACGGTAGGGCAGCACGGCGGTATGATAAGACCGCCACAGGCGCAATTATCTGTAACCCGCGCCGCAGGAAGCTTGCTGATCAGCACAGTTGCAGACCCTTTGACAATCGGATGCGGGAAAGCGGGCGTGGCCAGATCCGACATACGCGCCGCAGGCAGTTTGGACACCAGAACCGTAGGGCAGCAGGGCGGCATGATCGGCATCGGAACCGGCGCAGGAGGCGGCGGCGCTGGCGGCGGGGCCGGCAGCGTGCACAAATGCATGTCAGTGACGCGGGCTTGTGGAAATCCCATGTCTACTCCTTCGTCTCCAGACCGCCTTCCGTGCGGTCCAGCTTACCATTCCCACCCCGAGCAATATCGACGCCGCGATCAATCAGCAACTGCACATAGGCATCAAAGTCATCTTCGTGCATATCCATTGCAACAACATTCATCGCAAATGCCATAATCTCGGCCGCGCCGGGCGGCGCTGGCATGGTCGCCAGATCCCCCGTGCCCAGCGTTCCGTCCGAGTATAACACGCCCATCGCGCAATTGATGGTCTCGTCATCGGGTTCAGCCAGATCGATCGTCTCTTCGGCCTTTTCGCGGTTCTCGGGCGTCGGGCGGAACACCCACTCCTCAGACGCGGCCAATGCCGGTGTGTTGTTGTCCGGCGCTTCGCCGATATAGTCGCGCGCGGCCAGACAGGACCACCAGACCCGTTCCCGCGCAGGCAAGGCAACGCCCAGCAGGCGCAATATGTCGACCACTGCGCCTTTTTCCTCTAGCTCGGTCAGCACCACGTCCAACGGCGCACTGGCGGGCGCGTCCAGCTTGGTGGCCAGCCGCGCATGGGCGTCCGCCAGCATCCGCGCAGCAGGGACCTGAGGCACCTTGGCCATTCCGGTAAATCTATCGCTCATCACTCGGCCCCCCTTAGTTGATCATCGTCAGGCCGCCCTTGAGGGTCAGCATGGCATCGCCATTTACCGTGGTCATCGGGCTTTTCGCATCAAGCTTAGCATTGGCCTGAACCTTGATCATCGTGCTTTGGATCGTGATGCTTGTCGGGTCCAGTTTGATCGATGAGCCACCAACCTTCAATTCGATCGACTTCATGGCGGTCATGGTGATCTTGCCCATTTTGGCATCGACCTTGATGTCCCCCATCTTGACCGTCGTGGATTTATCGCCCTGACTGACCTCGGTCGTCAGGTTGCCTTGCTTGATCGTCTCGGCATGGTTGCCCGTCACGGTGCGGGTGGACTTCCCTTCGATGGTTTCGGTCTGGTCGGTCTTGATACTGACTTTCTGGCTGCCGGTTTCGATGGTGAAGGTGTGATCGCCTTCCTTGATCGTCTCGTCCACGTTTTTCTTGACCACCTGGCTCAGACAGCCATCACCGCCATTGCCGCCCACATCCAGCTTGTCATAGCCGACCGTGATGGTGGACTTGTTCTTGACCAGTTTCTCGTGATCCTTCTGCGCCTGAAAGCGCACGAGTTCCTCGCCCTTCTTGTCCTCGAACATCAGCTCATTGAACATCTCGGCGCTACCGCCTTTCGAAGACCGCGTCTTGATGCCCGACTGGGTTTGATTGGCGGGCAGAGCGTAAGGCGGCATCGTATCGGCGTTATACAGCATACCGGTGCAGATCGGCCGATCCGGGTCGCCTTCTTCAAACTGAATCACAACCTCCTGCCCGATCCGGGGAATGCTGACCATGCCCCAGTTCTTGCCGGACCACGGGGTCACAACGCGGACCCAGCAGGTGGTGTTTTCGTCCTTCTTGCCTTCGCGGTCCCAATGGAACTGCACCTTGATGCGGCCATGCTTGTCGGTCCAAATCTCCTCACCGCTTTTGCCGGTGACAATCGCCGTGTGCAGACCCGAGATCTCGGGCCACGGCGTCGTCAGTGCCGAGCGATACTTGACCGATTTCGGCTGAGCGTCGAACTCGACCATGAACATCTCGCCGCTATCGTCGGGGAATTCCAGCGCACCGGTGTCCAGATCCTTTTCGTTCTTTTCGAACCCGTAACCTTCGGTGGTCTGCAGGTAATAAGTTGCGCCCGTGATCAGGTAATCATCGTTCTGATCCTTGTCAGGATGCTCCTTCAGCGTAAACGTCCGTCCGACCTCCATCGCGCGGACCGAGGCGCGCGCCCGGCGGCGGTCGAACCGGGCATCTTCAGCCTCCATCCGCACCTGAGCGCGCGTCGTGCCCAGTTTTGTTTCCTTGTAGTAATGCCCCGGCGCGTCATACAGCTCATGGCTTTTATGGTTGTGCGTGGCCTTGGTCTTGGTATTTGCCCGCACTTCCAGCTTGGCGTTGGGTGTATTGAAATCGAAATCCCGCAGCGACACGACACCCGGCACGATCTGCTGGGAACTGGCCCACTCGGACACGCAATCCGACAGGCGCTGCTTGTAATCGTCACCCGGGCGGTATTCGACCGACGAGTCCCCTTCAATCGGTTTGTGGGCCGAGACATCGTCGCACAGCACCAGCGTCTCAAGCTTGTCTTCTGCCTTTGAGTAGTCGAAGTAGTAATAGATGCCCTCTTCCTGCATCAGGCGCGAGATAAAGTCGAAATCCGTCTCGCGATACTGCACGCAATATTCGCGTGGCTGATAAGTCGCGCTGAGGCTTTTCTTGAAGTCCGAGAACCCGTATTCGCCAAAGATCTGCTCGATGATCTGCACGGCAGTCTTTTCCTGAAAGATGCGGCTGTCAGTGGTCTGATCCAGCATCCAGAACCAGGGGCGCAGTTCGACCAGCAGCTGCACGAACCCGTCCCGCAGCGCCAGGCGCTCGACCCGCACGATGGTACCGGTAAACTTGCGCTCGGCCCCTTCTGCGGCAGCCATATGGATGGTCATGATCTTGCCCAGCAGCTTGTCCAGCGCGATGGACTTGTCAGGCGAAAGCACCTCGACCTGAATATCCGTCAACTCGCCCAGCTGTTCGGTCACGATGGCGCGGCGGATGACCAACTCATCCTCGTCATACGTATATGACCCGGTGATCCGAAGCGGCCATTCCTTGCTTTGCAAACTCTCAGCCATTTACCGTTCCTTCCACATCTTGTTCGCCATGCCGTCACAGATCAGCCAGCAAGGCAGCCAGTTCCGGGTCCATTTCTTCGTCGTCTTCTTCATCGTCGTCGTCATCGCCAAACCCGGACAGGAAATCGTCCAGATCGCTGGAGTCACCATCGCCCAGATCCAGATCAAAATCGTCGGTCCCAAGATCCAGCGCATCATCGCCGCCCAGATCGAGATCATCCGAGTCGTCGCCACCCAGATCCAGATCGAAATCATCCACATCAGGCGTTTCTTCTGCCTCGGGCTCGGGCGGCACATCGGGCGAGGGTTCCGGCACCGGCACGCCGGTCCACGGCCCCAGAATTTCCTGCCCGGCCACCGAGTTGAACGAACCCAGCCGGATTTCATCGCGACCCTTGACCGACAGCACCGGCATATAGCCGCGCTGGACCGAATGTTCGTGTTTGTCCAGCGTGATATTGCGTTCCGTGCAAGGCAGCGCCACCTGATCGCCATAGCGGTCGTTGACAAAGTGATAGGGCATGCCCCCAAGGCTCATGACCGAGCCCAGTTTCATCGCCTTGCCATTCTGCTTGAAGGACCGCGCCAGCAGGATCGTCACCAGAACCGCCGGGTTGGCCCAGAGCATGCCGCGCAGGCCCTCGGTCTCGGTGAATTCCTCGAAATCGAACTCGTAGATCGGCTCGGACTTGGCGCCATAGGGGCGGCGCAGCAGGAACCGGGGTGAGGCCAGACCCACATGCCCCGCCTCGGGCATGGCGCGGAATGTATCCCAGGCTTTGACCACCAGCGGATGCCGGTCCTCTTTCTTGATGTCCAGATAGGCCGGGGTAATGGCGCTGAGGAAGGGTGCATCCACATGGGCCGCGACCCGACCGATCCGGCCCAGCAGCTCGGCATGGGGCGGCGTTTCCTCGAACGTATATAGCCCGATCATCGCCGAATACCCGCCGCGCCCGTTTTCTTCGTCCAGCGGCTCTTCGGTCAGCAACCGCACCAGACCGGTCTTGGCCAGATCTTCTTCGGCGGCCAGATCGGCAGCGATTTCCTCGGCGGACACATCATACAGGATCACATCCAGCGTATCGTCATCCTCGACACTGCGGGCAATCAGATCGAGGCTGCGCCATTGCGCCTCGACCGACTGGAATTCCGGGTGATGCAGCACCATCCGCATCGCCGCACTCAGCGCCTCATCCACCGCCGTCTGCATGGCGCTCACGTCCGGGCTGGGCAGCTTGCGGATATGCGGGCCAACCACCCGTTTCAGCAGATCATCCACCGGCGAGGCTTGCGCCAATTCGCCCGAGGTATCGCCGATCAGCTTCTGAAAATCGCTGAGTTTCAGGTCGGCGCGCACCGTATTGCCGCCCGAAGTCTTGCGCGGCGGCACCACCGCCTGCCCAAATTCCTCACCCCAGGCAATCAACTGCTTGGCAGCATGATCTGCCGTCGCACCCGAGCTCAGCTGGCTTTTCAGGCCCGACAGCCCGTCGAACAACTCGACCTTTTCATAAAGCTCATCGGGGTGCAGGTCGTCCAATTCGTTCAGCTTGACCTCGATCCCGGCCCCGTCCTTACCAATCGGCAGCACCAGCGTTGTGGCAAAGCTTTCGATCACATCCTCGACCGTATCGGGGTCCAGCAGGATCGGTTTGCGCGCGGCCAACGCGTCCCCGGTTTCGATCTGCCCCCGCGCCGAACGGCCCGAGAAATCGCCGAATATGGCAATCCGGAATCGCGTACGCCTGAGACGTTCCGGGTCCGGCCGATCCGCGCTCATCCGCCCAAAGGCAAGCTGCGGTTCGCCTGATTGCTCGGCTCCTTCCGTGTCGGGCGCGGCCTCATCCGACTCCCCGCTTTCCGCATCATCGCCACTCAGCAGATCGTCGAGGTCCAGATCCAGATCATCAGCCGTTTCGGAGTCATCCCCCGCCGGCGTGTCATCATTGAACAAATCATCCAGATCGAGGTCCAAGTCGTCAGCATCACCCTCGGTCGAGTCTTTATCATCCTCGGACGGCGTATCGTCATCGAACAAATCGTCCAGATCGAGGTCCAGATCGTCCGCGTCATCCTCCGCCGTGTCGGCGTCATCACCGGACGGAGCATCATCACTCAGCAGGTCGTCCAGATCAAGGTCCAGGTCGTCGGCATCATCCTCCGCCGTGTCGACGTCATCACCAGACGGTGCATCGTCACTCAGCAAGTCGTCCAGATCGAGATCCAGGTCGTCCGCGTCATTCTCCGCCGTGTCGGCATCATCATCGGACGGAGCATCATCACTCAGCAGGTCGTCCAGATCGAGATCCAAATCGTCGGCATCATCCTCCGCCGTGTCGGCGTCATCACCAGACGGAGCATCGTCACTCAGCAGGTCATCCAGATCGAGGTCCAGATCGTCCGCGTCATCCTCCGCCGTGTCGGCGTCATCATCGGACGGAGCATCGTCACTCAGCAAATCATCCAGATCGAGATCCAGGTCGTCGGCATCATCCTCCGCCGTGTCGACGTCATCACCCGACGGAGCATCGCCACTCAGCAGGTCGTCCAGATCGAGATCCAGATCGTCCGCGTCATCCTCCGCCGGATCGGTGTCATCATCGGACGGAGCATCGTCACTCAGCAAGTCATCCAGATCGAGATCCAGATCGCCCTCATCATTCTCAGTCTCTTCTTCGCTCTCAGTGTCGCTGGTCAGATCGCCCAGCACATCGTCGAGCGTATCACCGTCGTCGGTATCCTCTTGTGGCGCGGCGTCGGAGAGATCGCCCAATATGTCATCCAACTCATCCAGCTCATCTTCGGCGTCCACCTCAGGCATTGCCGCAAGGACGTCGTCCGCAGATGTACCTTCCTCGTCTTCAGGCGCAGCGTCGGCCAAATCGCCCAGCAAATCGTCCAGATCGGTTTCGTCTTCAGCCACGTCTTCCGGCGCAGCATCCGCAAGTTCACCCAGAATGTCGTCCGAATCGTCCTCTTCCTCGGCAGCTTCAACCTCCGGAACGGTCGCAAGGATATCGTCGGCTGACGTATCCTCTTCGTCTTCAGGCGCGGCGTCGGCCAGATCGCCCAGCAAATCATCCAGATCGGTGTCGTCTTCCGTTTCCTCAGGCGCGGCATCCGCCAGGTCGGACAGAATACCCGAGTTGTCTTCCTCGATCGTTTCCGGCGCATCAGGGATCGAGGACAGCGCGTCTTCAACCTCGGCACCGGCGTCGGCCTCTTCCGGGGCCGCATCCGCCAGTTCTGACAGAATATCGTCGCTTTGGTCGTCTTCCTCTGCCGCCTCCAATTCAGGCAAGGATGAAAGGGCGTCGTCCACGGATTGATCTTCGGGAGTATCCTCGGGGGCTGCGTCGGCCAGACCGGCCAGAACATCGCCGGATGAGTCCTCATCCTCGGGCAGGTCAATCTCGGGCAGGGACGACAGGGCGTCATCCGTCGCCGTGTCAGCGGCCTGCTCAGCGGGTGCGGCATCGGCGAGGTCAGCAAGAACATCCGCCGAACCGTCCTCCTCCTCCGACACCTCAACCTCGGGGACCGAGGACAGGGCGTCTGCGACCGAGGTATCCTCGGGCGTGTCCGTCGGGGCGGCCTCAGCCAAATCGGCCAGAACATCTGCTGAACCGTCCGCCTCTTCCGACGCCTCAACCTCAGGGATCGACGACAGGGCGTCTGCGACCGAGGTATCCTCGGGCGTGTCCGTCGGAGCGGCCTCGGCCAAATCGGCCAGAACATCTGCCGAACCGTCCGCCTCTTCCGACGCCTCAACCTCCGGGATCGAGGACAAGGCGTCCGCGACCGATTTATCCTCGGGCGCATCGTCCGGAGCCGCCGCCGCCAGTCCTGACAGGATGTCATCGGACTGATCCTGTTCCTCAGCAGTTTCCGTCTCGGGCAGCGAGGCCAGCGCATCCTCGACAGACGTATCTTTGGGCGCGTCTTCGGGGGCAGCGTCGCGCAGGACATCCAGCGTGGCCTGACTGTCCTGCTCGGGCACCGGGCTGTTGGCCAGCGCGCCTAAAAGCGCCGGGTCGGCCAGGATCTTTTCGATCAAGGCCTCAGCCCCGGTTTTGCCGTCCATATAGGCCATCAGCGTGGACAATTGGGTGCGCGCCTCAAGCAGCTTGCGCAGCGGCTCGATCTTTGAGGCGATCTGGGCCGGGGTGAAATCGGCCATCTTTTCAAAGGTCAGATCAACAGCCAGATTGCCCTCGCCGGTCAGCGTGTTGGGCACGGCAAATTCGACCCGCGGGGCCATGGCCTTCATGCGGTCGTCGAAATTATCAACATCGATCTCAAGGAACTTGCGGTCCGACACCGACGGCGTTTCCACGGTGGATTTGCCGGACAGGTCGCTCATCACGCCCATGACAAAGGGCAGCTGAACCTTTTTCTCGGCTCCGTAAAGCTCGACATCATATTCAATCTGAACGCGGGGCGCGCGGTTGCGCGCGATGAATTTCTGGGAACTGTCAGCCATTGTTCTGCCCTTTTAAGTCGGCCACTTCACGGCGCAGGGCCCGGACCTCTTCCAGCAGTTCCTTAACGCGCTCATCGACGATATCCGTCTCGCTGCGCACCAGTTCGCGCAGATGTGAGAATTCTTCGACCGACTCGTCCTCGACCGCCGATTGCATGGTGTTGACCAGCAGACCGATGAACAGGTTCAGTACCGAAAACGCGGTGATGACGATAAAGGGCACAAAGAAGATCCAGGCGGTCGGATGCGTCTCCATCACCGGGCGCACGATGCCCATCGACCAGCTTTCAAGCGTCATGATCTGGAACAGGGAATAGAGCGAGCGGCCCAGCGTGCCGAACCATTCCGGGAAGTCGGGGCCATACATCAGCGTCGCCATGACCGCGAAGACATAGAACACGATCGAGATCATGATGATCACCGCCCCCATGCCGGGCAGCGCGTCCAGCAATGCCTGAACCACGGCGCGCATCTGCGGGATGACCGACAACAGGCGCATCGCGCGGATAACGCGCAGCCCCCGCAGGGCGGACAGACCATCGCGGTTGGGCAACAGGCCCAGGGTCACGACAACAAGGTCGAAGATATTCCATGCGTTTTTGAAGAAACTCAGACGATAGGCGTAAAACTTGACCAGCAGCTCGGCCACGAAAACGCCCAGCACGATCTTGTCGATCACCACAAGAACATCGCCGATGCTGGATTGGATTGACGCGGACGTGGACAGGCCCAGCGTGATCGCATTGAAGATGATCACGCCCAGAATGGTGTTGGTCACGGCCTTGCGCTCGACAAATTCGCGCGCGGTGTCGCGGAGCGTTTCGCTCTTCTCGATACCGGTCTCCAACACGCCCTCCTGTCACATAGGCACCGGGCGCAGCATCCTGCACCCGGCGCGTGTTTTTGTCTTAGCCGACGACGTCGCTAATGCCTTCAACCAGAGTAATGACACCCTTGACCGAGGTCACCATCTCTTTGGCCTCTTTCAGGACGGTCATTTTGTCCAGTTTCTTCAGCTTGTCGATGATGGCGGTGTCATCCACCTTCAGGCCGTTGCCTTCCATCAGCGCTTCCATTTCGGCCAGGAACTTCTGACGTTCTTCCAACTTGGCGGCCATGGCGCTGGCCTCACGCTTGACGGCCATACACTCGGCGCCCAGCTTGATGCCTTCCTTCAGCGTTTTCTGGGATTTCGCGGCCTTCATCAGCTTGTCAGCGGCCTTGCCCAGCGAATCCACCTTTTGACGGGTCTTGGTGGTGTGCTCTCGGTACAGCTTGCGCTTTTTGTCCGAATCCTTCTGGTAGGACTGATAGCCCTTGATCGCAAAATCCATAATGTCCTTGGCGATGGCCTTCGGATCGCGGCCCTTGGTCACCTCGTCGCCCATGGCAACGGCCTTGGCGGTGAACTTCTTGATCGCTTCCATCGGCTTTTTGACCGAAATCCCCGACGTGTCGGTGATCCCCTGCCGTTCCGCCGCCTGCATTATCGAAGTACCGCGCAGCGTGATGTATTTCTGGATCGCGCTGTACAGATCCTTGCGCAACGCCTCTTCGCCCTTCAACTGCTGCTGAACCTCTTTGCCCAGATCATACACCTGCTTGACGATGGTCTTGTAGGCCATGACATCAGCGCCCGAGGTCGCCACCAGCCGCGTGATTGCGGTGCCGATCTTGATCACACCTGCGGTCACTTTCAGCGTGGTCTTGACCCGTGCCTCTTTCAGCAGCTTGTCTTTGTTGGCCTCAACCTTGATCTGCTTTTCGATCGCGACATTGGCCGCCCCTTCCGCAGACCTCAGCGCGTTCAAGATCATCTGGTTGGTCGCCTGGATCATCTTCTCGGCTTCGGCCTGAGCTTTCGGACCCGGCGTTTTCATCAGCTCGCCGACTTTCTTGTCGAGCTTGACCGCCTCTTGCGTGATGACCTTCTCGTAGCGTTCCAGCTCTTTCATGCCGGTCGTTTCAAGACGCTTCAGCGTGGTCGACGGGACCGGACCCTTGGCGGTGACGTCGAATTTGACGTCAACGCGGTAGCTGGGGATTTCGATATATTCCAGTTTGGGTTTCGACCGGATCAGATCGACGACATAGAATTTGTGGGATGTAACTTCTTTCTTGGCCATTTCAGCGTTCCTCCGCTATCGGGATTTTCTAGTTCCAGTTGCCCTTGTATTCAGGTCCCGCTCAGTCAAACCCATAAGTGAAGTCGCCGTCTGTGACATCGATCACGACTTTGGCAACTTCTTCGCCCTCCATCATTCTTTTTAGGAATTCAGCCGAAATATCCGGCAGCATTGTATTGGTTACGATCGCATCGATCATGCGACCACCGCTATCCAGCTCCTGACAGCGGTTGACGATCTCTTCCACCACGGCGTCGGTGTATTCGAACGGCACGCCATGCGCGGATTCGACCCGCTTCTTGATTCGGCCCAGCTGCAGCTTGGTGATCTCGCCCAGTATATCCGGGCTGAGCGGATAATAGGGGATCGTCACCAAACGTCCCAGCAGCGCCGGCGGGAAGACTTTCAGCAGCGGATCGCGCAGCGCCTTGGCCATGCCTTCGGGATCGGGCATCAGGTCCGGGTCGGCGCACATATCCATGATCATCTCGGTACCGACATTCGAGGTCAGCAGGATCAGCGTGTTCTTGAAGTCGATCACACGGCCTTCGCCATCCTCCATGACGCCCTTGTCGAAGACCTGGAAAAAGATCTCGTGCACATCCGGGTGGGCCTTTTCGACCTCATCCAGCAGAACGACCGAGTATGGCTTGCGTCGTACCGCTTCGGTCAGCACGCCGCCCTCGCCATATCCGACATAGCCCGGAGGGGCCCCTTTCAGGCTGCTGACCGTGTGCGCCTCCTGATACTCGGACATATTGATGGTGATGACATTCTGCTCACCGCCATAGAGAACCTCGGCCAGCGCCAGCGCGGTTTCGGTTTTACCGACACCGCTGGTGCCTGCCAGCATGAAGACCCCGATGGGTTTGTTCGGGTTGTCCAGCCCCGCACGGCTGGTCTGAACGCGCTTGGCGATCATCTTCATCGCATGATCCTGACCGATCACGCGCTGCGCCAAACGGGTTTCCAGGTTCAGAATGGTCTCGATCTCGTCTTTGACCATGCGACCAACCGGGATACCGGTCCAGTCGCCAACCACGCTGGCCACCGCCTGATGATCGACGATGGGCAGGATCAGCGGGCTGTCGCCCTGCACCTCTTCCAGTTCGGCATTCTTGGCTTTGAGTTCCGCCAACAGAGCCTCACGGTCGATGGGCTGAGCGTCTGGCGCTTCCTCAGTCGCGGCCTCGCCTTCGGCGGTGCCGGTGCCTTCGACCTCCTGCCCGCCTGCGCGCAGCTTGGCCCGCAGGTCGAGGATTTCTTCGACCACTTTCTTCTCGGCCTCCCAGCGACCGTTGAGTTCTTCCAGCCGCGCCTCTTCCGCCTCTTTCGCGGCATTCACGGCCTCGCGCCGGTCTGCGACATCATAGCCTGCGGTCTCGTCCCGTTCGATGATCTCCAACTCGGTGGTTAAGGCCTCAATCCGCCGTTGGCTGTCATCGACCTCGGCCGGAACCGCGTGCTGAGACACCGCGACCCGCGCGCAGGCCGTATCCAGCAAGCTGACCGATTTATCCGGCAATTGACGCGCCGGGATATAGCGTGCAGACAGCGTCACTGCCGCTTCGATCCCCTCGTCCAGCACCTGCACCCGGTGGTGTTTTTCCAGCATCGAGGCGATGCCGCGCATCATCAGAACCGCCTTTGGAATATCGGGTTCTTCCACATGGACCACCTGAAAGCGTCGGGTCAGGGCCGGATCTTTTTCGATGTATTTCTTGTACTCGGCCCATGTGGTCGCGCCGATGGTACGCAGCGTGCCCCGCGCCAGCGCTGGTTTCAGCAGGTTGGCCGCATCGCCGGTTCCGGCGGCACCCCCTGCACCAACCAATGTGTGCGTTTCGTCAACAAACATCACAATCGGCGTCGGGCTGGCCTGAACCTCATCAATCACCTGACGCAGACGGTTTTCGAACTCGCCCTTCATGGACGCGCCCGCTTGCAGCAGGCCCACATCCAACACCAAAAGGCGCACATCTTTCAGCGCGGGCGGCACGTCACCACGAGCGATCCGCAGCGCGAAACCTTCGACCACAGCCGTTTTACCAACACCCGCCTCACCGGTCAGGATCGGGTTGTTCTGACGACGGCGCATCAGAACATCGACGATCTGGCGGATTTCTTCGTCACGACCCACGATGGGATCGATCTCACCGTTACGGGCCTGTTCGGTCAGGTCGGTGCAGAACTGCTCCAGCGCCTCGCCCTTGCCCATCGCGCCGGGGGCCATCGCGCCGCTGGCCTCACCGGGTTCCGCTCCGCCACCCACGTTAGAGCCGTCCTGCGCGCCCAGCGTATCCTCGGGCGAGCCATCGGTGGCCTCACCAAAGCTGTCGGCCAGATCATCGGCACCGATCTTCGCCAGTTCCGGCGACATGCTGGCCAGAATGTTGCGCAGCGCGGGCGTCTTGAGCATGCCCAAAATCAGATACCCGGTGCGCACCTTGCTGTCGGAATACAGCAGCGAGCCCCAGACCCAGCCCCGCTCCATCGCGTCCATCAGATGATCGCTAAGATCCGAGATCGAGGACGCCCCACGCGGCAGCATGTCCAGGCTGCGCGTCAGTTCCGAGGCGATCTTGCCCGGATCCAGATCATAATGCTGAATGATGCGGTGAATGTCGCTGTCCTGACCATTCAGGATCTGATGCAGCCAATGCTGGATCTCGACATACGGATTGCCCCGCATCTTGCAGAACACGGTGGCCCCTTCGATGGCCTGATAGCCCAGCTTGTTCAGCTTGCCGAATAGCGACACACGGCTGATTTCCGTCATCTTCAATACCTCTCGCTGTGGGCCAGTTCTTCGGCCTCGAATTCTTGTGTTACGTAACCGGGATACAGGATCAGATCATCCGCATCCGGGCGGTTCTTGTCAGGGTCATCGCGGGTGCGGATCCAGCTGGTATGGCCCAGCTGCGTGGTTCCGCCCAAAGAGGCACGCGGCACCTCGTCACCGGCTAGGACCAGATTGACCTCCCAATCCAGCGTGTCGCCGGCATAGGTGCGCAGGATCGATTCCAGCCGTTCCTGCGACACGCCGCCGGGCAGAAGACGTTTGTAATCCTCCAGCGACAAAGGCCCGATGCGAATGCGGAACTTGGCCGAGCGCGACCAGACCCGGTTGCCAATGCTGGTCGATTGCCCCAGCCGCGCAGGCCTACCCAATTGCCATGTGTCATCCGGTTCCAGTTCCAGCCACGAGCCGATGAACTGCTGCAAATGCGCCTCGACCCCGAAATAGTCGGAAATGATCGCGATCAGACCCTCGACCGTCTTGGTGCCCGATCCCAGATGCCCCGCAAAAAAGCGGCGCAGCATGTCGGGCATGGCATCGCGGTCGCTGAAATCCGCACCCTTGAACCCGGCCAAGGCCGCCACGCGCTGTTCGAACGGGTCATCACCCCGGTCAAAACTGGGTGCCGGTTCCGCCGCCGCCCACGCACGATAGAGCAAGCTCATCATCCGGTGGGTCAGCATGTCGGCAAAGGCGACAAAGGTCGGGTCGCGATGGTTGCGCTGCCGGTCGCGTGCGAACTCGGTCAGATGAAGCGGCATCGGACCTTGCGGGCCGAAGAAGCCGAAGAACAGGTTGTTCAGCTTGCCCGGAGCCGCGTCCGTCGCCGGTTCAAACCGCGTCAGCGTGGTGGGCGGAAAGGCCAGCGAGACATCCTGCCCCAAACGCACGCGATCCTCGCGCGGGCGGCGCGATTCCCCCAGACGCGGCGCATCTGCATAATGCGCCTCGATCACCCGCAACGCCTGAAAGACGTGATGTCTTTCAGGGTCGGCCGCAAGCGCGGCAAGCAGGCTCAGATGATCCTGCCCAGTCCGGCTGCCGGTCGCCATCTGGCAATCTCTCCTCGTCGTTCGGTTTTCAGAACGGTTTCCGTGAAACTGTTGATCGTGGTGTATTTGCGGAAGAACCTTTCGAGCACCGCGCCCAGCACGTAAACGCTGGTGCCTTCGTAAAAGCTTTCGTCAAAGCCCAGCGTGATTTCCAGACCCCGCACGGCGGTGCTGAGCACCTCGTCGCTCATGCGGCGCACAATGGGGCGGCTGGTGACCGAGACCACGCCATCCAACTGCTTTTCCGTCACGCGGTTGCCCAGGGGGGCGTAAATACCCAGAAGCTCGCGCAACGCCCCTGCCCCGCCTTCCTTGCCGTCGCCCGCGATGGACAGGTAGTTGAGGCTCAGGTGGCTGATCAGCTTCCACGCCGCATCGCCTTGCGCCAACGTTGCATGAGGGCGCGTTGGCGTAACCGGGGTGCGCACCGATTTAACCGGCCCGCCATCGGGCAGGTGGAACACATCGTCGCCGCCCGCCGCCAGCAGCATGGGCAGGTCACGGTTCGAACATAAGGCTTCAACTGCCAACTGATCCAGCGATCCGGGATAGGGGGCCTGCGCCCGATCCACCAAGGTCAGGTAGACCTCGGACCCCAGATACGAGGTTCGCACCCCGCGCAGACGCTCTTTTTCATTGCGCTGCCGCATCCGCCGTTTGACGGTGTAATAGGCCGAGTGATTGTCGCCCGCCGCCGTCAGATCGGTGTCGCTGTAGAAGGGTCGGAAAGGAATATCTCCTTCCTCTTCAGACTGGATACCGGTCACACGCTCGATCGAGAAAATCTCGTAATCCAACCCCGCCGTCCGGTTCGGCACCACGTGGTGCTGGGTGTCCATCTGGGTGATATGCACACGGTCGCAGCGGCGGTGAAACAGGTTCACGGCAGGCACCGCATTCAGCGAAAACGCCGCAGGTGTGACCGCAGGGGCCACGTCGCGCATACCATCTTTCAGCAGGATGTAGATATCGACATCCGTCCCCGCCGATTGCCTGAGCGCGGGTTTCAGCCCGGTCAGTTCCACAAACAGGAACCGTTCCGGCATGGCGAAATATTCCTGCAACAGGCGATAGCCGTCGAAAGACTGGCGCGGGGTCGGCAACAGCGCCTCGTCCGGTTCGAACCCTTTGGGCACCACATCCGCGTCGGTCAGGCGCGTCGTCCAGTCGGCGCGGCGGTCGGTGGAACGCCCGGTCAGACCAACGCATTGGGTGGCCAGCAATTCGTGCAGCGCCCAGGGTTTGCCGCTTTGCGTGTCGAGATGCAGCACAAGGCTGTCCATCTCAAGCTCAGCCATCGGCTCGCCATCGGTTCGGTTCAGCCGCAACCGGATGCCCGCGCGGGCGTCGGTGTCGCGGGCCACACCGGCGGCCACCAGCTCTCCGCGACCGTCGATATATTCCGCCTCGGAAATCTCGATAGGCCAAAGTGTCAGGTCCGATGCGGTCGAAAACTCACAGGCCGTCTGTTCCCCTTCGGCCAGACGCGCCCGCAGGGTGGACCCCCGGGCAATCGGATACCCCTCTTTCAGCGCGGCGTTGCCCACGTCCGGCTCAAGCTGCGCGATCATCATCGACGGCGTCGGGGCCAGATAGTGCGGGTAAACAATCTCCAACAGGTTCGAGGTGAAGGTCGGGAACTGCATCTCCAGTTCCAACTGCACCCGCGCGGCCAGAAAGGCGCTGCCTTCCAGCAGACGCTCGACATAGGGATCGACAACTTCGATCCCCTCCATGCCCAGCCGCGAGGCGATCTTGGGATAGGCACTGGCAAACTCGGCCCCCATTTCCCGCAGAAAGGCCAGTTCGGTTTCGTAATGTTTCAGCAGTCGCGTATCCATGGCGTCTAACTCCGCTCAATCGCGACTTCGCCGGTGGTCACATCGACCCGGCTGCGCAGATAGAGTTCCAGCGGCATCGGCTGTGCCCACATCACGGCGCGGATGTCGAATTCGACATGCATCTCGCCCGAGCGGTTTTCCGACCGCAGATCAACCGCGACCGAACCTTTCACGATCCGGGGTTCGAACACCTCAATCGAATCCGCAATGGATTTCCGGATGCGCTGCGCCTGCCTCAGGGTCGAAAACGCGCCCGAGGTTTCGCGAATGCCGTAGTTCAACACGGATTTCGACGCGTAGGGATAAACATCTTCGTCGATCAGATCGGACTGATCGGTGGTATTAAGCAACATGGACAAATCGCGCTGGATAATCTCTCGCAGACGGCCAACATCGATGACACGTGCATCGCGCCCTTCTTTCTTCTGATCCGGAGCGTTATCGGTCAGCCGATCCAGAAGCGAAGGCTGCAATCGTTCGGCAAGTGTCTTTTCAGCCATCTCCTGCCGCTTCCTCGGCCTCCACGGCGACGTCCAGTACCAGTTCGCGAATATCCAACAATGCGACGTCAGATTTATCTGTCGCCAACAATCGCTGTCCAAGGCCGACAAAAGTATCCGCGCCGGCATCAGCCCAGCTTGTCGCCCGTGCCAGACGCGCCGCATCGTCGCCCTGTTCGGTGGTGCCGGCATAGCGCGTCGGGATCAGTGCCGCGACCTCGCCGCCGCTGGCGACGGTCAGCGTGCACGCGGTCCAGACCGCGTCGCGCAAATCACTGGGGGGATCGATGTCCAAGCGGACGATCTGTGCAAAGGGCAGCCAGAAGTAACGGCCGTTCACGATCACTTCCAACACCGGTCCCAGACGCATGTCTGCATCGGCAATCCATTCGAACGCCTCACCGTTCACAGTGCCCGAGGTTGCCGGGGCGGCGTCGAAGGCACGCCCGCGCATCTCGGCGGCCTGATCAAAGTGCCCCCCTGCGGTCAGCTTCTGCGCTTCGATCAGATGGGCCAGCCATTCCTGCGGCTCGCCAAAAATCATCGGGGTCTTTTCCCCCGCAAACACCTTTTCGCGATAGACCTCGCAGATGATCGCCTCGCGATAGGTTTTGGCCATCATCGTGGCCGCTTCATCCATCTCGGCGCTCAGCTTCAGCTGGGTGATCGCGCGCTTCCAGTCGCCCATAACACAGAGCAGCTGAAACAGAAAAATCCGCAGCTTGGCATCTGCGGGATTGGCGCGGATCTTGTCTTGCAGAGTGGCCAGCGTGGCCGCCAGATCGCCTGATTTAAGATGCTCTTCCGGCGTCATGTAACCCTCGCGCTGTCAGGATGGTAAAAATGCGTAAAGGCCCCGGCAGCCCACGCCGCCGGGACCCATGGTCTTGCAGGGCTTAGCTGACGTCGCCGGTTTCCAGGTTCCACAGGAACTCGGTCGGGCTGCCCAGTTTGCCGGTGTTGAAGTCAGCTTCTTTGTACTGAATCTGGATACCACGATAAGCGATGGTCCAGTTTTCCGACGGGATCGAATCCTCGCCGCCATCGACCGAGTAGCTGTCGATGATTGCGTGGCGCAGGGTGAAGATCAGATAGGGCTCCATGCCTTTCTTGTCGTCATCGCCCGACCGGCACAGATGAACAGTCATCTCTTTGGTCGCTTTGCCCGATGCAACATACAGCATCAACTTGGGGGATGCCTTGCTCAGCTCGGTTGTCATGGTGACTTTGCCGAAGTTGGCGTTGGCATAGCCACGCTGGGTGGTGCCCAGGTCGGCCATGTCCAAGGTGCGGGCAACTTCCCATGCCAGCGTCTTACAGGCGATCCAGTCCTTGTGACCTTTCTCACGTGCTTCACCGGGGATTCCGTCGATTTTTACGAATACGTTTTCCATTTTGCCTTCCTCTAAGGTTTATGGTTCCGGTTTACGGAAATCTGATTCTGGCGGCAGTGAAACAATTCACATCCCGCCAGGATTTTTGACTTTTATGCGCCTTTTTCTGACGGAAGTTTCGATACGAGACGTAGCGAGACCGACAGACCTTCAAGCTGATAGTGCGGACGCAGGAAGAACTTGGATGTGTAATATCCGGGGTTGCCTTCCACGTCCTCTACGACGACCTCGGCCGAGGCCAGCGGCTTGCGGGCTTTTTCCGCTTCGGCCGAGACATCTGCGTTGAAGTCCACATACTGGTTGATCCAGTCCTGCAGCCAGGTTTCCATGTCCTGACGGCTTTTGAACGAACCCACTTTGTCGCGCACCATGCATTTCAGGTAATGCGCGAATCGGCAGGTCGCGAACAGGTAAGGCAGGCGCGCGGCCAGGTTGGCGTTCGCGGTTGCGTCCGGATCGTCATATTCGGCCGGTTTGTGCAGCGACTGCGCGCCGATGAAGGTCGCCGAATCGCTGTTCTTGCGGTGGATCAGAGGCATCATGCCGTTTTTGGCCAGTTCCGCCTCGCGCCGGTCCGAGATCGCGATCTCGGTCGGGCACTTCATGTCCACGCCGCCATCGTCTGTCGGGAACGTATGCGCCGGCAGGCCTTCGACCGTACCGCCGCTTTCCACACCGCGAATGCGCGAGCACCAGCCGTATTCCTTGAACGAACGGTTGATGTTCACCGCCATGCCATAGGCTGCGTTCACCCAGCTATAGCTTTCGCTGTTGGCACCGGTGGTGTCTTCCTCGAACGCGAACTCTTCAACCGGTTCGGTTTTCGAACCATAGGGCAGACGACCCAGGAAGCGTGGCATCGCCAGACCGACATATTTGGCATCTTCACTGTCGCGCAGCGACCGCCATGCGGCATATTCCGGGGTCTGGAAGATCTTGGTCAGATCGCGCGGGTTGGCCAGTTCCGACCAGCTGTCCATCTGGAACAGGCTGGGCTTGGCGCCGGTGATCAGCGGCGCGTGGGCCGCGGCTGCGATCTTGGACATCTCGCCCAGCAGCTCGATATCCTGCGGGCTGTGGTCGAAATGGTAATCCGCGACCAAAGTGCCGTAAGGCTCGCCGCCGAACTGGCCGAATTCCTCTTCGTAGAGCTTCTTGAAGATCGGCGACTGATCCCACGCGGTGCCTTTGAACTTGCGCAGGGTCTTGTGCATGTCCTTTTTCGAGATGTTCATCACGCGGATTTTCAGCATCTCGTCGGTTTCGGTGTTGTTCACCAGATAATGCAGACCACGCCACGCGCTTTCCATCTGCTGGAAATCGGCATGGTGCAGGATCAGGTTCACCTGCTCGGTCAGTTTCTTGTCAATCTCGGCGATGATCCCTTCGATCGAGCGCAGAGCGTCGTCCGAGATCAGGCCGGTATTGGCCAGCGCCTGTTCGGCCAGCGTCTTGACCGCGCTTTCAACAGCGGTTTTCGCCTGATCCGATTTGGGGCGGAACTCTTTGGTCAGCAGCGCCTCGAATTCCGAGGATCCAAATGCTGTCGCGCCTTCGGCGGCTTCTACCTTGGCTTCTTCTTCGGCCATCTTTTACTCCTCCTCGGCGGCGTCGCCGCCCGGTTTGGGCTGGGCTGCCAGTGTCTTCAGCAGGCTCGGGTCCTGCATGATCTTGGAAATCAGATCCTCGGCCCCGGTCTTACCATCCATATACGTCATCAGGTTGGACAACTGCGTGCGCGCATCCAGCAGCTCTTTCAGCGGTTCGACCTTGGCGGCGATGGCCGCCGGGCTGAAATCATCCATCGATTCAAATGTGATATCCACGGCCAGATTGCCCTCACCCGTCAGGGTGTTCGGCACGGTAAAGGCCGCGCGCGGGGCCATCGACTTCATCCGGTCATCGAAATTGTCGACATCGATCTCCAGAAACTTGCGGTCGGCCACGGCGGGTTGTTCGACCTCGGACTTGCCCGCCAGATCGCTCATGACGCCCATGACAAAAGGCAGCTGTACCTTCTTCTCGGCCCCGTACAGTTCAACATCATATTCGATCTGAACCCTCGGAGCCCTGTTCCGGGCTATAAATTTCTGTGAACTGTCAGCCATCTGATGCTCCTCGATTCATCCATCAGTTTTTACTTGCAATCCGCTGTACCGGCGCAGCCGGACCGGATTAATAATCGTCGTCGTCCTGCTTGAGACCGCCAATCTGACGGACCTCATCCAGACCTTCCTTCGCCATGTCTTCGATAATCGTCAGAAAATCGGCATTAACAAGGCGCTTTGCACGTTCCAGCAGGACCGGCAGCGGGCTGGACGGCTCGCAGCGTGCATAATAGTCCATGATGCGATCCAGCATCATCGTGACATCATCGGGCGAGTTGATCGCACCGCCCCCCGACGGCCCCGGTGCAGCAGCCCGCGCCGCCGCCGGGGCAGCGCCCGCGTCGGTGTCGCCGGCATCATCCTCGTCCACCTCACCCACATCGGCATAGCGCGCCAGCGCCTGTTTGATGTGTTTCAGGACATCGGTCAGCGGTTCAAGATCGGGGCCTTCGCCGGGTGTCTTGTCGGAAAAGACCGCATCGATTGCGGCCACATCGTCCAGCGCGCCCGCAACCGCATCGGCATTGGCCGCCAGAACCTCATCATCGGTATCCTTGAACGCCGCCGCGACGCTGGTGGCATCGGGAATGTCATCCATGTCCGGCGGCATGTTGATCTTGCCCTCGGCCACCTCAAGATGGCGCAGGGTCATGTGGCCAAACATCCGGCTTTCGGTCAGGCCGGTGCGGCGCAGCGCCCGCACGATGCGATCGGTCGAGGCCAGCCCGCGCACCGCATTGATCCGCATCGTGGCATCGCCATCATCTTCGTCCAGTTCGGGGTGGCAGCTGTCCCAGAACTCTTCCAGCAGCGATTTCACATACCCGACCGAGGTCGCAAAGGCGGGCAAGCCCTTGGTGTGCAGCACCGCCTCGGCCAGATAGACCGCGGCGCGCAGGTCGTGACTTTTGTCCATGACCGCCAGCGATTTGCCTTCGACATCGCCCCAGTCCTGTTCTTCCGCCGCGACAACCTCGTCGCCCATCTGACGTTCTTCGCCGGGCTGCGCGGCAATCTCCAGATCTGTGAACGCAGGATCGTATTCCAGATTCTCGCCACTCGGGGCATCATCCCCCCTGGGTTCCAGATAAGACGTTAGATCCATTTTTTCCCCGTTCGCATCTGACTTTTTCGTCGATTCTTGTTCTCTTGCACCGCTTAGCGCAGCGTGTGGTCCCGTGTGTATGAATTTGTTCACAGGAGTTAAAGACTGGCAAACACTTTGCTATTTATCTGCATTCTGTGTGGTTAATCCGCCGCATTGGCCCGGTTATGTCGAACTTAACATACATATTCGCCCTTGCGCTACGGGGCGTGTTCAAAACGCCGCCCGGTTCAAGCTTTCACGAACCGCGCAGTTTTATCTTCCCGGTCTGGCCCTGTTGCTGCAATGATCGGACAGGGTCCTGACGTCACCACAGGGCTCAAAATCAATGCCGTCGCACATAAGAACAGGGAACCAAACATGAGACCAGGGATTATCGCCGCCTTCCTGCTGGCGCTGTCGCCCGTGATCGCGCACGCGGATGAGGGCAAACTGTCGATCGAGCTGAACAAGTTCGAACCCGGTGAAACCGGCGGCTGCCGCGCCTTTTTCCTGTTCCGCAACCAGACCGGCAACAGTTTCGAAGAGTTTGAGATGTCGCTGGCCATTCTGGACGGCAATGGCGTGATCGACCGGCTGCTGTCCATCGACGCGGCCCCCCTGCCCGTCCAGCGCACGGTTCTGAAACTGTTCGAAATCCCCGAGATCGACTGCGCCAACATCTCCGAGGTTCTGCTGCACGACCTGCCTGCCTGCACGCCGCAGAATTCCGAGCCCATCGATTGCTTCCCGCTGCTGGCGCTGGACAGCAAGACCTCAGCCAGCCTGGCGCAATAAGCCATGTTGGGGTTTGAAAATCTGGGCACCGGCGGCCCGATCCTGATCGTTCTTGGCGCATTGTCATTGCTGTCGCTGACCGTGATCGCGTTCAAGGTCATCCAACTTGCCCCGGTCCGATCCGGCGCAGCGGCGCGCGATGCGGCCCTTGTGCAATGGTCAAACGGTGACAGGCAGGGCGCACAGTCGGTTTTGGCGTCGGGCAAATCCCCGGCAGACCGGGTTTGCGCCTATGCGATGCAGGCGCTGATCGACGGCTTCAAGGGCCCGGCCCTGACCGCCGAACTGACCCGGCGCGGCAATCTTGAGTTCACGGCGATGAACACATGGATACGGGTGCTGGAGCTGATCGCCATGATCTCACCCCTGCTGGGCCTGCTGGGTACGGTGACTGGCATGATCCAGTCGTTCCAGGAACTGGAACTGGCGCAGGGTTCGGCCAATGCCTCGGTCCTGGCGGGCGGGATCTGGCAGGCGTTGCTGACCACCGCCGCCGGGCTGCTGGTGGCCATCCCTGCCGCCATCGGGGCATCCCTGCTGTCGGGCCGGGCCGAGGCCGGGGCGCAATCCATCGAAAACGCGGTGGGTCGCCTGATGGTACTTGAAGAACGCGGCGCGCATTAAGGGGCCATCGATGTCGCGCGAGATCAGCCTGAGCAGACGCACACCATCACGGCCAGTGATCTCACTGGTGCCGATGATCGACGTGATGCTGATTCTGCTGGTCTTCTTCATGGTGACCTCGACCTATCTGAACCTCGACATGATCCCGGCGCTGGCGCAATCCGACCGCCCTGCCCCCGCCTCGGCGACAAGCGGCCCGGATGCCTCGGGCGTTCTGCTGATCCGCATCGGCGCGGATGGTGCCCCGCATTTTCAGGGCAAAGCCCTTGAACCGGACGCGCTGACCCTGCTGCTGCGCGACCGCCTGACCCAGAACGCAGCGACGCAGGTGATCATCCTGCCCACCGGCAGCGCCCGGCTGCAATCGCTGGTCTCGGTGATGGATGTGGTCACGCAGGTGGGTGTCGCCAATCTGCGTGTTGTCCGGCTGGAGGCGCGGCCATGAGGATCACGCGCCCCGCGCCCCGCAATCGCCCCGAGACAATCATTGCCCTGATCGACGTAGTGTTCTTTCTGCTGGTCTTCTTCATGCTGATCGGCCGGATGGATGCAACCGCCCCGTTCGACGTCTTACCCCCCGTCGCGCAAACCGGTGCGGATATGCCTGCGGGCGGTCTGACCCTGTCGGTCAGTATCGACGGAACCTTCGCGCTGGACGGCACCGAAGTGACCAGCGCGGATGCCCTGCAACAGGTTCAGGCGGAATTGGACAAAAACCCCGACCTGCTGATCCGCATCAACGCCCATCAGGACGCTGCCTTGCGCGAGGTTCTGCCGCTGATCGCGGAATTCGAAGCATTAGGCGCGCGCGATGTGGTTCTGGTCGTCACCCCGCCGGGGCCGATCCGATGAGGCGCGCGCCGCTGATATGGGGCGCGGCCCTGCTGTGTTCGGTGGCGCTGCATGCTGTGGCTGGCGTGGTTCTGCTGCACTCGGTCGACCCGGAACCGGTCACAGAACAACCCGTGCCCGAAACCCGGATGCAACTGTCAGCGCATCAGGTGACCCAAAGCACCGCCGTTGAGGCGCAACCCGAGGCCACCACAGCCGAGAACGCAGATGCAACAGGTGCGCAACTGCAACAAGGCGCGATCCCGCAATCCTCGGCCACGGCCATCGCGGCTCCATCCGTTGAACTCAGCGCCGAGGATCAGACCGCACGCGCCGAGGCCCTGACCGCGGTTCAGGATGCCCCCCTGCCGCTTGAGACCGCCGAGGTCGCAGCCGCGCCCCTGATTGCCGCCAGCCTGCCGCTGAACGCGGCTGAGGCCGGGATTGCACCGACCCAGGCGGTGGCCCTAGCGGCCCCCAAAGCAGAAAGCGCGACAGCGGTCGAGGCGCAGCCCGTGGCATTGACCCAGACGGTCCCCGAAACGGAAACGGCCAAGGCCACCGACGTGTTTTCGGCCACGGGCGATGGCCCGGTCGATCCGGTCAGCCTCGCCGCGTTCCAAAGTTTCACAAGGCCCGAGGATGTGGGCCAAAGCGCGCAGGATCTGCGCGACGGGATCGACGGGCTGCTGTCTCAGGTGCCTTGCGCCCGGTTGCAGGTTCAGTTCCAGCCCGAGACCAACACGCTGGAGCTGATCGGCCATATCCCCGAGGACGGCCTGCGCGCGCCGGTCCTGTCTGCCTTGCAGGCCCGGATGGGTAAAAACATCCGGGTGGCCGACAATCTGCTGATCCTGCCGCGCCCCCAATGCGGCGCGCTATCCGGGATCGCATCCGTCGGCCTGCCGCAATCGACGGACCAGATCACCAACTCGCTTCTGGTGGGTGAGGACGTTCATGCACGCGAGTTCATATATACCCAAGGCCAGCAACTGGTGCTGGACCTGACCGGGGCTGACTACGACGCTTATGTCTATGTCGATTATTTCGACGCTGCCGGTCAGGTGATCCATCTCAGCCCCAACAGTTCAGCCCCATTGACGCGAACGCCTGCCAAGGCGGCGCTGAAGATCGGAGCCGAGAAACAGGGCGATCCCGGCCTGTTCATTACCATCGGCCCGCCCTACGGGCAGGAAATCGCGGTGGCCTTCGCCTCATCCGTGCCTTTGTATGAAGGGGAACGGCCCCTTGCCGAACCCGCCGGTCCGTATCTGGATTTCCTCAGGCAACGCGTTGCCGATGCCCGTGCCGAGAACGCGGATTTCAAAGGTGAATGGGTCTATTTCTTCATAACAACCGCCGCCCGCTAGGCTCAGGCGGTCTGCACAGGATCAGCCTGCTGGGCGGCGGCGCGTTTCATCATGATAACCGACGCCGGATCACCCCCGCGCAAGCTGTCGGCCTTTTTGAAGGCGGCAATAGCCTCAGCAAAACGTTCGGCGCGGAAGTGGGACAGGCCGGTCTCATACGCGTCGATCCACTCACGGGGCCCAGTGAAACTGTCCGCCATGGCGATCAGTTCAAACACCACCAGTTCCTTCGACCGGCCCATGATCTCTACCGTGTCCAATTCGCGCACCACGATGGACTCGCCCGCCTCGCGCCGGGTCTCGGGACCGATGATGATCGAGCTTCCGTAGCCCTTGTTCGCCCCTTCCAGGCGGCTGGCCACATTCACAACGTCACCAATCGCGGTGTAGTTCAACCGCTGCTCGGACCCGATATTGCCGACCAGCGCCTCACCACTATTCAAGCCGATCCGCACGCGCAACGCATTGTCGTTTTCGCGTTGAAGGCCCGATTTTTCCACCACATCGATCAGTTCAAGCGCGGCGCGGCAGGCATGTTCGGCGTGATCCGGGTTCGCCCGGGGCGCGCCCCAAAAGGCCATCACCGCGTCGCCGATGAACTTGTCGATGGTCCCGTCATGCCGTTCGATGGTGGAGGAGGCCGCGCTGAAAAACGGCTCCATCAGTTCCACGATCTTGGGGCCGTGCTTTTCGGTCAGACCCGTAAAGCCCGACACATCGCAGAACAGAACCGAGATCTGTTTGGTCTCGCCCCCCGGCTGGGTCTTGATCCCTTCGGCCACCAGCATCCGCACCAGATCGGTCGGCACGTATTTGCGGAAGGCCGACAGACCCACAGCCATGCTGGCCGTTGCGGCCGACAGGTTCTCCAACTCGGTCAGGCGCGAGGGGCGGCGCGAGACCTGTTCGACGTCAAACCGTTCGATCCGGCTCAGGTCCTCGGCCACGCGGGACAGCGGGTTCGCCACCACGTGGCGCACGAACCAGATCGCCAGACCGATGGCCACAACCACGACCCCAAGCAGGATATAGACCAGATTGACCAGCGTCCGGTCGATCCCCGACAGGAAAGCCGATTCCGGGATCACCGTAGCAACCCGCCAGCCGTAAAACCCCAGCGGCGTCAGCGCCACCGCATAA
Organism: Ruegeria sp. H7; assembly: GCF_056532945.1. Lineage (NCBI taxonomy): Bacteria > Pseudomonadati > Pseudomonadota > Alphaproteobacteria > Rhodobacterales > Roseobacteraceae > Ruegeria > Ruegeria sp. H7. The sequence goes on from NZ_JBQFNZ010000004.1 coordinate 185,599, forward strand.
GGCACGTCGTCATAAACGATCCGCTTGGTCACCGGGCCGGGCGTCTTGTTTTCCGCATCCGCCATCAGCCGTTCGCCCGAGATCTTGGCAACCTCATACAGCTCCCCCTCACCCATCCGGGCCGGAGTGACCTCGTCCGCCTTGGGATCGGGAATGGCGATCACCTTGCCATCGGCGTTCAGGATAAAGGCCGCGCCGAACTCTCCCGGGCGCAACGAGCCCAGAAAGCGCGAAAGCCGATCGGTGTCGATGGCCACAGCCAAAACACCCTGCCGCTGACGGCGCACGTCAATTGGACCGGCAAAGGCATAGACGGTCTTGTCGCTGTCCGGCAGGTCCCGCACCTCGATCCAGTCGGGCGTGTCACGGGTTATGAAATTGCGGTACCAGGCATGCGCGCGTGGGTCGTATCCGGTTTCGGTAAAGCTGCGTTCCTCGAACTGGATATCGCCGGGGATGAAGATGTAGCGATCCTTGCGCAGTTGCCGGTCGCGGATATTCTCGTCGATCTCGATCATCTCCAGCCCGCTATCGCCCAGACGATGGGCCGCAAAGAAATTGCCGTCGGGCCAGCCGAAGGTGATCCACGAGATATTGGGCTGCGCCTGCAGCTGCGACAGAAACACAAACTCGCGCTTGTCGGCCTGACGGGTCTGGATGACGTTCTGGATAAAGATGGTCCGCACCGCGGCCCAGGCGGCCTCGGCCGATCTGAGGGTCAGTCCCAGTTCGGTTTTTACGGTGTTGGCGATCTGGCCATTGATCTCGGCCGCCAGCATCCGGCTGTTTTCCCGTGCCGTGGTCCACCACAGGGAATGCACGACAAAGGTCGATACACCGATCGACAGGGCAACAAGTATAGATACGGCGATCCCGACACTGACACGCATTTTGGCTCCACAACGGCCCTTGCCGGCAGGAACAAAACCTCTCTGCCGCAAGGTCGGGCCGAGCTTAGTGGGTGCACCACGCCGTTACCAGACGGTTGAGTCCGATATCCCAACTTGTTTACTTGACGTTGAACGAAACCGGGTTTCAGGCCAGTGATGCGCAGCCTGTTAGCGCCGCCGCATCGTCATCGATGATCCAGACCGAAGGCGAAAGCGATACATAGTCGTTTTTCTGTAACAAAGCTGCGCAGCAAATCTCGGCCCGTTTGCCCACAAGCGAGCTGCGCGCAACGCCCCCGGCCAGAAAGATTCCATCGGTGGGCAGGTAGGCCACCTTCAATTCACGCAGCAACACGCCGATCAGATGCGCATAGCCGTCTAGCGCCGTGTCGAAGGCTTCGTTTCCGGGTTCGCCAGTTTTGGCGATATAGGGCGTGGCACTGTCAACGCGCTGCCCTGTGACCAAGGACAGGAACTTGCGGCGGCCACGGCCCGAGAACAGCGTCTCGACCGTGGGAAAGGCTGCGGACAGGCCCGGTTGCACGTCCTCCAGCGCGGCGCTGACCGAGCTATAGAGGCTCGCATGTCCGGCCTCGACCGGCGGGCAGACCGTCCGGTCGCCCAGATCGACCGCCGGGCTGACGTTGAAACCGGTGCCGATCCCCACCACCAGCGCCTGTGGTTGCTCAGAGCCCAGTGGATCATTTTCCACGACAGACAAAAGCTGCGCAGGTTTCAGGTGAAAGGCCGCGTGGCCCAAAGCGGTCAAATCATTGATCACACGCACCCGCGCGCCCGAAAAGCGCGACGACAAGGCCGCCCCATCAATCACCCAGTCCAGATTGGTCAATCGGCCCTTGTTGCCGCTGACCGGCCCGGCCATGGCAACCACGATCTGGTCGGGGTCGCGGGCACCGACCTCATCGAAATACGCCAAAATCACATCCTCGAACCTGGCGTAGTCCGCGTTTTTGTAGCCCTTGGCGTTTTCGATCAACACGGAACCGGCCCCTGTCAGGGCCAGCCGCGTGTTTGTGCCGCCAATATCCGCAACCAGTCGCATGGGGTCAGTTCAGCCGCTCGCCGGTTTCTTTTGCGAAATACGACACTTTGCTCATGTCGATGGCAAAGTTCAGCATCTCTCCGGCCTTGGCGCTGGTTTCGGCGTGCAGCCGAGCAGTGACCTGCTTGCCGCCCAGTTCCGAGACCACATAGGTATCGGCGCCCGCCGGTTCGACCATATCGACCAGGCATTCGGCCTCTTGCACCCCTGCCCCGGCGCGGAACCCGGCCTCGGCGATGTCCTCGGGCCGCAGGCCAAGGATCACGTCCTGCGGCAGCGACAGATCGCGGGCATCGTTCAGAACCAGCGTCTCGCCGGTTTCGCGCGCAATCGAGATCTGCGTGCCCGAGCCGCTGTTCGACGCCTGCGCCGGGATCAGGTTCATCGCGGGCGAGCCCATGAAATCGGCCACAAACAGGTTGGCCGGGTTGTTGTAGATCTCGGCCGGGCTGCCGATCTGCTGCACGACACCGCCCTTGAGAACGACGATCTTGGTCGCCAGCGTCATCGCCTCGATCTGGTCGTGGGTCACGTAGACGATGGAGGCATCCAAAGTCTGGTGCAGCTTCTTGATCTCGGTCCGCATCTCGACCCGCAGCTTGGCGTCGAGGTTCGACAGCGGCTCGTCAAACAGGAACAGTTTAGGATCGCGCACCAGCGCCCGGCCCATCGCCACCCGCTGACGCTGACCGCCCGACAATTGGCTGGGGCGGCGGTTCAGCAGCGGCTCGATCTGCAGCAATTGGGCCACCTGTTTCAGTTTGGCCTCCTGCGTCGCCTGATCGACCCCGCGCACTTTCATGCCAAAGGTGATGTTCTTGGCCACCGACATGGTCGGATACAGCGCATAGGACTGGAACACCATCGCGATATCGCGGTCCTTGGGGCTGACATGGGTCATGTCATTGCCGCCGATGGACAGCGTGCCGCCGGTGATCTCCTCCAACCCCGCGATACAGTTCAGCAGGGTGGACTTGCCGCAGCCCGACGGCCCGACCAGCACCAGAAAGTCACCCGGATCGATCGAGATGTTGATGTCCTTCAGAATCTCGGTCGCGCCGTAATTCTTGTACAGTTTGTTGATGTCGAGAATAGGAGCCATGGGTCTTATCCCTTCACAGAGCCAGCGGTCAGGCCGCGGATGAAATACTTACCGGCAACGACATAGACGAGCAGCGTCGGCAGCCCCGCGATGATCGCGGCGGCCATGTCGACGTTGTATTCTTTGACGCCGGTGGTGGAGTTTACGATGTTGTTGAGCGCCACGGTCACGGGCTGTGTGCCCGCCTGGCTGAACGACACGCCGAACAGGAAGTCGTTCCAGATCTGCGTGAACTGCCAGATCACGGTCACAACGATGATGGGCAGTGACAGCGGCAGGAAGATCGACCAGAAAATCCGCAAGAACCCCGCCCCATCGACGCGCGCGGCCTTGGTCAGCTCGGCCGGGATGGTGACATAGTAGTTGCGGAAAAACAGCGTGGTGAAACCCAGCCCGTAGATCACGTGGACAAAGATCAGGCCCGGAATGGTTCCGGCGATCCCCATCATGCCCAGCAGCCGCGCCATCGGCAGCAGAACCACCTGAAACGGGATGAAGCAGCCAAACAGCATCAGCGAGAAGATGATATTCGCCCCCTTGAACCGCCATTGCGCCACGACATAACCGTTTAGCGCGCCCAGCAGGGTCGAGATGGCCACCGCTGGCACCGCGATCAGGACCGAGTTCCAGAAGTATGGCCGCAGGCCTTCGCATTGGATACCGGTACAGGCCCCGGACCAAGCGGTTTTCCACGCGTCGAAGCTCACCTCTCGCGGCAGCGAAATCAGGCTGCCAGTGCGGATTTCCTCAAGGCTTTTCAGCGACGTGGTCAACATCACGAACAGCGGCATCAGGTAATACAGCGCAAACAGGCCCAGCAGGACGTAAAGCAACCAACGCAAGGCAATCTTGCCAAAGGCGCTCTGTTGGCGGGTTTGGGTTTGGGGCATCGACAGATCAGTCATTTTTCGCCCTCAGCTCTGAATAAAGATAGGGAACCACGATGGCAAAGACGACCAGCATCATGATCATCGCGGACGAGGCCGCCTGACCGATGTCACCGCGCGAAAACGCCATGGCGTACATATAGGTCGCGGGCAGATCGGTCGCGTACCCCGGACCACCGCCTGTCAGGGCAATGACAAGGTCAAAGCTTTTGATCGCAAGGTGAGCCAAAACGATGAAGGCGGACAGGAAGATCGGGGCCATCGACGGGATGATGATCGCCGTATAGATGCGCCATGTGGGGATACCATCGACCTGCGCGGCCTTGATGATCTCACCATCCACCGACCGCAGACCAGCCAGAAACAACGCCATGACAAAGCCCGAGCTCTGCCAGATCGCGGCCATCACAATGGTGTAGATGGCGTAATCGGGGTTCACCAGCCAGTCGAATTCGAAGTTTGTGAAACCCCAGCCTTGCACCATGGATTCGATCCCCAAACCGGGGTTCAGGATCCACTTCCACGCCGTGCCGGTGACGATCATCGACAGCGCCATGGGGTACAGGTAGATCGTACGGATCGCCCCTTCGACGCGGATCTTCTGATCCAGCAGGATGGCCAGCAACAGGCCCAGCACCATCGCAATCACGATGAACAGCGCGCCAAAGATATACAGGTTGTTGATTGCCGTATCCCAGCGGGGCGAATCGAACAGGCGTTCATATTGGATGAAGCCGTTGATCTCGTATTTCGGCAGTAGTTTCGATCGGGTTAGTGACACCCAAGCCGTCCATCCGATAAAGCCGTAGACAAAGATCAATACGGCAATGAACGACGGTGCCAGCACCACCTTGGGCAGGTGGTTTTCCAGCCATTCGGACATTTTAGCCTCCGGGGAAAGGTGCTCTGCCCCGTCAGTATAAGGGGCAGAGCGATTTGGATCAGTAGCTGTTTGCCACTGCGGTCGCCAGTTGCTGAACTGCGTCAGCCGACGACATATCCGAGTTGAAATGCGCGGTCACAACATCCGTAATCGCACCGGACTGCGACCCGCGCAGCGCCATGCCGTGGGCATAAGACGGCAGCAGCGAACCTGCGTCCGAGGTCGAACCCATGTCTTCGGCCGACAGGTTGGCGCAGATGTCAAAGTCATCCAATGCCACGTCGGTGCGTGCCGGGATCGAGCCTTTGTTCAGGTTGAATACTTTCTGGAAGTTCGGCGCAACGATCAGCTTGGCCAGCAGGTCCTGACCGGCTTTCTTGTCATCGCCGTCCACGTCGAACATGGCAAAGCTGTCAACGTTGTACAGGTAGCCGTCACCGGGGGTCGAGGCACACAGGAAGTCCTCGCCGGGCTTTTTGCCAGCCGCCAGAAACTCACCCTTGGCCCAGTCGCCCATGATCTGGAACGCCGCTTCGCCGTTCATGACCATCGCGGTGGCAAGGTTCCAGTCGCGGCCCGAGAAGTTCTCGTCCACGTAACCACGCAGGGTGCGCATCTGGTCGAACACCTGAACCATCGTGTCCGAGGTCAGCGCGTCGGGGTCCAGATCAACCAGAGCTTTCTGGAAGAACTCGGGCCCGCCAATGCCCAGAACCACGGTCTCAAAGACGGTCGCGTCCTGCCACGCCTGACCACCATGGGCCAGCGGGATCACACCAGCGGCCTGCAGCTTGTCGGCAGCGGCGTTGAATTCATCCCATGTGGTCGGCATCTCGATGCCGTTTGCCGCCAGAACGTCTGCGTTAGCCCAAATCCAGTCGACACGGTGCACGTTCACAGGTGCCGCGCACCAGGTGCCTTCGCACTGCATGTGACCGGCGATCGAGGCGGGTAGCACATCGGCCCAGCCTTCGGCCTCGGCGACGCTGGAAATGTCGGCCAGAACACCCTCTTCATACCATTCCTGAATGGCAGGGCCTTTCAGCTGAACGGCGGTCGGTGCGTTACCGGCCAGAACCCGGGCGCGCAGCGCGGTCATCGCCGCGTCACCGCCGCCACCGGCAACCGGCATGTCGGTCCATGTACCGCCGTTCGAGGCGAACTCTTCCTGCAATACGGCCACCGATTTGGCCTCACCACCCGATGTCCACCAATGCAGAACTTCGGCCTGCGGCTCGGCCACAACAGACGACGCGGCCGTAATGGCCAGTGTCGAAACGGTGGCAAATGCAAAACGATTCATTATGTGTCTCCTCCCTGAGAACTCAGTGACTGCGAAAAGCAGCGATGGCTGCATTACTGCGACCGGATCATCATCTGGCAACGCAGAATCCGCGACGAATGCGTGCCACTGCCCAAATTTTCACCGCTTTTGTTACAGCGTGTTACGTTGACATTGAATCTGTTTCCGTTCGTTACAATGCATGATGTCGGAGGCGCAGAAATCGGGAGGAGAAACCGCGTGAGCATTCCGCGACTTTTGGTGGTGGATGACGACCCCGAGATGCGGTCGATGATGACCCAGTTCATGCATCAGAACGGGTTCATCGCCCTGCCCGCCAGTTCCGAAAGCGAAATCCGCTCGCATCTGACGTCGGGCCGGATCGACCTGATCCTGCTGGACGTGATGCTAGGGGACGAAAACGGGGTCGAGATCTGCGCCCGTCTGCGCGCCGAACAGGATGTGCCGATCATTCTGGTCTCGGCCCTGTCTGCCGATCATCAACGCATGGCGGGGTATGAGGTCGGGGCCGACGACTATATCGCCAAGCCCTTCAACCCCCAATTGCTGCTTGCCCGTGTCCGCGCCGTGATGCAGCGCGCAAGGCGCACACCGTCGCTGGCCTATCGCCGTCGGACCAAGAGCTTTCGGTTCAACGACTGGAGCTATGATGGCAAGCGCGATGAGGTGCATTCGCCCGAGGGCTATCTGGTATCCCTGTCGCAACGGGAAACCGCGCTGCTCAAGGTGCTGTTGGCCAATCCGCATATCCCCCTGACACGGGATGAGATCGCCGCCGCGCTGGATGTCACCGGCAGCGCCGACAAGCCCGAGGCGCAGGGCCGCGCCATCGACATGCTGGTCGGGCGGCTGCGGTCCAAGATCGAGGCCAACCCGAAAGACCCGCAGATGCTGCGCACTGAACGCGGGGTCGGTTATGTCTTCGCCGCCGAGGTTTCGGTGGAAGAGGACGCATGACAGCGCGCGCGCCGCGCCTGCGCAGCCTGGGCTGGATCTGGACCGGGGCGGCCTTTGCCTCGGGCCTGCTGGCGGCGGGGCTGTGGTTCGCCTCGGCCCGCGCGTGGGAGGACTTCCTGACCCGCGCCTATGTCGCGGGCTTCGCGGTGTACGAGGACCTGCGCATTGGTCAGATCCCCCCGCCAGGGATCACCATCACCCCCCTGCCCGCCCAGGCCGCAGCGCTGGCCGATGCCGGGCTGTTCGAGCAATTGCCGGGCCTGTCGGACCGCAGTTTTGTTACCAACCTGTCGATCCTGACCGACAACACCGCCCCTCTGGCCGGGCGCGAGTTGACGCTGGCGGTGATGTCCGACCGGCTGGTTTATCCGGTGTCGGATATAATGTCCGGCATCGATCAAACGCCCCCCGAGAAACTGGCCAACCTGACCCGCCTGCTGGCCACCTATTGCAGCGAGCCGATCCTGATCGCGCAATTCGGGCGCAGCCCCTGGCAGCGGGTCGATGGCACCGGGGTCTGGGGCTGCAAGGCCGCCCCTGCCGATTTGCGCCTGCCCGCCATTCTGGCCGCGATTGTGGCGCTGGCGGTCATTCTGACCTCGGTCGGCAATGTCTCGGACAGCTTCACCCGTTTCGCCACCGCTCTGCACGACCGCAAACGCCGGGGCGGGCCAAACAGCTATGACGCGGACGGGCCTGCAGAATTGCGCGAGATCGTCTCGGCCGTGAACGCCCATCTGGATGACGAACGGATGCAGCTGGAAAAGCGCGCCACGGTTCTGTCCGGCGTCAGCCACGACCTTGGCACCCCCGCCACCCGCGTTCGCCTGCGCGCCGCGCTGATCGCCGATGACGAGCTGCGCGAAAAGCTCGAGGCCGATGTGGACCAGATGACCGGCATGATCGAAAGCGTGCTGACCTACACCCGCTCGGAACTCAGCATCGAAGAGCCGCAGCAGATTTCACTGACCGCTTTGGTCGAGTCCCTCGTGGCCGATTATCAGGATATGGACCTGCCGGTGACGCTCAGAAAAATCGCTCCGGTCAAGATCGAGGGCGCACCGTCGGTATTCATGTCGCGGCGCGGCCATGGATCCCTGCCGGAAACCCGGCGCATGCTGGTGATGGGGCGGCCTATTTCGCTGAAACGCGCCTTGACCAACCTGATCGACAACGCGCTGAAATACGGTCGCCGCGCCGAGGTGCAACTGGAAACCGACGCCACCACCGCGACGATCACGGTCGAGGACAAAGGCACCGATCTCTCGGTCTCGGATATCGAGGCGCTGATGGCCCCGTTCCGCCGCGGCTCGAACACCGGATCGTCAGACGGGTTCGGCCTGGGCCTGACCATCGCGGCAACCGTCGCCGAGCAACACGGCGGCGGCTTGAGTTTCGAAGCCGGAGATCAGGGCCTGCGCGCGCAGATTCAGATTACCCGGCAATAGGTCTTTGAATGAACGCGCCCGCCGCGACTTAGCGGAACCAGTAATCCCAGCCGTCAAGGTAATAGCCGATCAGAGCATGGGATTGCAGCGTATTGGGGGCACAGACCAGTAATTAAGGATAGCGTGACAGCCATTCTAAGGGTTTGCGACACATCCTCGGGTTTTGCTAAAATTCTAGACCTCCATCCGCTTTACAATCAAAATCAAGCCTTTTTGCGCGTTACATTGGGCGTGGTAACAGATTTCTGTCACTCCCGATAAGTACCGCTTATCATATCTAATTGATCTTGCGAGGAAATGCGCGCAGAATGGCAGCCATGACACCGCCCGCACCGTATTTGCCTGCCGCCTCCCCTGCCCTGTCACAAGCGGACCAGGAGGCGCTGACCGATCTCTATATCCGCGGCACCCCCGCCAATACGCTCAGGGCCTATGAGCGCGACCTGCTATATGTCACAGCGTGGAAATCTGCCCGGTTCAACGCTGCATTGGACTGGCCCGAGTCTGAGGCCACAGCCCTAGCCTTCATTCTCGATCACGCCCGCGATCTTGAAGACGCACCGAATGAGGACCGCGCCCGGCAGGCAGCTGAGGCACTGATCGACCGGGGTCTGCGCAAGTCGCTTGCCTGCCCTGCCCCGTCCACTTTAGACCGGCGCATCGCGTCCTGGCTGGCGTTTCACCGGATGAAGAACCTCCCCTCCCCGTTTGACGCGCCTCAAGTGAAACAGGCCCGGGCCAAGGCGCGCCGCGCTACAGCCCGGCCCCCTGCCCCGAAATCGCAGCACCCGATCACGCGGGACGTGCTCGAGCAGTTGCTCACCACCTGTCGGGGTTCTCGGCGCGATTGCCGCGACCGCGCCATCTTGATGCTGGGTTGGGCTTCTGGTGGTAGACGGCGCTCGGAACTCACCGTTATGATGCGCGAAGACCTCTCGTTAAAGGAGTTCGAAAAGACTGGCGTGGTCTGGATATCGCTGCTGGAAACCAAGACCACCACCAAGGACGAGACCCCACGGCTGCTGCTGAAAGGCCGCGCAGCCCAGGCACTGGTGCATTGGATTGAGGTTGGCGGGATCGAGGATGGTCCATTGTTCCGCCCCATCTCCAAGGCTGACCGGGTGCTGAAACGCCGCCTCAGCCCGGATGCCATTGCGCAGATCGTCAAACATCGACTGGCACGGGCCGGGCTGCCTGAGGACTTCGCCTCGCCGCACGGGTTGCGCTCGGGGTTCCTGACCCAGGCCGCACTCGACGGCGCCCCGATCCAGGCCGCCATGCGCCTGTCGCTGCACCGCTCCCTCGCACAGGCGCAGAAATACTATGACGATGTCGATATCACAGAAAATCCGGCGGCGGATTTGTTGGGGTAGGAACAAAAAAGAAAACACCGGGCTATGGACCCGGCGCTTCGCCTTACCAATTACATGTATCAATCTTACCCATGGGTAAGACTGTCATCCTCCTGCAAATCGTCAATCAGAGTGGCAATGGCCTGTTCCAACTTGGCTCTATCCACACGGGTAAAGTCGAGATCATAGCGCAACTCAATCCTACCACTGGATGCCGAACACTTGGCCACCCCTGCCCTACCCGACACCTGAAATGTGGTTTTCGCACGGCGCGTTTTACCGCTCCCGGATGCTATAGGTTTTTTCAGCGCGCTGGTCTTCGGTTCCACAAATTCTCGAAGAATGGATACTTCTCGCGGGCCATCGCGATCAGGTTCGCTCATCACCGCCGTGCTGACTTGCCGGATCAATCCCGGATTGGCATCGAGTTTGCGTTTCAGTTCGACCCCCAGATTACGGGGAATTTCATTGGGGTGAATGAGCACCTTGTCCAGCATCATCAGCAAACTGGCGAAAGATCTAATGTAGCTCCGCTTGGTATAGCTGGCGGACTTGAACAGAATCGCCACGGCTTTGTCCACGTCTGGGCAATCATTCGCCGGGTCGTCTGCGAAGGCCCGCGCCAGCGCACCCATTTCTGCAAAGGAGATATCCTTGCGGATCAGGTTCTCATCAACCATCCGACGGTAGCTGTCATTCAGATCGGTCGCATCGGAAATGCCCGCCGGGATTTTCGCATAAGTCTCGTCGCCGGTTTCCTCATGCAAAGCCCGATACGCGGACAGGCGGCGCATCCCCTGGATCAGGTCGAACCGACCGTCCGACCGGCGTTCGAGACGAATGGGATTCGACAGACCGATATCCCGGATCGAGTCTTTCAGTTCCTCCAGTTCGGGGTCGACACCGCTCTTGCGGTCGCGGGTTAGTTTTTCGGTTACGACATCCGCCAAGGCCACATGCTCGGTCACCAAACCTTCGGACCGCAAGCGAACCAGTTCATGCGCCAGACGGTCATTCTCGGCGCGGATGGAATCCTCGGTCGATTGCTGATTGCGCAGCGCATCGGCGTTTTCCGAGATCGCCGTCGCCATCGGCCCGCGTCTTTTTTCCAGCACCTTGTCCGGAACCTTGCCAACCGGGATGTCATCCATGGCCGGCATGTCGATGTCGAACATTCTGCGTTTACGGCTCATGCGTCATCCTCCAGCTTATCCCAGGCCGACAGCATCACGCCCCGGAATTCTTCATACACATTGTCAAAGGTCGAGCGCGCACGGCGCCAAGTCTCGCGCGTCATCTCGCGGTAGTCCATCTCGTAGACCGAACTGAGGAAGCGGCCAGATTGTTCGACAGCGCGTGTCATCTCGACCGGGTGTTCCGCCACATGTTCGCCGAACACCTTCTTGAACGCGTCGAACATGGCCAGGTGCAGCGCATTGCCCGGCTCGTACCGGGTCAACAGAAAGCGCAGTTCGCAGAACGTTTTCGGCAGACCAATCTTACCCGTGGGTAAGGTCTTATCGAAACCATAAGCCAGATCTTCCAGCGCCTCGGCCAGCTGGCCGATGAAGGACGTCGTCGAGTCATATTCCCAATAGCCCGGGCCGGAGGGAACGTAGAGCATATCCGCGGCGAACACCGCGTTCATAGATTGGTAGCCGATCGCAGGCGGGCAATCGAATAAGATCAAGTCATAGGCATCGTCAGGGATCTGATCCAGATAGCGCGACACCGCGGCAAAGAACGACCACTCGGGGTTTAGATGCCGATACTGCGCCGAGGCAAATTCCACGAAGGCGGCGTTAGCGCAGGAGGGCACGACATCAATGGTCGACCACGAGCTCTGCTTGATGAAGTCCGAGATGCGCAGATCGCCGAGACCCATATCGGTGATTGATGGCGGCAACTCGCGGTGGGGCAGGGCGGTCCCTGATTCGGCAGCAGCGGGGCGGTTGTTCATCCTCTCGGTCTCGCGGATCAGATCGCGGGCCATGATACCCCAAACAGTGAAATCCTCAGCCACGTCAGTCAGACCCATGGAATGGCTCAGCGTTGCCTGCGGGTCGAAATCCACCACCAGCACACGGTAGCCATCCAGCGCGGCGGCGTGGGCCAAATGCAGGGCAACAGTGGACTTGCCGGCGCCGCCTTTGAAGTTGGCCACGGCTGCTCGGATGGCGCGTTTGCCGGCGGGGCGAGGCGGCATGAGGGACTTGCGGTTCACCTTGAGCCGGCGGCGCAGCTCATTCACCTCTTCCAGGCTGAACCAGCGCTGGCGGCCATCAGGCTCAACCTCGCCTCCGGGCAGCGAGGGGTCGGCGGCCAGCTTACCGCGAAAAGTGGATTGGTTGACGCGAAAGATCAGTTCGGACACTTCCCAGCTTGAAAAGCGGCGGAGGGTCTTTTCCATCTCGGGGCTGAAGGTCTGCTGGCGAATCCAGCCCTGCAGCTTGAGGGACTGGTTGCGCAATGCATTAAGGTCTTCGTGCGTGTACATGCCTCAGGTCTCGTTCTTTGGGACGCTATTTTCTACGTTTTCTCTTTTTACGCTTAAATTGCACATTTCGCAAAAGGAAATATGATGAGTGAATAATCGTACCCACGGGTAAGAAAACAAGGGGTTCCCAGCCACCGACTGATTCGGGGGTCGTCTGCCTCCAACGCCGCCCAGCTAACGTTGCCAGCGTCAGTATTTAGGGGGACGAAATCGGTAGAACCACCCCATTTAGGGGGACATAACAAGGAAATAGGGGGACTCCCAAGCTGTCCCCCATCACCAATACTTCACCCATTTTCTTTTTGAAATTGGATTTGGATTTGGATCAAACTCCCGCTCAAATCAGACTCCGCTTGACAGAATCGTCGGTTTGGACGCTAATCAGGGCAACACGACGAAAAGCGTTGGAAAACGACGCGGTATAGGCGGTGTCATCCGTCCGAGGCAGATAGAACGGTGAGAATAGGGATGCAGGTTGCAAAACCGGTCGGGCGAAATGCGCCCGCTATTAAATATGACATTCTCTCGGCGTTGACCGTGCACGCCCTATCCGGCGACAAGCACCGCCAGCGCAGCATTCTCCGCGTTATCGCTCTGATTACCACCCGCTATAACTGGCGCAGCAATGAGCTGTCGATTGGCAGGGAAGAGATCGCCCGGCTCTGGTCGGTGAACGAACGGACCGTAAAACGCGAAATGGCCAAGCTGAAAACAATGGGCTGGATCACCGTCAAACGTCCGGCAGCCCGTGGTCGCGTTGCAGTTTATGAGTTTGATCTGAAGCAGGTGATGGTGGACACCTCCGAGGTCTGGCCCACAATCGGCCCCGATTTCCAGGCGCGGATGACCGAAGAGCCGAAGGGTGACACCAATATCGTGCCATTCAAGGTGAAGCCACCTGCACCCGATTCGAGCGGCGCGGATGTCTGGACGCAGGTTCAGACCATTTTGCACGGGCGCGATCCCGAGCTTTGGTCCAGCTGGTTCCAGCATCTGACCGAGGCCGACAGGGCAGGGGGCGTGGTGACTCTGATGGCACCGTCTCGGTTTATGGCCGACTACATAGCACAGAAGTGGTCCGGGCGTCTGCTCTCTGCCTACGGCCGCGTTGACCCAGAGGTGCGTAGCCTGCGCTTCGAGGCAGCAGAATAGCACCGCCCAAGCGGCACATTTGGCTTTAAAATGTATGTGAAGGGCCACCCTATCAAACATGGATATGGCAAAAATTTTTGGAGCGGCCAGTGCCAGCGACTTACTGGACACACCTATCCTGCGATCTTGGCAAATAGCCGAATGCCTGCCGCTTTGGCTCCACTTTCGTAAATGACGATCTTGTCTGGAATTCCATTAGAAGACAGAGCTTTGACAAAGAACCTGGCTGCCACTGGACGGTTCCTCTGCACAGGCAACATGATATCAAGGGCCGTTCCAGCTTTGTCGACGGCCCAATAAAGGTACATCCATTTGCCGCGAACACGAACGTAGATCCCGCCCATGCGCCAGGAACTTAGTGTTGGTCGCTTCTTCGATTGCGCGCGCCCCGCGATTATTGGTGAGTACTTAACAACCCACCTGTTGAGGGTAGTGTGGTCCACCTGCACGCCGCGTTCAGCCATGATCTCTTAGAAGTTACGATAGGACACCGTGTACCGCAGATAGAAGTACGCAGTGTGCAAAGTTGCATCCTTGGGGAAATGACAGCCTTTCAACGAAATCATGCCGAAACCGTTTGAAAAGCTATTCGACGGGAACAAACGTCAGATCACGCATGTTCGTCAATTGGGTCTCATAGTTTGCGACACATCCCGATAGCCGTCGGTGATGTTTTGGCCTCATTATATCGCATATGTAATGTTCAAAAACATTATATTATGCACATAATAAAAGCATGGAGTCTGTGACATGGAATCGTGCAGCGAGTTACCCAAGAGGCCATGAATGCATAAAAGCGGTATTCTCGCGGACTTCCTGCGCGTGGGAAGTCGGGCCGATTTGCCCGAAGTTTAGCCGACTGGCCCCACACCATGTTTGAACGAAGGCCGGCATTGGGCTGGCCTTATGCATCCAAATACGTGACGGCAGGGCTGACCTGCATTTACGCTTTTCCGAGGATTTGCCCCGGTTCTTATCTATACAATGGGAATAACACCGGTTAAGGGGCGGTCTTTACCCTTGGATGATGCGCTGATTGCAATACCGCGCAGCCACATCACCTGGCCGATACAAAGAACCACCACCGTGAAACAAACCATTGCAGATGCGCTTGCGCGCAAGGGCTATGATACTCTGACCCAGGTCCAGCAGGCTGTGACCCGGCCCGAACTGGAAGGGCGCGATATGCTGGTTTCGGCCCAGACCGGGTCGGGCAAAACCATCGGGTTTGGTCTGGCGATTGCGCATCGGCTGCTGGAAGAAGGTGACAGGTTCGGGGTGTCGGGGGCACCTCTGGCCCTGGTTGTTGCGCCGACCCGGGAACTGGCGCTGCAGGTCAAGCGTGAACTGGGTTGGCTGTATGCCGATGCCGGTGCATATCTGGCTTCATGCGTTGGCGGAATGGATATTCGGGACGAGCGTCGCGCATTGGCTCGTGGCGCGCATATCGTTGTGGCCACGCCGGGGCGGTTGCGCGACCATATCATGCGGGGCTCGATCGATCTGACGGCGATCCGCGCCGTGGTTCTGGATGAAGCTGACGAAATGCTGGATCTGGGCTTCCGTGAGGATCTGGAGTTCATTCTGGATGAAACGCCGGCAGACCGTCAGACATTGCTGTTTTCCGCGACGGTCCCGCGCGCGATTGCCAATCTGGCGACACGGTATCAGCGCGATGCCGAACGGGTCAGTACGGTCAGCGAGCAAACCCAGCATACCGATATCGAATATCGCGCCATGACGGTGGCCCCGCGCGATGGCGAAAACGCGATCATCAACGTGCTGCGCTATTACGAGGCCCCAAATGCCATCGTGTTCTGCAACACGCGGGCGATGGTGGCGCGCCTGACCGCGCGCCTGTCGAACCGGGGGTTTTCGGTTGTGGCGCTTTCGGGCGAATTGACCCAGAGCGAGCGGTCGAATGCCTTGCAGGCCATGCGCGACGGGCGCGCGCGGGTTTGTGTTGCAACGGATGTGGCGGCTCGGGGCATCGACCTGCCGAACCTTGATCTGGTGGTCCATGCCGAATTGCCAAACAGCCACGAAACCCTGTTGCACCGTTCTGGCCGGACGGGCCGCGCCGGACGCAAGGGTGTCAGCGCGCTGGTCGTTGAACCTTCGTCGCGGAAAAAGGCGGAACGCATTCTGAAATTCGCAAAACTGACGGCGGATTGGGGAACGGCCCCGTCCGCCGACGAGGTGAACGAACGCGATCAGGCCCGGATGCTTGCCTCAGATGACTGGCTGGCAGAGATCACGGAAAGCGAACGTCCTTCGGTTCGGAAACTGGTTGAGGGGTTCACGCCCGAGCAGATCGCGGCGGCCTATCTGCGTCAGTACAAGCTGCGCCATTCCGCACCGGAAGAGCTGGCGGCGGTCGATCAACCCGCACCGAAACCACGCGCGGCGTTTGGCCCAAGCGTTTGGTTCTCGCTGTCCGAGGGGCGCAATCAGAATGCCTCGCCGCGTCATATGTTGCCAATGATCTGCAAGGCCGGGGATCTGACCAAAGACGATATCGGGGCCATTCGGATTGCAGATGACGTGACCTATGTCGAAATCCGCGAGACCAGTGTCGCAGGTTTTCTGGCGGCCATTGGGCCCGATATGAAGATCGAAAAGACCAAAGACCTCGTGCGTCTGGATCAAGCCCCGGACTTATCAGCAACCGGTCGGGCCGGACCCAATCGCAAGCACAAGGGCAAACCGTTTGGGCCGAAAAAAGGCCCCGATCAGGTAAAACGGGATCAGGCCACAGCCCCGCATCGTCGCAAACCCGATCCCGAGGGTCGTGAGCCTTTCAAATCAAAGAAGCGACGCCCGGAACCTGAGCATTCTGACAGAAACGAACGCCGCGACGCTCGGACAGGCGACGGGGATGGTCTGTTCAAGGCGGCGGGGGCAAAACCAAAAAACCGCAAAGCCCGTGGCGCTGCACCCAAAGGCGGCGATACGCAATCGACCCGGGGCGCCTCAAAAGGCCCACCGCCGCCGAAGGGGAAGCCAAACAGCAAAAAGAACCTCGCACGTGCTGCCGCGGCCAAGGCCGGAAAAGGCGGCGATGCGGTTCCGAAACGGCGAAAGACCTAATTTGCTTCGGGTACTACGTGACTCACTCTGAGACGCGAATGTCCTAAGAACGCCGCAGGCGTGGCAGGGGAAGCAAGCGACACTCACGATATTTGATTGGCCCTAACTGCCGGGGCCAAGAGAACAGGTCAGGTTGCCACCATACCACCCGGCAAACACGCCGCGCGAACGTTGACCTTTGAGTTTTCTTTTCAAAAGCAATCCTGCTTGGGTGTTGGGATAGTTACGAAGATAAGCCTCCGCCCAAGCGAGGTTGTGGTACCTATCGCTTCGCGTAGTCCAGAAAAAGGTATCTTGGGGACCGCTTAAGCCAACTGGGTTATTCGGCGCTGCGGATGACTGAACAAGCCATACCAATGCTCCATGGATATCTGTCTGACGGCTCTTATGTCGAAAGCCTTTTCCACCGCCACGCCGCGATGCATCCATCGCAATCACGAGGTACCCGTACGTGATGAACGTGTAATGTAGTTGCCGTTTGGCCGGACGTTTGTTGCGAGCTTGGTCAAATGTACCGGCCAAAGGGGCGTTAGGGCGCATTTGCCGCGCCAGATATGCTAGATCTCTTTCACCTTTTTTGAACGCCTTTCGATTACCTGTTTCTGCACCCCACGCCAAAAGTCCAGCCGCACGGGCGGCATGGCCTTCTTTACCGTACATCTGCTCGAAACCGCCTACTGAGCCTGCCTTTGCCGCAAGTCGATCTCCCCAATCCGCAATTGCGACAACTCTCGGGTCATTTTTTCCCAGAATTGCGCTTAGTGAACTGTGCACCATCGACAAGTTGAGCAGAATGTTCGCTTGCCACCAGGCTGCGTCTATCTTCACGCCATCGTACAATCCTTGCTTTTCGAATGATCTGGCCTGAGCGGCTGCCGCAAGCTGATCGGCGATCTGGTTGGCGTCCGCCTTGGAACCGGTACGGAGTAGATGGGAATTTGCTGCGCCGAGTTCATTCATGAAAACAGCGGGAGGTCGGTCTTTGCCGGACGCTGTTTTGAAGGGTTGAGTGATTGGTGCGGTTGTGAATTTGGAAGGTTTACGTTCCGGGCACCAGGCATTTCTGTAGGAACTATTCGCGGAGAAGAATTCCAGTCTTTTTTGGGCGTTTGCGAAATCGGCCATCACGGGTTTTGCGCCAAAAAAACAAACACAACATATTAAAAATAAAGCGAAAAAAGACCGCATATCACCAATACTCCACCAGAATACTTTTCACTGATGCTAGTGAGGTGTTCTGGAATCAGTCAAGCACCACGCTTGAATTATGAAACTTCCGCAAAACTGTGACTGGCGCATTTCGGAATTAGGGTTTGGGAACCTCAACTATGAACGAACGCTTCCATATTGTTGTGTCGTTCCAAAGAGGGCTGGTTTTGGGAACATTAGGGCCTTGAAAATTTCCGAAATCCTGGTTGCCGCTGCTGTTGTCGGGACTACCCCGCTTCCAATTGGAGAAATTCATGGGCTCATTATTTGCCCATCCCCAGCCACCATCAGGCTCTGCGCCTTCGGGGTCCTGCACCAAGCCAATTAATGGTCCCAGAGCGAGGTTTCCCTCAAACGCCCAGTGCCCCTCATCTTCCAGCGTCAGTTGATACACAAAGTCGTTTTCTTCTTCGTCAGTGATGGTAACGAGGTGTCCACCCAAGGCTTCGGAAACCTTTTCAAGAATCTCAAATTCTGCGCCCCACGTTCTGATTACGTAGTAAGTCGAATCCTCGTATTCGCCGACGGTTACCAAATCAAAAAATTCGAGCAACTCTTCGGGAGATGGATCTAAGGTCAGAAAATCTTCGAGGTATTCAGGGTCAAAACTTTTGGCTTCGTCGGATTTGTTTGACAGAAGGGCAAAGGCTGAGAAGCCAATAGATACTAAGACAACCGCGAACAAGAGGGGCAAGAAGTACTGCCCACGAACCCATGCCTGAAGTCTTCGCGCGGCCTTCTCGTAGGTTGGCAAGGTGGCCTCACCCACCTTGTACACCTTTAGCGGTTGATCAAGGTTTTTGACAAAATGCTCCCCGATCTTTGTGAACCGATAGTCCAAGCTTCCTTTGACTTGCTCAATAACGTTTTCAGCCAAGCAGATGCCGCCAGGTTCCGAAATCGTCTCAAGCCTGGATGCTACATTCACTCCGTGACCCAACAAATCACCGTTGGGTTGCTGAACTACCTCACCAATATTGATACCGATCCGGTACCTCATGCGGTCGCTTGTTCTAAGCTGAGCGTTGTTGGCATTGTGTTGTTCTTGAATAGAAATAGCGGCTTCCACCGCGCCGGTGGGATTGTCAAAACACGCCAGAACACTATCGCCAGCCGTGTTCGCAATCCTGCCTCCGTAAGACTCGATAATCGGATCCATAATCGAGCGAAGCTCTGCAAGGCGATGGAGGGTGGCTTCTTCATCCTCAGAAACGAGTTTTGTGAATCCGGCGACATCTGCCGCCAATATTGTCAATAATCGCCTTGAATTCTTGTACACGCTAAACTCGCAAAAAATACATTCATTGGTTTCGAATTAGGTCCTTTCCGAAAAGTATGCTGGCAGATTTCCGATGCTGTATCAACAAAAGGTAACGGCGCGCGGTACCAGGTTTTAGTTTGGGTGAGAGGAGTTCACCTGTCGGAAAAATGAACCTTGCACAAGGTAAACCCCCTCAGAGCTTTGACAGCGCTGTTCATGGAAAGAATGATACACCTCCGGCAATTTTTTGCCGAGACAGATAGGGGGTTTTGGTCGTCAAGCCGGAAACGTCAGTTTGGACCCGCCGCAGGTGAATTCGACGGATACAAGATTTTACCTTTGCTTAGATGTCCGTACAGCTGGTTTGGCCACTGTTTCCGGAAGCAAGAGATCGCATGAGGTCAATGTGCTTCCGGCGTTCCCTAGTCATCCGTAAGTTCCGCCTTCAGCAACCTGAGCTCTTTGATTTTCTTGAATACTTCTGCCGGGACCGGCTCGTCTGGCTTTGTCTGCAGCATATCCAGTTTCAAGTTCTGAAAATGTGCTTTCACCTTACGATAGCCCGAGGCTTTCTGCGCAAGCCCAAAGTTCTTCTCGATGGTTCCGAAAATCGTTGTACACAAGGCCAATGCCGCCGTCAGGATATTGTTGTCTATTTTGACGGCGGACAGGAACGTGGCCAACGCACCGGCCACTATGACCACCAGCAGAAGTACTGTAGAGAGCAGCCAATAGATCTTCTGCTGCTTTTTAGAAGCCCTTATTTCGCTGTCTATCGCATCTAGTACCGACGTACGAACTGAAGTGTCTTCCATTTCCAACTATCCCCGTACAAGAGCCTGAAGCCAGACTGTCGATGGTGTGACAACCATGCTCAATACTCTGTCATTGTTGGTTTCAAGATCAATTTAAATTGCCGCGTTTCATCGACGCAACGGGCAAAACGCTGCTGGCTGCGGGCGGAGGATATGCCATCGCCGTGGTGCTGGGGCTTGTGTTTGCACTGGCGCAGCGCACGCCTTACCGCATCCTGACCCTGTGCGTGCGGGAATTTGTCGAGTTCATCCGCTCGACCCCGCTGCTGTTGCAGGTGTTCTTTGTTTTCTATGTGGGCCCGCAATTCGGCATCAATCTGTCGCCCTGGACATCCGGTTTGATCGCCATCGGGCTGCACTATGCGGCCTACCTGTCCGAGGTCTATCGCGGTGGCATCGAAAGCGTGCCCAAAGGCCAGTGGGAGGCCGCGACGGCCATCAACATGCCGGTCCTGCAAACCTATCGCCGCATCATCATCCCGCAGGCGCTGCCACCTGCCGTATCGGGAATGAGCAATTATCCGGCGGGTATTTTCAAGGACACGCCGATGCTGTCGGTGATCGGCGTGGCCGAGTTGATGCATACCCCCAATGCGGTTGGGGCCCAAAGCTATCGCTACCTTGAACCCTATACCATGGTGGGGGTGATTTCCTTTTGACGTCGCTGCCGACCGCGTTTCTGATCGCCCAGTTCGAAAAATGGGTGCGCCGTAAAATGGGAATGAGATAAATGACCGAAGACATGAGCCAGTACCCCGTGCGTCTGGAGGGTGACGACATACCCATGGTCCGGTTTCAGAACGTGCGCAAAAGCTATGGCGCTCTGACGGTGCTCGACAATCTGAACCTGGATATCGACGCGGGCGAGATGGTGACGATCATCGGCCCGTCAGGATCGGGAAAAACCACCGTTCTGCGGATGCTGATGACGCTGGAGACCATCAATGGCGGGGTCATCTATGTCGATGGGGAGCCCTTGACGCATATGGAAAAGGACGGCGTTCTGGTGCCCGCCAACCCGGCTCATATCCGGCGCATTCGCAGCAAGATCGGCATGTGTTTCCAGCACTTTAACCTGTTCCCGCACATGACCGCCCTGCAGAACTGCATGGAAGGGCCGGTTCAGGTTCTGGGCCTGCCAAGGAAAGAGGCCGAGGAGCGGTCGATGGAGCTGCTTCAGATGGTCGGCATGGCCGAGAAACGCGACCAGCACCCCTCGCGCCTGTCGGGTGGACAACAGCAGCGCGTCGCCATCGCCCGCGCCCTTGCGATGCGCCCCAAGGTCATGCTGTTTGACGAGGTCACATCTGCGCTGGACCCCGAGGTGATCGGCGAAGTGACCAATGTCATCCGCAAACTGGTGGATGCCCATAACCTGACCATGCTGATGGTCACGCATCAGATGGGGTTCGCCAAGGACATCTCGGACAGGGTCTGTTTCTTCTTCAACGGCGCAATCGAAGAACAGGCGACCCCCGGGGAGTTGTTCGAAAACCCACAACGGGAACGCACGCAACAATTCCTGAACGCAGTTTTGGAATCGAACTGAGCGAACACCTGACCGCAGCCATCCTACTGAAACCCAGCCACACCAAAACTCGCAAAGCTCTTGGTAGGGCGTTGCGGAATGACGCGTGGTTACTCCGCAGTGCAACTGCCAACACATATAAAAACCTTTGCGTTGTCGCACGGGTATGAGATGACCACACAAATCAGTGGTACGGCACTATTTGAACGAGGCAACTGGGACGATGGAGATTAGGCTTCTTGCCATTCCGGATGTGAAACTGATCACGCCCAGTCGGTTTGGCGATCATCGGGGCTTTTTTGAAGAGACCTATAACCTGGACAGGTTTGCGGCCAGTGGAATCGACACGGTCTTCGTGCAGGACAACCACTCGCTGTCCAGCGCTGCCGGAACCGTGCGCGGCCTGCACTTCCAAGCCCCGCCAAAAGCGCAGGCCAAGCTTGTGCGATGCGGGCGCGGTCATCTGTTCGACGTGGCGGTAGACATTCGCAAGGGGTCACCCACATTTGGTCATTGGGTCGGCGAAGAGCTTAGCTTTGAGAATGGCCGAATGTTGCTGGTCCCCGCCGGATTTGCCCATGGTTTCATGACGTTGGAGTCAGAAACCGAGATTGTCTATAAATGCTCGGACACCTATGCGCCGGAAACGGAAGGGTCCATTCGGTGGGACGATTCCGATATTGGTATCATCTGGCCGCAGGTCGGTGCCGCGCCGCAATTGTCAGAGAAAGACAAAGCAGCGCCAAATCTGCGGGATCTCGACTCTCCGTTCTCGATTGAGGGCGCGTCATGAAAATTCTGGTGACAGGCGGTGCTGGTTTCATTGGCTCCGCCGTGATCCGGCGCGCTATTTCCGAAAGTCACTCGGTCGTCAATGTGGATGCGCTGACATATGCAGCCTGTTTGGAAAATGTCGCGTCGGTTGCTGGGGCGCAGGGTTACTCTTTTGAGCACGCCGACATCCGGGACGCGGATGCGATGGCCGAAATTCTCAGCCGTCATCGACCAGACGCAGTCATGCATCTGGCAGCCGAAAGCCATGTCGACCGTTCAATCGACGGACCCGCGGCCTTTATCGACACCAACATCACCGGAACCTATGTTCTGCTTGAAGCGGCGCGCAATTATTGGGTGAATGCCGGCCGACCAGAAAGCTTCCGCTTTCACCATGTCTCGACAGATGAGGTTTTTGGGTCCTTGGGTGAGAAAGGTCTTTTCACTGAAGACAGCCCCTATCGGCCTAACTCGCCTTATTCGGCTTCGAAGGCAGGGTCTGATCACCTTGTTCGCGCCTGGCATGAAACCTACGGATTGCCAGTGGTTTTCACCAATTGTTCGAACAATTACGGTCCATTCCAGTTTCCTGAAAAGCTGATCCCGGTCGTGATTCTGAACGCGCTATCGGGCAAGCCTATTCCGATTTACGGGGCAGGGGACAATATCCGCGACTGGCTTCATGTCGAAGATCATGCCGAGGCGCTGTTGCTGGTGCTGAAAAAGGGTGAGCTGGGCCGCAGCTATAACATTGGCGGCGAGAATGAGATGACCAACCTTGAACTGGTCAAAATGCTCTGTGCCATTCTCGATCGGTTGAAGCCGGGTCAAGCGCCTTATGCCGATCTGATAACCTATGTTCCTGATCGGCCCGGTCATGACTGTCGTTATGCCATAGACCCGACCCGCGTCCGGAAAGAGCTGAACTGGCGTCCATCCTACACCCCGGAAACCGGGTTGGAGCAGACGGTTCGGTGGTATCTGGACAATGGTGCCTGGTTGAATGCGCTTAAGACGCGCAGCGGTGTGGGCGAGCGGCTTGGGGTTGTCAGATGAAAGCGCTGGTTTTCGGTCGCAATGGTCAGGTCGCCACAGAGTTGCGCAGGCGTGCCGGGACGCATGGAATTTCGGTTGAAGCGCTGGATCGATCTCGGGCTGACTTAACCGACCCGCTGGCTTGTGCAGCCGTCATTGAACAAACTGATGCGGCGGTGATCATAAACGCTGCCGCTTACACAGCAGTCGACAAGGCCGAGGATGAGGCGGATCAGGCGCGGCTGATCAACGGGGACTCACCGGGAGAAATGGCTCGGGCAGCAGCGCAGCGCGATCTGCCTTTCCTGCATGTTTCAACCGATTATGTTTTTGACGGATCTTCCGATACTCCCCGGTCCACGCAGGATCCGACCGGCCCGTTGGGTGTCTATGGCCTGACCAAGCTGGACGGCGAACGCCAGATCTCGCAAGCTGGCGGGTGGTACGCCATCCTGCGAACGAGTTGGGTGTTTTCGGCCCATGGCAACAACTTTGTCAAAACCATTCTGCGGTTGGCCGAAACCCGCGATCAGCTGACAATCGTGGCGGATCAGATTGGCGGTCCGACGCCCGCCGCAGATATCGCTGATGCGCTTTTGACCATTGCCAAATCCGGGCAGCGCGCCGACGGAGGATTGTTTCACTATAGCGGGGGCCCGGATGTCAGTTGGGCCGATTTCGCCCGCGAAATCGTCGCGCAAGCCGGGCTGGCCACCAGCATCGTTGATATTCCGACATTGGAATACCCGACCCCGGCGCGCAGGCCTTTGAATTCAAGTCTGGACTGCGGGCGTATCGAACAGATTTACGGACTTCGACGACCTGCCTGGAAAGCAGGCCTTTCGGATGTGTTATCCGAGATGAAGGTGGCAAACGGCCCCGCCGGAGAAGGATAGGACATGCAACGAAAAGGGATCATTCTGGCCGGAGGGTCGGGAACGCGGCTGTATCCGATCACCACAGCGGTTTCAAAGCAGTTACTGCCGATCTACGACAAGCCGATGATCTTTTATCCGCTGAGCGTTCTGATGCTGTCGCAAATCCGCGAGATTGCGATCATCACCACGCCACAGGATCAAGAACAATTCCAGCGACTCTTGGGCGATGGCAGTCAGTATGGTTTGTCACTCACATGGATTACGCAACCGTCGCCCGAAGGCCTGGCGCAAGCCTATACTTTGGCCGAGGATTTTCTGGATGGTGCGCCGTCCGCGATGATCCTCGGCGACAATATTTTCTTTGGTCATGGTCTGCCCGAGTTGCTGCAAGAGGCGGATGCCCAGGAAAGCGGCGGGACAGTATTCGCCTATCGCGTTGCCGATCCCGAGCGATATGGGGTCGTCGATTTCAACGGTGACAAGGTGCGTGGTATCGTTGAAAAACCCATAGTTCCACCATCGAACTACGCTGTGACGGGGCTTTACTTTCTGGACGGCGATGCACCGGCCCGTGCCCGTCAGGTGGAACCGTCCGAACGCGGCGAGTTGGAAATTACGTCATTGCTGGAAATGTACCTGCATGACGGTCTGCTGAACGTTTCGACCATGGGTCGTGGTTTTGCCTGGTTGGACACCGGAACCCATGGCTCACTTTTGGATGCAGGTAATTTCGTGCGAACCCTTACAGACCGTCAGGGTATGCAGACCGGCAGCCTGGACGAAATCGCTTGGCTGAACGGCTGGGTAGATGACGCCGCACTGGAGGCACGCGCAAAGCTGTTCGCCAGATCCACCTATGGCGAATACCTGAAGTCCCTGTTGGGTTAGGCCGCAAGACGAGGTCGAGCACCCAAGACGGGTACTTGACCAATCATTTCGTGCGCTTAAGCGGTTTGTCCTTTGCCCGCATCTAGCCAACCATTCTGTTCAAAGGAAGATTGGGTTTCATTGCGGATCGTCACAAGGGTCGGGTGATATTGGGTGCCTAACACCGCATTCCGAATCCGGTGTTCCCCGTGCAGGGCTTTCAGGTTTTTTTGGCCTGCGTCGTTATATTTTAGACGTTGCTCGGACGTGTAGCTCTTTGTTTTTGAATGGAAAACAAAGCAGTCAATTGATACAGCGCACAGAAAACCGGCATCCTGCGCCCGCAGGACAAAATCACTTTCCTCGCCGTAGCCCATTGGAAAACGTTCTTCGTCGAACATCCCGATGGCGTCCAGCACCGGTCGACTGATCGCAAGGCAGAATCCATTAAGCTGCTCGACAACCGGATAGCCAAAGCGCTCGGCGAATTCGCCGCATAGTGTATGTATGGCACCGATCACTTCGCCGTTTGAGGTGACTTCGTTTGGCCGTGCATCTGGTCCCGGCAGGAAAGGAATGGACTGCCAGCCCCCCGCGTTGGACAATGGTCCGGCCAATCCAATCTTCCAATTTGAGTTTAAGCAGGCATCGAGACGATTTAGCCAGTCACCGCTTACAATTGTGTCGCTGTTGAGCAGAACAATCATGTCAGCAGTGGAATACCGCATTCCGGCATTTGCCGCCTTGCAGAACCCGCTGCCTTGCGGTCGACGGATCAAGTGGCAGTTGCCGGGATTGCTGGCAGCAAATCCCTCACACAGTTTCTGCGTTTCCGTCTCGGATCCATCATCTACAATGATAAGCCGGTCATCGTTCCTGAGAGTGTCGAGAACAGATTGGATACAGGCTTGCACATCGTCAAAACTGTTGTGGACGCAGACAATAACCTCGGTCGGTGTCGGAGTTTTGTTTCTTTTCATGCGCGATGCCTCGTACGCGCGAAATACGCGGATGACCGCATGTCACCGGGCAAGTGTTTGACGCGTAAATCGGGTGTTTCTGCAATGGCCAAAGGCAATGAAACCTGGTCGCGTTTCGAGCCGCGTGCCAGCATCCGCCACCAACTGTTGCACATCTGCCGAACTTTCGAAGACGAAGGGCGCAAAACCATAACCATAGTTTCATACAGATCAGTGTCGCGAAACGCTGGGTGGAATTGGTTCTGGCTCAGGTGAAGCGCCATCGTGCGCAGATCGTCTTTGGCAAGTTGCACGCATTTTGCGGCCTCGGCCATCAAACCTTGACGGTCAGGATGTCGGAAGGTCGCAAAATCGAAGGATTCGGGATCCAGCGAGTTCAGAAAATCTTCTGGGCCATGACACATCATTATGTTGCCGTCGATCCAGATCACCCATTCGTAGTAGGAGAAAAATGCCGGAAGGTTCAGCTTTGTGAACCGGGCCTTGCGGCGGGTATCCGCATGGTGAAACGGCGCGTGTACCTGTTGCCATCCGCCGGTTGCATCATATGCCCGATCTGAAAACACAAAGAAGTCAGCAGTTTCTTTCCAAGCCGAATCGATCGGAACAAGCGAGTCAAATTGACCGAAAATTGCCGTTACAACAGCAATACGCTTTTTATTGCTGTTCGTTAGGCTAAAGGGGTCCAACGCCCGGCGGTCATCGGGGCGCAGGGGTTGATCTCCGGTGTCACCCAAGGGAAATCCCATGCGCACAAGGTACTCAATGCCCCACATCGACAGGGTTTTTCCATCTTCAGCCGCCAGTTCCCGGAACGGTGCCAGGGCAAACTTAACCCCGTCCGATTTATAGTGCGACAAGGCATCTTTGGCAGACGGCAGACTATTTACATGCGCGTACCATTCCCGGTCGAGGTGGCTGGATGCAGACGCGGCGAAGAACTCAGCTGCATTTGTATCATCCTGACCCAAGCCCGCTTCGGTCAGGTACCGGCCAAACTTCTCAAGCTCGAACTGACGCCGTTTCTTGCGCCTTGCAAGCAACACTTTGAGCGCCGTCCGAAAGTCTTCGTCGCGGACCAGCATCATCCGGCGGTTGATTGATTTGGCCAATCCCATGCAGCTACCCTTGTTTACCGCGCAGCAGGCTAACCGGTGTGATGCCACGTTCAAAGGCAGCAGCCTTTCGCGGCAGGACGACGGAAAGCTCGCGTAAATCCAAGACTTCTTTGGGCATGCGCGAACCGCTTTGCAGTATTGCTTTAGTCGCTCTGAGGATCACCAACACTACTGCTGTTTGTTCCCCGCGAGCGACCAAACTTCTAGGTGGGTGCGCACGTCAGTTCAAGGTCTGCCCGGCGGATCCATCAGGCATATCACGCGTGTGTGCATGCGTGTGTCACTAAATCGACACGCAATCGGTTTTGGTGGTCTTTGTGCAATCCGGTCATTACTTGGAAACACCAAACGTGATCAACAATTATCGGGTGAGGGTTACTCGGCCGGAGGGTACATATATGACACCAAGGGAATTCCTAAGAGAACGCGGTCGGGCGAACCCCAAATTCTTCCCCGCAATTCTGGCAGACGCACAGGCTGTCGCGGCCTCTTTGCACAGTGCCGAACTTTGCAGAAAGTGGTCAGCCGCCCATGTTGTTCTAAGAATGATTTGGGAGGCTGACGGGTATCTCGCGCTTGTTTTGATTCGGGCTGCCGCGCGACTGCGCGCACATGGGGTTCCGATCTTACCGACCGTCCTTCGACGCCTTTCCATCCTGATTGCTCAGGTGCACATTGGTGCCCCTGTCGTTATGGACCCTGGTATCGTTTTGCCGCATGGGCAGGTGGTCATTGACGGCATTACTCATATCGGAGCGCGCGCCACGATCAGACCCTTTGTAACGATTGGCTTGCGTGACGGCGATTATGTCGGCCCTACGATTGGAAAGGGTGTGAGCATTGGTACGGGCGCAAAGATCATCGGCCCCATTACCATCGGGAACGGCGCACGGATAAAGGCCAATGACGTTGTCGCCTCGGATATTCCTGCCGCGAAAACCTGAAGGCGGGCTGACAGATTTCGACCGAGCGCGGCAGGTGCCGTTGGTAGCTTGCTAGATTATTTTAACAGAGTTCGCCTTAGATACTGCGCTTCTTCCGCAACGTCCCAGGTGTCGCCAAAGCTGTTGATGATCCTCATTGTAATGTCGGACGCTTCCCGCTGATGCCAGACGGGTGTTTTCTTCAGAAACGGAAACCGCATTTCTCTTAGGTTGAAATCAGGCAATGCGTAAGAAACGCCCAAGCATCTCGCGGCCGCAAGAAGAAACGATCGAAGTGTTTCGGCGTCGGGGCAGCTTTGCAGGACTTCACGCTTTAACGTTTCAAATCTGGGATTACCCAAGACGATCACATTCTCGGAAATCTGTTGCAGACGTTCAAAGGGTAAATTTGCCAGAAGGTTGTCAAGCTGTTCAACCGGATAGGTGCTTGACATTGAAAGGCCTTGTTCAAGCGCCCATTTCGTCAAGCCCTTTTCGCCCCTTTTTACGGTCAGGTCTTTGTCATTGACCAATGGGTAGTTTTTCCAGAACTCAAAAAAACTTTGATTGCGCAGCACGTTCGGTGAAAAGGACACGGCGAAGGACTGAAGATGGTAGCCGGACGCAAAAGAACCATAATCCCAGGGCTCCGGCGTTAGCGAACTCGGGACAATTGTAGATCCTCCAAAATTGGAGGTCGCACCGATAAAATCTGTCGGGCTTTGTTCAACGGACGCGAACCAGTTCTGCGATCCCGGAGCCGGAAACCAGGTCGAGTCGTTCAGAAGCGTCAAGCGCGTCAAGCTGTCCAGCCGATCCCGCAGGTACAGGTTCGCCTCACGATACGCGCCGAAGTCATAACCGTGGTTTGGACGTTCAATTACAATCGCGCTTCGTTCGGAAACGGATGCCTTGTCTTTTTCCGACAATGGCATGTTCGAGACCGTGATAGGGGATACTCCGGCTTCGAGCATGTAGTCCAACGCAGCAAGTCTTGATGGCCACAATCCAAAAAAAGGAGCTATTACATAAATGCAGACATGATCCTTCAATGCGACCGCGCCGGGTGAGATTCGAACCTTTGACCGCTGGGTATGGTCGTAAATAAACGGCGAATACACGCTGGATGCGGATCGATAGATCAGGCGGCTGAGTTGCCGGGCGGGCCGAACAAGTTCCCTTCTTATTTTTGCACTCCGGCTAATTGGCATGGCGATTGGCACCCGTTTCGGGCCAGTTCTGCTTTGCGGCCGTCGAAACGGCTATTAGGTGCCAGCGGTCCACAACCGGAATGTTGCCGATACGCAAACTGCAAACGACAAGCCCGTCTTTTTCAGGGATAGCATGTGCCGCAGGCAGTCCAGAAGCCGCAAGATGCGACATACAATTCTGGTCGAACGCCGGACAGTTCTCGGCTTTTTTGATCTGCGGAACCCAATGGCGCTGCCAGAGCGAGTCTTTTTTATTGCGTTCAGTCAGCTTAGTCATTCTTACCTATCATCGATCCTATAGGGCCATTCGGCAATGCCGACGTAGCCTTAAGGCACTCGTCTCGTCGAACGCGCATTTGTTTCAGCGCAAGTATGGTTCCTCATATGTTTCAGTGCGTCGATGCTCTAAATAGTCTCGCTGGTTCATGATCTGAACTCAAAACTGATCACAAAACCGGTTTTGCCGTTTCACGTTCAGAGCCGACGAAATTGGCAGGAACGTCCGGGCGGCGGTACGGCGCCTTACGGATCGTTTCGTATTCCGCGTCGAAAGCAGGTCGCTTTGAAACCGGCGCATTGCTCGAAACACCACCATGTATCTGGTGGAATGTCCCTTCACCCAGCAACATATGAATCGTCACGCCCGGTTTCTCGCAAGCGCGTTTCCACAGATCAAGGTTCGCTAGACCACCGCCCGGTGAGCGGAAGCGCTCCTCGAACCCATCCAGTTCTATCCAAAGTTTCTTGTGCATAAAGACAGCATTTGCTTCGGACGGAAGAACCTTCCAACCCTTGCCTGACGATTTTGCGAATACCGAAACATCGAACAGGCGATACCCGTCGTCTTCCCATCCCGAGTTTTCCAAAAGGGCATCCTCGGCAGAGGCGTCATATCCAGACTGAACCGCATCGGCCTGCACTTCGTGCCCCAGATGAAACCCGAAGGTTCCGACAATTGCGTTTGGGTCTGTGTTCAGTTGATCCAAAGCGCGAGACAGCATACCGGGTGATGCCATGCGCGCGCCGTCAATGAACACGCCGATCTGATCCGCCTTGGCGGCGGCAAGCCCTATGTTCACGGCGTGACATGGGGAGACATTGCCAGCTGGCAGGGAAATGACCCTTGCATTGGGGGTTGTTTCAACCCAGCTGGCAAATCCGCTCGTGTCGGTGGAACCGTTGTCCACGATGATTATCTCGTAATCATCTGTCGAGATGTCCTTTTGCATTCTGGCGGACAGCGTACGCAGTGTGCGTGGAATTTCCCGCGCCATCTCATGTGCAATCACTACGACCGACAGGCGCGGGGTGGCGGGGACCTCAGATCCCGTCGCAGTATCTGCAACGGGACCATCCGCCAGACACGCCGCCAGATTTCGGACAGGTCGTCGGCCGGTTGCCGCGCCCAGACCCGCAATCGGTTCGGGTTTCATCACCTTGTCCAGTGCCTCGATCGAGGCGACATCATAAGTGTTTCCCAGAACCCCCGCCTCGATTTCCTTGTAGTGGCGCCTGAGTTTGGTGTTGTCGGGATCAAGGCCAGAGACAACGGCAAGACCCTTGCGGTACGGCCCGACAAAGGTTTCGAACACCGATACGGACAAATCCGGCCGGTAGCGCCTGAGTATCGGGACGATCTTGTAGACGTCGCCGCACCAGGCGTTGAACCGGCGGTCGCGCTCCAGCATCTCGATCTTGTCCGGCAGCACGTCGTCGATCAGAATAACGCCGTCGCGGCCCATCCATTTCTCGGTTTCGATGAAGTCGCGCACCACATATTCAGCCAGATGCATGCCGTCGATGAAGGCAAGATCGATGCCTTGCGGGAACAGTGCCTTGCACCTGTCCGTGTTGGCAAAGAAATCGTCGCTTGTTTCCCGATACAGCCGCGCCGGAGCTTTAATCTGATTTGACAGAGTAAACGCCGGATCGACACCAACACTGGGGCAATTGGCAAGGCTCAGGCTTGCCCCTGTATCCACGCCAATCTCGAAATAGCTTTCAGGTCGTACATGACGATGAACCTGTCGTAAGCAGTTCAGGTAACTCAGCTTCTTTTCTTCAACGCCGTTGCGGCGCGCAGCTTCGGATAGCAGACCCAAAGGGGCAAGATGGGGCCGCGCCCTTCGTTCATCCGGCACAAGACCAACGGTCAGGGTCGGTTCGTATTTTTCGGTAATGCCCGCGCGGATACGGCTGATATAGACGTCTGCCAACTGAGACAGAACTTTGTTGCTGGCTTTGCCGAACTCGGTTGAGATGGTCGGTACACGCTGCGTCATGCGCCGCGTTTTGCCGTATAAGATAGGGCTGCGCGCATTGACGATGGCCTGGCTTCCGGTGACTTCTGCGTGGCGGTTCTTGTATTCGGCGACAAGTACGTTGCGGTCTTCCGGTGACTTTTGCGTCGTCACGCCGCTGTGGTCCTGATGGAATGTGCCTTCGCCTGAAAGAATGATGTAGCTGTTGTCCTGCTCATGGATAAGGCGCGAAAAAATCTCGAGATTTGCGAACCCCGCGCCGGGCTCGCTGTACCGCTCATCAAAGCCGCCGTTTTCCTGAAACACTTTGCGTGTCGTAATCAGGCAATTGGTTTCGATAGCATCTACAAAACTGCGCCGATAGTTCTCGCCCGGATAAACCGCATATTCAAACAGACGATAGCCATCCGCGGGCCAGCCAAGCGCTTTCAGATCTTCGGTCTCACGTTCAAATGCATCGGATGCCAGAGTGAGGTTCTGGGATTCAGCCCCCAGAATGTACTGAGGTACGTTGATAACCGGGTTTTGGAATCTCTCGTAGATTTCGCCGGAATTGCGGACGACACCCGGTGACAGCATATGGGCCCCGTCGATCATCAGCGCGATCATCTCATGACGGGCGGCTTCGATACCCTGGTTCAGTCCGAAAACGGGCGAGGGGTGGCCATCCACCCTGATGATCCGGCTGACAAATGGAAACCGGGCTTTAAGATCGGCAGGCAACGGTTCGTTCGAGCCGTTGTCGATGATGATGACCTCGATGTCACCGTCAGAAACGCCCTGATAGTCCGGTGAACACGAAATCAGGGTCCGTTCGATTTGTCTGGGGATATCGTAGTAGGCGATAACGATGGACAGGCCGGTAAAGACACCTTTCGTGGCGTCATCTTTCGGCCGTTCGGATTTCAGGCTGTCGGTAACCCTGTCAAACGTCGCCTGATAGATGCGATCACGCTCTTTCAGCTTATCACGTTCTTCTTCAAGCGCGCTGATGTGCCGAAGCAACTGATCTATCCGACGCTGTGTTTTTGTATTCGGTGACATCGTCCGAACTTTCTCAATTCTGCTCGCGTCCCAGAGTGGTAATTGAGTAAATTTACCAACACAACCACACGAATCACGGGATCGCGCATTTATGACACAGGTACCATCGCCCTTACACGGGGCCGTTCTGAACGATGAGCTGGTTGCGAAGGTTTCGAAGGCAGCCGGGGTTTTTCGCAAGGACGGTCAGATCGGCGACTTGGTGCGCCTGCGCGATTCAAGGGTGATGGCAGGTAAAAGCGTGCACACCGATCTGAACACCTCGTGGATGCGAGGCAGGCCCGTGGCGCCCGAAAACCTGTTCGATTTGGGCCCGCATGGAATACCGGAAGTCGATATTCATGAGCTGACAAGCGATGCTGTCATCAGCGCGATGCATCACTACGGCGCGATAATCGTCAGGAACTTTTTTGAACCGGCTCGGGCGTTGCGATTCCAAAAAGACATTGATGAGGTCATGGACTCGGCCAAAGCATTTGCAGAAGCCACACAGGACGGTGGGCCTGACGATCGCAGCACGACCCAGAAATCTTACTTCATGCCTCTGACCAAGGAAGCCGGGTTAGACAGAGAAACGGCGCATGTATTCCTGAATGACAGTGGTTCGATCGAGACATTTCTGTCTCCGCTCGTTTCGCACAATTTGTTCGACAGTTTTGAACGCGTCGGGTTGCGGGAAATTTTACAGCGTTACTTTCAGGACGAGCCATGCGTTTCCTACCAGAAATGCGTGCTGCGCCGGGCCACGCCACTAAAGCATAAGGCTGAATGGCATCAGGATGGAGCGTTCATGAACAAGAACATTCAAAGCCTGAATGTCTGGGTCGCTTTGACAGATTGCGGCGAAGGCACTGAAAGTCCAGGGATGGATTTGATTCCGAAGCGACTGACTAAGGTTTTGAAGCCGGGCACGAATGGCGCGATTTTCAACTGGTCGATCTCAGGCGCAACGGTCGCCGAAACCTTTCCTGACATCAAACCGGTCAGACCATATTTTGGCGCAGGTGATGCGCTGTTTTTTGACCACTTCAACCTTCACGCAACATCGTCGGACCCGGGTTACACGCAGCCGCGATATGCCATCGAAACATGGTTTTTTTCCAAGTCGCACTGCGCGACGAACCAGACGCCGGTGTATTGGTAACCGGCATCTTCCGAAGCGTATTGGGGCGGCTTGTCAACGGGTGCGAAGCGGCCGCTAGGCCTTACCAACGCGCTTTTTGAGAGACTTTCTGATCTTGCGTAACCGATCCCGAAGAGATCGTCGATTCACCTTGATCGAAGATGCAACCACTTTCGTCAGCGGTTGTTCCAGTTGCTCGCGCAGTAGCTTTACCTGCTCTGTCTTCAGGTCCAGCGCGGCGGTCAACGACGCGACGCGACGGTTCAACTCGCTGCATTCCCGGTCGTAATTGCCAACGATGAAGTTCAGCATCGGTGATGCTTCATCAAGCTCTTGCCGGACACGGGCAATTGTCGCCAGCGCTGTGGGTGCATTCGGGTCGTGTTTAAGCAACCGCAGTGCCTCGTAGACATCGCTGGTCCATCCGTGGGTCAGATCGTTGTGAATGACATCTTCGGGCGTGCGGGTGTGGTTGCGCAGGGAGGTGCTTAGAAATTCATCAATTTCCGGGACAACTGTCTGCAGATCGTTTGGATAGGAAAGTTGCGAATGTTCTGCCGCCATCGTCAGGGTTGTGACCGGGTCCGAGATACAGTCTTCATATGCAATAAAGGCGCGCTGCATCCCATCC
Organism: Ruegeria sp. H7; assembly: GCF_056532945.1. Lineage (NCBI taxonomy): Bacteria > Pseudomonadati > Pseudomonadota > Alphaproteobacteria > Rhodobacterales > Roseobacteraceae > Ruegeria > Ruegeria sp. H7. The sequence continues at coordinate 219,881 of NZ_JBQFNZ010000004.1, forward strand.
GTGTCAGACACCGCATCCAACATATATCTCAGCCAAAGCAGACAAGCATTGGTTTCCGAAAGCGCGTTGCGCTTGACCAAAGACGCGATGACCTCCAGCGGGTTGCGAACCGTTATCACGGCGGTCATTGGAACCTGATTTTCCAACGCTGCGCGGTAATGAGGCACCAGCCTGCAAATCCTGGGTTCTTTCAGAACGACAGGCTGACCCGCAGGAAACTCATCGGCGAGCAGTGCCCTGATATCTTGTTCGAAATTCTGACGGTCTTCCGCGCTGACCGTTTTCAGCTTGCCAGGACTCCAGTCCGCCCATGTCAGGTCAGCACCGTTCAGATAACGGTCGTTCAATCTGGCGACGGGCTGGCTTTCCCAATGTCCGCGTCTGTTCGATGCATTTCCTTTGATCAGTGTTTTCGGCAATGCATATCCCAAGAGGTTGAGCACCCTGGTCACAGAGGAACTGCCGCTGCGATGCATACCTAGAACCAGTACAATATGTGAAGGAAGCGGTGCGTCGGTCATTCTGAGTAAACTCGCTTGAGATTCTGAGCTTCGTTGGGGTGGATGCGTCGGCCCGACAGGGTTACCTTGATACCTGAATTGAGGAAATAGGGTGCCATGCTTGGTTATTTTGCCGTCCGGGACTGCTTCCGAATTTTGGTCGGTACTGATCTGAGCACATCGGTCTCGAAAATACCGGCTGACCTTAATCATCAAAGGTAAACCAAATCAAGCGGTGGATGATGTTACGGCGCTGGCCGTATCACAACGTAATTTGATCCTGTTGCTTTGGTTGCTTTTGCCTCTGGGCCTACAGATAACGCAGACGTAGAACAGTTGTGAAACCGTCCTGCCTTCGCCTTCAGCAAAAAGTGGAGTTCTTTTGAAAAGTTCATCAACGCGGTTGCCAAACCTTCTTTTAGTCGGTGTTCAAAAGTCAGGCTCGACCTGGATGCATGAAGTGCTGTCTTCGTCACGGCATATATTCGGGTCCGCCAAGAAAGAGGTGAATTTCTGGGGGCGGGCCGACTGCGCTTCGCGGCTTGATGAATACCGCGCGCATTTTCCCGTCTGCGAAAAGCCCGGTGCCGCATATTATCTTGAAAGCACACCACATTATTTTCAGGCACCCAATGTCTTTGTGGATATTGCCAGTCAGATGAAAGGTGCTGTCCCGGACGTGCGCCCAGTGGTTATTCTACGCAATCCAATTGATCGCTACCGGTCGGCCTTCACGCATCACATTCACAAGGGTCGGCTGGACTACACACCTGAAATCGATCTGATGACAGATGACCACATTATGCTGTCAATTGGTTTGTACGGACGTATCCTAAGTCATTGGAAAACGGTGTTTCCTGAAATAATAGTTTGCCGCTATGATGATCTGAAAGATAACCCGGCTGCCGCGATCAGGCATCTTTTTTCCGAGCTGAAGATCCCATGTGACATCTCGCCCGACACGCTTTCCGATCCGATTCACACAAGTGCGCACAAGGTCAAAAAGTCCGGCTGGCCCGCGCCACCGCGTCTTACACCCGGGCTGCACAACAGGCTTGTGGATTTTTATCGCGAAGACATTCTGACCCTGCAAAGCCTTGTGCATTTTGACGTAACAAGTTGGCTAAAGACGGCCTAGAAACGGCGTCGTCCTTGAGGGATGTCGTACGCGTTTCTCAGAACCGTCAATAGTTTCAATCACACCTTCCTACCTGCCTTGCCGCCGAGTTGCTCGGCAAGCAGGTCAAAGACAAACCGGATGCGTCGTGCGGTGTGCAATTCGGAATGCGTGGCCAGCCAGATTGGAAAAGTGAAGGGGTCCCGATCAGGAAGTACGCGTTCAACTCCGGGCGTCATGGCGGCGACGTCGTCTGACATGACACTCACGCCCAGCCCCTGACGCACCAGTTCCCAGGACACAACACCGGTTTTTGACCCCATCTGAAAGTTCTTTTCGGTAACCGGAACCCCGGCCGGATTGAGGAAGCCGATCATTGTGCGCACTTCGCCGAACCCGACGAAGTCCAGCTTGGCAAGTTCTGCTTCGGTTTTGGGCCGACCCACCTGATCCAGGTAGGAAGGCGCTGCATAGAAATGCGCTGTCGCCTCGGCCACCAGTTTCGCGATCAGGTCCGGCTGCGTTGGGCGTACATGTCGGATCGCAATGTCGGCCTCGCGTCGCTGTATGTCGCGCAGGTCATTCGCGGCGACCACATCGATCTGCAGCCGCGGCGCGAGTTTGCGTATCTGTTTGAGGATAGGCGGAAGCTGGTAGGCGGACATGACGTCCGAGGCGGTAATCCTGACCTGACCTTCGATGGTTTTCGACTGGCTTGTTGCCGTTATCGAAATCCGGTTTGCCACATCGGCCATCTCTCGCACGTGCACCAGCAATTCTTCACCCGCGCTGGTCAGGTTCAGCGTTTTTCCGACCCGTTCGAACAGGGTGACGCCAAGGGAATGCTCAAGCGCTGCTACCTGACGGCCCACGGTGGGTTGGGTTTGTTCAAGCACGCGCGCCGCCGCCGAGAAAGACCCCATTTCAGCCGTCGCCAGAAATGAGCGCACCTGGTTCCAATCAAAATTGATCGCCGTCCAGTTCATGCAATAATGCATAACACTTCTGCAATTCGAGGCAATTCCATATATCTGTGTTTAAGTTTAGCAGGCGCAAAACACCCATTTACGAAAGAGACGCATTATGGCCGCACGAACCACAGATGCCGCATTCTGGAGCAGGATATCCCGAAAATACGCATCCGATCCAATTCGGAACATGGACGGGTATCTTAAGACGCTGGAACGCACGAAATCCTACCTGAAACCCGATGACACCGTGCTTGAGATCGGCTGCGGCACCGGGTCGACGGCGCTGTTGCTCGCCCCTCATGTCGCCCACATAACCGCCACGGATGTGGCACCGGGAATGATCGAGATCGCCGGGGAAAAGCTTGAACGCGAACGCTTGCAAAACGTCACATTCCAAGTGGCCGAGGTTCTTGATCATCCCTCGGACCATGCGACATATGACGCGGTTCTGGCGCACAACCTGCTTCACCTGCTGCCGGATCTGGACGCGGCGCTTGAGCATATTTCGTCACTGATAGAACCCGGCGGTCTTTTCGTTTCCAAAACGGTCTGCGCGCCAAGTGGTGGCGGGTTCAAATACGCGATGATCCGACGCGTCGCAATTCCGTTGATGCAGGCCGTCGGAAAAGCGCCGTTTGTAGAGTTCTTGCCAGTGGCGACCCTTGAACAAAAGATGGCCGCCGCGGGGTTTGAGGTAATCGAGACGGCAGATCAATTCGGAACATTGCCAAGCCGCTATATCGTCGCGCGAAAGCGCTGATTGCGTTGCGGCTTTCAACTTCAAGGCGCAGCCGACTAGGTGGACCACGGCGCTGTTCTGTTAGGGATGTGTTAAGCCCATCAAATCAAATCTGCATCTCTAGCCTTGCGCCCGGAAACTGCGACAGAACCGGGTCGATCATGTTTTTGGGAAGCGCGCACAATGCCGTCGATAATCCGTCGGCCAGCGCAGCACTGGGCGCGGACACCGAAATGGCGCGGTGAACCAAACCTTCGCCCGTTGGGTTCAGGATATGCCCGTGCCCCCCGGACAGCGCCATTGTCGAAGGGGCCGAGGTTGCTACGGCGCGGTCCTGCAGACCGATTTGGCGGTGCACGCGACCTTCCGGACCCGCCAGCCCGACTTGCCATGGGCGGCTATCGCCGCGTTGCCCCTCGGCGCGGATTTCGCCCATGTTGACCAGAACATCCCGTAGACCGAATGATTTCAAAAGGTTGGTCACGCGATCCGTAACTTCCCCTTGCGCCACGCCGTTCAATGTCAGCGCGGAAAGACCGGGGGAAGGCAATTGTATCTCTGTCGCATTGACCGAGACCTTGTGCCAGCCAATCGCCCGCCAAGCAGCCTCGCGCGTGGATGCGTCTGCGTTGTTGGCCAAGGCCACCCACAGCGGTTGAACGGTGGGGTCAAATGCGCCGCCGGACGCAGTGTGCAGGGCCGTACATAAGCCGAGCAATTGCAGCATCTCGGGCGATGGGGCCGACAGGCGCCCGTCCTTGTTCAGACGGCACAGCTCCGACTCAGGGCGGTACAGGCTGAAGATATTTTCAAGCCGGGCGACTTCGGCGGTGACAGCGTCGAAGATGGGGGCGGCGTCGGCCTTGTCCAGCCCATTCAGGCGCATGCTGGCCTGCGCCCCCATTGCTATGCCGCGCCATTCGGCGAAGCGATCGGTCGCAGCCTTTGCCGGAAACGCGGCGCAAGCGGCTGAGATGGTCAGAAAGCGGCGACGGGTCAGGGTGGTCATGCGGGTGTCTCCAGCGCGAGGTCCAGATCGACAGGCCCCAGAACTTCGGTGTCAGGAATGTCAGACAGCGGGAGCGCAGTACCGCCATATTCTGCAATAAAGCCCTCGGCCGCGGCGGGATCGCCAAAGGGCACCACTTCGCGCGCGCCCATGCCGCCGGCGACGTTGGCCCCGACCACAAAGCTGGCACCCTCGGCGTCGATCCAGTTGGAAATTCCGGGTTGCCGCCAGCTGGGTGCGACGCTCATGTCGCTGACATAGACGGCGGTGATTCTGGCGTCCCGTTCCGGGCTTTTGAGATAGGCCACCATGTCGCGTACCTGGGCAAAGAACAGCGGTGTGGGGTAGCCTTCCAGATGGATCTGCCCCTTGGGGCCGCCATGTTCGGCGACGTTCATCTGGCAGAAAAAGCTCAGCGCGTCCGGGGTCAGATCGACCGGGTCGGGGGCCTCGGCCACCTCTTCCTTGCAGGCGGTCAGCGCGATCAGGGCGATCAGGGCAAGGCGTTTCATGGCTCAACCCTCCGGAAGGCAAGGCGGGCGAGGGCGAAGGCGATCACCGGCCAGATCAGCAAAGATGCCGGTGCCGCCCAGACGGGCAACGCCTGCGCGGCCCCGGTCATGCCGGATGCCATGGCGACGCCCTCGGTCGCGGCGATGTTCCACAGTCGGAAAGCGTCGGCCGGGTTGGCTACCATCACCCAGGGAAAGACGGATTGGGTGAAGCTGCCGCCCTTGTCCATGACGACGGCCCCCAACAGGCCCAGATCATAGAGGACGACAAAGACCAGCCAGAGCCCAGCCGACAGACCCGCCGCCGCCGTGGCCCCCTTTGCCAGGGCGGACAGCAGGTATCCCAGCGCCAGAAAGACAGCGCCCAGCAGGATGGAAGTAAGGATCAGGCGCGCCAGAGCCATCAGGCTTTCCGGCCCTGCGCCACCGAAGAAGGCTGCCACCGCGCCTGCGGTGCCAAAGCCGATGGTCATGGCAAAGGCCAATGCGGCCAGATGGGCGGTGAATTTGCCCAACAGGATTTCTCCGCGGCCCGCCGGGTAGGACAGCAGCAGCGACAGGCTGCCGCGGTCCACGTCTCCGGCGATGGCGTCGAAGGAAATCATCAGCGCCAGCAGCGGCGCAAGATACACCGACAGTGTGGTCATCGAGGCGACCGAGACGGTCAGCATATCGACGCCCAGCGTGCCGGTTGGGGCGCTGCCCGCGAAGGTCAGTGCCAGCGCAAACAGCACCATGATCAGCGTGGCGACCAGCAGCCAGCGATTGCGGCGCAGGATCAGCATTTCGGTGCGGGTGATGGCGAGGAAGCGGGTCATTGCAAATCCTCCTGTGCGTAATGGCGATAGAGGTCTTCCAGCTTGGGCGGGGTCATCTCGACATCCGCTACCGCGTCGCCCAGACCGGCGATCCGGCGCAGGGCTTTCATCTTGTCGTCGGGGGTGCAGAGCAGTTCGACCGACGCGCCATTGATCCGATTGCCACCCAGTTCGGCGGCCAAGGCGTCCGGGTTGGTGCTGGCGCGCACCTTCAGGCGGATCGGCAGACCGGCCAGCGCCGACAGGTTGTTCAGTGTGTCGTCGGCCACCATTCGGCCCTTGCGCATGATCGCTATGCGGTCGGTTCGGGCCTCGACCTCGGTCAGGGCGTGGGACGCGATCAGGACGGCGGTGCCTTGCGCGGCCAACTCGTCGATAATGGCATAGAGGTCCTGTCGCGAAATCGGGTCAAGGCCGGAAGTCGGCTCATCCAGCAGCGCCACTTTCGGCTGGCCCAGCAGAACCTGTGCCAGACCCAGACGTTGGCGCATTCCTTTGGAATAGGTGCCGATCCGGCGATCCAGTGCATCGCTGAGGCCAACGCGTTCCAGCAGGCCCGGCACATCCGCCTTCGCGCCCGATAGCTGTGCGAACAAGGTCAGTTGCTCGCGGCCTGTCAGCGCCGGATGAAACGACACCGCCTCGGGCAAATACGCCGTTTCCCGCCGCGCCTGTGCGCTGCCGGGGGTGGCGTTTCCGATCCGGATGGCTCCGCCATGGATCGGCGTCAGGCCGAGGATGGATTTGATCAGTGTCGACTTGCCCGCGCCGTTATGGCCCAGCAGCGCAACGCGCTGACCGGGGGCAAGGGACAGGGTGATATCGTCAAGCACGCGGGTTTTTCCGCGATCCTTGAGAACATGGTCGATTGACAGGGCCTTATCCGTCATGAGGCACCTTTTTCATTGCTGGGGGTTCAGGGGCTTGCATCAATGGGTTGCTGTCCATCACGCCGCCCGGCAACAACGCCGGGAAGGCCGATTGCGACCAGCGCACCAGCTGCACGGCGGGGGAGCCGAGCAGCAATTTGGCTGCGGGTTGGGTCCACAGCACATGGTCCATCGAGTCGTTGGGGCGATAGGGGGCATCGGCAATGCCATTGCCATCAACATCAAAGGCGGCGAAATCGGACCAGTAATTGCCGCGCCCGTCTTCGGACCACTCGACCCATTTGGTCGAGACGTATTTCACCTGGGTCCGGTTGCCGACAAAGGCGTTGCCAAGGATGCGATTGCGCTCGGAACCCGCAGTGAAATGGATGCCGATACCGCAGCCCTGGAACCAGTTGTCGGTGAATTCGTTTTTGTTCGAGTTATACAGGAAGGTGCATTTCTCTTTCGCACCTTTCACCACATTGCCGGTGATGGTGCTTTTGTTGGCGTAGTTCAGCATCACGCCATGTTCACGGTCGCCGATCGAGACATTGTTGGCCACGGTCACATTGGTCGTAAACATCACCGCATAGCCCAGATCGTTGCCGATTGAGACATTGTCACTGACGACCGAGTTGTCGGCATACATATAGTGAACCGCAAAACGCAGGTCGCGAAACAGGTTGCCGGTGAAAGTGTTCTTCTTGGACGAGTTCACAAAGATCCCGTCGCGGCCATAGCGAATATCATTCGATTCAACCCGCGCACCCGGTGCGTTCCAGACATAGACACCATTGCCGCGCGCGTTCATGTGGCGGTCCTGCCGCCCCTCGATCCGGTTGCGGCGCACGATGCTGTCTTTCGCACCATGGATGTCGATGCCGTAGAGATTGCCCAGCAGCACATTGTCCTCGACCACCGGCGCATGGGCCGTCTTGGTCAGTTGGATACCGCTGTCGATATCGTCATGGTCCGAGCCGGACCCGATCACCGTCAGCCCGCGCACGGTCACGCCCGGCCCGGTTACGGTGATGACGCTACCTTCGCCTTGTCCGTCGATGGTGGCCTGTCCCAGCCCATCAATCGTGATGGGCCGGTCCAGAACCAATGTTTCAGTGTAAATACCGGGGCGCAGGCGGAGGGTATCTCCATCCGCCGCCTGCGCCAGTATTTCATTGATGGCCCCCGCCCGGTTGGGCACATCCCAGTCCGCCGCCCAAAGGGGCGAGCCGAGCAGGAGCGGTATGAGCAGGGACCAACGCATTTTATGCACTCCGGGGTTCAACAAACATCCGGCCGCGCATTTCCATGTGCAGCGCGTGGCAGAACCACTGGCAATAGTACCAGTGAACACCCGGACGGTCGGCGATGAACGTGACCGAGGCGGTCGCCTGCGGCCCGATCTCCATCGCGATGCCAAAGTTCGACAGGCACAGCCCGTGGGTCACGTCGTCCACATCATCCAGATTGGTGACATAGATCGTCACCTCGTCGCCCTGCTTGACGGTGAATTTCTCCATGCTGAACACGGGCGCGACCGAAGTCATGTAGACGCGGACCTTGTTGCCATCCCGGATCGGCTCTTCCGCGCCGTAATCCAGATCGACACCATCGGCCTCGGCCTGTTTACGCGCATCTTCCCACATCGGGTCGTTGCGATCCCAGACATTGACCGGGTTCACCTTGGACCGGTGCACAAGGATCGAGTCATGCGGTTCTGCAAAGGTCGGGCCGTCATGAACCACCTTCATCTTGTCGCCCGAGATGTCGATCAACTGCTCGTTCTCCGGCTTCAGCGGACCTACGTTCAGGAAGCGGTCTTTCGAGAACTTGTTCATCGAAATCAGCCACTTGCCATCGGCTTCGGCAGTCTCACCCATCGAGGTCGAGTTGTGGCCCGGCTGATACTGCACGTCCACCTTGTCGAGGATCGGATCAACATCGGCACCTGCATAGGCTTCGATGGCCTTGGCGATGTCCCATTTCACCACCTGGCTGTCCAGGAACAGAGTGGTGTAGGCGTTGCCCTTGCCGTCGAACGCGGTGTGAAGCGGGCCAAGACCCAGCTGCGGTTCGGCCACGATGGCGGAACGCGGATCGGCGTTGTCGGCAAACAGCGCATCGACTTTTTCCACATCAATCACCGAAACGGTCGGCGACAGCTTGCCGTTGATCATGATGTGTTTCTTGTCGGGTGCAGCGTTCACACCGTGTGGCGAGTTCGGGATCGGGATATAGCGGGTCAGGTTGCCGCCGGCCTCTTTCCGGCCATCGACGACCTTGACGCCGTTCAGTTCCTGATAGTTCCCGGCGGCCACAGCCTCTTCGATGCCTTTGAGGTTGAACACGACCACATGGTCCAGCTCATTCTCGGTCATCTCGGCCAGGTTCATGCCCATTTCCGAGTTATAGGACGTCGAGAAGGCATATTTGCCCTGATAGTCGCAATCGGTGTTGTCGAGGTTGCCCGACACCATCACCTGCCAAGCGATTTCCATCGTGTCGCCGTCGATGGCGGTGAAGATGTTCACGTATTGCGACGGATCGTCGAGGATCTGGCCGTCATTGACCAGTGGTGCCTCATGCTCGCCGTTGGCGAAGATGTAGCCGGTGCGTGGGTATTTCTGCGGGCGCAGGCCGTGGATGTCATGCGCGTTCGGGATCTCGATGATCTTGTCGCATTTCATCACGTCACAGCGCACGCGGGCCACACGAGTGTTGGCCTTGTCGTTCATGAATAGATAGCGGCCGTCATAGGTGCCATCGGTGAAGGACATATGTGGGTGGTGCAGGTCGCCGTTGTCATAGGTGACTTTACCGTTTGCGGCCAGATATTCCTTGGTTTCGGGCAGCAGGCCCTCGGTCAGGATTTTCAGCGATTCATTGGTCTGGCCCCAACCGGTGGCCGAGCAGCGGTTGAACACCGGAACGCGCATCAGTTCGCGCATGGACGGCACACCGAGAATACGCAGCTCACCGGTCTGGCCCGAGGACCAGAAGCCGTAATATTCGTCCAGTTCACCCGGTTCCAGATATGCATTCGCAGCAGCACTTGCCTCGCGCGCGGTCATCAGGGTTGAGCCCAGACCGGTCCCGGCAATCACCGCGCCGGTGGCGGTTGCCCCCAGCATTCCACGGCGTGTGATATTCAGTTTCTTATCATGTTCCGACATGATCGTTCCTCCTTTTAGGAAACGGATTGCGGTTTGGCGTTCGGATGGTTCGCCGGTGGTTGTCCGAGGGGGGTCTTGAGGTTGACCGACCCTGTCTTGGCCCGCCGTTTCAACTGGCGGATAACGACGGGACATTTGTCCTCGGACTGGTAGAGCACCTGACAATGCAGGCAGGTGACGCACTCGTTCGGATTGATCTCACCAGTGGGGTGGATCGCCTGAACGGGGCATTCGTTGGCGCAGGTCTGACAGGGGCTGCCGCAATCGGGATAGCGGCGCAGCCAGTCGAACATGCGGATACGGGCGGGGATCGCCAGCGCCCCGCCCAGCGGGCAGAGGTAGCGGCAGTAGAACCGTTCGATGAACAGCCCGATCCCCAGCAGCAGCAGCGCAAAGACGACAAAGGGCCAGTCGCGCATGAATTTCAGGATGATCGCGGTCTTGAACGGCTCGATCTCGGCATATTTCTCGGCCAGCGGGATCGAGACAAAGCTGAGGCCGAAAAGACCAAGGAAGATCATGTATTTCGCAGGCCACAGGCGTTCGTTCAGGCCCCAGGGCAGGGTCCATTGCGGCACCTTCAGCGCACGTGCGATCTTGTTGGTCAGTTCCTGCAACGCGCCGAACGGGCAGAGCCAGCCGCAATAAGCACCCCGGCCCCAGAACAACAGCGCGGCGGCGACGGCGAACCATTGGATAAAGACCAGCGGATCCAGCAGGAAGGCATCCCAGCTGAACCCGGTGCGCAGGCTGCCTGCCAGCGCCATCAGGTTGACCACGCTCAGCTGTGCATTGGCGTACCAGCCGATGAAGAACAGGGTCATAGTCAGGTATCCGATGCGGAACCAGTAGAAGACCCGTGCATTCATGGTCGCGTGGAACTGGAAGAAGAAGGTGGCCGTCAGCACCAGCAGCATGACGCCCAGAACCGCGATTTCGACCGTGCGGTCCTTCCAGATACGCTGCCACAGGGCGGCTTTGGCGGCAGCCTCGCCGGTGGCGTCATCGACCACGACAGGGGTGGCGACCGGCAGCAGATACTGTTCCGGCAGTTTGTAGCCCAGATCGAAGGTCAGAAAGGTCTTTTCAACCGCGCCTACGGCGCGCTGGACCAGCAGTTGCAGGCGGAAGGGTTCAGCCGGGTCAAATTCGGCATCCGCAGGGATTTTGAAGATGTCGAGTTCGGTAAAGCTGGGTGCATCTGGCGCGGCCACTTCACCCAACCGGCGCTGCTGGCGGTCGAAGAACCGCACCGAACTGTCGCCCTGGATCAGTTGAATCCGGTCGAAAATCCCGCCCCGAACATAGCCCGAGCCTTTGAAACTGTACGCTCCGCGCCCCAGCACCAGAATGGCCTGTTCGCCTTCGTCCAGCCAGTTCACAAGGTTCTGGTATTCGGCCTCACCCAGCAGCGATTTGCCGATGGACGGGACCGAGACCAACGCCATGTGCATGTCGATGAAAGTGTCATCCGGTTCGCCCGGTTCGGGGCGTTTGATGGCGCGCTGATCGCCCGTGGCCTCAAACGCCGCGTTGACTTGCCCGATATCCAGCGTCAGCCGCCGAACCGAGCCGTCGCCGGACAGCGTGGTCCAGTCGTAAACCGCATCCTGCGCCATATCGACTTCGCGCTTCGGCCCATCGGCCAGCACGGGGGACAATCCACCCAGACCCAACGCACGGGCCACTTTGATCCCGCCGCGCACAAGGCTGTCGTCGATCACCATGATCGTGACGGTCGCGCCCGAGATGATGTCGAGGTCATGCCCCTCACCCCCGGTCTCGGCCTCAACCTTGAGGTCCAGACCGGCATAGCCTTCGGTCAGCTCAACCATGCGCGAATTTGGGATGCCGATCAGAACGATGGGTTCCGAGTGTTTGACAAGTTTCACACCGTTCAGAACCGCGTCAGTGTCGATGGCGGCGACCACGTGGATGGGCTTGCCGGAATAGCCGGTTGTGCCCACGAAATCGGATGTCAGGAAAGCCCAGGCAACGGTCTCACCGCCCTTCAGAACCGGGGCAACGGGCACGTCATCGCGGACCGGGCCAAAGGCATCGGCACCGGGAACCAGATCGGCAGGCGTGACATCGGGCAGGAAACTGGCAAGGCTGTCGGCATGGGCGCTGATCGCCATCAGGCAGGACAGGGAAAAGGCCAGCAGGGCATGGATTGCGCGACTTACGACCACGGCGCACCTCCGGTAACTTGGGTGAACGCCATGGGCGCGCGCAGGGCGCGTTCAGTTGTGTCTTGGGGCGCCAACGGGGGGCCGCGGGTTTCGGGCCACAATCGTTTCACATCGTATACAAAGACCTGATCGGGGTTTTCGCAGCGCGCGGTTTGAACAATCCCGAACCGTGTCACGGCAGGCAGTTCGGGCACAGGAGCCCCCGAGGTGACGGCGCACAGGGCGCAGTCAGCGCATTTCGGGCAGGGCGCGGTCGGGTCATCGGTTTCTTCAAGATCCACCTCAACCCAAACCGCGCCGCCCTCCGAGCAGATTTCGATCCATGTGCTGTCCCCGGCGCTCGCCAGCGCCGGGCCAAGCATTTGCAAAAGCAACAGGAAAATGCCCACCACACCGCACGCCGCACGGGACACGCGATCAAGAAAGGTATGCGGGGGGCGGCAGATGAGCATTGAGAATCCAACTCGGCGTTCGTTCCCAAAACCTATGAGATTCTCTCAGGCCGACACTTGACTTAGGTCAGGTGTCTGAAAAATTCTGACCTACCCATCCGCCTCATCCATCAACCCGCGCACCCAGCGCCCGGCCAGCCAAGTTGCCGGAATACCGAGCGGAATCGACCACAGGATCGCAGGCACCGGTTCGATTGCGCTGAAGCCCGCGCTGTGCAGGATCAGGCCCAACAGAAACAGGTTGATGGCCACGGTCAGCATCGTGGCAGGATAGAGCAGAATGGCCAGTTTCCAGACCGGCCATCGCCCGTCAGTGGCTGGTGCCTTCCGAGAAGGTGATTTTGTTCCAGACATTGTATTTCCCAGACGGTTTGCGCATCGGCAGGCGGCGAACCTCTTCCAGCGTCTGCGCGTCATAAACGATCACCGCGCCGTCATCTTCCCAGATCGACACCAGCGCGTGACTGCCATCTTTGGTGAACTCCACATGGGCCACGGTCTTGCCGGGGGCGGGGCGCAGAGTCCTTACGATCTCAAGGCTTTGCTTGTCGATCACATGCATCGCGTCCTTGTTGGGGCCAAAGAACACATCGGCCCAGACATAAGGCGAATTCTCATGGCTACGCATGAAGAAACCCGGCCCTTCGGTCTTGATCCGTTTAACAGTTTCCCAGCTTTCCATATCGATCACCGACACGGTGCCATCGGTCAGATGCGGTGTTGCCATCACGGTCGTATCACCATGTTTCCACGTGATGCCCGAGCCCAGATGCGGCATCCCCGGCAGGTCCAGATCTGCCACCTTGTGCCCGATAACCAGATCAATCACCTGCCCGCCCTTGCCGTCGCGGGATGCGCCCATCACGTATTCATAGCTCTGGTCGAAAAAGAAATCGTCCAGATAGTCGAGCGTGGTGATCTTGCGCACCGGGAAGGGGTCGGGGTTCTTGAACTGACCTTCGATGCGAAAGTCATGACCCAAACCGAATTGCGGCGGATTGGCCCCGTAAAAGACCTCCCAAATCTCGGGCACGTCCTTCAGGGCCAGCACAAAGCTTTCGCGCGGAGGTGCCTGATACACGGCCGAGACGCGGCTGGGCTGGCCCTTCTTGCTTTTGACCTCGATGACCTTGGCGACCGAGAGGTCTTCGGTCGACAGCAGGGTCAGGCTGTTTGGCAGGTAATTCGCCACCGCCACCCATTTGCCATCCCCCGACATGGCGATGTTGCGGCTGTTCAGGCCCGCACGCACGCGGCCCACCTGATGCAGCGCCCAGATGTCGTATTTCTGCACCCAGCCATCGCGGGACATGATGAACACAAAACGCCCATCGGGGCTGAATTTCGGCCCGCCATGCACGGCAAACGGGGTCTCGAACCGGTCCAAAACCTCGAACGTATCGCCGTCCAATACGCTGACGTGATGATCCCCGGTCTCGACCGCCAGAGTGATGTTCATCGGGTCGCTGTCCCAGACGGGCGCTTCCACCGGCACATAATCCTCGTCCAGAGACCGGCTGGCCATGATGTCGGCCTCGCCCCATTCCGGGTCGGTTTCCAGCGGAGATTTCAACCAGCCCGCCAGTTCCTCAATCTGCAAGGCGTCCAACTCATGCGAGAACCCCGGCATCTGCGTGGCCGCGCGCCCTTCGGCGATCACCGCCGCTACCCGTGGGCCCCGCATCCGCTTCAACGTTTCAGGGATCAGCGCAGGCCCAACCCCGCCCAGCCTGTTTTCCCCATGGCACGAGGCACAATGTTCCGCATAATCCGCAGGCGCATCAGCCCAGGCCGCGCCCACGCTCAAGATCGAACACAAAACCCCGATCTTCATCTTTTCAAAAATACTCCCGCCGGAGGCTCCTGCACGCACCACCCGCGCAGGGGCCGGGCGAGCAGAGAAAACGGTATCAAAAGAACTGATGCGCCGGATCATGACGTTTCCCCCGGAACGGCGTGACCTGCAGGCGTTCACCTGCATCATCCACACCGATTTCTTGATTTGACAGATAGCAGGCCGGATCTTCGGCCCAGGGATCGCCGGTCAGTTGCAGGGCGCGGATACGGGTGTTGCCGCCGCAGACATCCTTCAACTGACACGCCCCGCATCGCCCTTTCAGCGGGCGCGGGCGGGTGCGCAGCATCGCCAGCATCGGGTCATCGCTGGTCCAAAGCTCGGAAAATGGCTGGGTCTTCACATTGCCGACCGTGTAATCGGACCAGTAGGTATCGGGATGCACCCGCCCCAGATTGTCGATATTGGCCACACCCAACCCGCTGGAATTCCCACCCCAGGCGGCCAGATGTTCGCGCACATGGGCGGCCTTGGCGTCGTCGAAATGCGCCCGAACCCAGTTCAGAAAATACCCTGCATCAGCGTCATTGTTGCCGGTCACGATGTCCAGCGGACGCCCGCCCGAGGCCGCTTCCCAAGCGCGTGCCAGCAACAGGTCCAGCCCCTTGCGGGTGCGCAGATGTTCGGCATCTTCACCCCGGTTCTTGTCACCGCGCCCGGCATAGACCAGATGGGACAGATAGAACTTGTCCACACCTTCGTCATCGCACAGATGCAACAGGTCGGGCAGGTGATGCTGGGTGCCTTCAGTCAGACAGAACCGCAGCCCCACCTTGATGCCGCGTTTCTTGCATTCGCGCACGCCGCGCAGGGCGTCGGCAAAGGCGCCTTCAACCCCGCGGAACCAGTCATTCGTGGCCCCGATCCCGTCCAGCGAAATGCCGACATAGTTGAAGCCCACATCGGCGATCATGTCGGCGGTTTCGTCGTAAATCCGCGTGCCGTTGGTTGACAGCGCCAGCATCGGTACCAATTCGCGCGCGCGTCTGGCGATGTCGAAGAAATCGAACCGGTCCAGCGGTTCTCCACCCGACAGGATCAGGGCCAGAACGCGAAACTGGCCCAGATCCTCAAGCGTGACCATGGCTTGCTCATGGCTCAGCTCGCCCGGAAAGGCCACATCCGCCGAGACGGTATAGCAATGGCGGCATTTCAGATTACAGCGCCGCGTCAGGTTCCAGATCACCACCGGTTTCACCGGGCCGGGGCGGCGTTTGCGCACCGGGGTCGGTTTCACAAGTTGGTGCATGTATTCGGTCAGGCGGAACATGTCTCAGCCTTTCTTTTTCAGGCGCAGTCCGGTTTTTTTCAGGATGCGCGTGGAATAGAGTATGTCTTTGGCCCGGCAGGCATCACCCAGAATCGCGGCGATCTGCGCGCGCTTTTCCTCGACCTCGTCCCGGTCGGCGCCGTGGACCATGGCAAACAGGTTATAAGGCCAGCCCGGCAGGGCGCGCGGGCGTTCGTAGCAATGGGTGACAAAGGGCAACGCGCCGATATGAGCGCCCAGTTCAGCGATACAGCCGTCGTCAACATCCCAGACGGTCATGCCGTTCGATGTCATTCCCAGCTTGTAGTGGTTCGGAGCGGCAGCGATACGGCGGATCACACCGCGCGATTTCATGTCGGCAAGGCGGGCCAACAAGGCGTTCTCGTCGATGCCAAGATCTGCCGCGACCTGCGCATAAGGCGCGGACACAAGAGGCAACCCGCCTTGCAGCGCTTCGATAATCTCTCTGTCTGATGCGTCGATCATGCCGCCACCCGGAAGCCGATGAAGAATTCCTGCAATTTGGGGAAACGGAGAACTTCGATCCCGGTTTCCCGTTCAATCGCTTCGGCGACGGCCCCAATCCCCTCGGGCGTTTCGGTGGCCAGCACGAACCACATGTTCAGCCGGTGCGTGCGTTCATAATTATGCGCCACCTCAGGGTGTGCATTGACTTTGGTCAGGACGGTTTCGAAATCCTTGGGCGGGACCGCCATCGCGCACAGGCAGAACGCGCCACCCATGGCAGCCGCGTCGAAGAAGGGGCCAAAGCGGGTGATGATGCGGTCTTCTTTCATCCGCGACAGGCGGGACAGCAGATCGCTTTCTGCAATCCCCAATTCGTCGGCGACGGTGGCATAGGGGTGCGAGGTCAACGGCAGGTCGTCCTGCATCCTGTTCAGGATTGCGCGGTCTGTTTCGTCCAGCGTCATGCGGCGGCCTCTTTCGGTTGGATCAATGCGCCGGTCTGTTTGAAGCAGCGGGTCGAGAACAGCACTTTGCGTTGCGCACCAAATAGTTCCGGCAGGGCGGCGGCCCCTGCCAAGACCTCCATTGCTTCTGGGCGCGAGCGCGCGTGGATCATGGAATAGAGGCGATAGGGCCAGACATCCTCGACCGGGTTACGCTCGTAACACAGCGTGACACCGGGATGCGCTGCCAGCGCCGGGCCTGCGGTGCTGACCTGCTCGGCCGGCATATCCCAGACCACCATCGCGTTGGCGGACCATCCCAGCGCCCTATGCCGCACGATGACCCCAAGGCGCGAGATAATTCCGGCGCCGTGCAGGGCCTCAATCCGGTCCATCACCTCGCCCATATCGCGGTTCAGGCTCCGGGCCAGCGCGGCGTAGGGTTCCGCGACCAGCGACAGGCCAGAGCTAAGCGCCTGCAACAAGGGGCGGTCCCCGTCGCGCATGGCCGCGCGATCCACTTTTCGCGGGCCGGGAACATTGCGGGTTTTGCCGGACATGCGGAACCCAAGATCGACGTTGAAGGGCCGCACCAGACGCAGGTCCAGAACCCGCAATCCGGTTTGGTTGCTGATCCGGGCCAGAGTGTCGTTGACATGCGCCCGGTCCGGGCCGGTGGCCACGAACCACAGGTTCCAGTCATCCTCGCGCTGGTAATTGTGGTTCACGCCGGGTTCCGCGTCGATCAGGGCGGCAATGTCTTCCAGACGTTCCTCGGGCGCGGCTACGGCGGCCAGGGTGCTGGCCGAAACCGCGCCCGGCGCAATGGTTGCGCCAACCCGCGTGATGCGCCCGGTCTTGCGCATCCGCGCCAGACGGTCGAGCACTTCGGCCTCGTCGAGCCCCAGAGCGTCGGCCAGAACCTGAAACGGGCGTTCGGTGATGGGAAAATCGCGCTGGAAATCGTCCAGCAGGCGGCAATCAATCGGATCGGTGATATGTTGCATCGCTTACAGCCCCGTTCTGTGCGCGCGGGCGGTGAAGAAGATGCCGGATGGACTGTCGGCCTCGATTTCCCGCAGTTTTTCAAACGTTTGCGTGTCATAGACCATGACCTTGCCCGCATCGCGCACGCTAAGCCAGACTTCGTGCCCGCGCGGTGTGAACTCCATATGCAGCACCGCCGGGCCGGGTTTGAATTCGTGGACGATCTCTTTGGTCACGGAATCGATCACCTGAATGGTGTCGTTCAGCGGGTGGGCGAAGTTCACCCAAACCTGCCGCCCGTCAGGCCGCGCCATGGCAAAGACCGGCTGGCCGTGGGTTTTGGTGCGCCCGGTTTCGGTCAGGGTGTCGGCGTCGATCCACAGAACCTCGTGATGGCCGACCGCAGGCAAAACGAACTCGCGCCCGGTCAGGGCCCAGCCTTCCAGATGGGGCATTTTGTAAACCGGCATTTCCTCTTGCCCGCGCCCATAGTCGGGCAGCACGCGAATTGG
This sequence comes from Ruegeria sp. H7, assembly GCF_056532945.1. NCBI lineage: Bacteria > Pseudomonadati > Pseudomonadota > Alphaproteobacteria > Rhodobacterales > Roseobacteraceae > Ruegeria > Ruegeria sp. H7. The sequence continues at coordinate 237,771 of NZ_JBQFNZ010000004.1, forward strand.
CTCGGGGCTATCGGCCCACAGATCCAGCGCGGTCAGGCCGTCCTCGCCAAACAGGCCGGTGATATAGGTGCGGCCATTGGCGGTGATCAGCGCGTCATAGGGGTTCTTGCCCATCTCGGGGATTTTGGTGATCGCGGGGTTGCCCTTGGCAAAATCGGCAATCCAGGTTTCGCCCGTGTCCCACATGGTGAACACGAACCGGCGGCCCGGCGCATCGACCAGACCGATGGTTTTGCCGCCCGTGGGAATGTCGGCGACCATCTCAAGCGTCTCGGCATCGAACACGCGCACGCCGCCGGGTTCATAATTCGACACGGCGACCAGCTTACCATCGTCCGAGATCGCGCCGCCAATGGCATTTCCGGCCTGCACGACACGGTTTGCAATCTGGCGAGTGACGATATCGACTTTGGTCAATCCGCCGTCGCGCCCGAACACATAGGCAAACCGTTCATCGGGCGAATAAACCAGAGAGGCATGGGACAGATCGCCCAGCCCTTCGATCCGCGCCAGCGCCGCGCGGTCGGACTGATCCACCAACAGGACCGAGCCTTTGGCGCGTTCGATCACCAACCCTAGATCTCCGGTTGCGGTGGGTTCCGCCTGCGCGGTGGTCATCATGAGGGTGGCGGCGAGGGTCAGGATCAAATGTCTCATTATTCCTCCTGTTCCAGCAGATAGCGGGCGATCCATTCGGCCTCTTCTTCGCTGATCAGGGGCCGCCAGGGGGGCATCGCAGTGTCGGGGATGCCGTCGAGGATCACACCGGTCAGGACCTCAGGGTCGTAGTGGTCCAGCGTTTCCGAACGCAGATCCGGGCCAAGGCCGCCCTTCAGCGACAGCCCGTGGCAGGAACCGCAATCCTGATGGACAAGGCGTTTCAGAGCGTTCGGGTCGAGCGTGTCAGCAGCGAATGCTGTGGTGGCCACAAGCACGGCAGATGTAAGTAGAACTGAAGGCAGCGACCTGCCGCGGGTGGGCGAGAAGCGCCCGCCCGGGGGGGCGCTCGGGCGCTGCCCTGCGGTGCCACCGGGCGCAACGTTTCTGCGTCCAAGCTTAGCCATGGGCCTGCTCCAGTAATTCGGCCACGGGGCGTTCGGCGTAAAGCGAGACCACCTTGCCGATGATGAACAGCGTGGGGGCTTGCAGCCCGGCCTCGCGCACATCTGCGGCCAGCCGATCCAGCCGGGATACAAGGCGGCGTTCATCGGGCAGGGTCGCTTTGCCAACGGCCAGAACCGGGGTTGATCCGGGCAGATTCTCGGTCATCAGCCCCATGGCGATCTGGCCGATATTGGCCACGCCCATATAGACAACCAGCGTTGTCTCGGGGTCGGCCAGACGTTTCCAATCCAGATCCAGCACCTTGTCGGCCTGCCGGTGCCCGGTGACATATTGCACCGAGGTCGCCAGCCCGCGATGGGTCAGCGGCACACCGGTGGAACAGGACGCCCCCTGTGCCGCCGTGATGCCGGGCGCGTATTCCACCGCGATGCCATGGGCCATCAGATAGGCGGCCTCTTCCGAGCCGCGCCCGAAAATCATCGGGTCGCCGCCTTTCAGCCGTGCAACCGTGTGGCCCGCGCGGGCTTCGTGAACCAGGATTTCATTGATACGGTCCTGCGGCACCGTATGGCATTTGGGCGCTTTGCCGACCGGGATCAGCCGCGCACCAAAAGCGTGCAAATCGAGGATATCGGCCGAGACCAGACGGTCATAAACCACCACATCTGCCTCTTGCAGCATCCGCAGCGCACGCAGGGTCATCAGTTCGGGGTCGCCGGGGCCTGCGCCAATCAGAAAAACCTTACCGCTCATGTGCAAACTCGCTTGGTCTGAATGTCTTCGGAACCCAGGTTTTCCTGCGCGATCTGGTGACGTTGCTGGGTCAGCCGGGCGTGTCATGCGCCAAGACTGCCGCAACCAAAAAAGAACCTCCTTGACTAAAGTTAAGGAGCGCGGGATTTGCGCCCGCGCTCCTTTCTCTTGCCTGTAGTCCTGCCTTAGGGTTCGACGGTGATCATTCCGATCATGTTCTGCGTCTCCCAATGCGGGCCGCACAGATAGTCCTGCGGACCGGGGGTGAGGAAGGTCAGATCAACCGATTCCTCAGGGAACAACCGGTCGCTTTCGGGCGCGCTGCCGTCTTTGAGCAAAACGGAGTGGCTGGTCCTTTTGTCCACATTCACCCAGCGCACCGTTGTGCCTGCCTTGACCGTCAACTCGACCGGGCAGAACGTGTATTTATACATCAGCACCACCTCGGCATCCTCGACAGCGGAAGAGGGTTGACCGAACAGTTCGACATAGCGGTTTTCGGCCTCGGCACACAGTTCGGCAGTGTCATCGGCCCAGGCGGGCGCAGCCAGAAGCAGCAGCGCGGGAAGAAGGTGTTGGGGTTTCATCGTCCAAATCTCCTCTTCTAAGCGGAAGGGGCCGGATTATCCGGCCCCTGTCCATTATTGTTTGACCACGTTGATGAAGGCGCTGTCGTCGTCCAGCGCCAGGCTGGTATCCAGCGTCACGTGGTGGAACCGTGCGGCGGCAAAGTCATCATGGATGGCAAAGCCGACGGTATAGGTCTGCCCGGCCTCAAGCGGCACATCACCGGCTGCGCCCGAGTTCAGCGGACGGGTGAAGACCACGGTCCACATACCAGCGTCGAGGCTGGCCGAGGCGGCGATGTCACCGTCATTGACCACGCGCTGTTCCAGCAGGTAGCCGTTGGTGGCGCTGCCGTCCGCATAAACCCGCATCAGGTCCAGATAGGTGCCGTCTGCCAGATATTGCTCGATCTGCTCAGCCGCTTGCAGTTTGTCCCAACCACCCAGCGCCTTGCCGCGACGGCCTTTGATTTCGACCTCGGTCCGGCTTTCGCTGATGTATTTGGTTACCGTGTCCTGTGCGGTCAGACGACCCGAGACATCCCCGTTGGCGGCAATCGCCTCGGCACCCGGATCAAAGGGCATATAGCTGTTGTCGGCGTGGCACGAGGCCCAGCAACCCACCTGATCACCCAACTCGATCCCGGTGCCGGTGATCATCATGGCAACCTTGATCTGGTTGTCGGGGTCCATCTTGCCACCGTCGACAAACGGCGCCGGGTTGTGACCTGCATCCGGCCATTGCAGGCGGATGTAGAGGTTTTCATCATCATGCGCTGCCTGAACGGTTGCGTCGATCACACCGCGTTTACCGGCGATCGGCGTTGGTTCAAGCTCGCCACCAGCCACGATCTTGTTGCCGATCGCATCCAGTTCGGCGGCGTGACAGGTGGTGCATTTGTCCCCACCTTTGGTCAGAGGCCGTGCGCCGCCGTGAGATCTGCCGTTCTGGACCCATTCGAACGAGGCCTGACCGGGATAGAACAGCTTCATATCCGCAGTTGGAACCGCAGCCCAATCGACATTCGTGCCGACATCGCTACCGCCACCGGCCGGTGCAGCCGCTTCTTCGCCCGAAGCTTTGGCCCGTTCTTCCGCAACCGCCGCGTCAACCGCTGCCGCGATCTGAGCCTGTACCGCCTCTTGCTGAGCCACACGCGCGGCTTTTTCGGCCTCGGCTTCGGCGGCTTCCTTGGCTTCGATCCGCTCGAGGCTGGCCAGGTATTCGGCCGGAATTTCGCGAATGAATGCGGGGTTCGGGGCTTCGAGTTCTTCCAGATACTCTTCGTCGGCCCGGTCGCGGGCGTCCGAATGTGCGATCCCCTTGTGACAGTCGATACAGGTCTGGCCAACGGTCATGGCGTTCAGGTGCTGCTGACGAGCGCGGGGTTTCTGGAACTCGGGCATCATCGATTCGAAATCGTGACAGTTGCGACACTCGCGCGAGTCGGTGGCCTTCATCCGTTCCCATTCGTTCATCGCCAGATGCACGCGCTTGGCTTCGAACTTTTCGCGTGTGTTGATGGTGCCGACCATCTTGCCATACAGCTCTTTCGAGGCCTTGATCTTGCGGATGATCTTGTGGGTCCAGTCCTTGGGCACGTGGCAGTCGGAACAGACCGCGCCGACGCCGGATCGGTTCACGTCGTGAATCGTGCCGGTGTATTCCTCATAGACGAAATCGCGCATCTCGTGGCACGAGACACAGAATTCCTTGGTGTTGGTCGCTTCCATGGCGGTGTTGAATCCGCCCCAGAAGATAATGCCAGCGGCAAAGGCCGCAGCGATACCGGCCACGGGCATCCCCCACAGGAAATACCGGCGCCAGATCGGTGGTTTTTTGTCAGGTTCGGAGGTCATATCCGGGCTCCGTTGGCTGTTCTAACTGGCCCGGCGTGTCAGGCCGGCGCGTTTAGCTGATGGGGAAAACGAAGAAAGGGCGGGCGAGGGGCCCGCCCTTTCCGATTTGGGCTACGAACCCGTCAGGTGACGTGGTTCGAACGGTTGTAGACGTTGAACTTCCCGGTCGGAGCAAACAGCCCCTTCACGCGGCCGATCTCTTCCAGCGTCTTGGCGTCGTAGATCACGATCTCACCGTTCGGTTCTTTCGAGGTCGAGCGGTTCCACTTGGAAACCCAAACCTCGGATCCGTCCTGGTTGAACTCGAAGTGGACGGCGACGTTGCCTTCCTCTTCGGTGATCTGGATCGTTTTCACGATCTCACCGGTTGCCTTGTCGATGACCTGCACCGATTGCTGGATCTCAGGCTCGGGGTGCTTGGTCTGATCCGCCCAGATGTAATCTGATTCCGGGTGCGTCCGGATGAACAGACCGGGTCCGTCGGTTTCGACCTCATAGCAGGTCTGCCATGCCTGATCCGGGTGGCCTTCGGGGTCGTTGCCCCAAACGGTGACCGTGCCTTCGCCCAGGTGGGTTGTCCCGGCAACAGGACCGCAGTTCGGGTCATCCCAGTTGGCGCCCGGGCCGGGGTGCGGCAGCGGCGCGGTGTCGATCAGAGCTTCCAGCTTGTGGGTCTCGGTGTCGACCACAACCATCTTGTTCGACGCGTTTGCGGCGATCTGGAAGTAACGGCCGGTTGGATCGAAGAACCCGTCATGCAGGAACTTGGCGCTGTCGATCTTGTCGATCCGCAGGTTGTCCAGGTCGGTATAGTCCACCTGCCACAACTGACCGAGTTCCTTGACCGCCACGATCCATGTGGGCTCGTTCGGGGTGGTGTAGATTGCGGCCACGCGGGCCTCTTCCACGTAATCCCCGTCCACGTTGTAACCACGGGTCGAGACGACCTTTTTCGGCTCCATCGTGTGGGCGTCGACGATGGCGAAATGCGGCGGCCAATAGGCCCCACCGATCACGTATCTACCGTCACCCGACACGGCCACGTCGCGGGCGTCATAGCCAATGGTCACTTCGGCCACCAGCATGTTTTCCGGGTTCTGCCACAGGTCGATCTTGGTCATCTTGCCGTCGCGGCCCATGGTGTACCAGAAGCGGCCCGGGTTCTCCGGCTCTTCCAGTTTGTGGTGCTCGGACGCTTTCAGCACGTGCACCGCGTAACCGGTCGGAATATGCGCCAGCACTTCCTTGGTGTCGCCGTCGATCACGGCCACCTTGCCCACGTCACGTTCGATGACCACGAAGAAGTTTTCCCAGTTGCGGCCATGCAGCGGCTCGGTCGGGTAATCTTCGGGTTCGACATAGACCTTGCGGGTCGCCATCATCTGTTCAAGCGACATCTCGGGCGGCTTGGGCGGCTCCATCTGGATATAGGTCGCCATATCGCGGATCTCATCCTCGGACATCACGTCCGAGAAGTTGTTCATCCCGCCCTCGGTGCCCCATGCGATGATCTTTTCAAGCCGGTCTTGACCCAGTTTCAGGGTCCCGGATTCGGTCACGGTACCATCGGCATTCTTTGTTTTCACCAACGGTTCAAGGCTTTTACCGGTGGCACCCTTGCGCAACACGCCGTGGCAACCGGCGCAGCGTTCAAAGTAAAGTTGCTTGGAAGACTCGAAGGCTTCGTCGCTAAGTGTCGGGCCTTCAGCGAAGGTTGGCGCGGCGACGCTGCCCAGCAGCATCGCCAAACCGACCCCGAAGGCGCGGCCAGTTTTGTTGTAGCTGATTCCAAGTGACATGATCACTCTCCATTTGCTGGTGAGGCAGGTCCAAGGGTGGGACATCACGCGTTTGTCATCCTTGACGAAAGTCAACGCTGCCCCGGCATTTCGTAAACAAAAGCGGAAAAAGGGGCCCCTCAGGCACTTTAAAAAACCTGTGTCTGAGGGTCATATTTTCCGCAGCTTTTGATTTTGGTTAAGTCGCGGTCAGGAGCGCATTGCTAGGGCTTGGAAAACACCAAGGAGAGCAGCAATGCCCGCAATCATCACACGCGTTTTTGGTGAAGGGTTCCGTGTATTTTTTCTGTCGGCCGGTCTTTATGGCCTGTTTGTCGGTCTGGTCTGGGGCCTGTGGCTGACAGTGCCCTATCTGGCGCCGGAATACGGCATGACGCCGCCCATGTGGCACGCGCATGAGATGATCTTTGGCTATGCAACGGCGGCGCTTGGCGGGTTTTTCCTGACCGCCGTCCCGAACTGGACCGGCGCGCCGGACGCGCGCGCGCGGTTCATAACCCTGGCTGCAGGTCTGTGGCTGGCCGGTCGGATGGCGATGTGGTTTTCGGGGGCTCTGCCTGCGGCGCTGGTGGCTGTGGTTGATCTGGCCTTTGTACCGATTCTGGCCGCCAAGATCCTGACGCAGCTGATCAAACGTCCGAAACCGCAGAACATGGTCTTTCTGGTTTTGCTCAGCCTGATCTGGGTGGCCGATCTGATGACTCATCTGGAATGGATGGGGATCACCAACGACACGCTGCAAACTGGGCTTCGGGCCGGGCTTCTGACCCTGTGTGCGATGATCGCCATATTGGGCGGGCGTATCACGCCGGCCTTCACGCGCAACGCGATGAAGCGCGCAGGCGTGCCCGAGGTCAACTGGCCGGTCTCGGCCCCGGCATTCGACAAGGCAGGAATGGCCTTTGCCTTGCTGGTGCCGCTCTGTGCCTTGGTCCTGGGGGTCGGGCCGGTGGCGGGCGGGTTGGCGCTGGTTTTGGGCGTTGTGCAGATTCTGCGCATGGCCCGCTGGCGCGCGATCTGGGCGGCCCGGCAACCGATTCTGCTGGCGCTGCATCTGGGGCTTGCCATGCTGGCGCTGGGTCTGATCCTTTGGGGGCTGGCGGTTCTGGGTCTTGGGAACGAGGTCGCAGCCCTGCATGTTCTGGGCATCGGCTGCGTCGGTGGCATGACCCTTGCGGTCATGAGCCGCGCCGCGCTGGGGCATAGCGGGCGGGCGCTGGTTGCGCCTGCGCCGATGGTTGTGGCCTATGGGCTTATGGCGGTGGCTGCTTTGTCGCGCTGGGTCGGGGCCGAACTGAACGCCGGGTATCTGGTGGCGATGCTTTTGTCCGACGGTCTCTGGGTCGCGGCTTTTGCGCTGTATCTTGTCGCCATGTGGCCCGCTTTAACCGGCCCGAAGGCCGCCAAAACAGGCTGATCCGACTTCCTTTCCATAGTCTTGACTTTCGTTAAGGAGCCACCGCGCCCTTACCGCCATTGTGACCAGACTAGCTAATCTGCGCAAAGGAGAGCGCGATGCGAGAAGTCATGACAAAGAGCATGGCCCGCAATATTTTCTATGGCGGGTCCCTGTTCTTCATCCTCATCTTTCTGGCCCTGTCGGCCCATTCCCACCTGTATATCGTGCGATCCGAAAACGCGGCGAAGCTTGATGAAAGCGTGGTGCGGGGCAAGCACGTCTGGGAAAAACACGCCTGTATCAACTGTCACACGATTCTGGGTGAAGGCGCTTACTTTGCGCCCGAAGTTGCGAATGTGATGACCCGATGGGGCGTGCTGGACGACCCGGAATCAGCCTTTGAGGCGCTCAAGGGCTGGATGGAGGCGCAGCCGACCGGCATTCCCGGTCGTCGGCAGATGCCCAATTTCAACCTCAGCGACGAAGAGCTTCGTGACCTGACCAACTTCCTGATCTGGACGGACGATATCGACGCTCAGGGCTGGCCGCCCAACGAGGCGGGCTGAGAAAGGGAACGGAGCAATGAAATACGAAACCCAAAAAATCGCCTATGCCTACTTTGCAGTAGCCATGGCCCTGTTCGCGATACAGGTTCTGGGCGGCCTTCTGGCCGGTCTGATCTATGTGTCGCCCAACTTCCTGAGCGAGCTTCTGCCGTTCAACATCGTGCGGATGCTGCACACCAACTCTCTGATCGTCTGGTTGATCCTGGGCTTCTTCGGGGCGGCCTACTTTCTGATCCCGGAAGAAGCCGAACGCGAGATCCATTCGCCCAAGCTGGCCTATCTGCAGCTGATCATCCTTGTGGTCGGTACGCTGGGCGTGGTTGTGACCTATGTGTTCAACCTGTTCGAAGGCAACTGGCTGCTGGGCAAAGAGGGGCGCGAGTTCCTTGAACAGCCCAAATGGGTCAAGGCCGGTATCGTCGTGGCGGCGCTGATCTTCCTTTACAACGTGTCGATGACCGTTCTGAAAGGCAAGAAAACCGCAATTACCAACATCCTGTTGTTGGGTCTGTGGGGTCTGGCGCTGCTGTTCCTGTTTGCCTTCTACAACCCCGGCAACCTGTCCCTGGACAAGCAATACTGGTGGTATGTCGTCCACCTGTGGGTCGAAGGCGTGTGGGAGCTGATCATGGCCTCGATCCTGGCCTACCTGATGCTGAAACTGACCGGTGTTGACCGTGAGGTGGTCGAAAAATGGCTATACGTCATCGTCGCCGCCGCGCTGTTCTCGGGCATCCTTGGGACGGGCCACCACTACTACTGGATCGGTACGCCTGCGTACTGGCAGTGGATCGGGTCCATCTTCTCAAGCCTCGAAGTGATCCCGTTCTTCGCGATGATGGCCTTTGCCTTCGTCATGGTCTGGAAGGGCCGCCGGGACCACCCCAACAAGGCCGCGTTGCTGTGGTCGCTGGGCTGTGCCACGCTCGCCTTCTTTGGGGCCGGTGTCTGGGGCTTCCTGCACACGCTGCACGGGGTGAACTACTATACCCACGGCACGCAGATCACTGCCGCACACGGTCACCTGGCCTTCTATGGTGCCTATGTCTGCCTCAACCTGGCGATCTTCAGCTATGCGATGCCGATCCTCAAGAACCGTGATCCGTATAATCAGGTGCTGAACATGGGCTCGTTCTGGCTGATGACCAGCGGCATGGTCTTCATGACCTTTGTCCTGACCTTCGGCGGAACCGTGCAGACCCATATGCAGCGCGTGGTCGGAGATTACTTCATGGATGTCCAAGACCAGATCGCGATCTTCTACTGGATGCGCTTTGGCTCTGGTGTGGTGGTCGTCTTGGGTGCGCTGCTGTTCATCTACTCGATCTGGGTCCCCCGGAAAGAGATCATTGAACCCGGCGCGGCCGAAACCCCTGCGGAGTGATGGATATGGACGGCTCCATGAAAATGAACGAGGGGGTGGCAAACGCCCCCTTCTACCTCGCTCAAGGCGATGAATGCGATGTGTTCTGCGCTGCTTACAAGAATGATCTGCCGGTCTTGCTGAAAGGTCCGACAGGTTGCGGCAAGACCCGGTTTGTGGCCTATATGGCCGCTCGTCTGGGCCGCCCGCTTTATACCGTGGCCTGCCACGATGACCTTGCCGCCGCCGACCTGATCGGGCGCTACCTGCTGAAAGGTGGCGAGACCGTCTGGGTCGATGGCCCCCTGACCCGGGCGGTGCGCGAGGGCGCGATCTGCTACCTTGATGAAGTGGTCGAGGCCCGCAAGGACGTGACCGTTGTGTTGCACCCGCTGACCGACGACCGGCGCATCCTGCCGATCGACCGCACCGGCGAAGAGCTTGAAGCCGCCCCCGGCTTCATGCTGGTGGCCTCATACAACCCGGGATATCAGAATATCCTGAAAACCCTGAAACCCTCGACCCGGCAGCGGTTCATTTCGCTGGAGTTCGACTTCCCCTCGCCTCAGATGGAGGCCGAGGTCGTCGCACAGGAAAGTGGCCTGCCGCTGGAACGCTGCAAGCCGCTGGTCCGACTGGCCGGCAAGCTGCGCGGGCTCAAGGGTCAGGATCTTGAGGAAGGCGTCTCCACCCGTTTGGTCGTTTATGCCGCGACGCTTATTGCGCAAGGCATGTCCACCGACCGCGCCATCCTTGCCGCCATGATTGAACCTCTGACTGATGACGAGGACATCAAACGCGGGCTCCTCGATCTTGTCACGGCTGTCTTTGGGTGAGGCCGGCCGATGGTCAAGATCGATTTTGAGCCATGGGAACCCGAAGAAACGATCGGGAAACTGTGGCACACCCTTGCCAGCCGCCTCGATGCACCCCAGGTGCATGTTGGAGCCGCGGTCGACCTCTCAGAGGTCGCGGGGCGGCTGGCCGTCCTCTTTCGGGGACTTGGGGGTAGCCCGGGCGTTGAATTGCGCCCGGTCTCACCCGAAATTTCACACCACCGTCTGAACTGGCGCCGCCGTCTGGCGACCGAGGCCGAGATGATGCCGCGCGCCTCATTCGACGGTGAAGTTCTGCGCCTGCCCGACAGCCTGTCGGTTTTCCCCGCGCGCGAGGCCAATGGCGCGCTCTATGTCTGGCTGGCCGCTGCGGCGGCCCATGCCGGAACCCGCATTGACGAGGAAGATCCCCTGCGCGCCGATCTGCGCGCATTGACCGCTGCACAACAGATGATTGACGCGACACTGGAGGACGCGCCGGGCCTGCGCCCGCTATACGTCGAGCTTTGCAAAGGTCTGCTGCATCACCGCGACGTCCCCGACCTGCCGCCTGTTGAAGCCGCAGTCGAAGACCTGATCCGCAACATGCTGGGCGATCCCGCGCCCCTGTCCGACAGGGCCAAGGAATTGCTGGCGCTGGACGCCGATCTGACCGCCCCGCGCGGTTACCAGTCGTTCCGCCCGGTGCCCCTATGGCCGGAACTGCGCGCCGTAGGTTTTTCCGAACATAACGAAGTCGAAAACCCCGAAACCGAAGGCCCGCCCGAGGAATCGGGCGAAAAGACCCACCGCGCCCGCCGCCGCAAATCCGATCAGGCGAGCCGTAGCGACAGCTTCATCCTGCACAAGTTCGAGGCCATCCTCAGCTGGGCCGAGTTCCTGAACATCAACCGGCGCATCGACGATGACGACCCCGACAACGCCAAAAAGGCCGCCGACGATCAGGAAGAGATCGGGCTGGGTCAGATCTCCAAAGCACCGCCAACGCGGTTGAAACTGCATCTGGATTTGGCTCCGGAGGATGTGAATCGCGAGCGTCTGTCGGGCCGTATCCTGTACCCTGAATGGGATGTACGCACCGGCCAGTATCTGCCGGATCACGTTAACGTCCTGCTCTCGGATGCCGATATTCGCGAGGATGCCGCCGAGTTTGGCAAAGACCCCGCCACCGCCCACCGCATCCGCGCCGTCAAACGCCAGTTCGAGGCGCTGCGCCCCGGTCGCGTGATGACGCGCGGCCATCTGGACGGCGATCAGCTGGACATCGAAGCCGCCGTGCGCGCGCAAGCGGACCGCCACGCCAGTGGCGAAGGCAACGAACGTGTCTGGATGCAATCCCGCCCCGAGGCACGCGATCTGGCAGTGTCCATCCTGCTGGATGTCAGCCGATCCACTGAAAGCGCCGTCACTGGCCGCGCCGTGATCGACATCGAGCGTGAAGCACTGGCCGCGCTCGCCTGGGGCCTGAATGCCTGCGGCGACGATTTCGCCATCCACGCCTTCAGTTCGCTGAAACGCCAGCGAGTCTACGTCCAGCGCTGCAAACGATTTGATGAGCCGATGGGCACCAAGGTCGAACAGCGCATCGCGTCTCTGCGCCCGGGCCACTACACCAGGCTGGGCGCTGCGATCCGCCATTGCTCTGCCGATCTGGCGGCGCAGTCGCGCAAACGCCGCCTGCTGCTGGTCATCACCGATGGAAAACCCAACGATCTGGACCATTACGAAGGCCGCCACGGGATCGAAGACACCTGTATGGCCGTGCGCGAGGCGCGCCGGGCCGGGCATTCGGTCTTTGGCGTCACCATCGACAAAACCGGCAAAAGCTGGTTCCCACGCATGTTCGGACAGGGTGGTTTCGCTGTGATCCCCGATCCGCACCGCCTGACCATGGCGCTGCCGCAGATCTACCGCCAACTGGTCGGCGCATGAGCGACGCCTCTCTGATCGACGAGCTTCCGGGCGAGTTGCTGATGTGGGTGCTGATTATCTCGGAACTGCTGGTCTTCGGCGCGGGCCTGATTGCCTTCATGGGCGTGCGCCTGACCGACCCGGCAGGCTTTGCCGAGGCGCAATCGCATCTCTATCGCACTGGCGCGGCCTTCAATACCGTGGTCCTTGTGACCTCAGGCTATCTTGCCGCGCTAGCGTTGCGCTGGCGCCGCGCCGAACGCCGCCTCAAATCCCGGCTTGCCCTGACCGGGGCCGCGGCGCTGGGGATCGTGTTCCTGATCATCAAAGGCGTGGAATACACCGGCAAGGCCGCGCAGGGTATCACCTATGAAACCCACCCGTTCTTCCTGTTCTACTATCTGCTGACCGGCTTTCACGCCGCCCATGTCCTGGCGGGGGTCGCAATTCTGCTGCTGGTCGCCTGGCGCGATGATCCAAACAACATCGAGGCGGGGGCACAGTTCTGGCACATGGTCGATCTGGTCTGGATCATGCTGTTCCCCGTGATCTACCTGCTGGGATAATCGCCATGCTCGCCCCTTCATCTTTTCCCAAATACTCCCGCCGGAGGCGTCCTGACCCGCTCACACGCGCCTGGCTTGTCCTGCTGGCGCTCAGCCTTGCGTCGGCGCTGCTGACCCTGCTGCACAGCCCAAAGGTGTTGGCCGCCGCTGTTCTGACCCTTGCCCTGATCAAGGCGCGCGTGATTCTGGCGCGATACCTGGACCTGGCCCACAGCCCAAACTGGTTGCGGGGGTTCACCATGGTTCTGACCATCTTCTCGGTACTGATCTTCGGCCTCTACCTGATCTGAAAAAAGCCGCCCCCGACAGGGACGGCAGTCTGCAAAGCAAAGGGAGGCTTTGTTTATTGGGCTGCCATCGGCATCCTCGCGATCTGACAGCGTTGCCACAGGGCCGACAACGCCCCCACCAGATGGTCGATATCTTCATCGGTATGAACCGGTGACGGCGTGATCCGCAGACGTTCGGTTCCTTTCGGGACTGTGGGATAGTTGATCGGTTGGATATAGATGCCAAACTCCTCCAGCAGCGTGTCCGAGATGAACTTGCACTTCACAGGGTCGCCCACCATCACCGGGATGATGTGGCTGGGGTTGGGAAGATGTGGAATGCCCTCGGCATCCAGCCGCGCGCGGACCTGCGCCACGCGGGCCTTTTGCAGGTCACGTTCGGCATTCGACTGTTTCAAATGCCGGATCGAGGCGGCAGCCCCGGCGGCAATCGACGGGGGCAAAGCGGTTGTAAAGATGAACCCGCTGGCAAAACTGCGCACGAAATCGCACAGCGCGGCTGAGGCCGCAATGTATCCGCCGACCACACCAAAGGCTTTGCCCAGCGTCCCTTCGATCACGGTCAGGCGATCCATCAGGCCTTCGCGTTCAGCTATTCCGCCGCCGCGCGGACCGTACAAACCAACGGCGTGCACCTCGTCCAGATAGGTCATCGCGCCGTATTTGTCGGCCAGATCGCAAATCTCTTTGATCGGGGCGATGTCGCCATCCATCGAATACACCGACTCAAAGGCAATCATCTTTGGCGCATCCGGGTCAGCGGCGGCCAGTTTCGCCTCGAGATCCTCCAGATCGTTATGTTTCCAGATCACCTTTTGCGCCCGTGAATGGCGGATGCCTTCTATCATCGAAGCGTGGTTCAGCGCGTCCGAAAACACGATCAGTCCGGGGATTTTCGCGGCCAGAGTCCCCAGCGCGGCCCAGTTTGACACATAGCCCGAGGTAAATAGTAACGCGGCTTCCTTGCCGTGCAGATCGGCCAGTTCGGCCTCAAGCAGCACATGATCATGGGTGGTGCCGGATATGTTCCGTGTCCCACCCGCGCCCGCGCCGCAGCGGTCCAGGGCATCGTGCATTGCCGAAATCACCGCCGGGTGCTGGCCCATTCCAAGATAGTCGTTCGAACACCAGATCCGAACGTCCCGCTGGACCGGCCCATCGGTTTGGCGCGCATTCGGGAAAGACCCGCAGCGGCGTTGCAAATCGATGAAGACGCGATAGTTGCCTTCGTCCCGAAGGTCATCAAGGCTCTGGGTAAAAAATCGCTCGTAGTCCATGTTGCGGGCTCCCCGGATTACTGGCTTTGGATCAAGCGTAAGGCAGCGTCGCGTACCGCAACATGACAATTGTCAAGTGGCGCAGGCTTTAACAGAGCAGAGCTGCGTCCAGTTTGATATAGCTTAAGGACAGGGTGATCTGGCCGTGCTTGAAGGGCGGCGGGAAAGACACGGGGTATATTCATGTCGCATGAGCCACAAAAGGCAATCGCGCGCCAGTCGCTGCTGCTGCGCAGTTTACCGGATCAGCATGTGGAAACACTGCTGAGCCACGCGATCTGGCGTCAGTATGATCGGGGTGAGACAATATTTTTGCAGGAAGAGACCGCGCAGGCCGTTCACGTGGTACTGGCCGGATGGGTCAAACTGTTCCGCATGACCCCAACCGGCGCCGAGGCGGTTGTGAGCGTCTTCAAACGCGGCGACAGTTTTGGCGAGGCCGTCGCCCTGCGCAACGTGCCGTACCCGGTCTCGGCCGAGGCTGTTTCGACCTGCGAGGTGATGCATATTCCCAGCCCGATCCTGATCTCATTGATGAAAGAGGATCCCGAAATCGGAATCTCGATTCTGGCGTCAACCTTTACGCATCTGCATTCACTGGTGGCCCAGCTTGAACAACTGAAGGCGCAGACCGGCGCGCAGCGCGTGGCCGAATTTCTGCTGAACCTGTGTGATTGCGATGCCAGCGAATGTGATGTGTCCTTGCCCTATGACAAAATGCTGATCGCGGGCCGTCTGGGAATGAAGCCCGAAAGCCTGAGCCGCGCCTTTTCGCGGCTCAAGACAGTGGGCGTAAAAATCAATCGCAACCACGCCGAGATCTCGGACATCGACGCTTTGCGAAAATATGTTGAAGACGAGCCTTACAGCGGGAAGTCCTGGTAAGCGGATTTCCCTCGCGGGATCGGGATTACCGAACTGAGTCACCCAATCTAATTGCCGTCATCTTTCAGTGCCGCGACCTCTGTGCGCAGTTTCTTCACCTCAGCCAGCAGCTCGATCACGTTCCTGTCGACGATGTCGGTTTCACTGCGGACCAGCTCGCGCAGGCGCGAGAATTCCTGGCCTGCTTCGTCTTCAACCGCCGACTGCATGGTGTTGACCAGCAGACCGATGAACAGGTTCAGAACCGAAAACGCGGTGATGACGATGAAGGGCACAAAGAAAATCCAGGCGATCGGGTGTTCTTCCATCACCGGTCGCACGATGCCCATGGACCAGCTTTCCAGCGTCATGATCTGGAACAGCGTGTAAAGAGACCGCCCCAACGTGCCGAACCATTCCGGGAAATCCGGTCCATACATCAGTGTTGCCATGACCGCGAAGACATAGAACACAATCGAGATCATGATGATTACCGCGCCCATACCCGGCAACGCGTCCAAAAGGGCTTTCACCACGGCCCGCATCTGCGGAATGACTGACAGCAGACGCATTGCCCGGATGACGCGCAGCCCCCGCAGGGCGGACAGGCCTTCGCGTTCCGGCAGCAGTCCGACGCAGACCACAACCAGGTCAAAGATGTTCCAGGCGTTTCGGAAAAATTCCAGCCGATAGGCAAAGAGTTTCAGCAACAATTCGGCCACGAATATGAACAGGACGATCTTGTCCAGCAGCGCCAGCGCCGGGCCGACACTGTCCTTGACCCAGTCAGACGTGGACAACCCTAGCGTGATCGCGTTGAAAATGATCAGGCCGAGAATGACATTCGTGACCACCGGCAATTCGACAAAGATACGAGCTTTGTCGCGCAGGCTCATTGTCGATGTAGCTTCCACCTTACCAGGACTCCTGAAACTTGTACCGGGATGCGTATATCCAAAGCTTTGGGTCGATTGTCGATCAGATGAAAGACGCCTGACGTGGTCGTGATTGGCGGTTACCGTCTTTGGATTTCAGCAAGGGTCAATTGTGACGACTCGCTCTCGGCGTGTTGATCTTGCGAGGGTTGCAACCGGTGTGCGATCCGCGCGATTGGGTCATTCATGATGATGTTTTTAACAAGTATACAGGCGTTGCGCCTTTGGGTGATCAGGTGGCGGTCCTCGGTTTTGGGGGCTGCGGCCCTGGGTTTGATGGTGACTTGGGTGGGCGGTGCCGCGCTGGCGCAGACCGCATCCAACCTTGCCCCATCCACCTTTCAGCCGCAGAATCAGCGCAGCACAGGGCCGGTCACCGTTGCCCGCGATCCCGGAGCCCCGGCACCGGCGGGTGTGGATCAGTTGTTTGTCACAATTGGGCAGGTTGAGATCGAAGGGGCGCTGCCTCAGCTATCCGGCGCGAATCAGGCCTTCGTCGAAAACCTGCGCGGGAAGCGTGTTGCCGTATCCGAGATATTCGGGGCCACCCGACGTTTGGAAAACGCCTATACAACCGCAGGTTATGCGCTTAGCCGCGTGGTCCTGCCGCAGCAAACCCTGCTGGATGGGGGAACGTTGCGGATCGTGGTGATCGACGGTTTTGTCGAGCGTATCGATGCATCCCGCGTTCCCGAGCCCGCCCGGGCGCGGGTTCAGGCGGTGACAAACCCGCTGATCGGACAACGCGGTATCCTGCTGAACGACATCGAACGCGCCTTGTTGCTGGCCGGGGATACGTTTGGCATCCGTTTGTCTTCGACCTTGTCACAAGGCGACAGCCGGGGCGGCACCGTACTGACGCTGGATGGTGAGTTTCGCACCTTCACCGGGTCTTTCGGGTTCGACAATTCCCTGTCGGACACGCTGGGACCCGTCAATCTGAATGCAGGGATCGAGGCCAACGGCCTGCTGGGT
The DNA here is from genome assembly GCF_056532945.1 of Ruegeria sp. H7. NCBI lineage: Bacteria > Pseudomonadati > Pseudomonadota > Alphaproteobacteria > Rhodobacterales > Roseobacteraceae > Ruegeria > Ruegeria sp. H7. The sequence continues at coordinate 254,796 of NZ_JBQFNZ010000004.1, forward strand.
CTGGGTGAGACCTTCTATTTCCGCGCGGGCGGCGCGCCGGATCGGTTTTTCTCGACCGACTCGCAATATCGGATTCTGGCCGCCGGGGCGGTTATCCCAATCGGGATCAATGGTCTGACCTTCAACGCCGAGGTGACGACAAGCGACACCCTTCCGGACGCGGATCTTCTGCCCAGCAGCAGCAATTTTGACCGCCTGTCGCTGCGGCTTTTCTATCCGTGGATACGCTCGCGCCGGGTCAACCTGTCGTCGCAGCTTGTTCTGGACCGGGTAAGCGATTCGCAGGATCTGGTCATCGGTGCGGCGTCCCTGCCGATCTTTGAAGATGATCTGAGCATTCTGCGCGCCTCGCTGGACGGCACGTGGCAGTTCGAGAACGGGTCATCCCTGACGGGCAACGCCACCTTGTCGCGGGGCCTGGACGCCTTCGGGGCCAGCGCCTCGGTCGGGCCGGATGACACGCCGCTGTCGCGTCAGGGCGCAAGCGCGGTCTTTACCAAGCTGGTTCTGGGCGCGCGCTACGACCGTCCGCTGGACCGCAACTGGTCTCTCTCGGTGAACGGGCGGATTCAGACCAGCTTTGGCGATCCGCTGGTGACATCGGAACAATTCAGCATCGCCGGGCCCAGCGAATTGTCCACCTTCGATGCGGGTGAGTTGCGTGGGGATGACGGCTGGGTTCTGCGGGCCGAGTTGGGGCGCAGCCAGCAGACGGCGGTGGCAGGCCTGCCGCTGGTCATCAAACCCTACGTTTTCGGAGCGCGTGGCGTTTTGGGTGTTGAACAGCCCACGGTTCTTGAGCAGGGCACGACCCGCGCGTCGTCCTATGGCGTCGGTCTGGACGTTTTTACAATTGAGAATTCGGCCTATCGGTCGGCATCGGTACGAGTGGAATATGGAAGAGGTGAACGCGATGACTTTGGCGAAGACGGCAACCGGTTCAACATCACTTTCAATCGCAGGTTCTAGCACCGTCATGAAACAGATCACGACAGGTTTCTGGTGTTCGGCAACCGCCCTGCTATGGGCGACAACCGCCTTGGCGCAGGCATTGCCCACAGGTGGATCGGTGGTTGCGGGGTCCGCGACCCTAAGCCAGCCCAGCAATACCCAGCTGAACATCAATCAGAATTCGAACGCGGCCATTGTCAATTTCAACAGCTTCTCAATCGGTGAAGGCGCGCGGGTCGACATCAACCAACCCGGCGCTGCCAGCGTGTTTCTGGGGCGTGTGACCGGTGACACCACCAGCCAGATCCACGGGCAACTGAACGCCAACGGGCAGGTGCATCTGGTCAATCCGAACGGCATTTTCATCGGCCCGAACGGCAGTGTCAGCACGGCCGGTTTTGTGGCATCCTCGCTGAACATCTCGAACGAGGATTTTCTGAACGGCACCTATCGCTACACGGGCAACGGCAACTCGGCAGCGGTCGAGAATGCGGGGACGATCTCGATCGTGCCGGGGGGCTATGCGGCCCTGATCGGTGGGCGGGTCAGCAATTCGGGCCTGATCCGGGTGCCATTGGGCAAGGTCGGTCTGGGCGCTGGCGAGCAGGTGACGCTGGACGTCTCCGGCGACGGGTTCTTGCAGGTCGCAGTGCCTTCGGACACGGATGACGCCTTGATGGAGGCGCTGGTGTCGAACTCGGGCCGGATCGAGGCCAATGTCGGCAGCGTGCATCTTCAGGCCGCCAGCGCCAGAAACGCGGCGCGTCAGGTCATCAATATGTCCGGCGTGATCGAGGCGCGCTCGGTCTCGGGCCGGTCCGGCGCGGTGGTGCTGGGCGGCAGCGGTGGTGGCGTGCAGGTCAGTGGAACGATTGACACATCGGCATCGGTGGCGCAGGTGGCCAGCTCTCCCAGACCTGTTGCGCGGCCCGGTTCGGGTGGCAGCATCACGATCACGGGTGAAGCGATTGCCCTGACCGGCGCGACGCTCAGGGCCGACGGGCTTGGCGCTGGCGACGGCGGCACCATCCGGGTAGGGGGCGATTATCAGGGCGGCGGCGATTTGCAGACCGCGCAAACCACCTTTGTTGACGCAGGCACCACCCTGTCGGCGGATGCAGGCGATCGGAGCGATGGCGGTCGGGTCATCGTCTGGTCGGACGAATTCACCAATTTCAACGGCTCCATCTCGGCCCGGGGTGGGGCAAATGGTGGTGACGGTGGATTTGCCGAGGTGTCCGGCCTTGTTGATCTGCGTTATCGCGGACTTGCCGACCTGCGCGCGCCGAAGGGTGAGGTGGGGACGCTTTTGCTGGACCCGCAGAACATCACCATACCCGGCACGCTGACCGAAGCCGGGCTTGAGGCGCAGCTGGATCTGGGCAATGTCATTCTGGATACCTCGGACGTGGTTGGCACGGATGACGGCAACATCACGATCAACGCCGATATCGATTGGGTTTCGACCTCGGACCTGAGGCTGAATGCGGACAACGCCATAACATTCAACGGCGCGATCAATGCACCCAACGGCAGCCTGACCCTGAACGCCCTTGGGGCCGTGGACGGGATCGGGCTGATCTCGACCGGGGCAGGGGGCACCATCGACGTGGGCGCATTCTCGCTGCTGGCGGGGTCGTGGGAACAGGTCTCGGGCACACTTCCGTCCTTTGCTGCGGCGGATTTTTCGATCAGCAGTGGCGCAAGCTTTCTGCGGGCGCTGGCCGGGGACGGCACTGCGGCCAACCCGTTCCAGTTGACGGATGTCTACGGATTGCAGGGCATCGGCAGCGCGGGACGCGGATCCCAGAACTATGAGCTGGCCAACAACATCGACGCTTCGGTCACCGCCGGATGGACGGGCGGGTTTGATCCCATCGGCAACTTCTCGGGCACGCTTGATGGCAACCGCAATATCATCGACGGGCTGGTGATCGATCAGGGAACAGGATCCGGCGGTTTTGTAGATACAAACGACGGCGTGCTGACCGAGTTCCAGTTGACCAACGCAAACGTGACAGTGGGCACCGGCGGCATTGTCGCCAGTTCCAACACCGGAGAGATTTCCGGCGTCGCTGTATCCGGCAGCATAACGGCAAACGACAACCTTGGTGGCGCGATTGTCGGCGGTTTGGTTGGCAACAACACCGGCACCGTTGTCGACAGTTTCTCGACCGCGTCCGTCAACGCCTTCCTGCCGATTGATGCCAGTGCAAACTTCATTACCGCTGGCGGGTTAGTAGGTTTGAACTTCGGGGATGTCGAGCGGTCTCATAGCCTTGGAAATGTAACGGTTGAGGACGAAACTGGATTTGGCGAATTGGTAGGTGGGGGCCTTGTCGGTTCCAACTTTGGGTTGACGCAAGATTCCTACGCTCAAGGGGCGGTCGTAGCCTTGGCTGGGTCCGGTTTGACTTCAGTCGGTGGGTTGGCAGGATCAAATACCGGAGGCTCGGTCGAGCGATCCTACTCAACCGGTGTCGTGACGACAACGGGTTCTACAAGTGACGAAGTTGGGGGGTTGATCGGCAACAACTCACGTCTAGCCGGCATCGATACACCGGTCTTTGGAACCGTGACTGCATCCTTCTGGGACGTCAACAGCTCGGGTCTGACGACAAGCGATGGCGGAACGGCCCTGACGACGGCGCAGTTTCAGGACACGCAGGGATTCTTTGACCTGGCATCCGCTCAGGGGTGGGATTTCGACAATGTCTGGGCACCGGGATCAGCCGGGTTCTTGCCTGCCAACTATTCAACCTCGCCGGTGGTGTTTGCCATTCCTGATCCGACCACAGCGATTGCGGGTCAGACGGCGGCAGCGACCACAACCGGGACAGTTTCTGGCGGGCCGTCGCAGTTTCGCTTTGGACCTGACCCGGATACGCTGAATACTTCTCCGATCTTTCAGTCGCTGACATTTGCCAGCCAGAACGTGGGCACCACGACATTCACCGTTGATACCAGCAATCTGAACAGCGCCAACGGACAGGCGTTTCGTGTTGTCGCCCTTGGCGGTAGCGCCACGATTACGCCCGCAATCGGCATTCCGGGCGGCCCCGGCAGCGTTGTTCCACCGCAATTGCCGCCGGTTCCCACCGTGGATGTCACACCAACCGTCGATACGGATATCACCGATGACACCGGCGGCGGGGGAACTGCCGTAAACCCCGGTGTTGGCCCCACAGGGACAACCGATATTGTCGAAGATGTCTCGGCCGATTTTGAGGACGCGATTGCAAGCTGCGAGGCAGCGGATCAGGGCCTGACCCAATATCTGGACTGTCTGGCCGAAGCTCTGGACGATTTTGCCGGTGAACTGGATTCGATTGCCAATGATCTTCCGGTCGGATTGGAAGAGGTCGGCGACATCATTCGCGACGCCAGCGCAGGTATCCGCGCCGCCGGGGATGAGGCGAACCGCCGTCTGGCGCTTGCCACCACAGCGGCCCAGCGGGACGCCATTCGCCGCGATGCCGTCAATCAGGCGCGCGCTGCCATTCAAACTGCGCAGACGGAAATCCGAAAGGCCATCACTTTGATCCGGGCCAGCGATCCGGAACTGGCGGGGGTCGAGCGGCAACAGATCGACATGTTGGTTGCAGCCGTTGGATCTGCTGAAATCAGCCTGTCCCGCGCGATTGGTCTGTAAACCGAAGGGTCAGCGATCGGGCTGACCCGAGTTTCAGGCACAAAAAAAGCCCGCCCTGATCGGGCGGGCTTTTGTCTGGCCAAAGCAATCAGGCGGCAAGTTGGCCGTCAAGCTCATTCAGAACGGCCAGCAAAGGGGCCTTGATCTTCAAGCTGGACACAAACGGGTTGTCCTCCAGAAGCGCGATCAGCGCATTGCCGTCCAAATGGCTGCGCAAACGTTGGATGCAGTGACGGATTTCCGCCTCGGCAGCTTTTCGTTCTGCGCCCTGGGTCTGGTTCCAGACGCCCGCCGCTGCAAACAGATCCGTTTCGATGCTGTCCAGCAGGCCGGTCGCCCCGCCAAAGACGCTTTTGTAATCGTCATTTGCGATGCGGCTGATCCTTGGGTCCGGCTGCTGGGCAAGGGTGGTCATCAGCTTGTCGAAATTCGCGTTGGTGTCAGATCGAAGCTGCACAAGTTTTTTGAAGGTTGCACTGACCGCCTTGGCATCCGTTTTTGGCTGGTCAGCCGAACCCTGCTTTTTCAGCGCCGCCGCCAGACGGGCCATCCCCGCGCGGGCCTTGTCCTGATCCCCGGCCTCGACCAGACCGCCGATGGTTTGCAGCGCCGACAGCAAGGCCTGCGACCGATCAGGGTTCTGCTCGGCAACGGCCCTGGTCATGCGGCTGAGCGTTTCGAATTTCTTCTGCAACTCGCCCAGGTCATCGGAAGCCGGGGTGTCGTCGGCCTCATCAGCTGGAGCGTCAGCCACAGCGCCTTGATCGGCGATGTCCTGATCTTCATCCTCAAGTTCGTCATCCAGCACCTTGCCGCTGGAATCCAGAATGCGAACCTTGAAGCTTAGCTTGGCGGCTTTCAGAAACTGCCGCAACGCCTTGACGGACGGGCGCTTGGGTTCATCCTCGCAGGTGATGACAAGAAACTTGTCTTCCAGTTTGGCAACGCCCCACACAACCGCCTTATTGTCTGAAACCCCCGCGTCGGCCTTGACCGTCTTGCGAAGCTTTTCTGCCTTGGTTGTTGCGTGCAGTTCACACGCACTGTCGGCGACCGCCTTGGCCGGGGCAAACGCGAAATTGAGCGGTTTCGTTTTCGCGATTGCCAATTTGGCCTTTAATTCTTTTATCTGCGCTTTATCCACAGTGATCACTCCACACCGGACGAAATTACGGCACTTTCGGGTGCCGAGACTCATACAGTTCGATCTAAGAGCATATGAGGCGATGCTGCACAATTAAACCTGATATACATTTGCGTGTATTTGGTTACAGGTTTTTTGATCAACAGGTCTGAAACGGGGCTGGCTTCGGAAAAATTGATAAAGTTTGGGTTTGTATTTGACCAAACGGACAGCAAATCTGCCGTTTTGATCGGGATTGTTTTACCTTTTTCGAGGTTACGTAAACCCCTGCGTGGCATGCGGTTCAAGCCTTCGCTGCCTTGGTAACAAACCACACGAAAACTTTGAATTGCTTTAGTTGAATCCCCCTCGGAATACAGTCTACGGGTTATTTAGCCGAAACCGATCCGCATTTGGAATCGGGGCAGGCACGTATTGATGACTGCGTATGGGTCTTGAAAAGGAAAGTGGTGAAAAAGGTTATACTCTCTGAGGTTGTGTAATCTATTTCACATTGCGCTCCAAATTAAAGATCTGGATATGTAAAGGGTAAGAGCCTAAATGCCGGAAACAATGGAATTCCCGACAATGGACCCAAAGCAATTGGACTGGGTTCAGAATTATTACAAATTGCGCGGATGGGCGTTTCCGGACGCCGGACCCGCTGCGTCGGTGGAAACTTCCAGTGAAACCGATACGCAAGCCGAACAGCCGGTTCGCGAAATCGTGGATCAGGTGCAGGCCGAGTTCACGGTTCAACTGATCGCCAGCGAGCTTGAGCACGCCGAGTCCACCCATGAAGAACTGGCCGAATTGCAAGAGGAATTGCGCGCGCAGGACAGCAACGCGCAGGCTGCGCCGCAGAACAAATCTCAGGTCGATCTTATCCAGTCGCAGGTGAAGTTGATCAAAAAGCAGCGCGAGGCCGAAGGGAAGCTGATCCCGACATCCGGTCTTGATGACAGGACTCAAGGCATCCTTGCAGAGATGCTGGCCCTGTGCGACCGGAAGCTGGAGATTGCCGAGGCACAGGCGAAACTGGGCGGTTTCGACGAAGCGCAGTCCACCTTGACCGATGTGCAACATGATCTGTCCGACATTCGCACGGCTCGTTTGGCGGCGCAGGTTTCGCAGCCCGCGCCGGAACCTTCGGCAGCGCTGAAAGCCCTGTCCGCCAAAACACAAGAGGCCGCGCGCAGCTTGCGTCAGATCGAATTTGTCGGGTTGGCAAAGTCCCTTGAGGCCAAGCTGAAAGATCTGTCGCAGGAGGTCGCGCCCGAAGAACACGCCTATTGGGGAATGCTGGAAGACGAGGTTCAGAAAACCGGCAAGGCCATCGGCGTTCTGACCAAGACCAGCGACCGGATCGGCGTCATTCGCAACAGCCTGGACAAGGAAGGGTTCGATCAGTGGGCGCATAATATCGAAACCGAACTGGCATCCATTCAGGCGCGCGAAGGTCGCACTGTTCTGGGCACTGTCAGCGACCTCAACCTGCTCAAATCCAGCGCCGAGAGATATGAAGAGCAAGCCAAAGGCAAGGAATGGGATGATGCGGAGCTTGAGGCGCTGACGACCGAAGTCCGCGAGCAGTTCGACAAGCTGATCAAACGCGACGACCTTGGCCGGATCGAAACAAAAGACGACAAGACTCATGTCGAGCGCAAGGCCGGCACGTACAAGGATCTGGACCACGATGTCTACGTCCAGATCCCGCGCCGGGGCAACAAGAAGGTCCCGCGGGAAACCGTGCAGGCCGTTTTGGACTCGCTCGAGTTTCTGGACGAATTGCACGCCTCGGGTGTCAAGGGCGTGGACAGCATCGCCAAGCAAGAGTTGGAAAAGGCCAAGGGCATTCTGGATGGGATTGCAAATAACGCCGGTGACTATGCCAAGCTGAAGAAAAAGCTGGCCGATCTGTCGGATAAGATCGACAAACTGGCCTCGGGCCGGACCGCCGGGTTCTACATCGAGGAAAGGCTGCGCCTGGCCGAAAAGGTCAGCAAGCTGAGCGCGGGCTACACCACGATGCCAATCGAAACTGCGAAAACCGAGTTTTCGCAATTGCTGCGCACCGATTTCGAAGAGCTGCACACAAACGCCAAAGAGGCTGAGAAGACCGGGAAGGACTTTGAAACCAAAAGCGCGGCGGTGATCAAGGATTTGGACAGGGTCGCAGCGCTTGTGAATGATGATCTGGTTTCAAAGATCCGGGCAGTTCTGCCGCATGACAAGATCCCGTTCTTCGAACGGCTCGCAAAGTCCAAAGGGGCCGGACCGCTGAAGATCGAGCATGAAGACCTGCTTGAACTGGCAAAAAATGCGCTGACCAAAGAGGATATGTCCGACGCCCTTTCAAAGATGGGCGACCTTAAGAAGAAGACCGCCCGGCAGGCTGAAATCCTCTATGATCTTGCGAAGTTGAAGCAGACGTCTGATTTGAACCACCACGATCAGCAGAAGCTGGACCAGATCACATCTGATTATCTCAAGGATCAGGAAGACCGGCGGAACAACAAGGACAGGGCCAAGGAATTCGCGGCCATGGCCAAACCGCTGAAAGACGAACTGGACGCGATGCTGCGCGACAAGGTCAGCCTCAAGCGCATTCTGGACAAGTTCAAAGGCCATTCCCGTGTCGATCCCGAAACCTTTGATCTGTCCCGGCTGCGGGATCTTCGGGATGAGTTGACGGTTCTGGAAAAGCGTTCGATCACCAAGGATGAGTTCGCCAAGAACAAAGAGCGTTTCAACGACCTGCAACAAAGCATGGACTTCATCCGCAGCGAGATCACCGGTTTCCGGGACGATCTGGCGCAGGGGCTGACCACCTATGCCGAACGGTGCATCGGAACCCTTCAGGATGCCGCCGATTTCGTGCGGAACGATTTTGTCACTCAGGTCGATGCGCTGAAAGGCGACGGACAGAATGTGGTGGATCAGGCGGCCTTGCAGCGGTTTGCGAACAACATCTCCTCGCAACTGGTTCTGCAGGGTCTGAAGACCCACACGGACATCATCGCGGATCGGGATCAGGATCTTGCCGCCCGGAAACAGGCGCGCGAACAAGCCCTGCGGCAGGTGCGCCCGCTGCTGGCTCAGATCCGGGGCAATGCGGGCATCCAGCATTACCTCAACCACCCGTTCACCAGCGTTCAGAACAAACTTCACATCGCCGTTGACGAACTGACCCAACTGGAAGTCCGGCTGCTGCAACTGGCGTCCTGAATTTGATGAGACCGGCGTAAAGACCGGAACAAGGAATAGACATGGCTTTTACAGACACTCAGATCAAATGGCTGGAAACCGCACAGGGCAAGGCCGAAGACTTTGAAAAAAGCGCCGAGGCGACGGCCCAGAAAGCGGCGGTCTTGACCGATATCCTGACGAAACTGGATGCGGACAAACAGGGCATCAAAGAGGCACAGGATTTCAAGGTCTCGATGGCACGTCATGCGGGCGTGTTCAAACTGCCGGGCAAGGGCAAGATGGATTGGCTGAACGGCAAGATGATGTCCGAGGTGGACAGCTATGCCGACCTGCCCGACGCAACCGGTGTCACCCCCGAGGTGATGAAGGCGGCAAGTGAATCGCTGGCCAAGATTCTGGACCGCCAGCACGAGATGCAGGACAGCGGCCTGTTCAGCGACGAAGACATCGCCCGCGAATTATGGGCCCCCCTGGTGCGCGAGGGCATCATCCCGTCGAACATCGTGCCCGACGCCTACAGCGAATTCAAAAAGATGTTCGACGGTGCCTCGGAAATTTACGATGCCAAGCTGGATGAATATTCCGACACTGCCTCGAAATTCGAGGACGTTTTCAGGGTCATGGGCATTGCCAAGGACACGATCACGATGGCCTCGACCATTGCCGCGTCCTCAATGACATTTGCCGATTTCGATATCACCGGCCGAAGCCGGGCGGACGGGCGTGAGTTGGAAGCCAAGAACGCCGTTCTGGGCGCAAAGCAAAACGCGCTGATCGACGAAACACGCACCAAGCTGGAACTGCCGGACGACGCTGGCACGTTGACCGTGTTGGCAAAGGCAAAGGAAAACCCCGAACTTGCCAGCGTCGTGACCGAGTTCAACGACATTGACGCCGCCCGCGCCGCCCTGTCCGCAGAGCAATTTTCCGATCCGCGCTGGGTCGCCGGGAAACAGTTGCTGCGCGTGGCCGCCACCAGCCTTGCAACGACCAGTCTGACCGTTGCCGAAAAGGGCGTTCGCTTTGCCGAAAAGCCCGAGAAGGACGTGGGCAAAACCCTGCATTTCGCATCCGACGCCGCAAATGACGTGCTGAGCGGTGTCGTCACCGCCGCACTCAGCGCGGCGGCCACTGCGGACCGGTCGCAGAACGAAGACGGCGGCAATACTCATGATCACCGTCAGGGGTTCAGCGCCGGTCAGGGTGCATTGGCCGCACTGATCAATGGAAACAAGCTGGCGGATAAAATCCTTCTGGCCGCACAGGCCAAGACGCCCGAGGCGCGCGAAAAGGCGGTCATGAGCATCCTGTCGTCGCTGGGTGACACTCTGGCCGAGGCCGCCGCCGCCACGAACCAGGTGGGCGGCGAGGTAAATTCGGGACTGGCGGATTCAGATCTGACCAAGCACCGCGACGAAAGCATCGGCAGCCATGAAGTAGACAAGGAATTTGACGAACGCCCCTATCTGTCCGGGGTTGTTTCCGAAAGCATCCGCGCCTTTTTCATCATGACCGCAAATGTCGGCGGCGCGTGCAAGGAACTGGCCAAGCCGAACCCGGATTTCAAAATGCTCGCAGGTCATCTGACCGCCGGTCTGGCGCATATCGGGGCCTCGTCCGCAACTGTGAATGGCGAGATGGCGCTTTACCCGGAAAAGGCCTTGCTGTCGGACTCGGAAGCCGAGGATTTGCAGGACAAGTCAATCGAGAAACTTTTGCAACAGCGGCTGGATGTGTCCGGCTCGGCCTTCCAGCTTTCGCCGGGCGAGGCGGGCTTTGCGCCCTTCAGCTATGCCAGCTATTTCGCCGACGTCAATTCGTCGATCAAATCGATGGTTGAGGCGCTGAATGAAAACCATGCCAAACCGGGGGCCAATGAAGCCATCGCCCGCAAGACCAAAGAGGCCACCGAGAAGCTTGAAGCGGAAAAGACCGGCAAGGAACTGGATGCGCTGAAAGCGAAACTGGCCGACAAGGGCAGCCGTGAAGAGTTTCTGGCCAGCATCGAAGAAGAGGCCGATGCCGAATTTCAGCATTTGAAAGACGTCATTGCCGCCGCCACCCCACCTGCAGACCCGAAGGATGAGGCGGCAGTTGAAAAATCGAAGAAGTCGGTGGATGCGCTGATCGCCGAAATCAAGGCGTCGGAGATGAAGATCAAGCTGATCGAGACCATTGCGGCCGGTGGCACCAAGGTCCTGACCCGGCTGTTCCCGGTAACTGGTCTGGCGGATTCACTGCGCCAACTCAGCGTCGATGCTGTTGCCCTGTTGCGGAAAGGCGATGAGCTGAACACATGGCGCAAGAACGCGGCCCTAGCCTCGGCCAGCGGATCAGTCTACGAGGCTGCGGTGAAGGAACGGCTGGAAAACTCCAGCGTTCAACTCAGCCAGAAATCCTTCAATGCGTTCTTCTCGGTTCTGGGTGTGGTGTCTCAGGGCACGCGTCTTGGGGATGTAACGGGCGCGGCAACAGGCATTGCGGCGGGAACCTCGATGGCCAAGGCGCTGACGGATTATGGCTACAAGATGTATGATCAGGCAAAAATCCTGCGCGGCTGGAAGCTGTATGTCGATGCCCGCAACAACCCCGGAAACCGCAAGGCGGCCAGAACCGCGATTGCGTGGAACTCGACCCTGGCCAAATGTGTTCTGGCCTATGGCATCGCCATTGTCGGGGATCCCGTGGCCGCTCAGGTCGGGCGGAACTGTGGCCTGACGCCGGAAATCCTGGCCTCGGACAAGGATGTGTGTCTGAAGGTGGTGAAATATTTCGAGACGCTTTACAGCGAAGACCCCGTGGTTCTGCGCAGCGTGCCCAAAGTGTCGGACTGGCATCCCGGGACCCCGGATCTGACGCTGACATCGTGGCTGAAGTTCAAACGCGCCGCCGCAACCAAGGCCTATCCGCGCCTGTCCAAGGACAGTTGCCTGACACCGGACATCGATACCCCGATGAAGGCGTTGCACGGCCTGTGCAAATCCGATCCATTCAAGTTTGAAGAGATCATTGACACCCTGCCCGAACAGGAGAAGCCGCAATTTGCCAAGGACGTGCAAAAGCATCTGCAAGACCTGCATGGCGGGCTGTCGGCTTACCGGCCCAAAACATCGAAGCCGGAAAAGCCCGAGGACCAGCGGTGGGAAGAAGGTGCCCGGCATTACGCGATGGAGGATGTCGCAGATGCGCTGAAAGCGCAGGTGTCGCTGATCCTGCGCGAAGTGAATATTCACGCGGGTCAGCCGGAAACCGAGGCTGCCTGAATTCAAACGTCACGCTAAAAAAGACCCGGTGAGGCAGATCACCGGGTCTTTGCATTTCAGGGGTCAGGTCGGGTCCTGATCAGACCGGGGATCCTTGTAACGATTAAGGTCGAAGAGTCCGGCCTGAATCGGAGCCTGCCCCAGAAACTCGGCGGTCATCCCGTCGCTGAGTGCCCAGAACTCGGGGCTGGTTCTGCGGATGCCGAATTGGGTGACAAACGCGATGTAATCCGACTGGGACCGGATGTCGGTCATGCCGTCGATGAATGCAGACAGGTTGTCTGATTTGACGCGGAAAAAGAAGTTCGGATAGCTGCCGAAGAACCCCGGAATGATCGTCAGTACATCGGCGGCAGGGTCGCGCCGGGCGGCCTCGTGAAACAGGAAGGCCACGTTGTAATGGGCCTTGTCATGGGCGAGGGTGAAATACGCGACCTTGTCATCCGGGCCTTCCACCGCAAGCACGGACAGGTCGGGCAGGTAGCGGACCCAGTCGCCGCGCTGACTTGCCAGCGCACGCAGGGCGCCGTCTGTTCCCTGCGCGCAGGTGTCATTGGTGCACCGGTTGATCGGATCCTGCAGGGGCCATAACCCGTTGCCGCGGGTCAATAAGGTGTCGAAGAACTCCTGCTTCGGGGTGTCGGTCTTATACGCGATACCCGTTGGAAAGCTGTCATCGACCCGGCGCTGGTGCCAATAGGTGTGCACCTTGGCCAACGCACCCCGGTACCAGGTGTCGTGCATCTGCCGCCGGTCGTCTTTGGGTATGAAGGCCAGAAACGTATCTTCACCCTCCATCCGCAATTCATCCATATACAGCCGGGTGGCGAGTTGGTGTTCGACCCGGCCAAACACGTCATAGCCTGCAACGAGGTCATAATAGATACGTTCAAAAATGGGGTAGTCGATCACCCAGGCCGTTTCCGGTATGTCACCATGCAGGCCCGTCATGGCCGAGGCATTGTCGAAGTGACGAAACACCGTGATCAACGCATTGGGGTTGGTCCCGTCCCCGTCCCAGATGGCGTCGTACCCGAACCCGGTCTGATGCGCCGGGCTGTTGCGGTATCGGGCGTCTCGGAACTCAAGATATCTGATTTGGTTTTGGTGCGAGAAACCTTGCAGATCGCCAAGCGCGCCATCGTCCACCTTTGACACCGGCAGATCGAGCGCGGCGGCACCGTCTTGCAAGTAGCTGGGGTCGGTAATCGACAGATCGGCGTCGGGGTCCAGAAAGCTGACCCAGAACCGGTCTTCGATCACATCCACAGCGGTTTCGCCGTGACAGACCGAGCCGCGAATGAAACTACGGACGAAGAACAACGCCTCATCCAGCAGAAACTGATAGCGGCTGCGGGCGGGGATCCGGGCGAATGTGCTGAACGGGTCGCCGCCTTCGACATCTCCGAACGGGGGCAGGCTGTCCAGCGTCCAATCCGGTGTCAGAAAGAGCTGGCTGTACCGCTCCATCCGTGCGGGGCTTAACGCGTAGACCAGATGCTCTTTGTGCACGATAGTTTCGGAGATTTGCTGGAGGCGGTAATAAAACCGGTCGCTGCCCGGATCGTCGAAAGGACGTCGGGTGGCGATTACGTCGATCTCTTGCCCCGAAGGCGTGGTGGATCGCACCATCTGGAAGAACAGCCTGTCCGGCCCGTCGCTGAAATGCAGCCGCGCCAGAAAGAGATGTTCATAGAGATACCGGCTCATCAACTGGTGGCGCAGATCGTCGGAGTTCAGAAACGCCTCCCACGCGGTAATCTGGTCGGCAACAGCGTCAGGGATTTCGGTGGCTGCGGCTGGCAGGGCATCACCGCTGCGCGCCCAGGTGATCAGCGTTTCATATTCGGCGTCGTTCAGCGCTGCGGCGGCGTAAGGCATACCAGCAAGCGGGTTTGTGTCCCGGAATTGGGTGAATTCACCGGGCGTCGGACAGGCCAAAGCGCGATCCAGCGCGAGGCCCAGAACCTCGGGCACCGGCCCATCGGCAGGCAGCGGGTTCTGGCGACCGAGTTCGAGATACCGCTCTAACAGGCTTGGACCATCTGCTGGTCCTGAGGGGTCATCGATGACCGGGTGAAACCCCAGCGCACGCCATTCGGGCACCGTCTGGGCATCGATGCCAAGGCGTGTGGGTTGCGCATCTTTCAGCCGTTCGGTGTGATAAACCGCCAGCTTGCTGCCACCGCGTGCCAACCCCTCGGGCGAGGTGAGTTTCAACTGGCAGGGGGCGTCATAGCAGCTATGGCAGACAACGCAGCGGTGATCGACGATACGTTTCACCTCTTGCGGGTTCGGGGCAGTTTGGGCGTGCAAAGGCAGGCTGAGCAGCACGAACACAAAGGCGCAAAGTGCCGTGATCCTGCATGTCTGGCGATATTGGATCATCCCTTCCCCCTGCTTCGGCCCGAACGCTGTGCCCAAGCTTGGCCCGCCCTGAACGGTTTGTCGATGTTTGGATGAGGTGTTGAATCCCCTGTGGCCAAATGGCCCACAAACACGGGAAAACGGATTGCACCTAGGTCAGTCGAAACCCCTGCACGCGGACATAGTCGCCAAATTCTTCGCGTTCCGGCTTGCTGTACTGCCGGGTCTTGTCGTCGATCCACGTATAGCCCGGTTTCGTATCTTCGTAGTCTGAGTCCCTTTGGCTGGCGTAGGGCTGCGCAACCGCGCGTTCCTGCGCATAGGTTTCAATCGCCTCCCGCAGGTTGGTTTCGCGGTATTCATCCTCGTGACATGTCACGCGCAAGGGTAGTCGCTTGGAAATGGGGGCAGGGGATACCGGATAGCCCAGTGCCAGACCGGCCAGCGGGAACACATGCTGCGGCAGGTTCAGCTGGTCGCTGACCATCCGGGCCTGATTGCGCACCGCGCTGATCGGGCAGCAGCCCAGCCCTGTCGCCTCAGCCGCTGTGACAAAGGCCCCAAGCGCGACGGCGGCGTCCGTGATGGCGTTGAAGAAGGCATCCAGATGATCATTGGCAAAAGGGGTCTCTGTCCAATCATGCAGCAGCCTCTGACGTCGATTGTTGCCGCAGAAGATCAGGATCATCGGAGCCTTTGCAATCCAATCCTGACCGGGGATCAGTTCGGCCAGTTTCCGGCGCTGTGAGGGTGAGCGCAGCAGGATGATATCCCGCTGTTGCAGATCGCTTTTGGTCGGCGCGGCCAAGGCAACGGCGCATAGTGTTTCCAGCAGGTCAGCGTGAATGTCCTGGTCGCGGAAACTGCGGCACGACCCTCGGGCCGCCATGGTGTATAACGGCGCAGCCGCGTCGGGCACCGTTTCAGGCGCATCCGAGAACCGGGCGCGCAGGGCGGCTTGCAGATCGGAAGTTGGGAGATCGGCCACGGCGGCACCTCTTTCGAAACTATCTCTTACACAAAGCTTAAGATTTTTTCGCGTTCATTAAGGCAAACTGTCGGTTAAGCTTTGTTCCAGCCATACAGCATCTGGACACGCTTGAGTATGAATTCAGCGGCGCAGCTAAACATTCGGATCGAACGGGGCGCGGATCGCGTTGAGGCGTTCGAGGTCCCGGCCCAGGACAATCAGACCGTGCTGGACGTTGTCTCGTGGATTCAGCAGAATGCCGACCCAACGCTCAGCTATCGCTTTGCCTGCCGCGTGGGGATGTGCGGGTCCTGTGCCATGATGGTCAACGGGGTGCCGCGCTGGACGTGCCGAACCCATATCTCAAAGGTGCTGGATGGGGAGAGCGTGACCATCGGCCCGCTGCGCAACCTTCCGGTCATCAAGGATCTGGTCGTGGACATGGATCCGTTTTTCGACAAATGGGTCGCGGCCGAAGGCGTTCACCATGGCGTATCGACGCGAGACGATCCGATTGCTCCGGTCGACGAAACCACCCCCGAACGGGTCACGGCCAATGCCGGGATCGAGTGTATCAACTGCGCGGTCTGCTATGCGGCCTGCGATACGGTTGCGGCGCATCCGGATTATCTGGGACCCGCCGCGCTGCAACGGGCCTGGACCCTTGTGAATGACAGCCGGGATGCCGGGCGTGCCGAGATACTGCAGGCGGTGTCGGGGCAGGGCGGTTGCCACAATTGCCACTCGATGGGATCCTGCACGGCCTACTGCCCGAACGAGCTGGACCCGATGTCAGCAATCGCCGGTCTGAAACGCGAGACGCTGAAATCCATATTGCGGAAGGGGCGCTGATGCTGGATTTGCGCCTTTACATGCTGCAACGGGTGACGGCGCTGGTGATGGCCCCGCTTGTGCTGGGGCATCTTGCGGTGATGATCTACGCCATTCAGGGCGGGCTGACCGCTGTCGAGATTTTGGGGCGAACGCAGGGTTCACTGATCTGGTTCCTGTTCTACGGGCTTTTTGCTGTTGCGGTATCCATTCACGGGGCCATTGGTCTACGGGTGATTGCCTTTGAATGGGGTGGCCTGACGGGTGGGGCACTGGACGTCTTTATGTGGGCGACCGGGCTGGCGCTATTTGCTTTGGGTGCACGCGCGGTATGGGCGGTCACGTTTGCGGTTGGGGCCGCGTCATGAGGGCGGTGCGCGGTATCCAGTCTCGGGCCCATCCGCTGTGGCTGGCCTATATTCTGCATCGTTTGTCCGGGATTGCTCTGGCGCTGTTTCTGCCGATCCATTTCTGGGTTCTGGCCATGGCTTTGACAGGTCCCGCGCGGTTGGATGCGGCCCTGGCAATGACCGAGTCCGGCGCGGTGAAGCTGGTCGAATTCGGCCTCGTATTCCTGCTGGCCGTGCATATGTTCGGCGGCCTGCGCCTGATGGCGTTGGAATGGCTGCCTTGGCGCCCATCGCAGAAGACGCTGGCGGCGGGGGCGGCGGCGATGTCGTTCCTCGTGGCCGGGCTGTTTTTCATGCGGGCGATTTAGCGATGCGGCACTTCGAGATCGACCGGCAAGATACCGACATTCTGATCCTCGGCAGCGGGGGCGCGGGGCTGTTTGCCGCGCTGCATGCCCAGCAAACCGCGCCCGAGGGCACCAGGATCACCATCGCCGTCAAAGGCTTGATCGGGAAATGCGGCTGCACGCGGATGGTGCAGGGTGGCTACAATGTCGCCTTGGGTGGTGGCGATACGGTCGAGCGGCATTTCATGGACACCATTCACGGGGGCAAATGGTTGCCCAACCAAGACATGGCCTGGCGTTTGTGCGAACAGGCCATCGTGCGCATTCGGGAATTGGAAAACGAGGTCGGGTGTTTCTTTGACCGCAATCCCGACGGCTCGCTGCACCAGAAAGCCTTCGCCGGTCAGACTGCGGACCGAACGGTGCATAAGGGCGATCTGACCGGGATCGAGATCATCAACCGGCTGATGGAGAAAGTGCTGGCAAGCGGCGTCGAAAAACTGCAGGAACATCGCGCGATTGGATTGGTCCCCAGCAAGGACGGCGGCGCCTTGTCGGGTGTTCTGATGATCGACATGCGCACGGGTCGCTTCCGTTTTGTCCGCGCCAAATGTGTGTTGATGGCCACCGGCGGCGGGCCGACCATGTACCGCTATCACACCCCATCTGGGGACAAAACAATGGATGGGTTGGCCATGGCGCTGCGTGCAGGCTTGCCGCTGCGCGATATGGAGATGGTGCAATTCCATCCGACCGGCCTGCTGGCGGGCGATCACACACGGATGACCGGAACGGTGCTTGAGGAAGGCTTGCGAGGTGCGGGTGGGCAATTGCTGAACCACGCGGGTCAGCGGTTCATGTTCGACTATGACCCTAAGGGTGAGCGGGCCACGCGGGATGTGGTCAGCCGCGGCATCTATGCCGAGATGCGCAAGAATAACGATCCGGGACAGGAGGGGGTGTTTATCTCGATGTCCCATCTGGGCCCCGAGACCGTGCGCCAGAAGTTCAAAGGCATGGTGAAACGCTGTGCTGACAGCGGCTTCGATCTGGCGGCTGGCAAGGTCGAGGTTGTGCCCACCGCGCATTATTTCATGGGCGGTGTGGTTGTCGATGTAGACACGCGCACGGCAATGGAAGGATTGTATGTTGCGGGTGAGGACGCCGGGGGCGCGCATGGGTCGAACCGATTGGGCGGCAATGGCGTGGCCAATTCAACGGTTTATGGCGGTATTGCAGGGGATGTGATGGGCGCGGATGTAAGGGCCATGTCCCTGCGTGAGCCCGATGAGGCAGCCCTGACCGCCGAGCTTGACCGCGCCACCCATCCTCTGTCACGCAAACCCGACCTTGTTCTACCGCTGCGCAAACGATTGCAGGACCTGATGTGGGAGGATGTGGGCGTGATGCGCACCAAACCGGGCCTGACACGTGGCCTGCAAGGGATTGCGCAGGTGTCCGACGCGCTGATGGATGTGGGGGTCGAGGGCAGCAATCTGGCCTTCAACCTGACCTGGCATGACTGGCTGAACCTGCGCTCGCTTTGTGATATATCCGAGGTCATCACCCGGGCCGGGCTGGCGCGCGAAAACTCTCGCGGGGCGCATTACCGCGAAGATTTCCCCGAGCCGGGCGCGATGGAAGACAGCGCATTCACGGTTGCCAAACAGGTCGATGGGGCTGTGGAAGTTTCGCAGGAGCCTGTTCAATTCACAATTGTGAAGCCCGGAGAAACGATCCTGCCAAAGGGCGAGCCCGAGACTTTGGTGGCCGAGAAGTGATATGCCGTGGTATCGGAATTGCATTGTTTAGTTTTAGTCGGAGCACAAAATGCGTGGCCTATACACAATTCACGACGTCGAAAACTCCAGTGTCAATGTTTGGAAAGAGGAGGGCTTCGTGTGTTTCTTGATTTGCTCGCCTTTGGATGTTGGCTACATTAATGCCCTAAAAAGAAATTGGGCTTTTTTTGACGAAGCGTCAGGAAGTTCGCTTTGGGTTCTCGTTTCATTCGTAAATGACGCGGAAGAAATGACCGACGCGGAAATGAGAAAATCTGTCAAAATCGCTGAAAAGTTGGGAGTCCCTTTTTCGGATGCTCCATGCCTATTGTTTGCTGAGGGCCCGGAGAGTGAAAATTTCTTCTCTTACAAATTGAAACCCGGTTTGGACGAGTTAGATGCAGGACGTACTTTGATACCAGTGATCGATGGTTGCAAGAAACACATCGTGACAGACAAAAATGGTAGAACGACCCATGGCTTCAACGCGCTGAAACAAGAACTGAGAACACACAGAAGTCAAAGATTTCTGGCTATGGCCATAGATGCAACGGGGCAAGTTTTGATGGCGGTTTTGAAAAAGATTGCGACTTCTGGTATCGGCTAGATGATACCGATCAAGCTCATCCAATCCACGGCCGAAACGCTGATGGACAAGGCGGCGATTGAGATCCCGCAAGATTACCTCGATGGGCTGAAAGCGGCGGCAAAGACCGAGGATGGCGATCTGTCGTCATTTGTTCTGAAAGCTATGCTTGAGAACTACGAAGCCGCGAAAGAGGACCGCCGGGCCATGTGCGGCGACACCGGCGTGCCGCGCTGGTTTGTCAAACTGGGCAACGAGGCGCAGATCGAAGGCGGCATGGTTGCATTGGAAGCGGCTCTCAGGCGGGCAACGGCAAATGCCACAAATGGCGTGCCTTTGCGCCCCAATAGGGTGCATCCTTTGTGGCGCACGGATCACGACAACAATGTCGGCATCGGCGCGCCTGAGATCGAATACGGGTTCGAGCCCGAAGGCGCGTGGATCGATCTGATCACCGTGCATAAAGGCGGGCTGTTCGGTACCGATTACCGGATGCTGTTCCCCTCGGACGGGATACAGGGGATCAAACGCTTCTACCTCGACAGCCTGATGGCCTTTGGCAAGCGCGGTCTGGCCTGTCAGCCCGCGATCATCGGAATCGGACTGGGTGGGTCCAAGGATATCTGCATGACGCTGGGCAAACGCGCCTCGACCCTGCGTGTGGTGGGCAGCCGCAATTCGGACCCGCGCATTGCCGAGATGGAGGATGAGTTCAAGGAACTGGGCAACTCTATCGGTATGGGCGCCATGGGGTTTGTGGGCAAGAACATGGTGATCGATTGCAATATCGAGGTCGGCTATTGCCACACGGGGGGCATGCCCATGTCGGTCCACGCCTTCTGCCTGTCGTCGCGCCGGGCCGTCGCGCGCATCCACGCCGATGGTCGGGTCGAGCATCGCACCGACCCGGATTGGTTCACGCCGTATCAGCGCCGCGAAACAGTGGACTGGAACCCGGTGCAGGAGGCCGCGGAATGAGTTTGCGCGAGATTGAGCTGTCCACGACGCCAAATGCCGAAGACATCGCCGATCTGCGGCTTGGCGACATCGTGTATCTGACCGGGCTGATGTATACCGCCCGCGAAGGTGTCTATATGCGCGCGCTGGAGGATAAGGCGAATATCCCGATGGAATTACCTTCGGACAGTGCCGCCAATTTTCATTGCTCACCCGCGGCGCGGATCAATGCGGATGGATCGTTTGACATGGGGGCAGTGACGGCGACCGCGTCGTTTCGCTTTGCCAAATGGTTGCCGGAATGGATCGCCAAGACCGGGGCGCGACTGATCGTTGGCAAGGGCGGGATGTCCTCGAAGGATTACAAAGAGTATTTCGTGCCGAACGGTGCCGTATACCTGTCCACCGTGGGCTACGGTACCGGAGCACTGCTGGGGCGCGGCGTCGAGAATGTCGAGGCGGTGCATTGGAGCGAAGAACTCGGTCTGGCGCAGGCGATGTGGGTGATCCGGTGCAAGCGGATGGGGCCATTCATCGTGGCCTCGGACATGAACGGAGACTGTCTGTTCGAACGCGAAAACGCCAAGATCGCCGAGACTATCGAACAGGTTTATGAGGGCACGAAACCTGCTGTCATGAAGCGCTACGGTGAAAGCGATGATCGACGGGATGAAGTGATCTGAGGCCGCTCTACAGTGACCCGTACAGGGCCAGAACAGTTTGCGTTGCCGGTCGGGCGCGCATGGCTTCGTTATGTGCGGCCAGTTTGGGATAAGGGTCCAGTGACAGATCGGCTGCGGCCATCCAGTGCTGCAACAGGAACAGATAAGGGTCGCAAAAGCTGAACTGTGCGCCCATCGCCCAAGGGGTCATCTCCAGTTGCTGTTCCAACAGTTTCGCTGAGGCCGCAAGATTGCGTGGCGCGACACCGCGCATATCCTGCAGCGAGGCGTCCTGATCAGCCCACCGGCTGCCGCGTTTGAGATGGGCAAATCCGACATGTACGGTCGAACAGAGATAGGCGCAGAGTGACCGCGCCTGTGCCTGCGCATAGTCGCCATCGGGCAGCAGACCAGCTTGGGGATGGGTGGCTGCAATGTATTCCAGAATGGCTGGGTTTTCGGTCAGAAGCCCCTCAGGCGTTTCCAGAACCGGGATGCGCCCTTTTGGGGTTTTACGCAAGAAATCCGGGCTGCGATGCGCCCCGTCGGGAATTGAGATTTCGACCGCCGTGAACTCTGCCCCAGCCTCAATCAAAAGGATATGTGCGGCAAGCGCGGATGAGCCTTTGGAATAGTAGAATACAAGCATCCCGGTCGGCCCTTCCTGTTGTTCTTGCGGGTGGACTATAGAACCTCGCTTGCCATTACGCCCAGCCCCACCAGCAGCGTCAACAAGATCAAAAGGCGTCGGAAGCCTGTGTCGCTGAGGCGGCGAAACACCATGATGCCGATTTGCGCTGCGATCAGACCGCAAGGGACAGTCACCAGCAGCGCTTTCACGGCCGCGCTGTCATAGGCGCCCTTCAAGAACAGCAGGAAGATCGTGGTGCTGAGAATGGTCACGTTGAACGGCTGCAAAACCGCGCGCGTCTCGGATTTGGTCCAGGGCCGCAGCGACAGCCACATGGCCGGGATCGCGCCCGAGACGGCGGCGGCCCCGCCCAGAATGCCTCCGGTCAGGCCAACCCCGGTATCCAGCCAGGGCGTTCGACGCTCGAACGCGGGAAGGGTCGCGCGAAAACCGAAATAGCCGCCATAGAGGATCAGAAAACCCGCAACACCGATCCGCAACGTGCTGGCGTCGATCTGGTTCAGCAGCGCAAGGCCAATGGGCACCCCAAGCAGGCCGGGAACGAGAAAGCGCAGCAACCTGTGGGGCTGCGCCAGAATGTCGGCCCGAACGATCCACAGCCCCTGCAGCCCCGCCAGAACCGACATGAGGGCGACAATCGCCACGGCTGTTACCGGTGGCAGCACGACGAGGTAGAACCCAAGCGCAAACAACGCGGTTCCGGTGCCCGCAAGCCCGTTGATAAAGCCACCCGCCGCCGCGCCGAGGATCAGATAGAAAACCGTTTCAAATGTCATGCGCAGGCGTGTGTCCGGTGCTTTTGGATGCAGCTATCACACCGGCCAGCGCATTGAAAAGCGCATCCATGGCCCGCATCTTGCTTTGGGTCTCGGGATAGATCAGGCCCAGCGTCCGGCGGGGCGCATCGGGACCAAGGTTTAGCCGGTTGAGTGGCAGCGGATCCATCGGCGGAACGGCAAGGTCCGGCACGATCGAGACGCCCAAATTGGCGTGAACCATGCTGGCTATGGCCTCAAGCCCGTCCAGCTCCATCGCCTCATTGACCCGGATGCGTTTCGACAGGATCCAGTTGTCGATCAGCGCCCCGACCACGGCGCTGCGGTTGAAGCGGATAAAGGGTCGGATCTTCAACAGGGTGATCGGGTCTAGTTCGGGTTCCTCCAGCGAGGCGATCAGTTGCATCGGTTCTTCGACCAGCTTCCGGAAGATAACGCCCGGTGGCATGACGGCGGGCTTGGTCACCAAAGCCGCATCCAGATTTCCGCGGGCCAGGTCTGCCAGCAAAGCGCCGGTCAATCCGGGTTTCAGGTGTAATCCCATGCCGGGATGATGCGCTTTCAGCTGCGCCATGGCCTGCGGCGCCAACCCGGTCAGCGTTGTACGCAGAACGCCCAGCCGGATCACGCTGTTCAATTCGCCTTCCTGCATCACCGAAGGCACCAGATTGTCGTAATCCGCGATGATCTTGCGGGCTTTTTCGACGATCTGATGGGCAACAGGGGTCAGTTCCGGCGTTCTTGTACTGCGATCAAACAGTGCCACGCCCAGATCCGCCTCAAGCGTCTGCATCTGTTGGCTGACAGCGGCATGGGTGACATGCACAACGTCCGCCGCCGCGCTGAAGGTTTTTGTGTCTGCAATCGCCACAAGGGTGCGCAGCATTCGGATTGTCACGGTCGGTCCCTGCAAGCTGAGATCAAGGCGTGTTGGCAGCGTACTCTGTTTGGCCTGACTTCACGATGCCTAACTGCTATCGCAGCCCTTATCCCGCAACGGTGACTTGTCGTTGCACACCCAGCCCGACAATCCCGGCCTCCAAACGATCGCCGGGTTTCAGGTAGGTCGGTGGCGTCTGACCCATGCCCACACCCGGAGGCGTGCCGGTTGAAACAATATCACCGGGTTGCAGGGACATGAATTGCGACAGGTGTGCGATCACCGTGGCCACACCGAAATGCATCGTCCGGGTCGAGCCGTCCTGATAGCGATGGCCGTTGACCTCAAGATACATCGGCAGGTTCTGAGGGTCCGGCACCTC
This sequence comes from Ruegeria sp. H7, assembly GCF_056532945.1. Taxonomy (NCBI): domain Bacteria; kingdom Pseudomonadati; phylum Pseudomonadota; class Alphaproteobacteria; order Rhodobacterales; family Roseobacteraceae; genus Ruegeria; species Ruegeria sp. H7. Next base: position 278,536 of record NZ_JBQFNZ010000004.1, read on the forward strand.
ATCCCGTGTCACCAGCCAGGGGCCGATGGGGCCAAACGTATCCGCCGACTTGCCTTTGACCCACTGGCCCGAGCGATGCAGTTGAAAGTCGCGCTCGGACAGGTCGTTCACCACGCAATAACCCGCCACGTGGTTCAAGGCGTCGGCTTCGGAGATGTATTTCGCTTCCTTGCCGATCACGACGCCCAGTTCGACCTCCCAATCCGATTTCTCTGATCCGCGGGGGATTTCGATGTCGTCATTCGGCCCTGCAATGGCCGAGGTTGCCTTGAAGAAAATCGCGGGCTCGGCAGGCAGGTCCATTCCGGCTTCGGCGGCGTGGTCGGCGTAGTTGAGGCCGATACAGATAAACTTGCCAACCTGCCCGACGCAGGGGCCGATACGTGTGCCCGCGTCCACCGCTGGCAAACTGGTCGGATCGATTGCGCGCACCCGGTCCAGTTCCGCGTCGCCAAGCGTTGCCCCGGCAATGTCATCGATATGACCGCTGAGGTCGCGGATTGTGCCATTGGCATCCAGAAGACCGGGTTTTTCAGCGCCTTTTGGCCCGTGACGTAAAAGCTTCATGCTGCGCTCCTTCTTGGCTCAGGTCGTCCGGAGGCTATTAGTGGCGCAGGTTTCGCGTTTTGTATAGCGGCTGGTTTTCACCGGAAGGCAGATCAGCAAGCACCCGGCACCGACGGGAGAAATCAGTGCCGAGTGACGCGTCGGCGGGGCGTTACAACGTGGCTTGGTCTGCCAACCCCGCCTCTTGCGCCAGCCGGGCTGCTACAGAGGCCACGGCCAGATCTTGCAGGCCGACGCCGGTGCCGTCGAACAGGGTGATCTGGTCATCGCTGCTGCGACCCGGATGGGTTCCGTTAATTACGGCGCCGATGGGCGTGATCTGATCCTCGGTCAGGGTACCTGCTTCAACGGCGTGCTGCGCCTCGCCGATCGAGACGGATTGGGCGACCTCATCGGTGAAAACCGTGGCTTCGGTGACAAGGGCCGCATCGACCTCTTGCTTGCCTTTGGTGTCTGTGCCCATGCAGGCCAGATGCGTGCCGGGTTTGATCCAGTCTTTCATCAACAGCGGCTCGAAAGCCGAAGTGATGGTGATGATGACATCCGCCTGCGCGCCAAGATCCTGTTGCGAGACGGCCTCAAATTCCAACCCGAGCTCGGTCGCGACCGCGCCCAGACGGGGCAGCATTTCGGGGTGGGGGTTCCAGGCGACGACTTTTTCAAAGTCGCGCTGTTCGGCGGCGGCGCGCAGCTGGAAGGTGGATTGATGACCCGCGCCGACCATGCCCAGAACCTTGGCATCTTTCCGGGCCAGATGGGCGATGGACACAGCCGAGGACGCAGCTGTGCGCACGGCGGTCAGGTAGTTGCCACCGACCAGCGCCGACAGGCGTCCGGTATCGGGGTCGAACAGAAAGACGGTGGATTGATGGTTGGTCAGCCCCTTATCCATATTGCCGGGCCAGTAGCCACCGGATTTCACGCCCAGCACCTGACCGTCCCGGTCGAAACCGGATTTGAAGCCGTAAAGCGCGTCGGCATAGCCAATGGCCTCACGGATGACCGGGAAGTTATAGGCGTCGCCCCGCGCCATGGCGGCGAAGACGTCCCGAACTGCATCGAATGCCTCGGCGCGGCCAACCAGTTGCCGGCAAAGGTCTTCTCCGACGATCAACAAGGGTGTGTCTGTCATGTCTTTCATGATCCTTCCCTCGCCTCAGTACGCCTTGCCGCGCGCGGACACGGGCCAGAGGGTTTCGACCTTGCCGCCCCGCACGCCCACATACCAGTCGTGGACATTGGCTGTCGGATCACAGTGACCGGGCACCAGATGCAGCTTGTCATTGACCTTCAGAACCCCGTCCGGGTCCGACACGACCCCATGTTCGTCCGAGCATTTGATGTATTCCACATCCGAGCGACCAAAGATCACCGGCAGGCCGCTGTCGACGGACTGGGCCTTGAGCCCCGCATCCACGATGGCTTTGTCTGCCTTGGCATGGCTCATAACGCTGGTGAGGATGAAGAAGGCGTTTTCCCACTCTCCCCGGTCGATGCGGTTGCCGTTTTCGTCAAGGATGCGGCCATAATCGGCATCCATGAAGGCGTAAGAGCCGCATTGCAGTTCGTTATACACGCCCGACGCGCTCTCGAAGTAGTATGACCCGGTGCCGCCACCGCCGACGATGTCGCAGTCCAGCCCTTCGGCCTTCAACCCATCCACGGCGTCTTTCACCTGCGCCACGGCGATGTCGATCTTGGCTTTGCGATCCTCGTACAGGTCCATGTGCTGCATCGCGCCCTGATAGGCCTGAATGCCGGCGAACTTGAGGCCAGGGGCCGCGTCGATGGCTTTGGCGATGGCGATGACCTCGGGCGTGGTGGTGACACCGCAGCGGCCTGCGCCGCAGTCGATCTCGACCAGACATTCGATCTGGGTGCCATGACGCTGCGCGGCCTCGGACAGGTCGGCAACGTTGTCGATATCGTCGACGCAACAGATCGTCCGCGCGCCCAACTTGGGCATCCGCGCCAGACGGTCGATCTTGGCCGGGTCACGCACCTGATTGGACACCAGCACATCGTTGATCCCGCCACGGGCAAAGACCTCAGCCTCCGAGACCTTCTGGCAGCAGATACCGCAGGCCCCGCCCAGCTCGACCTGTAGCCGCGCCACATCGACGGATTTGTGCATCTTGCCATGCACCCGGTGGCGCATGCCGTGGGCTTTGGCGTAATCGCCCATTTTCTGGATATTGCGCTCCAGTGCGTCCAGATCCAACACAAGGGCCGGGGTCTGGATCTCGGATGCGTCCATGCCGATGGCAGCGGGGATGTCGTAGCCGACTTCGAGTTGCTCGATGTTTACGGGTTTGTTCATGTTGTCCTCCTCAGCCCTGGGTCCAGGGTAGTTTGTCCAGATCCACATTGCCGCCGGTAATGATCACGCCGACGCGTTTGGCCTTGAAGGCGTCGGGGTTTTTCAGAATGGTCGCCAAAGGCACCGCGCTACTGGGTTCCATCACGATGCGCAGGTATTTCCAGGTGATCTTCATTGCGGCGATGATCTCGTCTTCGCTGGCGGTGTGGATGTCGCTCAGGAAGTTCGAGACAAAGTGCCAGGTGTTTTCCTTCAGCGGCACTTTCAGCCCGTCGGCGATGGTCACCGGCGCGTCATCAGCGATGATGTGACCGGCCTTGAAACTGCGATAGGCGTCATCGGCCTGTTCCGGTTCCGCGGCATAGATCTTCACCTCGGGCGCGAGGTTCGACATTGTCAGGCAGGTGCCCGAGATCATGCCGCCGCCGCCAATCGGCGCGACCATCGCGTCCAGACCGTCGGTCTGCTCCAGCAGTTCCGCCGAACAGGTCGCTTGCCCCGCAATCACGCGCGGGTCGTTATAGGGGTGCACGAACTCGCCACCCGTACGCGCCTGCACCTCGGTAAACACCGCCTCGCGCGAGGTGGTCGAGGGCTCGCATTCGGTGATGATCCCGCCATAGCGACGCACCGCGTCTTTCTTGGCTTGTGGCGCTGTGCGCGGCATCACCACATTGCAGGGGATGCCCTGGCGACCGGCGGCATAAGACAGGCTGAGCGCGTGGTTGCCGCTGGAATGCGTGCAGACGCCGCGCTTGGCGACTTCATCATTCAGGCCAAAGACCGCGTTACACGCGCCGCGCACCTTGAAGGCACCGGCCTCTTGAAAGTTCTCGCATTTGAAAAACAGTTGCGCGCCCGTCAGATCGTCCAGATAGGCCGAGCGCAGCACCGGGGTGCGGTTGATATGTGGTCTGATCCGCTCATGCGCTTCGCGCATATCGGCAAGGGTCAGGCAATCGGCTGTGGTCATTGAATCTAGCATCCTTGGGTCCTTACGCTGCGGATTGCATGGGATTGGCGTGGCCCAGACGGAAGTATTCCTGTGCCGCTGCAACACCGCTGCCCAACTCGATCGGGTAATTCAGGTCGGCCATCGCCATCTCAATCGTCGCGAGGCCAGACAGCACCATCACATCCGTCAGACTGCCCAGATGGCCAATGCGGAAGGCCTTGCCGTTCATCTCGCCCAAGCCGATGCCAAAGCTGACGCCATAGGCGTTGAAGGCATGGTCGGTCAGGGCATTGCTGTCGAAGCCTTCGGGCACATAGATCGCGCTGACCGTATCCGAGTAAAGATCGGGGGACTGCGCCACCAGTTCCAGCCCCCAAGCGGCGGTGGCTTTGCGCACGCCCTCGGCGAGACGGAAATGACGGGCATAGACGTTGTCCAAGCCTTCCTCGAACAGCATCTTCAGGCTTTCGCGCATGCCATAGATCAATTGCAGCGGCGGGGTATAGGGAAAACCACCGGATGCGTTGGCGTTCATCATGTCGCGAAAATCAAAGAAGGTGCGCGGCAGTTGGGCCGTTTCCATCGCTGCCAGCGCCTTGGGGCTGACGCACAGGATCGCCATTCCGGTCGCCAGCATGAACCCCTTTTGCGAGCCCGAAACCGCAATATCGACGCCCCAGTCATCAAAGGCAAAAGGCATTGAGGCCAGCGAACTGACGCAATCCACAAACAGCATCGCTGGGTGGTCACTGGCATCCATCGCCTTGCGCACCGCCGCAATATCCGAGCGCACGCCGGTGGCCGTCTCGTTATGCGTGACCAGAACCGCCTTGATCTCATGGCTCTTATCCGCAGCCAGAGTCTCGGCGAATTTATCCGCCGGTGCGCCACTGCCCCAGGGGCATTCGATGATCCGCACATCCAGACCGTGGCGCTGACACAGGTCGATCCAGCGATGGCTGAACATGCCATACCGCGCGACCAGGACGGTATCGCCGGGGCTGAGCGTGTTGGTGATCGACGCCTCCCACCCGCCGGTTCCGCTGGCGGGGAAGGTGATGATTTGACCTTCGGTTGTGCCAAAAACCTTCTTGGTGTCTTCCAGCACCGGCGCGAAGGTCTGTACAAAATCGGGGGCGCGGTGGTCCTGAGTCTGCACCTGCATCGCCAGCCGCAACCTGTCGGGGATGTTCGTTGGACCGGGAATAAAGACCGGGTTCTGGTTGGACATTTTTGCTTCCTCCGCTTTGACGAAATTGTCTTATCGGGCGGGGGAAACTGCAATTTTCTCGAAAATGTTTTTTGTTGAGTGAAAAAATGCCTTAACGCGTTGAAAATCAGGGCCTGCGTATTTTTTCAAAAATGTGGCTGAAATTACCGAAAATGAAAAAGTAACCGCAGTCATCATCTCCGACTGCGGTTTTCACCTTCGAAAAGGAAGAGATTCGGCTTGCCGTCTGTCAGACCCAAAGGTCCGAACACCCCCCGTTAATCAGGTGCATATTCCGGCAGTTTCGACAGCGCAGATTTCAGCGCGTCCCCCCACCCATCCGAGATGGTTCGGAAATAGGGATCGTCCCCTTCGAACCGGGTGCGCTGACCGGGTTCGAAACTGTCTTCGTCATAAAGAAACAGGTCGAGCGGTGCGCCGACGGACAGGTTGGCCTTGATGGTCGAATCAAAGCTGACAAGCAGCAGTTTCACCGTTTCGGCAAAGCTCATGTCGGGATCATAGGCACGCACCAGAATGGGGCGTCCGTATTTGGTTTCGCCAATCTGGAAGAACGGCGTTTCGTCGCCCGCCTCGATGAAATTGCCCTCGGGGTAGATCAGAAACAGGCGCGATGGTCCGCCCTTGATCTGGCCGCCCAGGATCAGCGTGGCGTGAAAGGCGCTGTCGGCCTGTTGGCCCGAGCGGGCGTGCTGTTCGATGACGTCGTTCAGCGTATCGGCAACCAGTTGCGCGACCTGAAACATCGTCGGTGCTTCGAGGATCGAAGGGGATCGGTCTGCGGGCACCTTGGTGCGTTCTTCCAGCAGGCTGATCGTCGCCTGCGTCGTGGCCAGATTGCCAGCGGTCAGAATGGTGATCGAACGGTCGCCCTCGATCGTCCAGTTGAACATCTTGTTGAAGGTCGAGACATTGTCGACCCCGGCATTGGTGCGGGTATCGGACATGAACACCAGCCCACGGTTCAGCCGCATCCCCACAGCATAGGTCATCTTGGTCTCCGTTACTGCTGTGCGACCTGCAATTGCACTGTCAATTGCTCGCCCGCTGCCCCAATTCTGCTTCCTCTTACCGGGGCAGCCTGCGCATAGTCCAGACCGGTTGCAACACGGACGTAACGGCTGTCGGGGGATATTCCGTTCGATATGTCAAATCCGACCCATCCCAGCCCGTCCAGATGCGCTTCGGCCCAGGCGTGGGTGGCGTCCTGAACCTCGGTATCGCTCATCATCAGATAGCCCGAGACATAGCGGGCCGGAATGCCAAGCGCCCGGGCGCAGGTGATAAAGATGTGGCTATGGTCCTGACAGACGCCGCAGCCAGCCTCCAACGCGTCTTCGGCTGTCCAGTCGGGCTCCGAGCATCCGATCTTGTAGGTCACATGATCGCGGATCGCGGCAGACAGCGCGTGCAACCGGTCCAGCGGTTCGCCATCGGGCAGGGATTTGATCAGCGCGGCCACGCCTTTGCCGGGCTTGGTCTGATCCGTGTCGCGCTGAAACAGCCAAAGCGGGATCGACCCTTCATGAGGTCCCAGAACGCCGTGGGTGTCCGAGATATCGACCACGCCTTCCGAGATCAGCGAGACGCTTTGCGTGTTAGGCTCGAAACTGATCAGTTCCACCGTATTGCGGTGGTAATCCTCAAAGCTCAGCTCTTTGCGGCCACCAAGGACTTGCGTGGTCCAGCTGTCGATTTTCTGGTTGCGGAACGACTTGGGCGTTTTCCTCAGCTGTTGCAGGCCAAAGGGCACCGGGGCGTCGAAATCGTATCGGGTTTCGTGTCGGATGTGCAGTTTCATGGCTTACTCATAGAAACGATAATCGATTTCGATCTGTCGGCTCAGCCCGGCGAGATCGTTCTGGAATTCCTGAATGTACTCATGCAGGCCAAACTCGAAGATATCTGCGATGTCGCGATCCAGATATTTGTCATACAGCGCATTGGACGCCTCGCAGGATGGACCGGCGAAGCCATAGTCCTTTTTCAGATATGACAGGTTTTCCTGAATCTTGCGGCAACAGAAATGCAGGCTGCGCGGCATGCGCTGGTCCAGTATGAGGAATTGCGCGATGTCCGAAGGCGAGGTTTTTTGGCCATGCGTCATCCGATAGCCCCCGCCAGCGCCGACGGATCGCAGGATGCTTTCCCATTGGATATTGTCCAGCGACGATCCCACCGAAAAGGCTGTTGGCAACAGCACATAATATTTGACGTCCAGAATGCGCCCGGTGTTGTCGGCGCGTTCGATGAAGGTGCCGATGCGGGTGAAGTCGAACATGTCGTTGCGCAACATGGTGCCAAGTATGGCGCCGCGCACAAGCGCCGATTGATGGCGGATCAGTTCCAGTAGCCCGGGCAAGTCGCGTTCGTTCACCTTGCGCCGAAGGGCCTCGTCCAGTTGCATCCAGGTGGCGTTCACCGCGCTCCAGACATCATGGGTCAGCGCCGTGCGCACCAGTTTTGCATTCTCGCGCGCCTGTTTGACAACGGACCAGACCGATGACGGGTTATCCCCATCGCGCAGCACCCAGTCGACCGCATTGTCGCGGGTGACCTCGTCATATTTCTCCTGATAGGTGCCCAGAACGCCCGCCGTGCGCAGGACGGAACTCCATTCCTCGACCGAGTTCTGGGTGCGGGTCAGCGCCATGCGTTGACCGGTCTCCAGCAATCTGGCCGTGCTTTCCGCGCGTTCCAGGTAGCGGGACATCCAGAACAATCCACCTGCAGTTTTTCCCAGCATGGCTTAGTCCTCCAGCACCCAGGTGTCTTTGGTCCCGCCACCCTGGCTGGAATTCACCACCAGCGATCCCTTTTTCAGTGCAACCCGCGTCAACCCGCCGGGCGTGATCTTGATCCCGTCGGGTGAGACCAGCACGAAGGGGCGCAAGTCCACATGGCGGGGGGCCAGCCCCGAGCGGGCAAAGATCGGAACCGTGGACAGCGACAACGTAGGTTGCGCGATATAGTTGGCCGGGCGCGCCTTTAGCTTTGCTTTGAAGGCTGCGATCTCTTTCTTGCTGGCGGTCGGGCCGATCAGCATCCCGTAGCCGCCCGAACCGTGAACCTCTTTCACCACCAGATCGGACAGGTTGTCGAGGACGTAGGACAGGGATTTCGGATCGGCGCAACGCCAGGTCGGGACGTTTTGCAGGATCGGCTTTTCGCCGGTGTAGAACTCGACGATTTCGGGCATGTAGGAATAGATTGCCTTGTCGTCCGAGATGCCCGTGCCCGGCGCATTGGCGATGGTGATGCCGCCTGCGCGGTAGACGTCCAGAATGCCCGGAACGCCAAGTGCGCTGTCGGGGTTGAAGTTCAGCGGGTCCAGAAAATCGTCATCGACCCGGCGATAGAGCACATCGATGGGCCGATACCCGCGCGTGGTGCGCATACAGACGCGCCCGTCGACCACGCGCAGATCGTGGCCTTCGACCAGTTCCACCGCCATCTGATCGGCCAGAAACGCATGCTCGTAATAGGCCGAGTTGTAGATGCCGGGCGTCAGAACAGCCACGGTCGGCTCACCTTCGGCACAATCGGGCGCGCAGGCGGCCAGCGACCGCCGCAGATTGCGCGGATAGTCCGAGACGTTGCGCACATTGTTGGCGCTGAACAGTTCCGGGAACATCTTCAGCATCGTCTCGCGGTTTTCCAGCATATAGCTGACGCCCGAGGGCGTGCGCGCATTGTCTTCCAGCACGTAGAACTCATCCGGCCCGGTGCGGACCAGATCGATGCCGACGATATGAGTGTAGATCTTGCCCGGAGGGGCGACACCGATCATCTGGGGCAGGAACGCCTCATTCGCGGCAATCATCTCGGGCGGTAGGCGACCGGCGCGGACGATTTCCTGCCGGTGATAGATGTCGTAAAGAAAGGCGTTGATCGCGCGTACGCGTTGTTCGATCCCGCGTTCCAGCCGTTGCCATTCGCGTCCCGAGATGATGCGGGGAATGATGTCGAAGGGGATCAGCCGCTCTTCCGCTTCGGCCTTGCCGTAGACGTTGAAGGTGATGCCTGTCAGGCGAAAGACCTCTTCGGCTTCGCGCTGTTTTGCCCGTAATCTGGCGACATCTTCATGATTGAACCAGCGACCGATTTCTTCGTAAGGACCGCGCAGAGATCCGTCGCCATTGTACATTTCGTCAAAGAATTCTCCCATGCAGGAAGTTTGACGAACATATCCGAGTTTGCAAGGGGAACGGCCGAAATGGCCCCGAAACGGTTGTATTGCTGACTATTTATAGGGCTTTCAGCGCGCAGCCGCAGGAAAATGGGGTGGGGCACAGGCCCCACCCCGGATCGGTCAGGCACCGATGATGTTGTGGCCCGGCCCATAGGGGAAGCCGGTGATGTTCTCGGCCCCGTCTTCGCCCACGACCAGAATATCATGCTCGCGATAGCCACCCGCGCCGGGCTGGCCTTCGGGAATCCACAGCATCGGCTCGATCGAGACGACCATGCCGGGCTCTAGAACGGTGTCGATATCTTCGCGCAGTTCCAGACCGGCCTCACGCCCGTAATAGTGGCTGAGGATCCCGAACGAGTGGCCATAGCCGAACGAGCGATACTGCAGCAGGCCCTCATCCGCGAAGAGCCGGTTGATCTCGGCGGTGATGCCCGAGCAGGTCGCGCCGGGCTTGATCAGGCTCAGGCCCAGTTCATGCGCGGCCACGTTGGCCTTCCACAGGCGCAGGCTGTCGGCGTCGGGCTCGCCCAGGAACAGGGTGCGTTCCAGCGCGGTGTAATAGCCCGAGATCATCGGGAAGGTGTTCAGCGACAGAATATCGCCCTTTTGCAGCGCCCTTTTGGTGACCGGGTTATGGGCACCATCCGTGTTCAGCCCGGACTGGAACCAGACCCATGTGTCGCGAATTTCCGAGTCGGGGTAGGCCCGCGCGATTTCTTCTTCCATCGCGTCGCGACCTGCCATGGCGATCTCGATCTCGGTCGCGCCTTCGCGGATGGCCGCGTGGATGGCGGCGCCGCCGACATCAGCGGTGCGCGCGCCGCCTTTGATCAGCTCGATCTCTTCCGCGGATTTCACCATGCGGGCGAACATCGTGTCGGGTGCGATATCGATCAGTTCGGGCGCGTCCAGCATCCGCAGCGCGGTGTCGCGTGCGGCCAGGGTCATGTGATCGCCTTCGATCCCGATCCGTTTCGCGCCACCGATCAGGCTGGCCACGGCACGCCAGTAGTTGTCGCGCTTCCAGTCGGTGTAGATCACATTCTCGTCAACCGAGCGCCGCCACGGCTGACCCGCATCGATATTGGCAGAAACGGTGGTGCAGGCGTCCTGCGTGACAACGCAGCCATAGGGGCGACCGAACGAGCAATACAGAAAGCCCGAGTAATAGGCGATGTTCTGCATCGAGGTCAGCAGCACCGCCGGGATATCGCGCTTGGCCATGATGGCGCGCAGGGCGCTCAGGCGGCGGCTGTATTCGGCTTTGCTAAAGGGCAGGGGGGCCTTGTCACCATTGTGGCAAGTGAAGAATTCGGGGCGTTGAGCTATATCGTTCATCCTTGGTCTCTCATCTTTGCCGGGTATGCAAAGCCCGGCCACTTGTCCCGGCGTTCAGGACAGGCGGTCTCGGGTTCCGAGAGCCGTTCGCCCCAGTGCGTCCGCGACGCCATCGCGGCTGGGGTGAACAGGTGAATCGTTAGATCAGCTTTGTCCCTGCGTCAAGCGGGCGAGAGACCCCGCAAACGCTCGGACCGGCGGCGCAGCAGTTCAACCGTGGTCAGCAGAGCAATCGACAGCACCACAAGGATCGTGGCGACCGCCAGAATGGTCGGGCTGATCTGCTCGCGCAGGCCGGTGAACATTTGCCAGGGCAGCGTCTTTTGGCTGGCCGAACCGACAAACAGCACCACCACAACCTCGTCAAACGAGGTGATGAAGGCAAACAGCCCGCCCGAGATCACGCCCGGCAGGATCAGCGGCATCTGGATCTTGAAGAAGGTCCGCACCGGGCCTGCACCCATATTGGCCGCCGCCCGCGTCAGTGACCGGTCAAAGCCAACCAGCGTCGCGGTCACGGTGATGATGACGAAGGGGATGCCCAGAACAGCGTGCGCGAGGATCACTTTTACGTAACCCACGAAGTTCTTGTTCATACCCAGCGTCCCTTCGAGGAAGTTCCCGATATCGCTGTAGAAAAAGAACATGCCGGTAGCCGAGATGATCAGGGGCACGATCATCGGCGAAATCAGGATCCCCATGATCGCCCGCCGACCCGGCACGTGGGACTGGCTGAGCCCGATGGCGGCCAGTGTTCCCAGTGAGACCGAGATGACCGTCGCAATCGGCGCGATTATCAGCGAGTTCTTGAAGCTGCGCTGCCATTCATTGTTGGTAAAGAAGTCGCGATAGTGCTTCAGCGAATAACCTTCCGGGTCCAGCCGCAGCATTTCGGGCGTGAAGGTAAAGAAGTCCTGTGCGTTGAACGACAGGGGCAGAACCACAAGGATCGGCGTGATCAGGAACACAAAGATTGCACCGCAGATCACCCGGAACAGGTAGTGATAGAATACCTGTTTCGGCGTCAGATAGGGCAGCAGTTTCTGCCGATAACGCCCCTCGTACAGCCAGTAGGTGAACCAGGCAAAGAACCAGCCGCCCAGCAGGCCCAGAACGCCGCCCATCGGACCGGCGACCAGAAAGCCAACAATGCCGAAACCCAGGATGTTGACCCAGCGGGCCAGCTTCTCGTTCTTGAGCAGGTTGATGTAGACCCAGGCCAGCGCGGCAATCAGAACGGCGCCGCCCAGAAGGCCCAGAAGGATCGATCCGTTGCCTGCGCCGACAAAGATACCGGCGAAGGCCCCTGCCAGCGCGACGCTGGGCAGGACCATGGACATGGGTTTGCGGGAAATCGGAGTCAGTGCGGCCATTTTGATTATCCCAGCTTCACGTTATCGATGCCGACGATCTTGTCGTAGACCCAGTAGAGTAACAGAACGACGCCCAGAAGGATCGTCCCCAGTGCCGCGGCCAGCCCCCAGTTCAGCGAGGACGAGATGTGATAGGCGATCCGGTTCGAGATAAAGACGCCCTTGGTGCCGCCCACGATTTCAGGCGTGATGTAGTAACCGATCGACAGAATGAACACGAGGATCGATCCCGCGCCGATACCCGGAATGGATTGCGGGAAGTAGATGCGCCAGAACGTGGTCCAGTTGGTGGCGCCCATCGATTTCGCCGCGCGGGTGTAAGAGGGCGGGATGGTCTGCATCACCGAATACATCGGCAGGATCATGAAGGGCAGCAGGATATGCGTCATCGCAATGATCGTACCGATCTGGTTGTTGATGATCACAAGCCGCGCGTCATCCGCCACCAGCCCGAGCCAGACAAGGGTTTCGTTGATCACCCCCTGTTGTTGCAGCATTACTTTCCACGCCGAAGTTCGCACCAGCAACGAGGTCCAGAAGGGCAGCAGGACAAGGATCATCAGCAGGTTCGACACCCGCATCGGCAAGGTCGCCAACAGGTAACTGACCGGATAGGCCAGCAGAATACAGGCCCCCGTAATCACCAACGACATGAACAGCGTGCGCCCGAACAGCTTGATCAGGATCTGTTTGTCTTCGGGCTGGGCCTGCGCGCCTTCGGGGGTGCGGCGCATGTCGACCGCGTTCAGGAAATAACCGTTGGTAACAGCAGGCGAGTGGGTTTTGATCACGGCCCAGGTCTTTGGGTCGCCCCAGCCATCGTGCACGTCGATCAGTTTTTCCTTGAATGGACCGTCCGTTTCCGGATCCATTTTGTTGATTTGACGCCCGGATCTGCGGAACATCGAAGACATGCCGGTTTCTTCGTAGTTCAGACGCGAGCCCAGACGGGTGTGCTGTTTGTTGTCGATGGCGACAAGCATATCGCGCACAAAGGCATCATAGACGGCCTCATCCGGCAACTCGCCCGACGTGTCGTCCCAATCCTTGAGGGCTTCGACGGTCAGCGGCAGCGTGTCTGCAACAATGCTGTTTTCCACCGAGCGGAACAGCATCGAGGCAATGGGAATGATGAACGAGAACATCACGAACAGCAGCAAAGGGGTAATCAGCAGCAAAGCCCGCATTTTCTGTCGCCGCAAAGAACGGGCCAGCGACTGTTTCAGCGGCGTCCCATCTGCCGCTAGCATTGGCCCTGCGTTATCGCTTGCGTCCGTCATCGTTATTCCCTGTTTTGTCTTGGTCTGGGGGCGGCGCACCGCCCCCGACAATCCTATGTCGTCAGGTCCGGCTTATTGTGCCAGCCACGCCTGGAATTTGGCGTCGATGTCGTCGCGGTAGTCCGCCCAGAACTCGTAGTTATACAGGAACGTGTTCTTTGCGTTTTCCGGATCGGTCGGCATGTGCGGTGCCATGTCGATGCCCAGATCGGCATGCTGACCCACCAGCGGAGCCGACGAAGCACGGGCCGGACCGTACGAGATCCACTTGGCCTGATCCGCCAGACGCTGAGTGTCGGTCGCAAACATGATGTAGTCCAGCGCCTGCTTCTGACGCTCTTCGCTCAGACCAGCCGGGATGATCCATCCGTCCAGATCGAACACCTGCGCGTCCCACAGCATGGCGACGGGCTGGTTCTGCTCTTCGATCACGCTGAACAGACGACCGTTATAGGTCGAGCCCATGATAACCTCGCCATCCGCCAGCAGCTGCGGCGTGTCAGCACCGGCAGACCACCAGACAACGCTGTCCTTGATGGTGTCCAGCTTGGCCAGCGCCTGATCCTGACCTTCCGGGGTTGCCAGAACGTCATAGACATCGTCTTTCGCAACGCCATCGCAGATCAGGGCCCATTCCATGTTGTTGATCGGGCGCTTCTCCAGCGAGCGTTTGCCCGGATAGGCTTCCAGATCAAATACGGCGCAGACATCGGTAGGCGGTGTGTCACCAACCAGATCGGTGCGGTAGCCGAATGTGGTCGAATACACGATCTGCGGGATAAAGCAGTCGCTGACCAGCAGGTCGCCAAAGTCTTCGGACGCGGGCGTGCCATCGGGGGCAGGGGCCAGCATGGTGTCAGGGTCGATTTCCATCGCCAGACCTTCGTCGCACAGACGGATCGCATCGGCGGCAACAACATCGACCACATCCCATGTGATGTTGCCCGCTTCGTTCATCGCGCGCAGTTTGGCAACCGCTTCGGCCGAGCTGTCATCGTTCAGAATGGTGACGCCGGTCTTTTCCGAATAGGGCTCGTGATACGCCTTAAGCTGCGATTTGGAATATGCGCCACCCCAGGAAACGATCGTCATTTCCTGCGCGGACACGCCGCCCGCGGCGATTGCAACGGCGGCAGTAGTCAGAAGGGTTTTGGTTGCTTTCATGTGTAACTCCCAGTTCATCCCGTTTATGTATGTGGTCAGCTGATGCACGGGTCTTCATCAGCCGGTCCCTCTTGTATAGCTCCGCTTGTTTTGCGCGGCTTGGTCTATGCGTCGAGCGCACGACAATCCTGTGCCAGCCAGCCGATCTCGATCTCCTGACCGGCCTGCAGGCGAATGGCGTCGGGGGCGTTCCGTGTTTTGACGATAAAATCGTCGTTTCCGGCAACCGACATGCGGAAGCGGAAGACATCGCCCATATAGATGAATTCCTTGACCGTCGCTTTCAGCGTATGCGCGTCGGCATGCAGACGGTCCTTGTTGAATTCGACCCGCTCGGGCCGGATTGAGACCTTGGTCCGTTCGCCCGGATTGTGCACGTTGATCGGCACCGCATCGATTTCCGAGCCGTCGTCCAGCTGGATCAGGCAGGTGTCGCCTTCGATTGACTTGACCACGCCTTCCAGCGTGTTGTTCTCGCCAATGAACTGCGCAACAAAGCTGTTTTCCGGCTCTTCATACAGTTGATCCGGCGGGGCGAGCTGCTGAATGCGGCCATCGTCAAACACCGCGACCCGGTCTGACATAGTCAGCGCTTCGGTCTGGTCGTGGGTTACGTAGACGGTGGTAATGCCCAGCTCATGCGCAAGGCGCGTGATCTCGAACTGCATATGCTCGCGCAGCTGCTTGTCCAACGCGCCCAGCGGTTCGTCCATCAGAACCAGTTCGGGCTCGAACACCAGCGCGCGTGCCAGAGCGATCCGCTGTTGCTGACCACCGGACAGTTGCGCCGGACGACGTCCGCCAAAGGCACCCATCTGAACCATGTCCAGCGCACGTTTGACCTTGGCCTCACGTTCGGATTTGCCCAGCTTGCGCACTTCCAGTGGGAACGAGAGGTTCTCGGCCACGGTCATGTGCGGGAACAGCGCGTAGTTCTGGAACACCATGCCAATTCCGCGCTTGTGCGGTGGAATGTTGTTGATGGGTTTGCCGTCCAGCAAAATCTCGCCATGGGTGGCAGTTTCGAACCCGGCCAACATCATAAGGCATGTGGTCTTGCCAGACCCCGACGGCCCGAGCATGGTCAGAAATTCGCCTTTTGGCATTGCTAGGTTAAGATCTTTAACGACGAGGTTTTCGCCATCATAAGACTTCTGAACGCGTTGAAACTCGACAAACGCGGCGTCATTCATTGCTTCGGTCACAAGACCCCCTGTTTCGTCAAATGATTATCCGGTTTCTCCGGATTTCATTGATCTGTCCGCATGAATTAAGACCAAGCCGAATACGTTTTGCAACAAGGAATGTCGTTTTTTGTGCCTGCGGTCTCGAATTGACAATTCAATTGACGGAATTCAGGCGGCGCATGTGCCACGCAAGGCTTTGATTGCTTGATAATACAGGCTTTCCAAGCCGCGCCCGTATTTCCGGCAGTGCTGACAAAGTTTTGAGGTTGGTACAGCTTAAGAAAACAGCATCCACTTGTGGATCCGACCCCAATTCAACGGCTGCCGAGACAACTGAATCATTGGAAATCCGCACAACCTTTGCCTCTTCTGATTCGCCGAATGTGCCAAAAACATCGGTCGAGATTCCGTTTTCAGCAAATGCGCGCCGCAGGGGAATGTTCACTTCCTCAATATAAGGCGACAGAAGCGCGAATTTCGAAACACCGTGATTCGCGGCGCAGGCCACGGCGGCCCGCAACGGGTTTGTCACTTCGGCCGTGTTGCAGGTCTTCTTGACCATTTGGGCAACGCGCTCTGATCCGATCACCGAACTGGCCGAGGTGCAGCCATAGCCGACAACTTTGTATGGCCGGGCCTTGGGCAATAAATCGGCAGCGGCGGGCAAGGCGTTTTCCATCTCGGCCAGCGTACCGGTCGTCACTTGGATTCCGCTGGGAATGCGGGTGACGTAGATCGGATATTTCCGGTCCGAAAAATAGTCGCTGAACTCGGGCTCAAGCGTTTCGTCGGTTTGCAGCACGATCAGGCCCATTGGCGTGGCAGCCGGATCGTCAGCGTCCAGAGTATAGGGGATACGTGTCATAGCTGGGCCACCTCCGGCCCTTTTCGGGGGCTGATGAAACGCGGTGCATCTTCGGTGATCACGATGTTTTCCTCGTGCACCAGTATCTTGTCCGCCACGGCGATGCCGGGCTCTAGCGTCAGAACCATTCCGGGTTCCAGCACCGTATGATCCGTCGGGATGAGTGAGGGCCATTCGGTCAGCGACATGCCCAGCCCGTGACCCAACCGCCCGGCGTCGGTCCCTTCGCTATCTGCGGTCAGAATGGTGTTCATGGCATGGAACAGATCCGATGCCGTGGCACCGGGTCGGGCGATCTGAAACGCCGCGTCCGAGGCTTCGATCAGCCGCGCATGGGCCGCACGGACAGCGGGCGTTGCCGGTCCGACTGACCAGTTGCGGTCGAAATCCGAGAAATACCCGTCCCAAACCAGCCCGGTGTCCAGCATCAGCACATCGTCCTTGGCCAGCGGGGTGGGACTGGCTGGCGAGATCACATCGCTATATCCGCCTTGCTCTGCGCCCCCGGCAAGGTAGGGAACCCAATCCGCGCCTTCCTCCAGACAGAGCATCTGGAACTTGCGAAACACCTCATCCAGCGCCACGCCTTCCCGCGCGATTTCCGGGACTCGGGCAAAGGCGCGCCCGGCGATTCCGCAAGCGGTTTCGAGCTTGGTGATTTCCGCCGCAGATTTGACCATGCGCAACTGGCGCAGGATGCCGTGATCGCCTGACAGGCTGCGCGGAGTGATGGCCTGACGCACCCGCTCCAGATCGGCCAGCGGCATTCTGGCGTGGGTCTCATGCCCATCCGGCAGGCCTATGACACCGTCCGAAGGGGCCAGTTCGGCCAGCGCGTCCACCAGAAGCGAGACGCCATCATCCTGTAAATCCGGTGAGGACCACGTTCGGATATCTTCGATCCAGCTCTGTGCCATCAGGGCCGCGCCGATCGAAGGGATCACCGCAACCGGTTTGCCGCTGGCAGGCACAATCAGAAACCAGGGCCGCGTCGGGCTTTCCCAGAACCGGGTCAGGAAGCCGGTGAAATACCGCACATCCGTTTCCGTGGTCAAAAGCAGCGCCGACAGGCCCGCCTGATCCATCAGTCGTTGAGCACGCTCGGTTCGGGCCTGAAACTCGGTCGGGTCAAACCCCCTCATTCCGCGACCTCGGACAGGATGCAGAGAACGCGCGCGTTTTCGTCGATCCCTATTGCGGCCCGAGCCTCGGCGCTCATCACGGCAGCAACCCCGGCGCCGCCCGAGGCCGTTGTTGCCAGCCCCGCATCCTCCATCGCATCCAGATGTGTCGTCACTTCGTCATCGCGAAGGGTTAGGAACTGATCCGCATCGCGGGCCAACCCGTTCAGCGCGATCAGCGAGGGTTCCTTGCAGTCCAGCCGCCCCATGACGCTGTCCGGACCATCGGCGAAAACGCATTCGCCTGCTGAAATGCTGGCCTGAAGGGCGGGCGCATCCTCGGGCTCGACCACGACGATCTTCGGCGCGTTTCCCCAAACGGTACGCGCATACGCCGCGACCGCCCCGGCCAGCCCGCCGACGCCTGCCTGCAGCAGGATATGAGTCGGGGGCTCGGGGCATTGCTCTGCTGCTTCGGCGGCCATCTGCAAGTACCCCTCCATCAACGTGTGGGGGAGATCGAAATACCCCTCCCACGAACTGTCGGACAGCAGGATCCAGCCGTTGTCGCGGGCAGCCGTGCTTGCGCCGTCCATGCTGGCGGCATAGTCCGTGCCTTCGCGCACAACCTGCGCATTCTGCGCGCGCAGGCGGTCGGCAAAGGTTTCGGGCACCGTGTCGGCAATGTAGACGACAGCCTTTGCGCCGAACATTCTGGCTCCGGCTGCGACACTCATCCCGTGATTGCCTGCACTGGCGGTCACGTAAGTACGCCCCTGCAATGTCGTCGCGTCCGGCTTGCCTTTTTCTTCGGCAGCATGCCGGGCGATCACATAAGCCGCACCAAGCGCCTTGAACGATCCCAAATTCATCCGCCCGCGTTCATCCTTGACCCACAGGCGCGCGACCGGTGCCAGCCCTGAAACCTCGACCAATGGCGTTTCCCTAGCGGCGGGGCATTGCGCCAACAAATCGGCCACGCGCGCCGCATCTGTCGATGGATAAGGGGCGGATGGTGCCAGTTTCTGACCCCCCCGATGCGGGTTGTTGACAGTGTGCATGGGACCTCCGACGTTTCGTTGCGTTGACCTGAGCCATTTGGTGCGGTTGTGTCAACGCAAACTGTTTCATAACCCGAGGTGGCGATGACTCATTCTGACCCTGCGTTCACTCAAGCTGAATATGACCGTCGTCTTGCCAAGACCCGAAACGCGATGGCGGCGAAAGGTCTGGATTGTCTGTTCGTTCAGGACCCGTCCAACATGGCCTGGCTGACAGGGTATGAGGGGTGGTCCTTCTATGTGCAACAGGGGGTGCTGGTCTTCCTCGATGCAGATCCGGTCTGGTGGGGGCGGCAGCAAGACAGCAATGGCGCACTGCGGACGGTGTGGATGGGGGATGATCGCATTCTGGGATATGCCGATCACTTTGTGCAATCCACAACCCGTCATCCGATGCAGGATCTGGCGCAGGTCATCGCCCGGTTCGGTCATGGTACAAGCCGTATCGGTGTCGAGATGGACAATTACTACTACTCGGCCAAGGCCCATCAGACCCTAGAAGCCGAACTGCCCAACGCAAGTTTTGTGGATGCCACCGCCTTGGTGAACTGGCAGCGGGCGGTTAAATCCGGCGAAGAAATCGCCCTGATGCGCAAGGCGGCGCGGATTTCCGAGCATATCGTCGATGGGGTGCTGGACAGGGTCGAACCGGGCCTGCGTAAGAATGAACTGGTCGCGCAGATCTATCACGACGCGATCACCGGGGTTGGAGAGGATTGGGGCGATTACGCTGCGATTGTGCCGCTGTTGCCGTCCGGATCGGATGCAGCTGCGCCGCATCTGACCTGGAACGGTGACGTGTTCAAATCTGGTGAATGCACGTTCTTTGAACTGTCAGGGTGTTACCGGCGCTACCACGCCCCATTCTGCCGCTCGGTCTTTCTGGGTGAGCCTCCGGAGCAGATGAAACGGGCCGAAGCGGCGCTGGTCGAAGGGTTGGAGGCCGGGCTGGACGCGGCGCGCGCCGGCAACCGGGCGCGGGATATTGCAGCCGCTCTGGCAGCCCCTCTGGAACGCGCCGGGATCGAACGCGGCGCGCGGTGCGGCTATCCGATTGGCCTGAGTTACCCGCCGGATTGGGGCGAGCGGACAATTTCCCTGAGGGATGAGGACGAGACCATCCTGGAACCCGGAATGACCTTCCACTTCATGCCGGGCCTGTGGATGCAGGATTGGGGTCTGGAGATCACTGAATCCATTCTGATCCGCGAGTCCGGCCCGGCAGAGTGTTTTTGCAACCGCCCCCGGAAACTGTTCGTAAAGCCCTGACGTCTTTGGTCGCATCTTGCTGAGCCTCAACATGAGACGCCAAGGGCACCTGCTGACACCTCGGAACGAGCCAGATTCACCAGCATTGCGGTATCCGAAAGCCCGAAGGTGCTGTTTCAGAATGGCATCTCGGTCCGTCTCGATCCGACCGGGTGCGGCAACCCCAATTCCAACCTAGTTTGGCTGCGGATCAAGCCCCGAGGCTACGTCATCGGGCACCCAGTGGCGCAGGGTGTTCGTGGCTGGATCCGTCAACGCGTTCAGAAAGGCCACAAGATGCGCAACGTCGCGATCTGTCAGATCGGGGCGCGGCTCGAGCTGGTTCGCGGCGGCGATGCGTGCTTTCAGGTTGGGGGATTCAAGAACCCAGCCATCGCGGGTATCGAAAGCGCCCCGGCGGTCGGGTTCGACTGCGGTGAAACTCAAGGCCGACCCACGCGCCGAAAGCCGTTGGACATGTTTCAGTTCAGGCAAGATATCGGGTTTTAGACCATAGCGGTTCAGGCTGCCGACCGGGTCAATGTGGTGACGGATGACGTCTTCAAGCGTGTCATACGCGCCGCTATGCCCCCACGGACCTGTAATCGCGACGTTTCGCAAAGACGGGGTACGAAACGCAAACAGATCTTTGCCGCGTTTGCTGACCCTGTATCGGCCCTCATCCTCGGTTCGGGCAAAGAACCCGGTCTCGCGCCAGTATTCCAGATCCGCCCCGTGGCCCTTGCCGGGCCCAATCTGCGGCATGGCAATGGCGTGAAAACCATGATCGGTCAAAAGCGGCCCGCTGTGGCAGCCGGAACAGCCCGCCTTGCCGTAAAACAGCTGCAGACCTGCCTGCGCATCGTGGGACAGATGCGACATATCCCCTGTCCGCAACACCAGATCAAACGGGCTGTTGTCAGATCGAAAAGCCACGGTCTGAAAGGCTGCAAGTGCTTCGGCAATATGCGCGTAGGTAATGTCTGATGGCTGCCTGATCTCGTGAAAGGCGGCATCAAAAAGGGCGACATATGCGGGAATTTCGGAAACCGTCTTTGCAAGCAGCGCCCAGACTGTCGCCCTGTCCTCGGTTGCTGCGGCATCGGCGACTGGGTTCTCGCCATACTGACCGGCCATTTCCAATGGCGATGTCACCGGGAAAAACGCCTGAGCCGCCAGAACGCTGCTCAGATCAGGCGGAAGGGCTGATCCGGCCGGGTTTCGAATGGTTGCGCCCATCGCCTCGACCCGCCCATCGTGAAACATGCTTGTGTAGGCCCGTGCCCCGATGTTCCAAAGCGCCTGAGCGTTGCGCGGAATGCGCCCGTTGACGGCATCATGTGTGACGCGATGCGCCCCGGTCCCTGTACCGCCTTCGCCAATGCCCAAGGCCAAACCATCCCCCGACCCCAGGCTGGGGTCATGGCAGGTGCCACAGGATATGTTCTTGTTTCCGGACAGGATCGGGTCGAAAAACAGGTTGCGGCCCAACTCGACCAACGTGTCCGAGGGTGCACCGTCATACAGGAAATCCGTGTCCTCCAGCGGATCGGGCAAGGGCAACCAATGCTCGGCCCAGGAAACCTGCGGCAGGGCGAAGGTTGAGAGCATGACGCCCAATAAGGGCGTCACAATCAAAGATCTCAAACTGATGTGCATTGTTTTCAACTCCTGAAAAGGCTGGGGCAAGCACTGGGCGGGTGCAGACCCGGTCAAACGGCAGGTCAGGGCAGGTTGCGGATCAGCAAGACGACGTCGCCGGTGTAGTAGGGCTGGCAAGGGTGGTTCCGCACGGGCGCCTGCGCGACCGGTTCAAAGCCAAGCCTGCGATACAGCCGCAGCGCGCCGGTATTTTGGCCATAGACCTGAATGCTCAGCTTTTGGTACCCGGCCCGGCGGGCAGTGTTCTCGACCTCGGCCAGTAGCGCGCTTCCGATGCCCCGGTTTCGGGCCGAGGCGTAGACGGCCAGCGCGTTGACAAACCATGTCCCGGTCGACAGCGCCTCAAGCTCGACGAAGGGTTTGATCGGATCCGGAAGGTCCGCGATGTTTCCTTCGGGCACCGTTTCAATCGGATAGGTCAACGCCATGCCCAACACGTGGTTCTGGTTCCGGGCGAGAATAGCGTTGGTATAGGAAAAGCCGCCGCTGGTGCGTTGCGCCCGCGCCATGCCGACGTCGAGCACGGTTTGTCCGGGGGCCACTGACTTTGCCCACAGCCATGAGGGGATACCCTCGCCTGCAATGTCGATCAGCTTGGCAAGGTCTTTTGCGTCGTTTCTGGACGCAGGTCGAATTTCAGGGAGTGTTGTGTCTTTCATAACGTCCACGCGTGAATTGGATGAATTTGCACAAGGCACCATGCCCGGTCGGATACCGGGCATGGCGCTGCTAAGTGCGATCAGGAATTGGCGTCGGCTGTGAACTCGATCGGGCCAACGGGCACGCCCGAGTCCCATTCCAGAAAGTCACCGTCATCGACCTTGTAAGAGGCGTGATCCTTCTCGGCGGTTTCAAACTTGAAAGTCGCGTTGATGGCCATGAATTCGTTGAAGCCCAGGGTGGTTTGAACCAGCCCGCCCTCAATCCCGACAAATTCGCCTGTCGATCCGGTGACCGGGCGCAGGTTTTCCTTGCCGATATCAGCGATTTCGGGGCCTTGCGTGATGACTGTGTCCCCGTCGTTGAATTCAAAAACCTGCCGGCTGATGACCCAGACACCCGAGGTCGCGTTGCCGCCTTCGCCAACAAAGTACCCATCACAGGTCCAGGTCCCCAGAACCAGTCCGGGAAAGGCCGGGCTGCCATCCTGATTGACGCCCTTGGTCTGATCGCTGAGCGTGCCGGCGGGGTAGATGTAACCCTGGCTTACGAATGCGTTGCCATGGGCTGGCATCCCGTTTTCGTGCACAGGGTCCGCCGCCATGAAGATCCGCGTGTGATCTTCGGCCACATCGAACGCCATCAGCGGCTCTTGCGCATAGGCCATTCCGGTGGACGCCAGAATGGCGAGCATTGAGAGAATTGATTTGGACATTGAATTTTCCTTTCAGTTTCAGATTTCAATGGGTCATCACCCGCCCGCGGACCTGTCCGCAGGCGACGATCTGGTCAGGGCCAAAAGCCCGAAGGGTTGGGCGATCTCAGGTGGGTTCCGTTGCCTTGCAGATCGCAGAGACATGGCGGTGGTCCGTGCCGCAGCATCCGCCCATGACGGTCAGGTTCGGCAGCATCGCCGACAGTCCTGCATAAAGCGCCCCAAGCTCGGCCGGGTTGCCGTCATCCAGCGTCTCGGCAGCATCCAGCTCGGCGTGGCTTTGCCGTGACGCGTTGGCACGCAGGCCCATGATCCGCCGGGTCCAGCCGCCGTTCAAAACATGGGTGAAATGGTCCGGGTGGGCGCAATTAATCATGTAGTAAGCAGGGTAGGCGTCGGTACCTGCATCAACCACCTCGATCGCTTGCTGCAAGGTCTCGCCCGAGGGCAACAGCCCGTCGGTTTCAAGCGTGAAGGCGATGGCCACCGGAATGCCCCGTGTCTTGGCGGCCCGTGCGATGCCCAAAGCCTCGGCCGAGTAGGTCATCGTGATGGCCGAGACCATATCGGCCCCGAATTCTTCGAACCAACCGACCTGCGCGTCATGGTAGGCCTGGGCCTGATCCGGTGTCAGAATGCGCGTCGGCGCGTATCCATCATCCTGCGGGCCAAGGACGCCATTGATGACAAAGGGGGATTGACCTTCGATTTCCATCCGGTCGCGTAGCTTGCTGAGGTTGCAGATGGCTTCCCGGTGTACCGCGCGCAACGTGTCATGGCTGATGCCCAGTTCGGCGGCCCAACGGGCACTGGCGCGCCAGGTCGGAGTGTCCATGACAAATCCGCGTTTTTCCGCGACGGCCATCTCGGCGAACTGCATCATGTAGGCGTCCAGGGCGGCGACGCCCTCTTCGGTCTCCAGCGCCTTGAAAGAGGCAAACAGCGGCAGGTCGATCCCTTTCTGGAAGATCAGAAAGGTCTCTAACCCACCATCGGTGATCATCGAATGTCCGGACAATTGCGGCAGAGCGTTTCGGTATTTCATCTTTCCTCCCTCCTGAGAATGGAGTGTCTTCGTTCAGTGATGAGGATGTGCTACCCCGGCGGCGCAATGCGGGCTTGAGGCAAACCTGAGAAAACCCTGAGAACGTCTGAGGCTTTGCGTGGATTTGCAGTGCAGCTAGTGTGAGGTCATGAAAGTCCGGATTTCAGATGCCGAGATCGATTTTGATCAGGTGACGGCCACCCATGGCGGTCAGACCCTAAGGCTGACCCGGCAGTCGCTTGGGATATTGCGCACGCTTTTTGAGGCTGGCGGAGCTGTCGTCAGCAAGGATGACCTGATTCTCAGGGTCTGGGGGGATCGCATTGTCACGGACGCCACCCTTTCGACCGCCATAAAAGAAGCGCGGCGCGCGGTCGGGGACAGCGGCACGGCGCAGCGGGTCATCAAGACGGTTCATGGTGTGGGCTTCCGAATGGCCCTTGATCCCGCCCCGGTGACTGAGGGCGGCAGACCTGAACCGGCTGTCCCCTGTCTGGTTGTTTTGGCCTTCAAGAACACAAGCCGGGATGCAGAGGCCCAGTTCATCTGCGACGGGATTACGGATGAAATCATTGCAAGCCTGTCCCGGTTCCGGGACTTCAAAGTGTTGTCCCGCACCACCGCAGACGCCATTCAGGCTGCGCAACTGGATCATGACGAGATCCGCCGCCGTTATGGGGCAGAGTTTGTCATCGAAGGCAGCGTTCGTCAGACCGAAGCCAGATTGCGTGTCAGCGTGCAACTGGTATCGACAGAAACCGGCGCGATTGTGGTCACCGATCAGTTCGATAGCGAGGCCACGGTTGCGTCGCTGTTTGATGTGCAGGACAAGATCGCCTTGACCTGCGCAGGCCGACTTGCTGGCCCGCATGGGCCGGTGGCCGACAGGATCGCCGCAGAGATCCGGACCGAAACATCCCATTCCAGTTGGACGATGTTTCGTCTGGTGTCCGAGTTTCGCCGGTTTTACCGCACCTACGACATAGAATTGCACGCCCGTTTGCGCGAGGAACTGCCGCAGGCATTGGATCGCCACCCGGATGCCTCGGACGGATGGGCGGCCTATTCTGTCATCTTGCTGGAAGAGTTTCGGTATCACGTCAACGAAAGGCCCGGTATCGATGCCCTGGCCTTGGCGACGGGGGCGGCAGAAAAGGCGACTGTCTCAGACCCGCGCAATGCGTTTGCCTGGGTTGCACTGGCTATGTGTCGGTTGTTCGCAATGGATGTCGCCGCCTTTGATCAGGCGGCGCAAAAGGCGCTAGCCTTGAATCCGGGGCATTCGGATGTGCTGTCGGAAATCGGCCATTGCTACGCATTTCTGGGCCGGGAAGATGAGGCCTTGCAGCTGTTGGACCGGGCCATGGACATCAGCCCGGAACATCCCGGCTGGTACCATTTCGCCAAGGTCTGGAGATACGCCAGACTGGGACTGAACGAGGCGGCTTTGGTCGAGCTTCAGAAAGTCCCGATGCCGGGGTTTTATTGGTACCATGCGCATCTTGTCTGGCTGTATGTCGCCCTCGACGATCTGGATGCGGCGCAGCAAGAGGTTTTGGCCCTGAAACAGGCTTTCCCGGACTTCGAGACCCGCGTCTTTCAGGAACTGGCGATGTGGGAAGCGAACTCGGACCTTGTCGAGCAGGCCTTATCAAGCTGGCGCAGAGCAGGGTTGACTATTACTGGCGCGGCAGAAGGCCGATAATGCCGGACAACAGGATCGCGGCTGCAAGCGATGCGTATCCCGCAGCATGGACCAGCACGGCCCCGGCCACCCCTCCGATAGCGAACCCAAGCAGGTATCCGGCCATCGCCCCCGGTGCCCGGTCCCCGGCGGATCCCAAATAGAGGGGAAAGAACAGAAACAAGGCGAACCCGTTCAAGAGTATTGTCAGGCCGAACAGGAACAGGGTTGGCGCCACGTAGCTCAGCGCCCCGATCAGCGCGGCCGCGAACATCGACAGCGATTGGGCCCTGCCGCGCCAGTTTGCTGGCACCTGCGAGGCAAGGATTGATCCCAACGCGCCTGTTACAAGGCTGGAAAGCAGCCAGAAGGGCAGGTTCTGCGCGTCCTCGAACCGGCCTCCGAAAAGCTCCAGATAGGTCCAATACGCACCCATCAGCACGAAAAAGGGAAGGTAACGGGCAGGCACATCCGCGAGGATGCTGCGCCAGTTGACGTGGTGCCCGGTGGGTGATGTCTGCACCGGCGCTGCGAGCAGGCCGAGAGAGATCACAGCCAGAACCCAGAAGGACGAAAGACCCAAAACTGGCAATACCAGATAGACGATCAGTGAGACCACCAATCCGACCGTCATCGCTGTGCTGATAACGCGAAGCCCTGTGCCAAGACTGCCCAAACCGCGTGTCGCGAATCCGGCCAAAGACCCGATCGCCAGCCCGAGAATACAGCAGGCGACCAGTGTGAAGACTGAGTTCAAAGGCGGGCTGAGGGCCAGATAGACAAGGCAAACCGGCACGCCGATCTTTGCCAGACCGGCACGTTCTGCGTGTCTGGCAGTGGCGCAGGCCACAGCGGCGGATAACAGGACCAGACTGCCGATACCCCCGGCCTGAGTGTCAGACAGTCGGGCATTTGCCGCCAGATCGCCAATCCAGACCGGCATGGTGTTGATCAGGACCAGACCAAATCCGATTGTCAGGACGATTGAACGCGAATCCACTGCCTGCTCCTGTCGCAATCACGCCGTAGACACCCGAACATCACCCCTGTTTCAGCAAGAATGCAAGATCAAGACGTATGCTGCGACTTGCCTGAACACCACAGCCCAGCTAGTCTATCCCTGTCTGAACGGTCACAAGAGGAGGGCAATTGCTGAGCATGCGCATCACACGCCGACTTCAGCATGGTCCCCGTTTTGCCCTGCAAATCCGTTTGCAGGGCTGACC
Source organism: Ruegeria sp. H7 (assembly GCF_056532945.1). Taxonomy (NCBI): domain Bacteria; kingdom Pseudomonadati; phylum Pseudomonadota; class Alphaproteobacteria; order Rhodobacterales; family Roseobacteraceae; genus Ruegeria; species Ruegeria sp. H7. Next base: position 305,433 of record NZ_JBQFNZ010000004.1, read on the forward strand.
AAATCCTTATCCGATTGACGGTCTGCCCAAAGCCGCGTGGCGGCGCATTTCTTGTGACACGAGACCGTTATGACTCTTCTCAATACAAAGTCGCTTGGCGTAACGCTGGGGACTCCTTTTTTTAAGAACCTTGATCTGACCATTTCAAAAGGTGACCGCATTGGCCTGATTGCAGCCAATGGCCGTGGTAAATCCACGCTTTTGAAATGCCTTGCTGGTCAGATCGAACAAACATCCGGCGAAATCACACGCAGCAGGGGGCTGCGCGTCGGATATGTTCCGCAAGATGTCCCCGATGCGGCGCTGTCGGTTACACTGTATGAATGGGTTCTTCGCAACCTGCCGCCCGAGGTGGCAGAGTATGAAAGCTGGAAAGTCGACGTGGCCATTGCGGATCTTCAGGTGCCGTTCGAGGTTCAGCAGGTCCCTTTGGCCGAACTCAGCGGGGGCTGGCAGCGAACGGCGCTGCTTGCCGCGGCTTGGGTCAATCAGCCGGATCTTCTGTTACTGGACGAACCCACCAACCATCTGGACTTGCGCCGGATCGCCTTGTTGCAGGATTGGCTTGCAGCCCTGCCGCACAGTGTCGCCATTTTGATGACCTCGCATGACCGGGCCTTTCTGGACGAAACAACGAACAGGACGCTGTTCATCCGACCGGACAATTCGCGCGTGTTCAACCTGCCGTTTTCTGCGGCGCGGGAGGCATTGGACGAGGCGGACGCGGCCGATGCGCGGCAGTATTCCAACGACATGAACAAGGTGCGGCAATTGCGGCGCCAGGCGGCAAAACTCAAGAATGTCGGGATCAATTCGGGCTCGGACCTGTTGCTGACCAAGACAAAGCGTCTGACCGAACGTGCCGAACGCCTTGAGGAGATGGCAAGGCCAGCACATCAGGAAAAGGATGCGGGGCAAATCAGGCTGGCAAATAGCGGCACCCATGCAAGGGCACTGGTGTCACTGGAGGATATGACCATCACCAAACCCGATGGCGCGCCCTTGTACCGAACCGGTCAAAAATGGATCACCAAGGGCGACCGCGTGGTTTTGCTGGGCACAAACGGGGCCGGGAAAACCCGGCTGATCCAGGCGGTCCGGCGTGCGTTGACTGGTGAAGAGGGGCAGATCCGATGCGCATCCTCGATCATTCCGGCTTATTCAGGTCAGAGTTTTGAGCAATTGAACGATGCGGCAACGCCGATGATCGCTGTCACGCACCGGTCCGACATTGGCGACCGGCGCGCGCGTCAGGTTCTGGCCGGGGCAGGGATCGAGATTGCGCGGCAGGACCGCCCGATCGATCAGCTTTCAGGTGGGCAAAAAGCGCGTCTGGCCATGCTGGTCCTGCGGCTGGAGAATCCCAATTTCTATCTGCTGGACGAGCCCACGAACCACCTGGACATCGCCGGGCAAGAACTGTTGGAGGCAGAGTTGATCGCCCAGGATACCACCTGTCTACTGGTCAGCCATGACAGGCAGTTCATCCGCACTGTCGGAACCCGGTTCTGGTGGATCAAGGGCCGAAAGCTGAGGGAAGTCGATAGCGCCGAAGCGTTTTTGGACGCCGAGATGTCGGGCGACACGGGCTAGGAGATTGACGTGCAAGGAAGCTCCGCCGCCGTTAAGCCGGGGCCGGGGTGGTGCCTTTGCCATATTGTTTTCTGAACTCGGTCGGTGTCATGCCGGTGCTGGCCCGGAACGCCCGGTTGAACGGGCCAAGCGACGAAAACCCGACTTCATACGCGATGCTCAGCACGGTGCTGTCCTCCATGTCCGGCGCGATTAACAGTTTCCGAGCCTCGTCAATGCGAAAGGTGTTGACGTAGCTGGGGAAGTTCCGATGGCCCATGCCCTGATTGATGGCCGCCCGGATACGGTGCTCGGGTGTATCAAGATGGGCGGCCATTCGCGTCACGGTCAGACCTTCCTCGCGCCACAGCCCGTCTGACATTGTCTTTTCGATCCGCCCGATCAGTGCGGCCTGCGCGGGGCTGAGCGTCACGTCCTCTGGTTGCCCGGCGGGCTGGACGATCCAGATATCCGATCGCAATCGCACCGACCACAGCAGGAACGCGCCTGCCGACAGAAAGATCAGCGTCGCTTGGGACATGTAGACCCAATGCGGCAGGGCACGGTCCAGTTGCGTGATCTCAAGCGCTGTAATGATGATGCCGAGGCACAGAACCCAGGCCAGAAACCAGCGCCGGAACCGGCGGCGGGTGGCCACCAGATCATCCGCGTCGCCCTTTATGACAATGCCAAGGATATGCGCAAAAAGAACCAACGCGCAGGCACCCCGGATAGCCCCTGTGGGAAGGTTCAGATGGGCCAGCCAGGCCGAGACCACAAGGATTGCGGCAATGACAATCTGCCATGGCCTGATCCCAACGCTGTCCTGAAACAGTTCAATGGCGGCCCAGTACACCAAAACGGGGATGGTCGAGGCCACCATAATAAGCGCGGACTGCGCGGCTGGGGCCAGCTCGATATTTGGGGACGACAGGACAAGGTAGGGGCCAAGGCCAAGACAAAGCAAAGCAACAGACACGCTTTTGCGCGTCCGCGCGCCGTTGGTCAGAAACACCAGGGCGCAAAGCGCAAGCGCACCGAAGGCGCTTCCCCGAAGGAAAAGATCAAAGATCGCTGTGTCCGGCATCGTGGCCATAAGCAAATTCCGGTTTCCCGCGCGGGTCAACGGCACAGGCTTGCCGATTGTGAAAAATCCTGACCGATCCTGAAGAATCCGCGCCGTGTTTCGAAATCGGCGCGCCAGCGCTCACCACGCCCGCGCATGTTCCGCCCATATCCCTTTTGATGACGGAGCGAACAATGACAGCCCTTTCAGAAATACCATCCATCTATGCCGATATCTTCGGCGCGGACCTGCTGCGATACGTTGTGGGCGCGGGCGGCACCTATCTGGTGATCAGCGTTTTCCTGTCCCGCCGTCTGCGCGGTCAGAAAATCAGAGCCACGGAACCGCCAAAAGGCCAGATCAGGCAAGAGGTTCTGGCCAGCCTGCGCACTGTTTTGATCTTTGCCGCCGCCGGAACGTCAATCGCATTGGGGGCCAAAGCCGGCCTGATGACAGTCTACCCGGACGTTGCGGCCTATGGGTGGGGCTATTTCCTGCTCAGCACAGTCTTGCTGATCGTCCTGCACGATGCGTGGTTCTACTGGACCCATCGCGCCCTTCACTATCCGCCTCTGTTTCGGAGGTTTCACCGGCTGCACCACAGATCGTATCAGCCGACACCGTTCACGTCCTACAGCTTTGATTTGGGCGAGGCCGTGGTGAACGCCGCCTATCTGCCTTTGGTACTGATCCTGATCCCAGCACATCCCGTGGCGCTGTTCATCTTTGTGACTCATATGATGTTGCGAAATGCCGTGGGTCATTGCGGGGTCGAGGTCTTTCCCGCAACAGCCACAGGACGCCCCGTTTTTGGCTGGATGACCACAGTGACGCATCACGATCTGCACCACGCCCATGCGGGTTACAATCTTGGCCTCTACTTCTCGTGGTGGGATCGCCTGATGAAAACCGAGCATCCGCACTATCTGCAGGCGTTCGCAAAGGCGGCCCCTCGGATCTCCGGGAACCGCCTCAAAGCCGGGGCGCTGGTCCTTGTCATTTTCAGTGTGTGTCTGGCAGGCCGGGGAGATGCGTTCGAGCTTTCTGGCAGCTACGCCTCACCGGGGCTGGGCGTCATTGTCAGGTTTGAACCCTGCACGGCAGAGGCCACCACCAAATGCGGTCGTCTGGTTTGGGTCTGGGACCAGGACAAGACCCCCCATGCGCGCATTGGCGATGTGATCCTGACCGACCTTACACTGGACGGGGCCGTTTGGAGGGGTGCGTTGCTTGACCCCGAAACCGGGCGACGGTTTCGGGGATCCATTCGCGCTGCATCCGGGCACAGTTTGAAACTGAAAGGCTGTGCGGGGATATTCTGTGCCAGCCAGACATGGCATTCGACAAGCTACCTAGGGCAAATCCTTGCCCGTCACAGCGACTGATTGCGCTCGGCCTAGTCGTCCCGCCTGGGTTCATTCGGATTGCTGGAAAACAAGGCGATCTTGTTGCCCTGAGGGTCCCGAAGGTAGCCAACATAGAATTGCGGGCCGTAAGATTCGCGAAACCCCGGCTGCCCTTCGTCAGATCCCCCTGCTGCAAGGGCTGCCGCGTGAAGATCGCGAACCTGGCGTTGGGTTTGCGCCTCGAATGCGACCATGGTCCCGTTCCCGGCCGAGGCGGGGTGTCCGTCAAACGGTGACTTGACGTAGAACTCTGGCAAGGGGGGCTGGCCGGGTTCCACTGGCAGCGCATAGCTGAGGTCCCCGTGATACCTTTCTAACGAGTATCCAAGGGCAGGCAGAAACGCGGAATAAAACCGCTCGGCCCGTTCGATATCGTCGACACCAATGGTGACATAGGCAATCATTCGGAAGGTTCCCTTGCAGGCATTCGACCCCAGCTTACGGCATCTTTATCGCCACGGGTACATAGCTTGGAACAATCACCGCGATTTGCACTTGGGCGTGCCGGACGGTTTTGTCGAAGCCAAAACCCGCTGTCGGATTTGCATGTCTTCGCGCGTCCTTGCAGCATGTAACCGAACTGCGGAGGCTAAAATGATCTATGTAATCTCGATTTACGGGCAGGCGGGCGTGTTCGAGGCATTGCCCAAGGATCGCCAGGATGAGGTGATGTCGGGCCACGGCGCATTGCAAACTGCCCTGAAGGCGCGGGGAGAGTTTGTGACGATGAAACTGATGCCGCCCACCGCAGCCGTCACGATAGAACCTGCAACGGCCGAGGGCGCTGCGCCGCTGATCACGGATGGGCCGTTTTCGGAAACCAAAGAGAGTTTTCTGGGATTCTACGCCGCAGATTTCCGGGATCTTGATGAGGCGCTGGAGTATGCAAAGATGATCTCGTCACCCGTTGCACGGCTAGAAGTGCGCCCTGTTGCCTGGGCCGGTGGTCTGATTTCGTCGGAATAGCCTATGTCGGATTGGCTGGAGGCCACATTTTCCCAACACCGCCCCCGCGCCCTTGCGGCGCTGACACGGGTGTTTGGCGATATCGACATGGCCGAAGAAGCCTTTGCCGATGCGTGCGTAAAGGCGCTGACGGTCTGGCCAAAGGACGGTGCGCCGCGCGATCCGCTGGCGTGGTTGCTGGCCACCGCCCGGAACGCGGGTCTGGACCACGTGCGCAAGTCCAGCCGCCGCAGCGCAATCCTGTCGCGCCACGCTGAAGAGTTTCAGCCGATGCCCGCCGAAACGCCTGACCCTGATGAGCTGCGCGACGATGTCTTGCGGCTGTTGTTCATCTGCTGCCACCCGGAACTGGACCGGCGCGACCAGATCGCCATCGCGTTGCGGATCGTGGCCGGGCTGAGCGTGGATGAGATTGCCAGTGGCTTTCTGGTCAAACCCAAGACGATGGAACAACGTATCACCCGCGCCAAGAAGAAGATCGCCAGCAACCGGGTCGCCTTTGAAACGCCCAGCCCGACGGAACGCGGCGCGCGGTTGGGTGAGGTGTCGCTGATGATCTACCTGATGTTCAGCGAAGGCTGGTCCTCTTCCGCCGGGCCGACGCAGATGAAGCTGACCTTGTGTGAAGAGGCCATCCGCCTTGCCCGCCTGTTGGCGGGTTTGTTTCCTGCGATGGGCGAACAGGCGTCGCTGCTGGCGCTTTTGTTGCTGCAACACGCCAGACGGCGCGCGCGGATGGACGGGCAGGGCAAGCTGGTCGCACTGGACGATCAGGACCGCAGCCTGTGGGACAAGGCCAACATCGCAGAGGCGACGGCGCATTTGCAAAAAGCGCAGCGGATTGCACATCACGGGGTGTATATCATCCAGGCTTCGATTGCGGCGGAACACGCCCGCGCGGCCTCGTCAGATCAGACGGATTGGGCCTTCATCGAAAGCCACTATGCCGCCCTTTATGCCTTGCAACCAACCCCGGTTGTGCGGCTGAACCAGATCGCTGCGCAAGCCAAGCTGTACGGGCCGCGCGATGCCCTGAAGGCTATGGAAGTGCTGGCTGCGGATTTGTCCTCGTATCGCTGGTTTCACGCCATGCGAGGGGGGCTTTTGCAGGACATCGGCGACCACACGGCGGCGATTGCAGCGTTTGAGACGGCACTGACCCTCGCCCCAACCGGTCCGGAACGCGTCGCAATCAAAGATAAAATCGCAACCAGTCAAAAAGAATTGGGCGAGATGTAGGGATACGGCCCCCTCATGCGTCCTTGGATCAGACCCGCATGTGGCGGGCGCAACCAAGGGAGAAAGCCATGAGTATTCTTGAGATGACCACAATCGGCAATTCCGGCTGGATCGGCCATTCCGGCCCGGATCAGGGCAAGGCCAAGGCGTTTTATCAGGACGTTCTGGGCTGGGCGATCAACGACATGCCGATGCAGGACGGGTCCAGCTATTCGGCTGCGGTGGTCGGTGAAACCGCCATTGGCGGCTTTTCCCCGATGCCAGAGGACGATGGCAGCTGGACGATCTTTTTCACCGTTGCAGATGTGGACGCAAGTATTGCCAAGGCGCAGGCCAAAGGTGCCACGGTCATTCAGCCGGTGATGGACATGCCGGGCGTTGGGCGCATGGCCACGCTGACCGACCCTCAGGGAGCCCGGTTCGCGCTGATTACATATGAAAGCATGGCGTCTTAAGCGTCGCAAATAAGGAGGGTTCAGATGGTACATATCCCCGAAATCACCCTCGCCGTGACGGCGGTGTTTGTGTTGATCAGCATTCCAATGGCCATCGCCGTCGGAGTGCGCCGCGCCCAGACCGGGATCCAATTGCTGCATGGCGAGGATGAAGGGCTGCTGCGCCTGATGCGGGCGCATGGGAACTTTGTCGAATATGTCCCGCTGGCCCTGTTGGCCCTTGCGGGGGCCGAGGTTGCGGGAACCCCGACCTGGCTGGTGGCGACCTGTGGTGGTGTTTTGCTGCTTGCGCGGTTGATCCACTATTTCAGCCTGCGCGCCTCGACCAACGGCAAGGGCCGCGCGATTGGTGCGGGGCTGACGACCTTGACCATGCTGGTGCTGGCGCTGGCGATCCTCTGGCACCTTGGCGCGGGCGTCTGATGCCTGTGGACGAAGCCCTGAACGCCCGCATGCGTGACGCTTTGGCCGCGCATGTGGGGATTTCCGAGAAACAGATGATGGGCGGGCAATGTTTCTTTTTGAACGGCAACATGCTGGGCGGCGTGCGACGGCACAAGGACGGCATTGGCCGGTTCATGTTTCGGGTCGGCAAGGCGAACGAGGCCACGGCGCTGACGGACCCAACGGCCCAAACGGTGATCCACGGAACCCGCAAATTGGGCGGTTTTATCCGTGTTGATGAGGGGGATTGTGACGACAATGCCCTGCAGCACTGGTTGCAGATGTGCCTTGAACACGCCGCAGCCCTGCCCGCAAAAGACTGAACGGAGGATGTGATGGCCGGATTCAACTGTTTCTCGCCCGAGGCGCTTGGCTTTCTTGAGGGGTTGAAGGCGAACAACACGCGAGAATGGTTTGCCGCGAACAAGACAATCTATGAACGTCACCTGAAAGAGCCCGGCAAACAGTTTGCAGGCGACGTGGCAACGGCATTGCATGGCCTGACCGGTCAGAGCCATTCCAGCAAGATCTTTCGCACCCATCGGGACGTGCGTTTTTCCAAGGATAAGACTCCGTACAACGCGCATCTCCACATTGCCTTCACGCCCGAGGGGCAGGCGGGCCAGCCGCCGATGTGGTTCTTTGGGCTGTCACCGGGCAAGCTGTCGCTGGGATGCGGAGTGTTCCAGTATGACAAAACCGCGTTGGCCGCGTTTCGGACCGCGATGGCGGGGCCACAAGGGGCCGAGTTGCTGAAACTGACTGCCGAGTTGCAGGGCGCTGGCATTTGGGTCAGCGAACCCGATCTGAAACGCGTACCATCCGGTTTCGACAAAGATCACCCCAATCAAGATGCGCTGCGCCGCAAGGGGTATTCGGCATGGATTGACCGGGCTGATCACGAAAGTGTTATCAGGCCGGACCTGGTGCGGCGATCCATCGATGATTTCCGACGGCTTTTGCCTGTTTATCGGTTGCTGTCCCCGGTCGAATGACGACGGCAACGGGGCAGAAACAAATGTCAGATCAGTGGGTTAAAGACAAGAAGGACAGATCCTGAATTCAGCGGGTGGCCCGGCACACGGATGCTAGTGCGGCGCCCTCAGCCCTGGGATCGACAGCCGACCGCCGTGTCGCGGCGATGCTGCGCCGCGACATTGCCTAAATTTTAGTCACAAAATCCGCATTTGGTCGCGATCTTAACAAAATGTCAGTAGAAGCCAGCCCTTCAAGATGGGGCGTGCAAGTAACGTTCGGCAGCACCAAATACACTCTGATTGCGCTGAAAAAAATCCGTTTCGAAATTGCGTTTTCCTAAGGAAAGCGACCGCAACTGCGGCGCTTCTGCGGTAGCTTTTTTCGAAATTCAACCTGCAACTCCAGCACCTTAACAATGGAAACGGCGGTCAGGACTTTGATATCTGGCGCTTTGGCAAAGTGATTTGTGCCCCCCGGCGGGCCTGTTAAGTGGTGATGAGAATGAAGGTGAACGCGTTGCCTGTGCGCGGTGGTTTCCTGGCCAAAACCCTCTTCGTTTGGGCGCTTTTGTTGGGACTGATACTGACACCGGTCGAGACCCTTGCGCAGGACAGCGACAGCGATGGTGTCTCTGACGCTCTGGAAGGCTTCGGCACCTTGCTGGATGGCACGCAAATCTCCAACATCGTCGGCACCGGAACCCTTACGGACGGGGCGGCGTGGGACAGCGTGCTTGCCGCTTTACCCTCCAGCCAGTTCTTTTCCGAAAGTTTCGAAGGCGCGGCAATCGACTCACCGCTGAACGGCTTCAGAAACTCCCGGTTCTCGATCACCGCGACACATTCCAGCGCCCTTCCCCGCGATCTGGATATCGACAACGCCGAGTATGGCACATCCCCAAGAACCGGATCGCGTCAGGCAACGGTCCAGATCGGCGGGTCGCCAAGCGAGACCGCAATCGTGTCGATCAATTTCAATCAACCCGTTGTAGGGTTCGGTCTGTATCTGGGTGATATTCATGATGGCGGTGCGATCTCGAACCTGCAGATTTCCTTCGATGGCACACCGGTTTGGGACAGCACGGATTGGGTGGGAAGCAATCTGGTCGGCACCGTAACAGATTCGAATACCGGCGCTTCGGTGACGCTGGGCAATCAGGTCTTTGGGTTTATCGGAAATTACGATCTTTCAAATCCTGTCAGCAACGTGACCATTACCTATAACGGAGCCGGTACCGGCGACAATTTCACGTTTGACGATATCTCGGTCATCTTTCCCGGCGCGGTTTGGGACCAGAACGGGTTCCTTGACCACGATGAGCCCAACCAGTTCATCGCCGTGACCAAGGCGGTAGATACATCCGCATTGTCCTCGCCGCCTCAGGCCGGTGAAATCGTCACCTATACATACACCACGCGCAACCTGAGTAACGTGACGATGTTCGACATCAATGTGATCGAGGACGGATCCAGCTTTACGGGCACCGGCACACCTCCGGTCCCTGCCTTTGTCAGAGGTGGCGGGAATGTCGATGGTGATGGCGACGAGGCAGACCTTGTCGGTCGCACAGAGCCGACAGACCCGTTCACGCTGGCACAGACAACGGTTCACCGGGCGACCTATGCCATTACCGAAGCAGACATTGTTGCCGGATTTGTGGACAACCAGGCCTCGGCCAATGCAGTCGACGCCGAGGGGTCGCCCCAGTCGGATTTGTCGGATGAATCCGCCTTTGGCGAAGGGGCAGGGGCCGATGATCCGACCCGCTTCACGCTGACGCCCGCCCCGCAGCTTGGCGTTGCAAAATCGGCCTCTGTGGGGGCATTGCTGGCCGATCGCACCGCGAATGTGACCTATACGATCGTCGTGCAGAACACCGGGAACCTGACGCTGGATACGCTGAGCCTGGTGGACGACCTGACAGCATCGGATCAGCTCGGCTCGACCTTCAATGGGGTGACGTCAGCCCCGGTGGTCAGTGCTGTGACCATCGGCGCAGGATCCAGCCTGCCGACGAGCAATGGCGCGTCTTATGACGGCACAAATGACCTGCTTGTGGGCAGCGACGGCGTTCTGGCGCCGGGTGACAGCTATCAGGTCGAATTCACCGTGAATGTGGACCCCACTGCGGCAGGGGCGCCGGCCAGCCTGAACAACATGGCGACCGCCAGCGGCGATGATCTGGGCGGCACGACGGTATCCGATGCGTCCGACAACGGAACAAACCCAACGTCGAACCCCGGCGGGCCGGGCACCCCGACCCCGATTGTGTTGCCGATCCCGGTCATCGACGCGGTGGATGATGCGCCGACGGCGGTGAATGGGGTGAGCGGCGCGACGACCGCTTCGGTTCTGGACAATGACACGCTGAACGGCTCTGTTCTGGACCCGGCGGATGTCTCTCTGGGCACCTCCGGCACAGCGAATGACGGGGTGACGGTGCTGGGTCTGGATGTGACCCCGACGGCGGGTTCCATCACGATGAACGCGGCAGGTGAGATCGAGGTCGCTGCGGGCACCACGGCGGGGACCTATGTGTTTACCTATGAGATCTGTGAGACGTTGAACTCCACCAATTGCGACACGGCGCAGGCGACGGTTTCGGTTGATGCAGCGGCGATTGACGCGGTGGATGATGCGCCGACAGCGGTGAATGGGGCGAGTGGCGCAACAACGGCCTCGGTTCTGGACAATGATACTCTGAACGGCTCTGTTCTGGACCCGGCGGATATCTCGCTGGGCACCTCCGGCACGGCGAATGACGGGGTGACCGTTCTGGGTCTGGACGTGACCCCGGCGGCGGGTTCCATCACGATGAACGCAGCGGGTGAGATCGAGGTCGCTGCGGGAACCACTGCAGGCACCTATGTGTTCACCTATGAGATCTGCGAGACGCTGAACTCCACCAACTGCGACACTGCGCAGGCGACGGTTTCGGTCGATGCGGCGGCGATTGACGCGGTGGATGATGCGCCGACGGCTGTGAATGGGGCGAGTGGTGCGACGACGGCCTCGGTTATGGACAACGACACGCTGAACGGCATCGCCCTGAACCCGGCGGAAGTCACGTTGACCAATACGGGCACGGCCAGCGACGGTGTCACGGTTCTGGGTCTGGACGTGGCCCCGGCGACGGGTTCCATCACCATGAACGCCGCGGGCGAGATCGAGGTGGCTCCGGGCACGACCGCAGGCACCTATGTCTTCACCTACGAGATTTGCGAGACATTGAACCCCACGAACTGCGATACGGCGCGGATGAGTGTGGAAGTGTCGAACCCATCGCTGATCGACGAGATCGCCGAGGACCTGATTGCAATTCTGGAGGAAGATCGCGACACGACTGTCGAATTGCAAAGCCAACAGGCCCGGGATTTTGCCGCCGGAGCGCTGGATCGCCTCAGACAGCGCGGCGCGCGTCAATGTGCGACCGCCGTGAACGATCATCTGAACGACCGGCCGATCCTGTTTGATACCGACAAGGCAATCATCAAGCCGGAAAGCGACCCAATTCTGGACCAGATCGCCGAGATTCTGGGAAGCTGTGAGGGCAGCGCATTCGAGATTGCCGGCCATACCGACAGCGACGCATCGGATGCCTACAATCTGGCGCTCAGCCAACGGCGGGTTGATGCGGTTTTGCAGGCTCTGACGGCCCGCGGCGTGGACACAGTCGGGTATCGTGCACGCGGGTATGGCGAAAGCCGTCCGATCGACACAAACGCGACGGCCCAAGGCAAGGCACGCAATCGCCGGGTCGAATTCGCTCCGATCGAAGCGCAGGAACAGTATGACACCTGCAAGAACTCATCGGACCTGGACCGAACCTTCAATTTGTAGGCCAATGGCTCGGACGTGACGGTGGATGGTGGGCTGTTTCACCAGAACTACAATTGCGCGCGCGACGTGTGGGAAACCATCGAAGGCTCATTGAACATTCTCGAGACAGACAGCGGCCTGTCGCAGACCCTGTTGAACCTGTCATACCGTCGTGAACGCTTTGTCAGCGACAACCGGGTGCGCGGCTACTTTGTCGGGATTTATGGAAGCACCGGTGATGTGACCAGCAGAGCAGAGGGCGAGATTCAGGGCTTTGGCGTCAATGCCGGTATCTTCGGTGCGAACCGGTTCAGCAATGGTCTGTATCTCGACTATTATCTGGGCGGTGCCGTCGGGCGTCATGAATTCGATCTGGATTTCGAAAGAAGCTTTGGCACCATCGCGGCGACCGGCGATTACAGGTATTTTGCCGGTTTCGCGGGCGTGGCCCTGTCGGGTGAGATCGACCGCGAGACCTATCGTTTCGTCCCGCGCGCGGGTATCGACTATGCGTATTCGCCGTCGGTCGATGTGGATGTGGTCGCGAGGTTCCAGAGCATCACTGAATCGGGTCTGGTGGAACTGGCCTCGCTGACCAACACGCGGCTTTTTGCAGAACTGAGGATCGAGCGCGAGGTGAACGACGGCGCGTCGCTTCTGGCCTTCACTCCGGTTGTGGCGTGCTATGCCTCGTCGGGAAGTTTCGACAATGCCTGCAGCCTTGGGGCCGAACTTGAATACGAAAGCTTCAATGAAACAGCGCATGGCTGGCAGCACGGCATCCGCATCAGCGGAGAGCGTGGAAACGGGTTCTCGACCCTGTCTGTTGCCGCTGACGTGTCACGGCGATTGCAGCTGGCGCAGGTCACTGCCCGCGCCGGTGTGGATGCGGCCGGGTATTTGAGCCTAGGCGGCGAATATGAGCTGAAGTTCTGACGCCGCAAGCTATACCTGCGTCCGGATCCATTGGTGGTTCGGACGCGCGGTGGTCCAGGAAAAAGGCCCGCCAGTGATCTGGCGGGCCTGTCGTTTTTCGTATCAGTGCGTCTTACTTGTTGTGGAAGATGAACCCGATGAAGTTCAGCAGCAATTGTGCCGCCAGAATCTGCGTGCTTTCGCTGGGGTCATAGGCGGGCGCAACTTCGACCAGGTCGATGCCCACCACGTCACCGCGTTTGCTGAGGCCCTGCAGGATTTCCAGAACGTCATAATACTGGAACCCGCCATGGCTGGGCGTGCCGGTGCCCGGCGCGATTGAGGGGCAGAAGGCGTCGATATCGATGGTGACGTAATACCGAACACCTTCGGGGATGCGGTCCAGCACACCTTCGGTGCCCAGCTTGCGCACCTGCCGCACCGACAGGATGTCCGAACCACGGGCGCGGGCGTCGTCATACCCCTCTTTCGCGGTCGAAGACACGTTGCGGATGCCCAGTTGGGTCATGCCCGAGACGTAATCCTTTTCGATGGCGCGACGCATCGGGTTGCCGTGGCCGATGGTGACGCCGTGGCGCTCATCGACAAAGTCCAGATGTGCGTCGATCTGGATCACGTGGATCGGGCCGTTCTTTTCGCAATCCTCGGCATAAGCGTTGATGCAGGGGATGTTGACGGAATGGTCGCCGCCGATGGTGACCGGGATCGCGCCCGCGTCGAGGATTTTCTTGACGCCATATTCGATATTGGCGTGGCTTTCCTCGGTCTTGGTGTGGATGATATCGGCGTCGCCCAGATCGACGATGCGCACGTCTTCGCCCAGATAGGTGGCGTCATCCTCGTGGTCATAAGCGCCTGCATGGCCAAAGCTGAACAGGGTCGATGCCTCACGCACCGAACGCGGGCCAAACCGCGCGCCCGAGCGGAACTGACAGCCGAAATCAAACGGCGCGCCCAGGATCGCCACATCGGCGTCGATCTCGTCCCAGTTCTCGACATAGGGTTTCTTGCCAAAGGTCGAAATGCCGACAAAAGGCAGGTTCAGACGACCAGATTCATAACCATGTCCCGACATGATTTCTCCGTTTCTTATGGTTTAACGATAGGCCAATTCCGGAAGGAACAGCGCGATTTGGGGAAAAGCTATCAGCAACCCTGTCACAATCAACAAAATGATCAGGAACGGGGGCACGCCGCGGACCACTTCGATGAACGGGCGGCGGAACACGGCGATGGCCGTGAACAGGTTGCAGCCGAAGGGCGGCGTGGCGGCGCCGATGGCAACTTGCAGCGTGATCAACACGCCGACCAGCACCGGGTCCAGCCCGCTGGACTTGATCATCGGGGCAAAGATCGGGACCAGGATCAGGATCACCACAATCGAGTCCACGAACATGCAACCCACAAAGAAGGCCACGTTGATCGCCAGCAGCACCATCAGCGGGCTGGCGTTTTCCAGACCCAGCGCGGCGATGATGGTTTGCGGCACCTGCGCAAAGCTCAGCGTCCAGCTGAACGCCGCACCCGCCGCGATCAGGATGAACACGACCGAGGTGATGGCCCCGGTGGACAACGCGATGTCGAACAGGTCTTTTACCTTGATCGAGCGGAAGATCACGACCTCAAGGATCACCGCATAAAGCACGCAGATCGCCGCCGCCTCGGTGGGGGAGAACACGCCGCCATAGATGCCGCCGACGATGATGGCCGGGAAGCCCATGGGCCACAGCGCCCTGCGCAGGGCAGTGAAACGCGTGCCCCAGCCCTCGCGCGGCAGCACGGGGATGTCATGGCGATAAGCGTAGAACATGCAATAGGCCGAAAACAGCACCACGATCAGCAGCCCCGGCAGGATGCCCGCAATGAACAATTGCGAGATCGAGGTGCCCGAGACCACGCCATAGATGATCATGCCGATGGATGGTGGGATCAGATAGGCAAGGTCGGCGGCGTTCACGATCAGACCGATCGAGAAACTGTCGCTATAGCCCGATTTCAGCATCCGGGGCCGCATCGCGCCACCAATGGCCACAACGGTCGCCTGGGTCGAGCCGCAGACTGCGCCGAACAGGGCGCAGGCCGAGGTGACAGATATGGCCAGACCACCCTTGATATGGCCCATGAAACTCATGACAAGGTCGATCAGACGGTTGGCGGAATGGCCGCGCGTGATGATGTCGGCGGCCAGAATGAACATCGGCACCGCGATCAGCGCGGCGGGTTTGACCCCTCCGATCATCTGCTGGATCAGGATCTGCATGTTCATCGTGGGGAAATAGACCAGAAACCCCAGCACGGCAGCCGAGATCAGCGGCATTTTCATCGGGAAGCCCGCCAGCAGCAGGACGATCATGACGGCCAGCATCAACTCGGTCATTTGTCGGCCTCCTCGAATTTCTTGATGGCGGCTGCGGTTTCGGGGTCTTCGTAGCTGTCAATTTCGAGGTACGAGACGTAGACGTCCTCATCAGCGAAATTCAGGTTCCGGATCGCGGTCAGCAGGTATTGGAACGAGGCCAGCGCCAGACCGATCACCACCCAGACATAGGTCAGATACAGCGGCAGTTGCAGCGCCGGGGTGATCCGCCCGCGCGAGGCAACTTTCTGCACATATTCCAGCGCGTACCAGGCCAGTACGGCCATGACGACGGCGGTGGTGGCGGCGATGACGACCATCAGGCCCTTGCGCATCTTGATCGGCAGCGCGTCATAGATCGCCGACATGCGAATATGGATGCCTTTGCGGGTGGCATAGCCCAGCCCCATGAAGGTGACGATCACGATCAGGAACTCGTTCAATTCTTCGGAAAAATAGATGGATTGGTTGAACACATAGCGGCCAAAGACATTGGCGATTGTGTTGACGGCCATCAGGATGATGCCCCAGCCCAGGATCCAGACTTCGATCCGGCCTATGACGGCGTCGACCTTTCCCAAAATGCCGAAAGGAGTGGCAGTCCCGTTTTCCATGGTGTCCCCCCTTTTAGAAAGCCTCACGCGCAGAGCGCGTGAGGAAGTTTGGAGTGAGTGGTGGGGGAGTGGTTAATTTCCGGCCAGTTCGGCCTGCAGGGCGTCCAGCAATTCCTGACCGCGGGGGCCTACGGTCTCGACATAGGCTGCCGATGTGCCGGTGCTGCGTGCGCGGAAGGCGTCACGCTCTTCTTCGCTCAGGACGACCAGACCGATATCGGGCTTGGCTTCCTTGATGATATCCAGACGCTGCTGGTTGAAGTCGGTGACAACACCGTCGATGAAGCCGGTCATGTCGGCCATGGTGTCACGCACCAGTTGCTGACGGTCGGGGGTCAGGGTTTCGAACCAGTCGGACCCGGCAACAACGGTGGTGACCAGTTCCTGTTCGCCAGCCCAGATCAGGTGGCTGGTGACTTCGTAGAACTTCATCTCTTCGATGGTCGGGATCGGGTTGACCTGACCGTCGATGGCACCGAGTTGCAGCGCGCCGAACACTTCGCCAAACGGCAGAGGGGTTGGGCTGGCGCCCATGTTGTTGTAGGTTTCAACCAGAATAGGCGAAACCATCACACGCATTTTGAAGTTGTCGAAATCCTCGGGGGTGCGGATTTCACGGTTGGTGGTCCAGACCTGCGGACCTTCGGAATACATGGTCAGAACTTCCAGCCCGCGCATGCGGAAATCGTCATTCAGCGGACCATAGATGGTTTCCGAGCTGCTCAGCACTTCTGAAATCGCTGCCGGGTCGGAGGGCAGCAGATAGGGCAGCAGGAACACCTGGCTTTCCGGCACAACGGTACCCAGGTTGCCGATCGAAACGTTGGTGAACTGGATCACGCCATCAGCGGCCTGTTCCACGGTTTCGGTGGGCGTGCCCAGCGTGCCCATCGGAAAGACAGTGACGGTGACTTCGCCGTCGGTTGCGGCCTCGATGCGCGATTTGAACTCTTGCGCGTAGGCATCCATGATCGAGCCCGGAATTTCCTCGATGGCGAATTTCCAGTCCTCAGCCAAGGCGGTGAATGGGGCAAGGCCAAGCAGGGCGGCGGCTGCGGTCGTGCGCATTTGTCGTAGAGTGAAGGTCATGCGGGGGTCCTCCCTTTTATCCTTTTGGGGGTCTTGTTGGGAAGAAGCACAGCACAGATCATTACACGAAAAAATATCATATTGCTTATGTTCACATAAATGAAAGTTGTGTAAGTAAACGTCACAATCTGCCAGAGCTGACGCCGTTGAAACTGTTCAGAAATACACTGCTGGAAACCTTCGTGACCGTCGTGGAATGCGGCGGCTTCACGGATGCGCAATACGCTTTGGGCATCACCCAATCCGCGATCAGCATCCGAATCCGTGATCTGGAAGAGGCGTTGGGGTACCGGATCTGCGAACGTGGGCGCGGTGGGTTTCGCCTGACCGAACGGGGTGAGATCGCCTATCGCAAGGCTGGTGAGATCCTGCGCAACATCCGGGATTTCGATGCCGAATTGCTGGAGCTTCGGGATGCCGTCACAGGCGATCTGCGGATCGGCATCGTAGATGCGGTGAATACCCTGACCGATCTGCACCTGACCCGGTCCCTGCAACAATTCCTTGACCGCCCGAATGAGGTCAGGCTGGAAATGGTGGTGGCCTCACCGACCGAACTGACGCAAAGGCTGATTTCGGGCGATGTGCACGTGGCCATTGCGCCGTTCCGAAGCCAGGTACCCGAATTGCGCTATACCAAACTGTGTGATGAGGAGCACCGGCTGTATTGCGGTCGGGGTCATCCGCTGTTCGACTGGCCGGACGAGGATATTGACCTGAGTGTCGCGTCACGTTTCGAGATTTGCCAGCGCTCGTACAGCGCGCTGATGCCGCCCGAACTTCAACCCAGCGATCCCAAGGCCGTTGTGGCAAACATGGAGGCGATGGCGACGCTGATCGAAACCGGAGCCTATTTGGGCCCTTTGCCGGTTCATTACGCCGAGAGCATGGGCCGTAAGAAGAACCTAAAGGCGCTGGCCCCTGATCGATTGCACTGGACCTCGACCTTTTTTCTGGCGACGCGGACGTCCAACCTGCAACGACGCGCAGTTGAGCTGTTTGTCGATTGCGTCATTCAGGGGTGCAACGGGGGGTGCCCTGGCGCTGATGAATTCAGGTCAGGTAAGGAAGGGCACAGCTAAGTCTTGCGCATGTAAGGCTAGCATTCAGGCATCAGGCAAGCTGCCCAGCCGCGCGCCGCACGGCTGGACCGGTTGGCTGTTGGGGGTTAACCCAGCCGCTCAAGAATGGCGCTGGTGTCCATGCCGCTGACGGCCCCGTAGATCCGGCCGCGCCCTTCCGGGTTCAGGCGGGTTGCGACATAGGCATCCGACACTGCGGCGGGTGAATGACGCAGCAGCACCGACGCAGTCATCAACGTGGCCAGGCTTTCGGCAAACCACCGGGCCTCCGCTTCTGCCGGAAGGGCAGGCCAGCGGGCAAAATGCTGATCAAGTGCGGCATCAAAGGCGGTGTTGGCCCCGCGCGCCTTGTCCAGATCCGCGCGCAGTGCCTCACCGCTTTCCGGTTCGCGCGTCAGGGCGCGCAACACGTCCAGACAGATCACATTGCCGGACCCTTCCCAAATCGAATTGAGCGGCGTTTCACGGAACAGCAAGGGCAGGGGCGTGTCGTCGGTGTAGCCAACGCCGCCCAGACACTCCATCGCTTCATAGACGATCGTTGGCGCAAGCTTGTTGCCCAGAAACTTGGAAAGCGCGACCGCGATACGGGCATAGGCCATGTCATCTGCCGAGCCGCTGTCAAAGGCGCGTGCGATGTGCAGGGCCAGCGCGGTTGTGCCTTCGAAATCCAGCGTCAGATCGGCCAGAACCGACCGCATCATCGGCTGGTCGATCAACCGGCGCTGAAAGGTCGAGCGTCTTTCGACCCACCATTTCGCCTCGGCCAGCGCGCCGCGCATCAGACCGGCGGGTGCCATGGCAGTGCCCAGACGGGTGTGCTGCACCATTTCGATGATGGTGGGCACGCCGCGCCCCTCATCACCCACGCGATAGGCCAGCGTGTCGTGATATTCGATCTCGGACGAGGCATTGGCCTTGTTGCCCAGCTTCTCTTTCAGGCGCATCACGTGCAGCGAATTGCGCTCGCCCTCAAGCCAGCGGGGCACCAGAAAACAGGTCAGCCCGCCGGGGGCCTGCGCCAGCGTCAGGAAGCCGTCCGACATGGGGGCCGAACAGAACCATTTGTGCCCGCGCAGCAGATAGGCGTCACCGTCGGGCGTGGCCACGGTGGTGTTGGCCCGCACGTCCGAGCCGCCCTGTTTCTCGGTCATCGCCATGCCAAGGGTGGCGGCGCGTTTTTGCTGTACCGGTTTCATGTCCGTGTCATAGGCCCGCGCGGTCAGCTTGGGCCGCCAGATCCGCTCCAGCTCGGGCGCGGCCATCAGCGACGGCGTGGCGGCATAGGTCATCGTCACCGGGCAGCTTGTTCCCGGTTCAACCTGGCTGAGCATATACATGCCCGCCATGTAGTGAGTGTGCCCACCCTTGGCCCCGTCCCAGGCCGCTGCGGCAATGCCCGAGGTAAACGCCAGATCCATGATCTTGTGATAACCGGGGTGAAACCGCACCTCGTCCAGCCTGCGGCCCGAGCGGTCAAAGCTGATCAGCTTGGGCTCGACCCGGTTGGCCTCGCGTCCGGCTTCGCGCATCTCGGCGCTGCCCAGTCGGGCACCCATATCGGCGATCTGTGCGGTATCGGCCTGACTCAGCCCGATGTGATCGCGCAGGATCGGGTCGGTGGCCCAAAGATCAAAACCATCGCGGGGGACGGGCTGGTTTTGCACCTCATGCGTGGGCAGGTGGCTCATTGATGCGGATGTGGTCATGGCGCTCACGTTCATTTCTGTCATTTCTGACAAACGATGACACGGAGGCCCCTGCTTTGCATTTGTATCGTCGCGTCATCCACGGACGGGCTGGCCGTCTGGACTGCCCGTCACCGGCTTTAGCTTTTGTGTTCTTCCTTCAGCCCTTCGATCTGCAGGTCAAAACCGGCCTGAATATGGGCGGTAAAGGTTTCAAGCGCTTCGGTCGCGTCACCCGAAGCAATGGCGTCGACCAGCATCAGATGGTTTCCCAGGGACTTTGAAATATCGACGTTTTCAATGGCCGAAAACAGATGAAACGCCATCGCCTTGCCCCAGATCATGTCGAACATGTCCAACAGGAACTTGTTGCCCGCCTCGACCATGAAGGCCCGGTGGATACGGCGGTTGGCGATGAAATAGTCGCGGGTGGACGGGTCTGTCAGATCCTCTTCGCGGCGGATTAAATCTCGCAGTCGGTTCAGCACGTCCGGTTCGGCGTGAACGGCCAGAATTCGAGCTGCCTGCCCTTCGATTGCGGCCCGCGCCTGATACAGTTGCCGGACCTCGTTCTGATCCATCTGGGCGAGACGAAAACCGCCGCTGGCCGCAACCTCAAGCACGCCTTCGGTTTCCAGCCGCATCAAGGCCTCGCGCACGGGGGTGCGGCTGATGTTAAGCTCGGCGGCCAGTTTTTCCTGCACCAGCCGGTCCTCGGTCGTGATCTCGCGACTCATGATCGCGTCGACCAGTTGATCATAGACCTCATCCGCCAGCCGTCGGCGTTGTGTCTTTATTTGTTTCAGAGCCACTCGCAGCCTCTCTTTCTGTCTTTTGAATTCTGTATTCAAAAATCCAACAGGTGCCAAGGCGAATAGGGTTGCTATTACTCGTGTACTGTATACAGTATACAGACGCGATTGAACAGGGAGCTCTTCATGTGTGGAATAGCTGGCAGGATACTGGCCGCGCCCGGCAAGGTTGGTGCGGATCTGGTTGACCTGATGGATGCGCAGGAACACCGGGGCGCGGACAGCACCGGGTTTGCTGTCTATGGCGTGCCACGGGAAACCGGGTATGTCCTGCGTGGCATGGGGTTTGACAAATCCCGGCAGGATGCGGACCTGACCGCCTTTGAATCCGTTCTGCGTGAACATGGCAGCAGCTTTCTGTCCGACCCCCGGATCGTGACGGATGAAAACCGCCATTACTGTTTTCGGATCGAGATCTCGGACCCGTCGAATTTGCAGGCCTGGGTCGCAGATGCCGATGAACTGACCGACCGGATCGAGGTTCAGTCCTGTGGCCGCAGCCTTGAGATCATCAAGGATATCGGCGGGGCCGAAGCGGTGGCCGAGAAACATGGCGTGCGCGACATGATCGGCACCCATGGGTTGGGCCACGCGCGGCTGGCGACGGAAAGCTCGGTACTGCCCAATGCCTCGCACCCGTTCTGGGCGCGGCCGTTTTCGGATGTGGCGATTGTCCATAACGGGCAGATCACCGACTATTTCACTTGGCGCGACCGGTTGACCCGCGCGGGCTATCGGTTCCTGACCGAGAATGACAGCGAGTTGATCGCGGTCTGGGTCAGCGACCAGATGAAAGCGGGCCTGACCATGGAGCAGGCGTTGAAAAAGTCGATCACTTCGATCGACGGGGTCTTTACCTACATGATCGCCACGCCGGACGGGATCGGCTTTGCCAAGGATCGTTTTGCGATGAAGCCGCTGGTCGTCGTCAACCGCAACGGCGATCTGGCCGCTGCGACCGAGGAACAGGCGGTGCGCCGGGTGATGACCGAGGAATGCGACGTGATCAACTATGACGGCCCCTCGCTGACCGGCATCTGGGGCGTCGGCAACCGGACCCTGGCAGCATGAGCGAGGTGGCAGCACAGATGGATGAGATCGTTATCGAGGTTGGCAAGCGCCATATCCGCGAGGTGAACCGGGACATCATGGCCGCCTGCGCCACGGGTCGGCCGATCCGGGTTGTGGATACGCTGTCCCGGCACAATCTGGGCGTGGGCCTGCCGGATAATGTGGACATCACCTTTGAAGGCTCGGTTGGGTATTACTGCGGCGGGCTGAATACCGGGGCCAATATCACCATCGAACGCAATTGCGGCTGGGCCGTGGGGGAAGGCATGGCCAAGGGCCACATCACTGTCGGCGGTTATGCGGGCATGTCCTGCGGCGCAGCGATGATCGGCGGCACGATCCACGTCAAGGGCGATGCCGGGCCACGGGTCGGCGTCGCCATGAAGGGTGGCAATATCGTGGTCGAAGGCAAGATCGGCTATCAATCCGGCTTTATGGCGCATTCCGGGCGGATCATCGCATTGGGCGGCGCGGGCGAATCCTGCGCTGATGCCTTGTGGGAAGGCGAGGTTTGGGTCGCGGGTGAGGTCGACAGCGTCGGCGTCGATGTCAACGTGATCGAACCGACCGCGGAGGAAGTGGCCGAGGTCGACGCGATCCTCGATCCGCTGGGGCTGGTCGACCGTTCCCGGAACTGGCGCAAGATGGTTTCCGGTCAACGCCTTTGGTATTTTGAAAGCAGGGACGCAAGCGCATGGCTCATGATCTGAGTAAACCCTATGAGTATCCATTCGACGTCGCCCCCGAGGAGGAAATCCGGTTCCGCGACGCAGGCGCAATCGAGGGTCGCCCGGCGGGTGTGCCCTCCTCATACGTCGAAGGCGGATCGACGCGCTGGACGCCCGAGGCGATCTCGGAGGTTCACGCTTTGGCGCAGTTGGGCCGGTATCAGGTGCGCGGCTACAACACGTTCAATAAGCGGATGCCGACCTTTGACGACCTGACATTTGTCCCCGCAACCATGACCCGCCTGCCGCTGGAAGGCTATCGTGAGAGTTGCGATACGACGACCGTTCTGGGCGGTGGGCGCGGGTTGGTCGAACGTCCGCTGGAGTTGAAAATCCCGATCTACATCGCCTCCATGTCTTTCGGCGCATTGTCGGCCTCGGCCAAGGCGTCGCTGGGCTATGGGGCGTCAAAAGTGGGCACCATGACCTGCACCGGCGAAGGCGGCATGTTGGAGGAAGAGCGCGAAGCCTCGCAGCGCCTGCTCTATCAGATGTCGCCCGCTCGCTATGGCGTGGATCTGGACCATCTGCGCCGCGCCGATGCGCTGGAAATTGTCGTGGGGCAGGGGGCCAAGCCGGGAACCGGCGGCCTGTTGCTGGGCATGAAGGTCAGCCCGCGTGTCAGCCAGATGCGAACATTGCCCGAAGGGGTCGATCAACGCTCGACCATCCGGCATCCGGATTTCCTTGGGGCCGACGATCTGTCCGTCAAGATCGAGGAATTGCGGATTGCCACCAACTATCAGGTGCCGATCTTCATCAAGATGGGCGCAACCCGCCCCCGGTTCGACGTGGCAGTTGCCGCCAAAGCGGGCGCGGATGTGGTTGTGGTGGACGGGGCCGAGGGCGGCACCGGGGCCTCGCCCGAACTGCTGCTGAACCACACCGGCATCCCGACCATGAGCGCCATTCGCGCAGCGCGCGAGGCGTTGGACGACTGCGGCATGACCGGCAAAGTGTCCCTTGTGGCCGCCGGTGGCATCCGGTCGGGTGTGGATGCGGCCAAATGTCTGGCCTTGGGCGCGGATGCGGTGATGATCGGCAACGCGGCGATGGTGGCGCTGGGGTGCAACAGCCCGCGCTATCTTGAGGATTATACCGCTTTGGGCACCTCTCCGGGCGCGTGTCACCATTGCCATACGGGCCGCTGCCCGGTGGGTGTGGCCACGCAGGACCCGGACCTTGAGGCGCGCATGAACCCCCATGCAGGGGCCGAGCGCATCGCCCGCTATCTGACCGCAATGACGATGGAGATCACCGCACTGGCCAAGGCCTGCGGCAAATCCTCGGTCCATAATCTGGAGGTCGAAGACCTACGCGCGCTCAGCTTTGAGGCCTCGGCTTTTACCGGCGTGAAAATGGCCGGGATCGACCGCGCGTTTGATTGGTGAGGATCGCACTTCTTGAACTGACCGGCCATCCGCTGCCGCTGTTGCAGGGTCTGCCGCGCACCGCGCAGCAGATCCGCGACTGGCTTGCGCCGCACCTGCCCGAGGCACGGTTTACCGCAACCGACGTGGTGGACGGAGCGCCACTGCCCGCGCTGGCGGAGTTCGATGGCGTGATCGTCGGAGGCTCGGAATTTGGGGTCTATGACGACACCGACTGGATGCAGCCCTTGCGGGCGTTTCTGGTGGATTGCAAAGCCGGGCAACAGCCGGTCTTTGGCATCTGTTTCGGCCATCAGATCATGGCCGATGTCTATGGCGGCAAAGCCGAAAAGGCGGCGGTTGGCAATATCGTCGGCGCACGGCGCTTTGAGTATGGCGGCGATCAAGTGGACGCCTATGTCTGGCACCAGGACCAAGTGACCAAGGTGCCGCCATCCGCGCGGGTGACGGGGACGGCCAGTCACTGCCCGGTTGGGGCGCTGGACTATGATTTCCCGGCGCGTTCGGTGCAGTTTCATCCCGAATACCAGGCCGTCCACCTGCGCGACCTGTTCCAGCGCGGGCGCGATGTGTTTCTGACCGGGGATGAGGCCGATGCCGGTCTGGCCGACCTGCAAACCAGCGACGTGCCCACGGATCTGGCGGTGTCTCAGGCCGTTGATCTGTTTCGCGGAACCTACAGGCCCGACCAACCCGGGGGTTAACGCCCGCTGGGGCTTTCCTTGGGGCTCAGCTTTCTGCGACCTGTGATCTTGAACCGGTCTGCGGTGCCGAAATCCTTTAATCCGACGCCTGCCACAAACTCTCCGAACACCGGGGCATGTTTGAACAGATGTCCCGAGCACCCACCGGCGAACAGCACGTTGTCATGCTCGGGGTGCCAGTCGACGATGAAATGGGTGTCGGGCGTCAGGATGATCTGGTTGAACTTGGAATCCACCACCCGTTGCCCGTCCAGCCCCGGCAGGCGGTGGCGGATATAGCTGCGGGTGCGGCCCAGCGTTTCCCGGCGGATCAGCCGTTCGTCATTGTCCAGATCGATCTTGTCGGGGATCACCACCGCCGCCTTGACCCCCGAACCTTCGGAGGACGGCAGCCCGAATGAGCCCTGCCCGTGATCGATCCAGCAGGGCATCTGGCTCATGTCGAAATCCTCGGACCCGTCGGGGGTCGAGGTATACAGGACATTGACCCCAACCACGGTCGAGATCGGCTTGATCGTTTTGGGGAACATATCCGCCATCCAGGGGCCGGTGGCGATGACGATCAGATCGGCCTCAAGCGGTTTGCCGTCCAGCATCGGACGCTCGGACCCGTCGGTGGTGACGCGGCCCCGTTGCACGGTGCCGCCCGCCCGGCGGAACAGGTCCAGCCCGGTCAGCACGCAGCGATGGGCCATCAGCATCCCGGCCTCGGGCTCGAACAGGGCATAGTCGATATCGGGCACCCGGAACTGCGGAAACCGGGCTTCGATGTCCTGCCGCGCGAACTTGTAATAGGGCACGCCAACCCGGTCGAAGGTCTCGGCTGTGGCGTCTTCCCAGTCGCAATGCCCGCCGGTCGCCAGAATCAGCGCGCCGCATTCATACATCAGGTTCTGCCCGCTCTCGGCCTGCAGCTCGAGCCACCGCAGGCGGCTTTCGCGCGCCCACCGGGTATAGAACTCGTCCCGCCCGGAAATGGCGCGGATCACCCGGTTGTAATCCGTTGAAGATGCACGGGAATGTCCCGGCTCCCACCGGTCGATCAGCGTCACGGTCTCGCCGCGCCGTTGCAGGGTCAGCGCTGTCATGACCCCGGCAATACCACCCCCGACAACAATGACAGAGCTTTTGGACATGGCGCAGATTTTCCTTGTTTCCGGGCTGGCTTTGTGAATACTGTATACAGAATACAGAAATTATAAAGCCAAAAACAGGGAGCGCGCGCAAATGAGTTCGGGGTTTGAACTGCCCGAGGGCATACATACCGTCATTCTGGGTGTGGGTGATCTGAACGGCATCATGCGCGGTAAGCGCATTCCGGCCAGCCATTGGGATCACGTTTGTCAAAGCGGCAATGCGCTGTCGATTGCCCTGCTGGCCATCGACATGACCTGCGATGTCTGGGACACGCCATACGTCAATTTCGACAACGGCTATCCGGACATGCATGTGTTTCCGCTGACGCAGCCCGTGCCGGTGCCGTGGGAGCCCGGCGTGGCAGTCTGTTTTGGCCGCGCCGAGGGTATGGATCACAAGCCGGTGCCGATCGATCCCCGACAAGCTCTGGTCCGTCAGGTCGACCGCGCCCGCGCCATGGGGTTCGAGGTCAATGTGGGTACCGAGCTGGAGTTCTACCTGCTGGACCCCGAAACCGGCCAGCCGCGCGACAGCGGCATTCAGGTCTATGGGTTGGGCCGCGCCGCGCGGATGGAACATATCGTTGGCCCGATCCGCCAGCAGATCAACGAATGCGGCATTCCCATCGAACAGTCGAACCCGGAATACGCAGCCGGTCAGATCGAGGTGAATATCCGCTATGGCGAAGCCCTAGCGGCAGCGGACCGCGTGGTTCTGTTCAAATCCCTGATCCGCCAGTTGGGCATTGCCCATGGCTATCTGGCGACCTTCATGCCCAAGCCGTTCCTTGATCAGTCCGGCAACGGGTTCCACACGCATTATTCGCTGTGGAAGGACGGCGTGAACGTCTTTGCCGACAATGGAAAGATCAACGACACCGGAAAGTCCTTCATCGCCGGTCTGCAACGGCGCATGTGCGAGATGTCGATTTGCGGCAGCGGGACGGTCAACGGCTATCGCCGTCGGCAGCCCTATACGTTCTGCCCGATCAACACCAGCTGGGGCTTTGACAACCGCACCGTGGGCATTCGGGTGATCGAGGGCTCCGACAGTGCCGTGCGCGTCGAAAAGCGCGATGCGGGGGCGGATGCGAACCCCTACCTGCTGCTCGCCGCCGAGATTGCCGCCGGTCTGGACGGGATCGAACAGGGGCTGACCCCCACCGATCCCACACCCGGAAACGCCTATGAAGAGGGTATCGGCGATCCGATCCCGACCGATCTGCCAACGGCCATTGCGCTGGCGCAGGGATCGGACTGGCTGCGCGACGTGCTGGGCGAGATGCAATGGCAACTGGTGGTGCAACAGGCCGAGCGCGAGATGGATTTCTTCAACCAGCAGGTCACGCAGGTCGAACTGGACCGCTATCTGAGGACGCTCTGATGCATCTGGGCAAAGTCGCAGGAACCGTCACGGCAACCGCCAAGGACGCCAAGCTGGTAGGATCGAAACTGCTGCTGACCGATCTGGTCGACGGTAAGGGAAAGCTGATCGACCCGGCGCGCGTGGCGGTCGACACCTGCGGCGCGGGGGTGGGCGACACGGTGCTGGTCGTCACCGGATCGGCGGCGCGCATGGCTGCGGGGCTGTCCACGGCCCCCGTCGATTTGGCCATCGTTGCGGTGGTGGATCGCGTTTCGATCACCTGAGTCACAACACGCGGAACTTTTATTTTCGGAGGAACAGAAAATGGCGAAACCAGTGGCGGGGCAGATGGCCCTTGGCATGATCGAGACCCGGGGTCTGGTCGGTGCAATCGAAGCAGCCGACGCGATGGTCAAAGCGGCCAGCGTTGCAATTGTGGGCCAGACCAAGGCCGGCGGCGGGCTCGTCACAACGCTTGTGCGCGGCGAGGTCGGCGCGGTCAAGGCGGCCACCGACGCGGGTGCGACAGCGGCCAACAAGGTGGGCGAAGTGGTCTCGGTCCACGTCATCGCGCGCCCTCATGACGAGCTTGAGGGGATCATCGACAGCCTCGGTTCCGGTTCGACAGCCTGATCCCGTCTGAGGAGGTCTCATGTCAGCCGGATTCGAGGATTTCACCCGCGCCGTGACACGCGGCGCCACGCGGGACGCGCCCGAGCCGCCCCGGCTGGACCGTATTTGCGTTCTGGGCGGCGCGCCAGACGCCCGCCTGCTGGCGGCGTTGTGTCTGGCCAAAGGGGCCGATGTCACCCTGTTTTCGGCCTATGGGGCCGAATTGGCGCTGCTGGCCCAATCCTCGGGCATCGGCATTCAGGGTGATGGGCCGGTGGGCACCTATCAGGTGGACCGCGATGGTCCATCGGTGCGCACCACGGCGGAACTGGATGCGGCGGTGCGCGACGCTCAAGCGATTTTCCTGACCGGTCCGATCCACAAGCAACGTACCTATGCCATGGTGCTGGCCGATCACCTGAGCGACGGGCAGATACTGGTTCTGGCCCCGGGCCGGTCGCTGGGCGCGATTGAAACCGCATGGCTGCTGCGGATCGGCGGATGCACCGCCGATGTCACGCTGGTCGAGGTTCAGGGCCTGCCCTATTGGTACAGGGCCGAGGGCTCGGGCCTGACGCTTTCGCAAGCCGCACCGATGGCTGCGGCGACCTTGCCGCGCGGGCGGGATCAGGTTCTGGACGCGCTGTCGCGCTACCTGCCGAACCTGCACCCGGTCGAGTCGGTTCTGGCATCGGGGTTCAGCGACCTGTCTGCCGCCGTTGAGATCCCGGCGCTGATCCTTGGTGGTGCGGCGATGGGCACCGGCGGTCCCACCGTGCCGATGGGTGGTGTTCCGCTTGCGGCGAACCAGACCTTTGCCGCGTTGATCGGTGCCGACCAGATGGCGGTGATTCACGGGCTTGCCGACGAGAGGCGGCGCATAGCCGCCGCCTTTGGTGTACGCAACCTGCCGCAGACCGAAGACTGGGTCTCGACCTTTGCCGGGACCGAGCGGGGCGCCGGTGCGCGTCCGATCCCGGATCAGCAGGCCGCGCGCGGTTTGATGCGCGACGGGGTATTGGGCTCTCTGGTGCCGCTTGTGTCGGCCGGGGAACTGGCAGGAATTCCGACGCCGCTGACCAGCAGCCTGATCGCCATGTCCGACCGGATACTCGGCGCGGACGTGGCCGCCGCCGGTCGTCGGCTGGAAACGATCGGAATCACCGCAGGCGACGTCGATCAGGCCCGCCGTATCTTTGACACCATAGCCACCGGAGGCGCGTGATGGACGCTGACCTGAACTCCATCGCCGCCGCCCGCCGTGCTGCTGAAACCGCGTTCGAGGCCTACCGCGCCTTTCTGGGCACCGACCCGACGCAGGTGGATGCCATCGTCGACGCCATGGCCCGCGCCATCGAGCCCGAGGCTGAACGGCTGGGACAACTGGCGGTCGAGGAAACCGGGTATGGCAACGTACCCGACAAGCGGGTCAAGAACCTGTTCAACGCCCTGTCGGTTGCGGACCATCTGCGGGACGTGACGACCCTTGGCCTGCTCTGGCGGGACGACGCCACCAAGGTCGCGGCCTTTGGCGAACCGATGGGCGTGGTGGCCGCGCTGATTCCGGTTACGAACCCGACCTCGACCATTGTTTACAAGGTGCTGTCGGCGGTGAAGGCGGGCAATGCCATCGTCTGCGCCCCGCATCCGCGCGGCGTGAAATGCGGGATCGAAACCGTACGCATGATGGCCCGTGTGGCCGAGCAGATGGGTGCGCCCAAAGGGCTGATCCAGTGCCTTGATGCGGTGACCATTCAGGGCACGGCTGAGTTGATGAAACACCGCCGCACCTCGGTCGTGATGGCCACGGGCGGCCCGGCGATGGTCAAGGCCGCCTATTCCAGCGGCAAGCCGACGCTGGCAGTTGGGGCAGGCAATGTGCCCTGTTACGTGCATAAATCCAAAGCCCGCGATCTGGCCGAAGTGGCCGAGATGATCGTGACCTCGAAAAGTTTCGATTATGGCACCGCCTGTGTCAGCGAGCAGGCGGTGGTGGCAGACCCCGAAATCGCCCGCGACCTGCGGCATGAGCTGAAACTCAAGGGGGCCTATTTCTGCACCCCGGCTGAGGCCGACCGGCTGGCCAAAGTGATCTTCAAAGGCGCGCGGATGATGGACCCGGAACTGGTCGGGCAAAGCCCGCAGGCGCTGGCCGATGCCGCCGGATTCTCGATCCCGCCGCGCACCCGCTGTCTGGTGTCGGAAGAGGTCGAAGTGGGCTGGCACCGCCCTCTTTCGGCGGAAAAGCTGAACCCGGTGCTGGCGTTTTATGAGGCGAAATCCACCGATCACGGCATCGAACTGGCGCAATCCATCGCCAAATTCGAAGGCTGGGGCCATTCCTCGGTCATCCACTCCGATGATCCCGAGGTGGTGGCCCGGTTCGCATCCGTGCCCACGGGCCGGGTGCTGGTGAATACGCCGGGGATCATGGGCGGCATGGGCTATTCCACCGATCTGGAGCCGTCCTTCATGCTGGGCACGGGCACGTGGTCGGGCTCGATCACCTCGGACAATGTGACGGCCCTGCATCTGATCAACATCAAGCGGGTCGCCTATGAAAGCAGACCCTGGCGCGACATTTACGAGGAGTATGGCGCATGAGCGAGATCACCATCCGGGCGCTGATGCAGATCGACAACCTGCAACCCAAATTCGCCGCCTATAACGGCGCGACGGTGCAGGGATCGGTGCCCTTGTCCGGCGACACCGTGCTGATTGGTGAGTTTGCGCCCGGCAACGGGGTGTTCTCGCTGATCGACCGGGCGCTCAAGGCGTCCTCGGTCGAGGCGACGACGCAGATGGTGGAACGCGAGTTCGGGTTTTTCATCCTGCGCTCGCCCTCGAATGCCGAAGTGTCCGCCGCGCGCGATGCGATGCTGGCGGAACTGGGCGCGTCTATGTCGGACCGGCTGAAGCCCGCGATCAGTTCGACGCAGATCATCACCAGCGTCGAACCCTATCAGGCGCAATTGCTGAACAAATGGCGCAAGGGGGCGCTGATCGTGCCCGGGCAGACGCTGGGCATCGTGGAATGTGCGCCCGCCGCCTATATCTCGATTGCCGCGAACGAGGCCGAGAAAGCCGCCGAGATCGACATTGTCGAGGTGCGTGCGGTGGGGCGGTTTGGGCGTCTGTTCATTTCGGGCTCGGAAAACTCGGTCAAAACTGCCGTCGAGGCCGCCACCCGCGCCATCGAGGCCGTGGACGGGCAGGCCGGGTGATGGCCACCCCGCGCGTCATAGGTTCGGACGCGGTCGAAGACGCCCGCCGCCGCGGCAGGATCGTGTTCGAGGTTATGCCCGGTGACATCGTGACCGCATTGGCCCGCGAAACCGCAGAACGCGTAGGGATCACACTGGTGGATGGGCCGCTGGAACGCCCGCAACCGCCGCGCACCGATGGTGCGGTATCGATGCGCCGGGTGCTTTATCGCCGCTCGCCCAAATGGGTCGCCCCGTCGCGCGCGCCGCGCAAGGCGCGCAGGCTGGGTAAGCTGGCGCTGGTGGGGGCCGGGGGCGTTGGCGGCAATATCGCGCATCTGGCGGCGATGGCGGATCTCGCGGATGAGATTGCGCTGATCGACATTGCGCCGGGGCTAGCGGCCTCAACCGCGCTGGATCTCAACCACACATCCGGCATCACCGGGGCCCGCGCCCGTTGTGTCGGAGGTGAAACGCTGGATCTGGTGGCCGGGGCCGAGGTTGTCGTCGTCACCGCAGGTCGCGCCCGCCGCCCGGGCATGAGCCGCGCCGATCTGATCGACGTGAACGCCCGCGTGATCCGTCCGGCGGCCGAGGCGATCCGGTCCGCGACCCCAGATGCCATCGTCATCGTAGTGACCAACCCGCTGGACGAAATGACGGTCGAGATGCTGCGCGCGACGGGCTTTCCGCGCGAACGGGTGCTAGGCATGGCGGGCACGCTGGACAGCAGCCGGTTCCGCAACGCGCTGGCGATGGCCGCCGGTGTCACACCTGCGGACGTCGAGGCGTTTACGCTTGGCAGTCACGGTGACGAGATGGCCCCGATCCCCAGTCGCGCCCGCATCAAGGGCCGTCCGCTGGATGTATTCCTGTCGCCCGGGCAGATCGATGCCTGCGTGCAGGATGCGATCACCGGGGGCGGGCAGGTTGTGGCGCTCAAGAAATCGGGGTCCGCGACGATTGCCCCGGCCCATGCCTCGATCGAGTTGATCGACCACATCCGAGGTGCGCGGACCGGCCCGGTTCCGGTCTCGGTCATGCTGCAGGGCGAATATGGCATTGATGGCGTGGTACTGGGCGTGCCTGCCCATCTTGGCGCGGGTGGGTTGGTCGAGGTCGAGGAATTGCGCCTGACGCTTTCGGAACAGGCGGCGCTGCAAACGGCAGCGGATGCCATCCGGCTGAGGCTGGGCCTGTGACGGTCCGCATCTGGAAATCCGGCGGACGGTTTGAAGAGGTCGCCTCGTATTCCCGGGCCAAGCGGATCGGGCCATTTGTCTGGGTCGCGGGCACGACGGCAATCGAACCCACGGGCCGCATCCATGCGCCCGGCGATGTGGGCGCGCAGACGCGCTATATCCTGTCCCGCACCGAAGACGCGCTAAAGCAGATGGGCGCCGAGCTGCGCCATGTGGGCCGGGTGCGGGCCTATCTGACCGACCTGTCAAAGGCAGGTGAGTTCGCCCGCGTGCATGGTGAGGTGTTCCGGGGCATAGACCCGGTCCTGACCGCCGTTCAGGCAGGTTTGACGCAACCCGGTCTGATGGTGGAGATCGACGTGGATGCGGTGATCCACGACGAAACCGGCCAGATCGGTTTCTGAACGGCCATCCGACGCGCCGCAAAAAGGGCGCCCATTGGCGCCCTTTGCGTTTGGATTACGACCCGTTTGATCAATCGATCATGGGCAGCAGCTTGTCCAGTGACTGTTTGGC